>CAMTWL010000001.1:0-106997 GCA_947085435.1 uncultured Phycisphaerae bacterium
GCTTACCCCCGCCTCGCCCCCGCCTCGCCCCATCGCCATGGTCGTCCTCCGTGACTTGGTCCGTACACGCCGCGGAGAGTTCTACAGACGAGCCGTCTCGGGGTTGCGCGGGGGGGAAGAGTTTTTCAACGGGCTGCTAGGTTCGGTCTTTCTTTGGCGCGAGGTTTTCCACTTTCCGTCTCCCCAGCGGCTCGTTCCCCTTCGGCGGCTGCTTGTCCAGTTCGGTGATGTGGGCCCGGATCCATCGGCTCTCCAGGATGCCGAGGGTGGAGTTGGTGATGAAGTAGAGCGCCAGGCCGCTGGGCGCGTTGTACATCAGCAGCGGGAACATGAAGACGGTCATGAACTTCATCATCTTCATCTGCATCTCCTGCTCCGGGCTCATGGCGGAGGTCGGCGGAGGCGTCAGGTATTTCTGCTGGATGTAAAAGACCACGCCGAGGACCAGCGGCAGGATGTTGATCCCCTTCACATCGCCGAAGAGCGGGAGCGTGACCAGGGTTCGGCCGAAGTCGATGAAGTGGTCCGCGCCGGAGAGGTCGCTGAGGAACGACCAGCCGCCGATCATCTGGAACACGCCGTAGAACCCCGGCTCGTGCCGGAGATCGAAGGAGAAATAGAGCATGGCGTAGAGGGCGATCCAGATGGGGGTCTGGAGGAACATCGGCAGGCAGCCGAGCGCGCCGGCGTAGTTGACCTTTTCCTCTTTCATCAGGCGCACCATCTCTTCCTGCATGCGCTTGGGATCGTCCTTGAACTTCTCGCGGACCTTCTGCTGCTTGGGGGCGATGGCCTGCATCTGCTTCCCGAAGCGGGCCAGGCTGATCTGGCTCTTGCGCGTCAGCGGGTGCAGGACCGAGCGCACGCAGACCACGAGGATCATGATCGCGATCGCCCAATCGCAGACGACGTAGCCGTGGAGGAACGCGAGGAACGCGAGCATCCCCTTCGCCAGCGGCTGGAACGTACACCAGGCGCACATGCCGCCCAGGTTGTAGATGACCATGTCGCTCAGCGAGAGCGCGCCGAAGATCGGTTCCGCCGACGGGGCGAGTTGGCTTCGCCCCAGCGGGCCGGCGTAGGCGGAGAATGAAAGGTCGGCGGACTTCGCCGCGCCGTCCGCCGCGAGCGTGATGGGCACGCTCGTCATCTGCAACAGCAACCTGAAATCCGCGGCGCCGCCCTGGCCCCGCACAAGCGCGTACACCTCGTCGCCGAGGCGGAAGGGCTTGTCGAGCGGGCTTGTCTGAGAGTTGGCGAGGTTCGCCGCCGCCGATTGCTGCTCAAACCTCGGCATCACCGCGAAGGCGAAATAGCGGCTCGTCTGCGCCAGCCAGACCAGTTCGCCGGCGCCCACAAAGTCCGCGGGGCGGGGCCAGACCTCGCCGTCTCTATTTGTCACGACGCGGTCCACGACCGTGGAGCGGCCTTGGAGTTTCGTGTCTGGCTGGACAATCTGCCGCGAGGGGTCGCGTTGCTGGTTCAGCAGGTGGCCGATGCGGACGCGGCGCATGTCGAGGCCGTAGCCGCCGACGTCTTCGTGGAGTTCGATGGGGCCGTACTGCACCCATTCGATCTGCATTTCCTTGCCCGAAAGGTTCTCGGCGCGTTGCTCGACATCGAAAAGAAATGAGCCGGAGCGGAGGGTGTAGAGCCGCTTGACGCGGAGGATCGGCTCGTTTTTTTCGTTCACGATCTCCGCCTCGAACGCGCCGGGGCCGTTCTCGCGCCAGAGCGGGGCGGTGCCCGAGCCGAAGAGATCGACGAGTTGGCCGTCGATCAGCACGGCCCGCGCGGCGAGGGAGGTGAGGCTCTCCATGACCCCGCCGGGGCCGGGCACCTGCATGCGCTGCTGCACTTCGTAGTGAGGGGACTGCTTCGAGGTGGTCTCGAAGTAGTCGGCCATGGTGATCTTCTCGACGCCCGCGCCGAGGAGGGTGAACGAGACCTGGGCGCGGTCGAGGCCGTTGGGGGCGAGGCCGCCGATTGATGCGGGTGCGGCGGCCGGGAGCGGCTGCACGCGCGCGCGCAACATGGGCGGCGATTCAGCGCCCACTGGCGGCGCGGTCAGCACGGGCGCGTCGGGCGGGGCTTGCGCTTGAGCATCGGCATCGCTCGGCGCCTCGGCGTTCGTTTGTTTTACTTTCGCGGGTGCCGCGGGCAAGGCGGCGGGCGGCGTCTGCGCGGCGGGTTGCGGCGGCGGGGCGGCCTGACGGGCGCTGTTGCGATACCCCGCGAAGACGATCCCGAAGCCGACGAGGCCGATGACGAGGGGGACGACGATCCGGAGCAGTGTGTTCTTTTCGGCGGGCATCGGGTGTGGTGTATTTCCGGTCAGAGCGCGTGCGATTCCACCGGGCATTCCCGGCAGGGGAGCCATGCTAAGGGTTTCACGGAATCAGTGTCCGGGGACGCTGATGCCTCGGAAAAGGCATTCACCGCAGAGGCGCAGAGTACACAGAGAAAAACCAAAGAAGTAATGGGGTGATTTGATGATGAGATGAGCAAGTGATTTCACCCCACAGGGGTGGTCGTTCGTAGCCGGGGGTGTCCCGGCGCGCCGGGATTCGACACCCCCGGGAAACAGCGATGAGAATCCTCTTCACCCCGAAGGGGTGGTCGTGGGAATGCACGCGGATCAACGACCACCCCCGCGGGGTGAAGAGGTTTTTTTCGGTTTTTTCCGGGGGTTACGCTCGAAGACTCGCTAACCCCCGGCTACGAACGACCAGCCTTGCAGGCTGAAAAAACGCGATCCCAATGCTGATTCTTCATCCGTGACATCTCTTGTTCTCATCCGTGTCATCCGTGCCAACTCTTTTCCCCGGCCTTCTCCGTGCCTCCGTGGTGAAGTTTCTTCTCACCGCCCCTCGTACAACCGATCCGCAAGCCAGTCCGACAACTCGGGGATCGCCTTGATCGCCTTGGCCGTCTCATCGACCGGGTATTCGATGCGGACGAACTCGACGCGGTCGGGATGCAGGACGGCGTAGGACGCGCGCGGGTCGTGGTCGCGCGGCTGGCCCACGCTGCCCACGTTGATGACCGCTTTCTCGCCGTCGAGGAACTTGTAGACGCCGCCCGCGCCGATCTCATCCGGGGGATAAAAATCCGGCTCGCTCGTGAAGACCCCCGGCACATGCGTGTGCCCCACGATCGCCAGGTCGTCGATCTGCGCGAAAATCTGCTTCAACTTGTCGGTGGCGTTCAGCACATCGTCGGGGAAGATGTACTCGTTGATCGGCCTCCGGGGCGAGCCGTGGACCGCGAGGATCTGCCGCTTCCACTCCGGGCGCTGATCGACGACGCGGACCCGCAGCCGACCCAGGAACTCGTAGCGCTTCGCGCGCTTCGCATCGTCCGGCTCGGCGTCGAAAGCGTTGCGAGTCCAGTACGCCGCCGCCTCGGCCCCCGGATTAAAGTTCGTCGGCTCGTACAGCACGCCGAAGTCGTGGTTGCCCATGAGGGACCACTCGCACCGCTCCGCGACCATGTCCACGCACTCCAAAGGCGACGGGCCGTAGCCCACGATGTCGCCCAGGCAGATGATGCGGTCGATCTTTCGGCGGTCGATGTCCCCGAGGACGGTGCGGAGGGCCGCGGCGTTTCCATGGATGTCACTGATCACGGCCGTCGGCACTGGGCTGCTCCTGTCAAGCCCAGGGCCTCGAGGCCCGGGGGGTGGGGAATCGCGGATGCTAAGGGTTCGCCGCGCGGAGCGTCAAAGGCCGCGAAGTTGCGACCCCGACAGTGCGACGAAACGCCCCGCGAGGTGCAGTCGAATCCCCGAAAACCCGATTGTCAGGTTGAGAACCGGCGTCCCCCGTCTATCATCAGCCCCGGAAGCGGCCCCCGGCCCGAGTCAGCCCTTCCAACCACCGACCGCCCGCGCCCCTCCCCCCGGAGGCCCGAGAACAACACATGACCATCAACTACCAGCGCACCCGCGAGATGACGATCGACGAACTCCTGCTGGAGAATCGCGTCGTCTTCCTCTTCGGCGAGATCAACCAGCAGTCCGCCGCCCGCATCACCATGCAGATGCTCTATCTCGAAAGCCAGAAGAAGGGGCAGGACATCAACTTCTACATCAACTCCCCCGGCGGGGGCGTGGACGACACCCTCTGCGTCTTTGACACCATGCGGTTCCTGTCGTCAAAGGTCGCCACCTACTGCGTGGGCCGGGCGTACTCGGGCGCGGCGCTGCTCCTCGCGGCCGGTGAAAAAGGCAAGCGGTTCATGCTGCCCCACTCCAAGGTGATGATCCATCAGCCTTACGGCGGGGTCTACGGGCAGGCCGCGGACATCAAGATACAGGCCGAGCAGATCATCAAGTCCAAACGAATCCTCAACGAGATCTTCGCGAAACAGACGGGGCAGACCGCCGACCAGATCCAGCAGGACTCCGAGCGCGACAAGTATTTCAACGCCGGTGAAGCCAAGGAGTACGGGCTTGTCGACGAGATCCTGATCCCCACCGAGACCAAGAAGTAAACAAGGCCATCACCGCAGAGACGCAGAGAGCGCAGAGGAAGACAGATTCATTGAACACAGAGGAAGACAAAGGAAAACGGAGTGTTGATACAGAGATAAAGCCCCTCTTTGCCCTGATTTGTCTTCTCTGTTTTCCTCTGTCTTCCTCTGTGTTCAATGCCTTTGATTCCGACTCCGCGTCCTCTGCGTCTCTGCGGTGAATATCTGAGAAAAGAACCATGAGCCAACTCATCCCGATGGTCATCGAGCACACCGGCCGCGGGGAACGCGCCTACGACATCTACTCGCGCCTCCTCAAGGACCGCATCCTCTTCATCGGCGGCGGGATCGACGACGACACCGCCAACCTCGTCATCGCGCAACTCCTCTTCCTCGCCAACGATAACGCCGAACTCGATATCCACGTCTACGTCAACTCGCCCGGCGGGTCGGTGACGGCGGGGATGGCGATCGTCGACACCCTGAAGTTTATTCAGCCGCCGGTCTGCACCTACATCGTGGGGCAAGCCGCGAGCATGGGCAGCGTCATCGCCTGCTCCGGGACCAAGGGCAAGCGCTTCGCGCTCAGGAACGCACGCAACCTCATGCACCAGCCTCTCATCGGCGGCGTACTCGAGGGCCAGGCGACCGACCTCGAGATCGAGGCCCGAGAGATGCTCCGCCTCCGCGACCGCCTCTACAACATCTATGTGGACGCCACCGGCAAGACCTTCGAGCAGGTCGAGAAAGATTGCGACCGCAACAAGTGGCTCGACGATCAGGAGATGATCGAGTACGGCCTGATCGACAAGGTGCTGACGGCCATGCCGCGGCCGCTGAAGTCGACGAACGACGAGAACTGAAGGCCATTCACCGCAGAGGCGCAGAGGACGCAGAGAAGAAAAGGACGGGGGGAGAGGGGATGGCTCAGTGATGGCGTGGGTGGCGCGCTGCCCGTTGCTTTCAGGCTTGCGATCCGTGAACAGACTCATCGCACCGACACGCTCCATCACCTTCGCCCCACTCAATCATTTCTTCTCTGCGTCCTCTGCACCTCTGCGGTGAATGCCTCTCTCTTTCGGCGTAAGATCGCCCATGCGCCTCCTTCTCCTCTCAGACCGATCCTTCGCCACCCGCGAGCACGCGATGCTCCGTCGGCTGGAGATCGGCCTCGTCGATGAGGGCTGCCGCGTCGTCCGCCTCGCCCCGGAGGGAGCGTCCATCGAGCCGACCACCGGCCTCGCCGCGGCCCTCGCCTATCCCGACGCCGCCTGGCGCGTCGGACTCTTCTCGCCCGCGAAGTCGGTCGAGCGCGCGCTCGGCGACCTCCCCGCCCTCGCGGCCGACGACGACGGCCGCTCCATCGACATCATCCACGCCTTCGGGCACGCATCGTGGCCTCTCGCCCTCGCGCTCTCCGAGTTGATCGGCGGCGATCTTGTTCTCGAAGTCACGTCCCGCTCGGCCCTCGCTCAGGTGCAAGCCACCGAACGCCGCGCGGCTCCCGCGTCGGACGATTCGCCTTCGGGGGTCTGGCTTGCCCCCGACGACGCCATGCGCAGCGCCGTCGAGCGCCTCGCCCGCCGCTGGCCGGTGCGCACCGCCTGGTGGGGAGTCCACGTCCCGCCGATCGAGCCCATCTCCAGGACGCAGCCAACGCCCATCGAATCCGTCTGCATCCTCTCCTCAGGCGAGGAGCCGGCGTCGGTCATCAATCTGCTGACCGCTCTCGCTGGGACGCCCGCGATCCCGAGCGCGCCGATAATCTTGCTCGACGCGCGGGCCGTCGAGAAACACCCCGAGGTCTGGCGTCACGCGAGCGCGCTCGGCCTGCTGCCGCGCCTCTCCGTCGTGTCGGAGATCGAATCGCGCCGTCAACTGGTCCTCCGCGTCGATGCGCTGATCCAGGCCGACTGCCGGGGCGAGCACGCGAGCCTCGTCCTCGAAGCGATGGCCTCCGGCATCCCGCTCGTCACGCGCGCCGATCGACTCGTCTCCATCGCCACCGATCCGTCGATCGCGGTGCTCGTCGAGGAACCCAGCGAGCAAGGCTGGGCCCGCGCCATCACTTCCCTGCTGGCGTCCCCTTCCGACGCACGCTCGCTCGGCCTCGCCGCACGCCGGTACATCCAGACCCATCGTCTGGCCCACGTTCAAGTCCGCGCGGCGCTGGAGGCCTATGCCCAGTTCATGGAGCCATCGCCGATCCCGATGCACAAGGGGAGGGCGGGGTGAGTGGGTGATGGGGTGATGGGGTGATGGGGTGATGGGGTGATGGGGTAATGGGGTAATGAAGCGGTTGGCATTGAACGGTGTTCTCCCGCGCCATCAGCATCATCACCCCATCACCCGATCATTCGTTCTTCTCCGTGCCTCCGTGCCTCCGTGCCTCCGTGGTGAATATTCCTGAGATTCCGCGCCGGTCCCGACGCCGGCCGTCGCTTCACCCTGGGTCATGACCATCGCACGCTCCAATCTGGCGGACCTCGTCCCTCTCTCGCCCCACCTTTCTCTCACCCAACCCTGGCCCGAGGGAGCCGCGCCCGCAACGCGCGCCCAGCGAAAAATCCCGCCCGGCGGCCGCGAAGTGCTCACCATCTCGCAGTGGACCGCCGTGGGTCTTTCGCTCCGCCTTTCGCCGCGCGAACTCCAGATCGCGCAGTCGGTCTTCGACGACCAGAAGGAGGCCGCCATCGCGGACGACCTCGGCATCTCGGCCCACACCGTCCACACCCACCTCGAACGCCTCTACCGAAAAATCGGCGTCCACGGCCGGACCACGATGGCCGTCCGAGTCCTGGCGGAGCATCTCCGACTCATGGCGGATGATCGACAAAGCGGGCTTGCGTAGTCCACACGGTCCCCATCAGAAAACCGGGCGTTCCAGAAGCCGACACTGAGTCCCGGCGCGCCGGGAGGCGAAGTGTCGGATGCCGCCCCGCGCGAAGATCATCTCCAATCCTCATCACCCAATCCCGCTCCGGGTACCCTTCGGCTCCACTCGAACGGAGCCACCCATGCCCGCGTGCTTTGCCTTCTTTTTTCGATTGACCGTCGCAGCGCTGCTCCTCGCGGCTTCGCCCGTAATCTCGGCCCAACCCGACTCGCCACACGCGACATCGACCGCCGAGACCCAGCACTGGAAAGGGACCATCGAACTCCCCGGCGGGATGAAACTCGATTTCACAGTCTCCCTGGGCGACAGCGGCGGCACCATCAGCATCCCCATGCAGGGTGCAAAAGACCTCGCTCTCCGCGAAGGAACCACCGACGGCAGGAGCCTGAAGTTCACGCTCGCGCCGCCCGGCGCGGCGGAGAATGCCTGGGCAAAGTTTGACCTCACGATCTCGGACGACGGCGAGACAGCCGAGGGAACATTGAGCCAGGTCGGCCAGCAGTTCCCGGTTCAGATGACCCGCATCACCGCGGCGGAAGCCGAGCACTCCGGCCTGAAACGTCCGCAGACGCCGAAGCCGCCGTTTCCCTATGAAGAGCGCCAGGTCGAGTTCAGAAATGAAACGGGAGGCGTGACCATCGCCGGCACGCTCACCGTCCCGCGCGAGGGAGGCCCGCATCCCGCCGTCGTGCTTATCACCGGCTCCGGCGCGCAGGACCGCGACGAAACCATTCTCGGGCACAAACCCTTCCTGGTCTGGGCGGATTACCTGACCCGTCGCGGCATCGCCGTCCTGCGCACCGACGACCGCGGCGTCGGCGGCACCGGGGGGAATCTCATGCTCGCCAAAGAGGAGGACATTGCCTCGGACGCCGCCGCCGGCGTTGCCTTCCTGAAATCACAGCCCGGCATCGACCCAAGCCGCCTCGGCGTTATGGGCCACAGCGAGGGAGCCGCGCTCGCCCCGCTCGTCGCCGCCACTTCCGGCGACGTTCGATTCGTCGTCATGCTCGCGGGCTACGCCTGCAAGGGGAGCGAACTCCTCCGCATCCAGACCGCCGCCATCATGCGAAGCGGGGGCATTAAGGACGACGCGCTGATCGCCGCGGTGCTCGACGCCCACCGCGCCGCGATGGACGCCGTAACGACCAACGCGTCGGCCGACGAGGGGCTCCGCCGGATGACCGAACTCATCAAGACGCAGATGGACGCCAACGGCACCGAGATCACCGACGAGGACGCGATGCAGCAGGCCAGGCAGCAGTACCCCGCGATTCTGACGCCATGGTTCCGATCATTCCTCGCCTTTGACCCCGCGGAATCGTTGCGGCTCCTTCGTGTCCCGGTCCTCGCGATCTTCGGCGAGCGTGACCTCCAGGTTCCGCCGAAGGACACTCTTCCCGCCATCCGGTCGGCGATTGAAGAGGCGGGCAACAACGATGCGACCATCAAGGAGATGCCCGCGCTCAACCACCTCTTCCAAACCTGCGAGACCGGCGCGCTGTCGGAATACGGGTTGATCGAGGAAACCATCAGCCCAGCCGCGCTCGAACTGGTCACTACCTGGATCCGAAAAAAAGCGGGGCTGAACTAGCGCGAGGCGTTGTCAAACACCAACCCCGGCTTTTCTTTGCGCGGCGCAACATAAGCGCGCTCACCCGCCCCGCCCGCATCCCTTGCCCGTCCGCCCCAGACTCGCCGGATTCCAGAATGATTCTCGCCAATCACTCGCCGTCGCCACGCCGGTATCTCATCCTCAATCGCGAGGTCGAGAGCGAAACCGGCCTGCCTCATCCTTTTATCGGAGGATTGCTGATGATGCGACGAACCCTGATGACAGCCTGTGCGATCGGAACCCTGGCGGCGTGCGGCGTGATGGCCAGCGCCCAGACCGCACCGCCCCAGGGGGCCGCCAACTTCCCGCTCCATTGGTGCGTGAGCGGAGCCGAAGAACCGAACATCAACTTCTCGGGCCTGCCCATCCAGCGCGGCCGGTCCGAGATCTTCTACGAACAGCACATCGGCAAGTACCCGCGCATCTGGACCGACCCGGCCACCGGCCGGCACTACACCGAAAACGAAGGCATCCCCCAGAAAACGAACTGGCCCGCCCACCTCGCCAAGGTCCGACGCGACCTGGACGCACGCATCCCCGATGTGAACTGGGACGGCACGGCGATCCTCGACTTCGAGGGCTGGCACCCGAACTGGGAAATGGGGGTGCGCGATCCCATGAAGGCGTTGTCCCGCGCGTGGGTCCGGACCCGCTTCCCGGCCCTGAGCACGGCGCAGGTCGAAGCGCGCGCCCACGAGGAGTTTGAGGCCGCGGGCATGGACTTCATGGTCCGCACCATCCAGGAATGCAAGGCCCTGCGCCCCCATGCCAAGTGGGGCTTCTACGGCTTCCCCTACGTCTTCTACCCCGCCAACATGCAGGAGGAGTTCCGCCCCATCTTCAACGCCGTCGATGCGTTCTTCCCGCCGGTCTACGCCGTCAACTACAGCGTGCCGGACACCCAGACTCCCGGCCCGTGGCAACGGTATCTCTCGGATTACACCACGCGGATTAGCCAGCAGATGGCCCTTACACGCCAGATCGCGCCGACCAAACCGATCTTTCCCCTCGTCTGGATTCGCTACCACGACATGAACCATGTGTACACCGATCAGATGCTGAATGACCTCGACCTCCCGGCCATGTTCCGCCAGCCTTGGTTGAATGGCGCGCAGGCGGTCATCTTCTGGGACTACATTCAGGACCAGACCGATCGGGACGAATACAACGCCTTCTTTGCGGGCAGGGGTGGGAACATCATCCGCAACTTCCTGACCCAGGCCAATCCGCCTCCGTCCCCAGCCGCGCCCCCGGCCGCGTCTCCGACGCCGCCCATTCAGGCCAGTTCCGTCATCCGCACGTCTGTTCCATCATCCACCAACAAGGCGGCGAAGTCCGCTCCAAGCCGGGTTCTCACTGCGGTCCCGGTGGCCCCCGGTCGCTGAACCGACCGCCCTGATCGAAAATCCAACAGACCAGTACAACGCATCCCGCCCGAATCTCTCCGAGATTCGGACGGGATGCGGTGGTTTGTAACCCTAACAAAATACTATTTCAATCGGCTGGGGCCGCCGACTCGTCCGACCTACAATGATCCGACTCTGGGGGTAGCTCGCCATGGCAGGATCCGACACCGACCCAACGAAATCTTCCCAAACCTCGGGAAGCCGCCCCCGCAAGGGTCGGCGATCCAAGGCCGCGCCATCGCCCCCTCGCAACGCCTCCATCACCTTGATTGACGGCACAAGCCGACTCCCACGCGAACTGGTCGCCTGGCTCGACCGCGAACTCCGCCGGGTCATCGATCACTTGGGCGTCGGCGGCGACTGCCGCGTCCGCCTCGCCGGCGACGCCGAGGTCGCGCAATCGCACCAAAGACACCTCGGCCTCCCCGGCACCACCGACGTCATCACCTTTGACCTCTCCGACCCCAACGACGCCGGCTCGGCCGTCTTCCTCGACGTGGACCTCTTGGTCTGTCTCGACGAGGCCGAACGCCACGCCGCCTCGACCCACATCCCCGTCGAGCGCGAACTCCTCCTCTACATGGTCCACGGCCTCCTTCACTGCATGGGCCACGACGACCACGACGAACGCGCCGCCGCCGCCATGCACGAACTCGAAGACGAGATCCTGACCGCCGTCGGCATCGGCCCGGTCTACCGCAGGGACGCCAGCGCTCACGGGGGAGCCGCCGCGTGACCGCCGCCGCGCTCTGGGCCTTGCTCGTCGCCGCGCCGCTGGGAACGCTGATCTCGTCGTTGCACTACGCGCTCCGGGATTACAACGTCGTGCGCCTCCAGGCGATCGTCGAGGCACGCGGCCGGTCTGTTCTCATCGAAGGCATCCTCGCGGACGTCCCGGGCCACGTCCTCGCCACCGGCTTCCTCCGATCGATCCTCAATGTTGCCACCACCGTCTCCGCCGTCCTGCTCTTCGGCGTGTTCCGTGTTGTGCAAACCGACGCCGCCGCGCACATCGAACTCAGCCCGCCCCTGCTCCTCGCCGGCGGCCTCTTCGCCTGCGCCATCGTCTACTTCTTCGGCATCGTCCTCCCCATGAGCATCGCCGAGCACGCGGGCGAACGACTGCTCTGCGCCTTCGCCGCCCTCCTCCGGCTCGCCCACGCCCTCGCCTGGCCTCTCCGCGCGATCTCATTCGTCGACACCGCCGTCAAACGATTGGTCGGAGCCGAGCACCTCACCAAGGACGAGCAGTTCCAGGAGGAGATCATCTCCGCCGTCGCCGAGGGAGAACGCGGCGGCCAACTCGACGAGAATGAACGAGGCATGATCGAGTCCATCGTCGGCTTCAAGGACCGCACCGTCGAAGAGATCATGACGCCCCGCACACAGATCGAAGGCCTCGAACTCACCGACAACCTCGAAAAAATCCAGAAGTTCATCGAGGAGAAGGGCCACAGCCGCATCCCCGTCTACGAGGGCGACCTCGACCACATCTCGGGCGTCCTCTACGCCAAAGACCTCATCAAGTGCCTCGGCACCGACCCCGCGAAGTTCCGACTCAAGCCCATCCTCCGAAGGCCCGTCTGGGTGCCGGCCACCAAGCCCCTCACCGAACTCCTCACCGAACTCCGCATGAGAAAGGTCCACCTCGCCATCGTCCTCGACGAATACGGCGGGACCACCGGCCTCGTCACCTTCGAGGACCTCCTCGAGGAAATCGTCGGCGAAATCCAGGACGAGTACGAAGTCAACGACGAAACGCTCCCCATCATCGAGGTCAACCGCGACGAGCACGCCGCCGAACTCGACGCCCGCGCCAGAATCTTCGACGCCAACGAAGCCCTCGAACCCATGCTGGTCCGGATCCCCGAGGGAGAGGACTACGACACCGTCGGCGGCTTCGTCCTCTCACACCTCGGCCACATCCCCACCGCCGGCGAATCCTTTGAAACCAGTTCGATCCGAGTCCTCGTCCTCGAAGCCGAGCCGACCCGCGTCATCAAGGTTCGCATCGAATCGATTGCGCCGACGAGCGTCGAGCCTGCCGAGCTCGACAGCATGGCCGAAGCCGCGGTCGAAGAGCCCGCTCGCGCCACCGCGCGCCCCGCCTGAATGCATCGGCGGGTGGTGTCTCAGTTTGAATGTGGCACGGTCGCCGCGGCGACCGTGGGGCGGGCCGACACGGGCTGGAAAGCCCGTGCCACCCAACGCCGTGAACTCGAACAGGAGGAAAACTCACAAAATCGCTGGATTCTCCGATGTTTTCGCCGCAATGCGGCGCGCGCATGTTGCCAGACCCCGCCGTCTTCGGCGCGGGTCTGGAAAAGGCTGCTTTTTCAACCTCTTGTGCCCCGAAGGGGCACGCGGATCGCACGAAAACAGTGGCTTCAGTTCACGGCGTTGCGTGCCACATTCAAACTGAGACACCGCCCGATTTCCGGAGCGTCCGCGTCGAGCCGTCCCGGCCCGCCGGGACGGTCGAAAACACAGTTACTTGCGCCACGCCTCCCGAATTCCACTTGCAGCCCGGCAAAACAGGCGCATACTAGACCCCGCGACGATCCACGCCCGCCGTGGTCTGGCCGTCGCGGGACTGCCGGGGAAAGGGAGACGATCCGATGCCGCGCCGCCCGTTCGCACTCTTAGCCTGCCTTGCGCTGACCGCCCCTGTCTTCGCCCAGCCCTTCGTCAACTGGGAAACACCCCACGTCCACCCCATCGACCTCACCCCCGACGGCACGCGACTCCTCGTCGTCAACACCGCCGACAACCGCCTCGAAGTCTTCGACGTCACCACCGGCGTCCCCGTCCGCACCGCGTCGATCCCCGTCGGCCTCGACCCCTGCTCCGTCCGCGCCCGCACCAACACCGAGGCATGGGTCGTCAACCACATCTCCGACTCGATCAGCATCGTCGATCTTGCCGCGCTGAATGTGAAGCAGACACTCACTCCGGGCGACGAGCCCGCCGACGTCGTCTTCGCCCAGGGCCGCGCCTTCGTCTCCGTCTCGCAGGAAAACCTCATCCGCGTCTACGACGCCGCGAGTCCATCGCTGCCCACTCTGACCGTTGCCATCGGCGCGGAGGACCCCCGCGCCCTCGCCACCGACGGCACGCGCGTCTTCGCCGCCATCTTCGAGAGCGGGAACAACACCACCATCCTCTCGCAGCAGCAGGTTTCGACCGCCGCCCTCAACCCCTACCCGGGCGACGCCAATCCTCCGCCGAACTCGGGCGCGATGTTCAATCCCCCCATCGCCGGGGGGCTTCCCACGCCGCCCGCTGTCAGCCTCATCGTGAAGAAGACCGGCGCGCAATGGCTCGACGACAACAACGGCAACTGGACTCCCGCCGTCACCTGGGGCCTCGTGGACCGCGACGCCGCCATCATCGACGCGAACACCCTCGCCGTCACCTACGCCACCGGGCTGATGAACGCTGACATGGCCATCGCCGTGCGCCCCGGCGGGACCGTCACCATTGTCGGCATCGACGCCACGAATCAGGTCCGTTTCGAGCCGATCGTCAAGGGCCGATTCCTCCGCGTGAACATGGCCACCTTCCCCTCCACAACCCCGGCCTCAACAACCATCACCGACCTCAACCCGCACCTCACCTACTCCAGCGGCACCGCGCCGCAGGCCACCCGCGACGAATCCCTCGGCGATCCCCGCGCCATCGTCTGGAACGCCGCCGGCACGCGCGGCTACGTCGCCGGCATGGGATCGGGCTCCGTCATCGCCATCGACCCCGCCGGCGCCCGCATCGCCCGCGTCGACGTCGGCCAAGGCCCCACCGGCCTCGCCCTCGACGAGCCGCGCTCCCGCCTCTACGTCCTCAACAAGTTCGAGGGCTCCCTCGACGTCATCGACACCACTTCCAACACCAACCTCGGCTTCGTCCCCTTCTTCGACCCCACCCCCGACGCCGTCCGCGCCGGCCGACCGCGCCTCTACGACACCCGCGCGACTTCCGGCCTCGGCCACGCCTCGTGCGCCTCCTGCCACATCGACGCACGCACCGACACCCTTTCGTGGGACCTGGGCGACCCGTCGGGAGCAATGAAGACCTTTAACCAGGTCTGCAACTTCGGCGCGGGCGGATGCGAGAACTGGCATCCCATGAAAGGCCCCATGGCCACCCAGACCCTGGTCAGCCTCCCAGGCACCGGCCCGCTCCACTGGCGCGCCGACCGCGAGAACCTCGCCGCATTCAACCCCGCCTTCGTCGGCCTCCTCGGCGACGACGTGCAACTCACCGCCCAGGAAATGACCGAACTCGAAGGCTTCGTCAACTCCCTCAAGACCCCGCCCCAGCCCAACCGCAACTTCGACAACTCCCTCAAAACAACCCACCCCAACGGCGGCAACCCGACGAACGGCTTGGAACGTTATCTCAACGGGCGTATCGACGGCGGCGTCGTCACCTGCGTCCAGTGCCACACCCTCCCCACCGGAACCAACGGCCAACTCACATCCGCAAACCTCCTTCAGCAGACGCAGAGCATCAAGATCCCCCAACTCCGCAACATGTACGAAAAGACCGGCTTCCTCAAGACCAGCCAGACCAACACCCGCGGCTTCGGCTTCATCCACGACGGCAGCACCGACACCCTCTTCAACTTCCTCCTCTCCCCCGTCTTCCAGTTCCCCCCCGGTGCGACCGGCACCCAGCAGCGCCGCGACATCGAGGCCTTCCTCCAGTGCTTCCCCACCGACACCCACGCCGCCATCGGCGTGCAGTCAACTCTCGTCAGCATCGCCACCGCCCCCGCCGCGCAGGTCGCGCTTCTCAACAACATGCTCACCGTCGCCAACTCCGGCGTTGTTTCGCTCGTCGTCAAGGGCCGCGTCGCCGGCCTGCAGCGCGGCTACGCCTACACGGGCGCGAGCATGTACCAGTCCGACCGACAGACCGAGACCATCAGCGACGCATCGCTCCGCACCCTGGCCTCCCTCGGCAGCGAACTCACCTGGACCGTCGTCCCCACCGGCTCGCAGACGCGCATCGGCATCGACCGCGACTCCGACGGCTACCTCGACCGCGACGAACTCGACGCCGGCAGCGACCCCGCCGATCCGAACAGCGTCCCGCCGCCCTTGTGCCCGGGTGACGCCGACGGCAGCCGCGTGGTGAACTTCGCCGACATCACCTCCACGCTCGCCAACTGGGGCAGCACATACCCCGGCCCGAACGGCGCGGGCGACGCCGACCACAACGGCGCCGTCAACTTCGCCGACATCACCGCCACACTCGCCAACTTCGGCACGACCTGCCCCTAATTAACGAACCCCGACCGTCAGGTCGAAGACCCGCCGTGGCGGGGAGCGGGCCGTCGCGCCCGTATAGTCTCCCTCAATGTCCCTGCGCCTCTACAACACACTCACCAACACCATCGATCCCTTCGTCCCGCTCGTCCCCGGCCAAGTCACTTTCTACTCCTGCGGCCCGACCGTCTATGACTACGCGCACATCGGAAACTTCCGCTCGTTCCTCAACGCGGACCTGCTCCGCCGCTGGCTCGAATCTCCCCTGTGCATGATGGCTGGTGGGGCAGGCTTCTCGAAGAGTCGCCGTGGAGACCAGCCTGCCTCGGCCGGCTACTCCGTCCGCCAGATCATGAACATCACCGACGTCGGCCACATGACCGACCCCGACGCGGGCGGCGATGCGCAAGACGGCACCGGCGAAGACCGCATGGAAATCGCCTGCAAGCGCCTCCTCGAACAGAAAAAATCCGGCCAACTCCCCGCCGACGCCACCCTCGACCCCACCAACCCCGCCGCCATCGCAGACTTTTACGCCGCCGCGTTCATCGAGGACGCGCGAACCCTCGGCCTCCGCATCATCGACGACTTCGACCGTGATCCATCGCTCATGCCGCGCCCCACGCGCTACATCAAGCCCATGCTCGAGATGATCGAGTCGCTCATCGCAAAGGGTCACGCCTACATCGCGCCGGACAGCGTCGCATACTTCGACACGCAATCCTTCCCCGACTACGGCCGACTCTCGGGCAACACCCTCGACAAGATCCGCTCCGGCGCGGGCGGCCGAGTCTCCGGCTCAACACAACAGATCAAGAAACACCCCGCCGACTTCATGCTCTGGAAGCCCGACCCTACCCACCTCATGCGCTGGGACCCCTCCAAAGAACTCGGCAGACCGTCGGCGCTCAAGGAGGGCTACCCCGGCTGGCACATCGAATGCTCCGTCATGGCCGAGCAGTTGCTCGGCCCCGTCATCGACCTCCACTCGGGGGGCGAGGACAACATCTTCCCCCACCACGAGTGCGAGATCGCCCAATCCCGCTGCGTCCACGGCACGAGTTTCTTCGCCCGCCACTGGTTCCACACGCGATTCCTCATGGTCGAGGGAACCAAGATGTCAAAGAGCAAGGGCAACTTCTACACCCTCCGCGACTTGCTGCAAAAAGGCTTCGACCCCGCCGCCATCCGCCTCGAACTCATCAAGACGCACTATCGGAGCAACTCCAACTTCACGGAGCAAGGCCTCAAGGATTCCCAGCGCATCATCGACCGCTGGCGCAGGTTTCTAGCCTCCTCCCCCGGTCCTACCGGGGGAGGTGTCACGAGTCTTCGAGTGACGGAGGGGGCACGGGCCGCCGCCGCCCAGTCCTTTTCCGACTCCCTCAACGACGACCTCAACGTCGCCGGCGCCATCGCCGCCATCAACACCTTCATCAACACCACCCCCGACCCCACCGCCGAAGATGCCGCCCTCCTCAACACCTTCGACCGGGTTCTCGGCGTGCTCTCGCTCAAGGCGCCCTTCCTCGCTCGCGCGTCTGGCTCCGAAGAGGACGCCCGCATCGGCTCCCTCGTCGCCGCCCGCACCGCCGCCCGCACATCAAAGAACTGGCCCGAAGCCGACCGCCTCCGCAAGGAACTCGACGCGCTGAGCATCCTCGTCACGGACACGCCGCAGGGGCCGACGTGGTCGCGCAAGGTGGGGCTGTAACGCACCAACACGCCCTGCACCCTGGAACCCCGACCGCAAGGGAGGGGGTTCGTCACATGGGCCTCCCAACAATCAACGTCCCCCGCCGCGCACGGTTGCCCCCGGCAGGAATCCCCTCACTGGCGTTCGGGGTTCTAGCGGCTCTCCAAGATTGCTACCCTGCGGAGCATGGGCAAACCACTTGCCTACTTCCTCTCTTGGCGCGCCTACGGCACCTGGCTCCACGGCAATCCGCGCCTCAGCGTGGACAAGAAGCACGCCGAGTTCAACACGCCCATGCTGCCCCGCAACAGCGCAATCGAATCGCACGAGCGCTCGCTGCTCAAAAACAAGCCCAACGTCATGGCGCTCGACGCTCGGGCCGTGGTCCACGACGCCGTCAAGGGCCACGCGCAGTTCCGCGGCTGGCCCATCCTCGCTCTCAACGTTCGCACGAGCCATGTTCATGTCGTGGTCCGCGCCGACGGCATGGAGCCGGAGCCCGTCATGGCCCAGTTCAAGGCCCGCGCAACGCGCCTTCTTCGCGAGGCCGGCCTCGCCGAGCCGGAACAGAGGCTCTGGGCCTATCACGGCAGCACACGCTACCTCTTTGACTCCGATTCCCTCATGTTGGCGATCGACTATGTGCTGAATCGTCAGGATTGACGGTGAGCACTGGAACCCCGACCGCAAGGAAGGGGGTTCGTCACGGCCACCCGCCGCCAACCCTCCGCCCCCGCCGCGCACGGGTGCAACCGCGCGCAGCGGAAGCGATTGGTGCCTCGGAGCAACCGTGACGAACCCCCTTCCTTGCGGTCGGGGTTCCAGAGCATCAGCGCGATCCGCGCTCCCCACTACAATCCGCCCCGTGCCGCACGAACCCGCCGACACCTCCTTCCTCCGCGCCGCCAAGGACTGGCCCGAAGCCGACCGCCTCCGCAAGGAACTCGACGCGCTGAACATCCTCGTCACCGACACGCCGCAGGGGCCGAAGTGGTCGCGGAAAGTGGGGCTGTAGCGCACATTCACACCCTGCACTCTGGACCGCAAGGGAGGGGGTTCGTCACCGCAATCCTCCGTCAACCCCACGCCCCCGCCGCGCACGCTTGCAACCGCCAGGAACCCCCTCACTTCCATGGCCATGCATCATGCTGCTACGCTCCCCCACATGGGCCGACCGCTCGCCTACTTCATCTCCTGGCGCGCCTACGGCACATGGCTCCACGGCGATCCGCGACTGAGCGTTGACAAAAAATACGCGGACTACGGCACACCGATGCTGCCTCGCAACAGCGCCATCGAGTCGCACGAGCGCTCACTACTCAAAAACCAGCCCAATGTCATGACGCTTGACGCTCGCGCCGTCGTCCACCATGCCGTCGAGGACCATGCGCAGTTCCGAGGCTGGCCCATCCTCGCCCTCAACGTCCGCACCAATCACATCCACGTCGTCGTCCGCGCTGACGGCATGGAGCCGGAACCCGTCATGGCCCAGTTCAAGGCCCGCGCCACGCGCCTCCTCCGCGAAGCCAACCTCGCCGGCGCGGACCAGCGCCTCTGGGCCCACCACGGCAGCACCAGACATCTCTTTGACTCCGATTCCATTCTGGATGCGATCGACTACGTCCTGAACCGTCAGGATTGACGCTGACCCCTGGAACCCCGACCGCAAGGAAGGGGGTTCGTCACGGCAACCCTCCGTCAACCCCACGCCCCCGCCGCGCACCGTTGCAACCGGCATGAACCCCCTCCCTCGCGGTCGGGGTTCCAGCGCAACCGTGCATTTGAGCACGCGCCACCTCTTCGACGCCGACTCCCTCATGCTGGCCATCGACTACGTCCTGAACCGTCAGGATTGACCGTGAGTCCTCCAGCGCAACAGTGCAACCCGCTCCCCTCACTACAATCCGCCCCGTGCCGAACGGACCCGCCGACACATCCTTCCTCCGCGCCTACGCAGGCCGATTCCTCGTCTTCGACGGCCCGGACGGCAGCGGCAAATCCACTCAGTTCCGCCGCCTCATGGACTACTCGCGCGACGCGGGCCTCACCGTCTGCGAGGTCCGCGAGCCGGGCGGCACCGAGGTCGGCGAGCGCATCCGCAACATCCTCCTCGACCCCATCCACACCGAGATGTCCCTCCGCTGCGAGATGATGCTCTACATGGCCAGCCGAGCCCAACTTGTCGAGCAACGCATCCGCCCCGCCCTCGCCCGGGGCGAACTTGTGCTCGCCGACCGATTCGTTTCCTCAACCTTTGCGTATCAGGGCGCCGCCGGCGGACTACCAGAGCACGAAATCTGGGCCGTCGCAGAGGCCGCCTGCGGCCCACGATCCTCTTCACCAGGAGAAGCCGAGTCTGAGTCCGCGAAGACTCGGATGGTGTGCCCCGGCGCCTCCTGCTGGCCCGACCTCGTCCTCATCTTCGACGTCGACGAGCAGACTGCGAAGTCGCGCCTGATCTCGCCCGCCTACCCACGCGCCAAAAGCCTCGCGGAACAGGGCACCCTGTTCGACGACCGCATGGAACAAAAAGGCGCCGAGTTCCACCGAAAAGTCCGCGCCGGCTACCTGCAACAGGAAAAAAACGACCCCGAGCACTACGCGGTCATCGACGCCCGCCACGATCCCGACCGAGTGACATCATCAATGCTCCAAACCCTCGCCGATCGCGCGCCGCGCACAGTGGGGCGGGCTTCCAGCCCGCCCTGATTCCCGGTGGGGCGGGCTTCTAGCCCGCCCGTCGGGCCGCTCGCTCATGCGTATGCTCTCCCGAATGTTCAGCCGCATTCTCTGTTTGTCCGTTGCACTCAGCGCCGCGCTGGCCTTTGCCACCCGCGCCAGCGCCGAAGAAACCTGGCGACTCGCCGGCGCCTTCAACAACTGGAACGCCGCCGACGAAGACTGGACCCTGACGCCTCAAGGCGACGACGGCACACGATTCCTCATCGAGCGCCCATTCGTCGCCGGAACCTGCACCTTCAAGTTCGTCAAAGACGGCGACTGGTCGAAGGGCGCGCTCGCCAAGGGGCCGGCCACCGGCTCCCTCATCGAAACGGGAGAAAACCTCACACTCCGCATCCCCGGCGACGGAACCTACCGCCTGACGCTGAATCCCCAGGCGCGGACCTGGTCATGGCTCGCATTGAAGGCCGACCGCACCATCTTCGACGCGCGCATGTTCGGCCCCGCCGTCGAAGGCCGAGCCGTGCTCCTCGACTTCTCGCGCACCCTGACCATCGACCGATGGGACCGCTCCATGCTCACCTACGAAGCGCCGAGCGAGCGCCTCGGCACCATGCAATCGCTCGACCGCTACGGCCGGCGCGTGCGCCTCACCCTCTCCGGTGCCGGGCCGATGACGCTGACCATCAAACTCACCGACGCCGCCCAGATCCTCGAAAAAAACTTCAGCCTCAACGTCGAACCGGAGGCCGTCCTCCGCTTCGCCACCTCTGACGATCGGAACAACATCCGTGGCATCACCCTCGAACCCGTCGCCCCCGGCGTCCGCCGCACCATCGTCTCGTTCGCCAAGGACACCGATCTCTTCGCCGTCGAAGTCAGCGCGGGCGAGGGCGAGATCGTCCGCACCGAAAACTCCCGAATCCCCGCCGGAACCTACGCCGTCGAAGTGCGCGACGGCTCGATCGTCACCCAGCGCGACCCTGCCCTGCCCCTCATGTTCCTGCCCGGCAACTGGCGCATCTTCGCCTTCACCCCCACCGAACCCGCCGACACCGTCCACCTTTCGGGGGATTTCAACCGCTGGGCACGCCCCGGCCGCCACGGCGCCATCGAACTCGCCTCGCGCAACGACGGCTCCTTCTTCACCATCATCAACCTCCCGCTCGGACAGCAGCGCTACCGATACATCATCGACGGCTCGAACGACGCAATCGACCCCACCGCACGCACCGCCGCGCTCGGACCGGGCGGCACGCCGGCCAGCGTCGCCCTCGTCGGACCCGCACCAAAGGAGTTCCCCGCCCCACAGCCCAACGCCATCGACCGCGCCGCCTTCCGCCACGATCCCGCTTCCGCTCTCGACTTCTCCCCCATCTCCCGCGCGCCGGGCCTCGCGGACATCAGCCTCACCACCTTGCCGGGAGACGTAACGAGCGTCACCACGACCATCGAGGTCGCCTCAGGCACCGGCCGCGAACGAAAGATCGTCCCATTGACCCGCGAAACCAACGTCGGCGGCTTCGACCGCTGGTCCGCACGCGTGATGACGAGCGAGCCGCGGGCGCTCTATTCCTTCACCCTCACCGACGGCTCGGACACCTTCACCACCCCGGCGTACTCCGCGAGCATCGAGCCGGCCCTCGACCTGCCTCCGTGGGCGATGGGCGCGGCGTGGTGTCAGATTCAGCCCGATCTCTCCGCCGACAAAGGGCTGCGGAAAATCACCAAGAGGCTCGCCGCACTGCGCGAACTCGGAGTCACCGCCGTCGTCGTCGGCACAATCTTCGACGCCCACTCGGCACAACAGCCCGACGCACCCGACCGCGCCTTCTTCGACAACTTCCTCCCGGCCGCCAGGAAAGCAAACCTCCGCGTCGTCATCGATGCCGCCTTCGACCACACCCGCAAAGACTCCCTCGCCTTCCGCGACCTCGAAACGCACGGCACGCAAAGCCCCTACAAAGACTGGTTCTTCGCCAAGTTCGACGACACCGGCAAACTCAAATCCTGGGAATCGTCGCGCAACAACCCCGCCTTCCCCAAGTTCCGCCAACAACCCGACGGCAACCTCGCCCCGCCCGTCAAAGACCACCTCTTCACTCTCACGCGACGATTCATGGACCCAGACTCCGACGGCAACCCCGCCGACGGCATCGACGGCTGGAGACTCGACTCGCCCCTCGACATCGGCCTCCCCTTCTGGCGCGAGTGGCGCATCCTCGTCAAGTCCATCAACCCCGATGCCCTCATCATCGCGGACATCCAGGACGACGCCTCGCCCAACCTCGCCGGCGACACCTTCGACGCCCAGACCCACCGCCCCTTCGCAAAGCACCTCGCCGACTGGCTCGGCGCCCGCCCCGGCATGACCGCACGCGCCCTCGAAGTCGAACTCAACAAAGACTTCGACGACGCACCCCAGACCAACCTCATCCACCAAAACCCGTTGACACGCAACGACAACAAACCAACGCGAGAGAACGATCGCCGCGCCGCCCTCGGCCTCGCATTCCAGTCCCTCTACACCGGCGCGCCCATGATCGACGACACCGACGACCGCCCCGACACGGACCTCCACAAGGACCGCGACCGCTGGCTCCAACTCCGCGCCGACCCGACCCTCGGCCCCGTCCTCCGCTTCGGCTCCACTCGCCACCTCGACAGCGGCGATCCCAACGTCTTCGCCTTCGAGCGCTCCCTCAACGGCGTGCGCCTCGCCGCCGTCATCAACCGGCAGGAACAATCCTTCCCCACCGCAACACTCCGCCTCATCGCCCCCGGAGGCCCAAGCACAATCGACCCCCGGACCGCCAAGTGGTGGATCGTCACCGATCACTGATACGGATTCCGCTTTTTGTCCACGCCTTTCAGCCCCGGAGGGGCGCAAGCCAGTAGCCCCGGGTGAAGCGAGTCTTCGAGCGCAACCCGGGGTTCAGAGTCCACACAACCCCTCTTTTCCAAGCCCCGGAGGGGCGACAGAACCACCGTCTCCATCCACGGCCGCGAAGCCATCCCGAGCAGACGCGGCCCACGCCCCGTTCCCCGACGCCCGAGGATCATGTGTGATCCGTATGACTCTCCGAAGCCCGCGCGAGCGGGCGGCAGGATCGTGCGACGTTCACCGTGAATGCGCCTCCATCGCAACAAGCGCGGATTTGTTCGGGAATCCGTGTGGGCCGCATCATACGAATCCCAGTTGTTCCTCGCGCGGTGTCTGAGCCTCCTCCCCCGCTCCCAGCGGGGGAGGTGCCCGAGTCTTCGAGGGCGGAGGGGGCGTCGGTCGCCGACACGCCGATCACGACCTCGCGCGGGGATCAAGTGGGACCCGTATCACTCCCCCTCCAACTCCCCCCAACCCTTCAGATCAATCAGCGCCCGAGCCGGCTCCGCCTCCCCCGGCATCACCGGCCGAGGCCACGACGACCGCGCCCCGCGCGCGTCCACCCTCTCAATACTCAACCGAACCGTCCCGTCAGCCCCGATCGCCTCCGCAGGCAGCGGCACCGTCGCCGACCAACGATCGCCCACCACCCCCGCGCGCACTTCAATCACACGCTCCGCCGATCCCGCCGCGCCCCAATACACCCGAACCACATCACCACCCGGATTCTCCGCGCCCGCCGCCACGCGACACTCCACATACACCTCCCACCCGTCACCCGACTCCGACTTGTGCAACAACCCCGCCGTCGTCCAATCCGCATCCGCCTCCCCAGGCGTCCCGCCCAGCCATCCCGCCATCCGCCACTGCGGCAGCAGCGGCCCGATCGTCAGCCCCGGCGGCGAAACCCCGAGCGCCGTCGCACGAAACGCCGCACGCCCACCCCACCGGCCCGCCTGCACCTTCATAGGCTCAACCGCACGCGCCCCCACCGCCGCCTCCGTCGTCACCACGATCGTCTCGTGTTCCTCCACCATCCTCGAATCTTCGGCGGTCGCGCCCTCAGGGGTCACGCTCACCCGCGCACGCTTCCCCGTCAACTCCGCCACCGCCGTCCGCACCCGCCGCGCCGACTCCACCACCACTCCATCATCAACCACCCATGCCACCGCGGGCGCGAGCGACGCCAGCCACGCCTGCGCCTCGTTCAACCGATCATCATCATCCGAGCCCGCGCGCAGCAGCACCGCCCGCAGCCGCGCCGCCTCCGAATCATCCAGAGGCCACGCCGGCAGCAGCACCCCATCGGGCGAGAGCACCACCGCCGTCAGCCGCGCAAGCACATCCGCCGCCGTGTCGGGCCCCGTCCGCCCCAGCGCCGTCAGCGCCGCTCGCCAACGCCATTCGTTCTGCAACGCCAGCGCTTCCAGCACACGCGAATCCAACTCCCCCGACGGCCGATCCACCCACAACCTCTCCGCGCTCCAACGGTCCAGCATCAGCCGCACGCGCCACCGCCGCAGCGGATCGCCGTCCTCTTCGCGCAACAACTCTCCGAGCGCTCGCAACGACTCCGCCGACGCCCTCGGCTGCGGCCCGCGCCCCGCGTCCGTCTTCACCGGCGGGTCTGCCAGCCACCGCACCCTTATCGGCCGGCCATCCAACCGCAACTCACGCCCCGACGCCCGCGCGGACAGCCGCACCAGCACCGCCCAGAACCCAGGCGACGCCTGCGGATCGTGCCCCGCCTCATACGCCGCCACGACTTCCCCGAGAGTCAGCGCCCGCCACTCAACCGTCGGCGGCAGCCACCCCCACGTCATCGGCTCCTCGCGCGCCGCGCCGCTGACCCAATACACCTCCGACCCCACGCGCTCACCCGTCACAAACGCAACCTCCGGCTCACCCGCCGGCCGCCATGCCCCCGTCACCGCCTCCTCCGGAACGATCGGGATAACCACATCCCGCCCCGCCAGCACAAACACCACCGGCTCCGCCGAACGCACCAACCTCACCTCGGTAGCGCCCGCCGAAACCGATGCCGCCGGTCTTCCGGCGTCTTCGGCGGCTGCCGGCGCTACCGCTTTCGACGCGCACCCACCCACAAAACAACCGCACACAAGCGAGCCGACAACCCACAACCCTGTGGAAGCGCACCGATCGTGCGCCATCCCGCGCCCCGCCCCAAAGTCCAGCGCCCGCCCCGCCGATGATCCATCGCAACGCCACCCGCGCGGTCGCCGTCCACCCCTCGGCTCAATGAAAGATCGAAGCATGGTCACCGCACTCCCATCCGGCGAACTCGAGTTCAAGGTCTTCGCGCCCAACGCCGCCTCCGTCGAAATCCTCGGCACCTTCACCGGCTGGTTCGCTCACCCCGTCCCGCTCGCCCACGCCGGCGAAGGATGGTGGATCGCCCACGCCGCCGTCACCCCAGGCGACCACGACTTCCAGTATCGCATCGACGGCCATTCCTGGATGACCGACTACGCCGCCCACGGCGTAAAAATGAACCACCTCGGCCAATGGGTCTCCCGACTCGCCATCCCAAAGGCCGCTTGATTCAGCCCTTGTGCCATGGAACCCCGACCGCAAGGAAGGGGGTTCGCGCGCGACGCAACGGCATGAGACGCAACCGCAGCCGTCGGTTGGCGTATGATCGGTATGCTTCGTCATGGATCAGGTGGCCCATCAGAAACGGTCGATACGATCACTCACAACGCCGTGACTCAAGCATCCCACTACACCCGCCCGCCGCTTGTTGAAACCGCGCTGTCGATTCAGTTTGATGAACTGAGTCGGTTGCAGACGGTTCACTATGGGCTTTTCTTCGCGCGAGTCCGAGAGCGATTTCCACACCAGGAAGAGGCACCACGCCTCCCACCCATTCGGGAACACTTTCCCAGGCCAAGGATCCTTATTCCCTCGATCAACTTTGGAATGCCCGGTCCACAGCGGATGATTCTGCACAACCAGGAGCCGGCGCGAAGCGATCGTTTGCTGCAAGTTCAACCAGACAGGATCGCCTTCAACTGGCGAAGGCCACCAGGAGAATCTGGTCAAGCCCAATATCCGAGGTACTCGGAGACTCGACCAGAGTGCATTCAGGCCTTTCAGTTGTTCCGGGAGTTCTGCCGCGAGGAGGGGATCGAGGATCCCTCCGTGAATCTCTGCGAGATCACATACGTCAATCACATCCGCCCCATGGAGGGGGAGAAGGCAATCGATCTGTTTCCGAGTATTTTTCGAGGGCTTGCTTGGGGCGAATCTCAACTGCTCGCTGCTGGCCCTTCGGTTGCCTCATTCAATCGCGTGTACGACATGCCCAACGAGGCCGGAAGGCTCTACGCGGAGGCGGCGATAGGATTCGAACCGCGTAGCCCATCGGAGTTCTTATTGCTCAAGATGACAGCGCGCGTTCGATGCAGTTCCGCGGAAGCGAGGTCCGAAGAGAACGCTCTCGATCAAACTCATGAATGGGTTGTGGACGGCTTCAATGCGATTACCACCGAAGAGGCCCAAGTTGATCGGTGGGGAAGGATCAAATGACCGTAGCAGCAACCGAGAATGAATCATCCGCAGCCACCTGGTTTCCGGGCTCGCCAATCAAGGCGACTTCAGGCTCACCACCTCTCTTCGCGATTCACCAAAGTCCTGCCGCTTGGTTCGGCAAGGCGATCCTCCGGCTTCAGCGGATGGCCGAGGTCGAA
The DNA here is from genome assembly GCA_947085435.1 of uncultured Phycisphaerae bacterium. Lineage (GTDB taxonomy): Bacteria > Planctomycetota > Phycisphaerae > Phycisphaerales > UBA1924 > JAEUIV01. Next base: position 26,630 of record CAMTWL010000001.1, read on the forward strand.
GAGAACTGGGACAGCTATGGCGCAGCCGGCGCAAATGCCAAATCGATCAAAGCCGCAGCCTTTCTCCTGAGCAGTTTCTCTCGCATCAATGGTGTCGCGGAGCCGATCGTCACGCTCTCCAGAGATGGCAACGCCGCTTTCGTGTGGGAAACCGAGACCGCTTCCGTTGAAGTAGAGGTACTACCCGATGGTCAAATGCGATACGTCTATCTCGATCCGCGCAACCCTGCGAAGGTCGAGAGCGGCGTGTCGCGCGATGCAATCTCCTTCCTTGATCCACTGACGCGCCTCTGATTCTCGAAAGGCGGGCGCCCAATTTTGGAGACGGCTCCACCGCCAGCCCTCGGACCCGACGAAATCATCCTTCGGCGAATACCGCCCGAGAAACCAAACTCCCCGTCGCACCGAGTCCCACGGCCCAATGGGGGGTTCCGTGCGACGAGCCTTTCGCTCCAACCAAGGAAGGGTGAGGTGGGTATTTCTTGCTATGCGCTGAGCCGAACATCTGCCCGCGAGGTGCTGGAAATGCTCCGAAAGCAAGGCATGGACCCGTCTGGGTGGGCCGTCTGCCCGATCCGAGTCAAGGAAGTAACCGACCTTGGCTGGAACGCGATTTTCGTCGAGAGCTCCGACTTCCCGCATCCGGCACACTGCGAAATCCGAGGCACACTGGAAAGCCCGCTGAGCAATGACAAGAAGTGGACGAGGCTCGCTCGCCAAACGCGACTCCTGACAACCGACGAAGAGATCGACTCGCTCAGGATGGGCGACACAGCCGAAAAATCCCCGCTCCCTTGACCATCACTAAAGTTTTCTGAGCGCCGCAACCAACCCATCAATATGCCCCCGCTCATGCGCCGCGCTGACCTGCACCCGCAGCCGCGCGTGACCCTCCGCCACCACCGGGTACCCGAACCCGATCACATACACCCCCATCTCCAGCAGCCGCTTGCTCATCGCGATCGCCTTCGCGGTCTCGTGAACAATGATCGGGCAGATGGCGGTGGGTGACTCCAGCACGTCGAACCCCGCCGCACGGATCGTCTGCCGCGCGTACGCCACGTTGTCCCGCAACTTCTTCACCCGCTCCGGCTCGCGCTCCAGAATCTCGATCGCCTTGCTCGCGCTCATCGCCACCGTCACCGGCAGCGCATTGCTGAACAACGTCGGCCGACCGCGCTGGATCAACAAGTCAATCACCTCCCGCGACCCCGCGACGTACCCGCCCGCCGCCCCGCCCAGCGCCTTGCCCAGCGTCCCCGTGAAAATGTCCACCGCCTTCCCCGGCATCTCGTAATACTCGTGCGTCCCGCGCCCCGTCTTCCCCATCACACCCGTGCCGTGCGAATCATCGACGATCAGCATCGCCCCATACCGATCGCACAGCGCCCGCATCCGCGACAAATCCGCGATCGACCCCTCCATCGAGAACACGCCATCGGTCACGACCCAGATCACGCCGCCGCCGGGGGCGACCGCCTTTTTCGCCTCCTCCAACTTCGCCTCCAGGTCCGCCATGTCGTTATTTCTGTAAACAAACCGCGACACCCCCTTCTTGATCACGCTCGCCAGCCGGATCGCATCAATAATGCACGCGTGATTCAGCGCATCGCTGACGATCGCGTCCCGCGGCTCGCACAGCGTCGGGAACACCGCCTCGTTCGCCGTCCATGCGCTGACAAACGTGTACGACGCCTCCACGCCCAAAAACCGCGCGATCCGCTCTTCAATCTCATGGTGCGGCCCAAAAGTGCCGCAGATAAACCGCACGCTCGCCGTCCCGCCGCCGTAGTCGCGCAGCCCCTTGATCCCCGCCTCGATCACCTCCGGGTGATTCGCCAGCCCCAGGTAGTTATTAGAACAAAAGCACAACACCTCGCGCGACATGCCATCCAGTGACCGCAGCCGCACCACCGCATCCATCGGCCCCTCAACCGTCTGCAAATGCTTCAACTCGCCGCGCTCCCGCAAACCGTCGAGGATACCGCGGGCACGCGACGTGAAACTCTGGGCAATCTGGCTCATGGCGAAAATCTCCCGAATATCGCGCCCAGTGTACGCCCCGCCCTTGCTTCCAGGCCGTTTCGGCGCACACTCAATGGATTCCGCCACCCCGGACATTGGATGCCGTAAGGGACCAGTGTCCCGCTCTGTACCCATGAAATGGGCTCGCGACCGATTCGACCGTGTTCAGAATGAAACCACCAAAGGGAATCTCACAAATGACCATCCGCATCATCCTCCTCGCCGCTCTTCTCGCCGCCCCCGCCTCCGCCGGCCCACTCACCCCCCCCGTCGGCCCCGTCGCACCCACCCCCGGCCCCGAGCCGCGCACCCCGATCAACTCCACCAACACCCCCGGCGACGCCGACTCGCTCTTCAAGATCACCCAGCGCGGCTCCTACTACCTCACCGGCAACATCACCGGCGTGGTGGGCAAGCACGGCATCGAGATCGCCGCCAGCGGCGTCACGCTCGACCTCAACGGCTTTGATCTGGTGGGCGTCGCCGGCTCGCTGGACGGCGTGAGATCGACAGTTCTCGACGCTTTCAATATCGCGGTGCTCAACGGCTCCGTCCGCGGCTGGGGCGATGAGGGCGTCGACCTGGAGATCTCCAACGCGATCAACTTCCGCGTGGCCGACCTGTTCGCCAGCGGCAACGGCGGCAACGGCGTCAGCGCCGGCACCGGCGGCACGGTCACAAACTGCTCGGCGTCTGACAACAACGGCATCGGCATCCTCGTCGGCAGCGGCTGCACGGTCACGAACTGCTCGGCGTACCTCAACACCGCCCGCGGCATCAGCACCGGCAGCGGCAGCACGGTTGCCAACTGCTCGGCGTTCGACAACACCGGCAACGGCATCAGCACCGGCGACGGCTGCACGGTCTCGAACTGCTCGGTATCCCAGAACAGCGGCAGCGGCATCAGCACCCTCCAGGCCGGCGCTGTCATCCACTGCTCGGCCTATTTCAACACCGGCAGCGGCATCAGCGTCGCCGCCGGTTCCACCGTCACCGGCTGCTCCTCCCGCGAGAACGCGGCCCGCGGAATCATCGCCCTAAGCGACTGCTCCATCACCGACTGCACCATCATCGGCAACCAGACCGCCGGCATCGAGGCCGGGCCGCGCTGCGCCATCCTGAAGACCACCGTCGGCGGCACCTTCGCCGGGCCGGGCGTGTCTGCGGTCTCCGAGGGTCTTCGCATCGAGGGCTCGTCGATCAACGAAAACAGCACCTTCGGCGTGGTGGTGGATACGGTCTCCAACATCGCCGAACTCGCGGTTGTCAACTGCACCATCCGCGGCAATGGTGCGGCCGGCATCAGCTCCGAGGCCAGCACCCAGGTCTTGGATTCGGTCATCGCAAGCAACGGCACCGGCATCATCCTGACCGGCTCGTGCCTCATCCGCGGCTGCACCATCAACTCCAACGCCGATTCGGGCATCGAGCTGCTCGGCAATGCCAACGTCGTCGCGAACAACACACTCTCATCCAACGCCGCGACCGTCGCCACCACCGCGGGCATCCTGGTGCTGGGCACCGACAACACCATCGATGGCAATCGCCTCTTCTCCAACGTGCAGGGCGGCATCAAGGTCAACCTGAGCGGCAACCTGGTCCTGCGGAACTACCTCGCCCGCACCGGCGCGAACATCACGGCCGTCGCGGGCAACGCCGTCGCCCAGACCCTCGCGCCCGGCGCCGGATTCGTCAGCACCGACCCCAACGCCAACTTCACGTACTGATCGAAAGGAAATGTCCAAATGACAAACTACCAAATGGCAAACCGATCCGCTCGTTCCAGTCTTCATTTGAACTTTGGCCATTTGCGATTTGGCCATTTCATTCTCCTCTGCGCTCTCTGCGCCTCCGCGAGAGACTCCTCCGCCGGCCCCCTCACCCCGCCCCCCGGCCCCGTCGCCCCCACCCCCGGCCCCGAACCCCGCACCGCCATCAACGCCACCAACACCCCGGGCGACGCCGACAGCCTCTTCAGAATCACCCAGCCCGGCTCCTACTACCTCGAATCCAACATCACCGGCGTCGTGGGCAAGCACGGCGTCGAGATCGCCGCCAGCGGCGTCACCCTCGACCTCAACGGCTTCGACCTCGCGGGCGTCCCCGCGATGGGCGCCTTCGACGGCGTGAGCGCCACGGCATCGAACCTGACCAACATCGCGGTGGTCAACGGCTCGGTCCGCTCCTGGGGCGGCGACGGCGTTGACCTGGGGTCTTCTGCTACGACCAACTGCCGCGTGGCCGACCTGCTCGCCAGGGCCAACGCCGGCAACGGCATCAGCACCAGCGACAGCGGCATGGTCTCGAACTGCTCGGCGAGATTCAACAGCGGCACCGGCATCTTCACCGGCAACGGCTGCACGGTCTGGAACTGCTCGGCGTTCCAGAACACCGGCCACGGCATCTTCACCCCCAACGGCTGCACGGTCTCGAACTGCTCGACGTCCTCCAACACCGTCAGCGGCATCAGCACCAACAGCGGCAGCACGGTCTCGAACTGCTCGGCGTCCTCCAACGGCGGCAGCGGCATCAGCACCGGCAACGGCTCCACGGTCGCCGATTGCACCGCCCGCACCAACACCCTCGACGGCATCGTGTGCACTTCCGCTTGCGTGATCCGCGGCAACACCTGCTCGGCCAACGGTAGCGGGGCCGGCGACGGCGCGAGCATCCACGCCACCGGCACCGACAACCGCATCGAGGGGAACAACTGCTCCACCGCCGACCGCGGCATCGACGTGGATACCGCCGGCAACATCATCATCAGGAACACCTGCGCGGGGAACACGACCGACTGGGACATCGTCGCCAACAACATCTATGGGCCGATCATCGACCGCCGCGTTCCGGCCAGCGCCGCCGTGACCGGCTTCGCCGCCGTCACCACGCTCGGCTCCACCGACCCCAACGCCAACTTCAGTTACTGACCCCCGTCCAGTTCAGCCCCGAATCGGTCACAATCGTCGTCAATCGGCGCACATCGTGCTCCGAAAATGCTTCCACGTGGAACGAGTCCACATCCAGCACGCCGAAACAGCGACCTGCCTCATCGAATATCGGCACCACTACCTCGCTCAAATCCCGCGGATCGCACGCGACGTAGTCCGCCCCCAGCGTCTTCACGTCCCGCACCACGATCGACTTCCGGCCGCGCCAGCCTTGCCCGCACACGCCATGCAAACCGATCGGCGAGCACGCCGGCTTGTCCCGGCAAGGCCCCAGCAACATTTCATCAGCGCCAACAACCCGCCCGTCTTCCAGCCGTTCGCCCGGCCCGAAATAAAACCCGATCCACGAAACCCCCTGCACCGAGAGCGCCGGCCAAAATGAATCGACCAGCGCCCGCATCCGCGCCTCGCGCGTGCCGCCGTGTGGCACAACAATTCTCGAATAATCTCGTGGCCCGGCCATCGCTTACAGCGTAGCGCTTGTATAGGGCAGCAGCCCCATGAACCGCGCCCGCTTGATCGCCTGCGCCAGCAGACGCTGCTCGCGCGCGGTACTCGACAGGCGTTTGCGGGTGAAGATCTTGCCGTTGGGGCTCATCATCCGTCGGAGGTTCTCGATGTCCTTGTAGTCGACGTAATCGACGCCGTCGGCGGTCTGCTTGGTGATCTTTGGTTTCGGCCCGGCGAATCGGTTGAACTGCGTCATGAAATCTCGTTCCTCGTCCTGGACTACGCGGCCCGGCTCGATGGTCAAGACCCACCTGACCCGCCGGGCGACGGGGGCGAACACTATAGCACAGGGCGTTTGGGCCGGGAAACAGCCGCTACACTCAGCCCGCGATGGCCGAGCCTGTCTCATCACTTCCCGCGAAATACAAGCCCGCCGACCACGAATCGGCGGTGCGTTCGCGTTGGGAAGCGTCGCGGGCGTTCCATGCCGACCCCGCTCGGGTGTTGTCCGGTGAGAAGCCGCCGTACTCCATATTTATCCCGCCGCCGAACGTGACGGCCCGGCTGCACTTGGGCCACGCGCTGAACAACACCTTGCAGGACATTCTGTGCCGGGTGCATCGGATGCGCGGCTACGAAGTTTTGTGGATGCCGGGGACGGACCACGCGGGCATCGCGACGCAGACCGTTGTCGAGCAACGCATCCTCAAGGAAGAGGGAAAACGCCGGACTGATTTCACGCGCGAGGAGTTCGTTGCTCGCGTCCAGGCGTGGAAGGACGAGTACGAGAAGGTCATCACCGATCAGTTGAAGATCATCGGCTGCTCGTGCGACTTCGAGCGGCAGCGCTTCACGATGGACGAGGTCTGCGCGCGGGCCGTGCGCGAGGCGTTCTTCATCCTCTTCCGCGACGGCCTGATCTACCGCGGCAAGCGGCTCGTGAACTGGGACCCGGCGAGCCAGACAGCGCTCGCGGACGACGAAGTCGAGATGGAAGAGGTGGACGGGTTCTTTTATTACCTGCGCTATCCGCTGGTGCATTCGAACGGAGCCGCGAGCGCAAGCGACCGGTCTCTTCGGGTCACCTGGTCCGATCTCTCCTCGCGCGGCTATCCCGGCGCATCGGCGCAGCCGCCGGATCAGCAAGCGTGGGTCACAGTGGCCACAACGCGCCCTGAAACCTACCTCGGCGACACCGCCGTCGCCGTGAACCCGAAAGACCCGCGAGCGGCGGCGCTCGATGGCTTGTTCTGCGAGTTGCCGCTGGTGGGGCGCGTGATCCCGATTGTGAAAGATGATTACGTCGTGATGCCGGCGAGCGATCCGAAAGCCGAGGGCATCGACCCGAAGGCGAGGTTCGCCACTGGGTTTCTGAAGGTCACCCCGGCGCACGACACGAACGACTACGAACTGGGGCGCCGGCACAATCTGCAAGTCATCAACGTCATGGCCCCCGACGCCTCGATCAGCGACAAGCACGGCTGGACCGACGTGGGCGAAGCGTCGATGTTCGTCGGGCTGTCGCGAGAAAAAGCACGCGAAAGAGTGCTCGAAGAGTTCAAGCGGCTTGGCCGGTTGGAAAAAATAACTCCCTACCGACACTCAGTTGGCCATTCCTACCGCTCGCATGTGCCGGTCGAGCCGTATTTGAGCGACCAGTGGTACTGCAAGGTGACGGACGATCGGCTGCGCGGCAGCGCGCTGCGTGCGATGGTGGCGGAGCAGCGGACTCTGTCTTCTTCTTCTTCTTCTTCTTCTTCTTCTTCTTCTTCTTCTTCCTATCTACCCCCTCTAGGTGGTATGGGCGTCCCGCCCGTCCCTACCCCCTCTACTCCCCCTTCATCTCACCAAGTCGCCACCGACAAACTCACGATCCACGAACGTTACCTGCCGCATTGGCAAGTCGGCGGCAAAACATATTTCATCACCTTCCGCATCCGCAGCGGCGAACTCAGCCCGGAAGAGCGCCGCCTGGTCTTGGACGCGTGCGCCCACTGGCACGGCGACCGCGCCGTCGTTCGGCTGATCACCGTCATGCCGGACCATGTACACCTGATCCTGGCTCCGACGCAGCGGCCCGATGGCTCGTGGCACGAACTCCCGGAACTGATGCACAGCATCAAGAGTTTCACGGCGCACCAGATCGAGAAGCGGCGCGGGGCCGGCGGAGAACTTTGGGAGCAGGAGTATTTCGATCGCATCATCCGCGACGCCGACGAGTTCGCCGAGAAGTGGAACTACATGGTGCAGAACCCGGTGGTAGCCGGGCTTGTGAAGCAGCCTCAGGATTATGCGTTTACTTACTCGCCGGCCGCTCACGATGAGGAACCAGAGGGAAGGTGGGCCGGCCGCGCGAGCCGCACGCCGGGAAAGAGAGCCAAGGCGGTAGAGGGGGTAGGGACGGGCGGGACGCCCATACCACCTAGAGGGGGTAGAAAAGGCAAGGAGGCAGAAGGCCAAGCCACCGGCGATGGCGCGCTGACCTTCTTCCCCGAGCGGTACGCGAAGATGTACGAGTCGTGGCACGAGAACCTGCGCGATTGGTGCATCTCGAGGCAGTTGTGGTGGGGGCATCAAATCACGGTGTGGCGCGGGAACAAGTTCGATCTTCGCACGAACGGAACAACCGCAGAAGCCCGGTTGAAAGACCTGAAGGGGCAGTCGTGGACCGAAGTGATCGATTCCATCTTGCCGTGGCATCGTGAAGGGCGCATCTGCATCCGTGCAGGGCGTGGGGCGGCGGAAGATTATTCCTCTTCAGTGTTCGGAGAGATCGAGGGTGAAGACTTCATGGTCTGCGTGCGCGATCCTGAAAGCGATCGTGAGATTGCGCAGCACCTCACCGACCACGGGTTGTTTCGCGACCCCGACGTTCTCGACACCTGGTTCTCTTCTGCACTGTGGCCGATCTCGACGCTCGGTTGGCCGGAACCGCGACCGGAGATGAAGGGACTGCTGGAGGCGTTCAACCCCTCGGCGGTGCTGGCGACCGCGCGCGAGATCATCACGCTGTGGGTGTCGCGGATGACGATGTTCAATCGATATCTGATGCCGGAGGGGTGGTCCTTTGCCGGCGGCGATCTCGCCTCGAGCGGACAGGGGAACGGACCCGCCCCCTTCCGTCAGGTCTACATCAACCCCGTCGTGCAGGACGGCCACGGGCAGCGCATGTCCAAGTCGCTCGGCAACGGCGTGGACCCGCTTGACATCGTTCATTCCCACGGCACCGACGCGATGCGGCATGTCCTCTGCCAGATCACGACGGGGACGCAGGATGTGCGGCTGGGGGTGGACCTTTCGTGCCCGCATTGCGAGCATTCGTTCGAGCCGGTGTGGATGATGAGCCCGGCTGGGTACAAGGTGGCGTCGCCCAATCAGACCTGCCCGGCGTGCAAGAAGAAGATGGTGAGCGCCTACGGCGTGGCGACGGGGAATGTGAAGGTGACGGCCGAGACGCCGCAGGCGCGGAACTGCTCGACTCGGTTTGATGTGGGAAGGAATTTTTGCACCAAACTGTGGAACGCGGCCCGGTTTGCGATGATGAATCTGGAGGGTGCTTCTCCGGCCCTACCAACTCTAGGTGGTATGGGCGTCCCGCCCGTCCCTACCACTTCTACTTCTTCCCTCCCCGATCGTTGGATGCTCTCGCGCCTGGCGCGCACCATCCAACAAGTCGATGCGGCGCTGGCGGAGTATCAGTTCGCGCGGTACTCGGAGGTGATGTACGACCTCTTCTGGCGCGACTTCTGCGATTGGTATCTGGAGGCGATCAAGCCGACGGTGAAGGCGAGCGCGGACCAGCAGGTGGTGCTGCATCGGGTGCTGGATGCGATTCTTCGGCTGCTGCACCCGATCACGCCGTTTGTCACGGAGGTTTTGTACGACGCGGTTCGGCCCTTGTCGCGCGGCGATGTGGCGGGGCTGACTTTGCGCGATCACGAGATGCTGTGCCTCGCCGGGTGGCCGACGGCGGACGCGGCGCTGATTGATGAGGAGGCGGAGCGCGACTTTGCGCGGCTGCAGGCGCTGGTGGACCAGGTGCGGCAGGTGCGGTCGGCGAAGGGGGTCGAGCCGAGGCGGAAGGTGACGCTGCACGCGGACGCCCAGACGGCCAAGGCGGTGGCGGGGTGGGGCGGGATCGTCGAGGTGCTGGCGGGCGTCGAGAAAGTGGCGACGGAGGCGGCGGGGGCGATGGATGCGCCGTTCCTCTTTGAGGGGCGCGGGTGCGCCCTTTCCAACCTGGTCGACGCCGCCGACCCGTCGGACGAGAAGGCCCGGCTCACGGAAGCCCTCGGGAAACTCGATAAAGACATCGGCGTGATCGAGATTCGGCTGAATAACCCCGGGTACGCGGCCAAGGCGCCGCCGCACCTGGTGGAGGAGACGAAGCAGAGTCTGGCGAAGAAGCGGGCGGAGCGGGAGGCGATGCGTTTGCGGCTTGTTTCGCTCGGATAAAGGCAGTTCACCACAGAGACACAGAGGCACAGAGAAGAAAGGGATTGTGATGCAGGAGCGGATGCGTATGGAGCGGCTTTCTTCTTCGTTGGTGATCTCCGGGTTGGTGGTGTGCGCGGCGGTGGCGTCGTGCGCGCCTCCCAAGCCTCGGACGGATGGCGTGGCGACGTCGACGTATCGGCCGATGGATGCGGCTTCTTCGCCGACGAGCGCGTCGGAGTCGAACTCGGTGAACCCCGAGATACTCGCGCGCGAAGATTGGAAGTACACGACGGCGGAGGGCGAGATCATCCGCACGACGCACTACCGCATCTTCACGACGACGAAGGACAAGGTCATCCGGGTGCGGCTGGCGCTTTTCCTTGAGTACGCGCTGGCGCACTACCGCAGCGCCGTGGTGCCGCTGCCCGAGCCGACAACGAGGCTCGATACATACCTGATGAACAACCGGCCGCAGTGGGAGCGGATCACGAAGCAGTTGATGGGCGCGCAGGCCGAGGGACTCTTGAAAATCCCGCGTGGCGGGTACGCCTCGCGCGGGTTCGGCGTGTTCTATGACATCGGGCTGTTCGACACGCTGGCGATCGCGGGTCACGAGGGGTGGCACCAGTTCACGCAGAAGACATTCAAGGAGACGCTCCCGGTGTGGCTGGAGGAAGGGCTTGCGACGTACATGGAGGGGCACCGCTGGGAGCAGAACATGCCGGTGTTCCGTCCGTGGGCGAACGTGCAGAGGTTCGACCAGTTGCGCAGGGCGAGCAACGCGGGGCAGTTGATGAGCATCGACGAACTGCTGAGTTCGAGGCCTCAGGATTTTCTGGATGTGACGGACGACCGCGTGCTGACGTTCTACGCGCAGTTGTGGGCGCTGGGTCACTTCCTGAATGAGGGCGAGGGCGGCAAGTACGCGGCCGGTCTGCGTCAGGTGGTCGCCGACGCGGCGGAAGGGCGGTTGGCGGAGACGATGTCGTTGCGGCTGGGCGATCGGGCGGGTTCGGCGCTGGTGACTCGGAACGGGCCCGGGGTGTTTCTTGCCTATTTCAACACTGACCTGGGTGTTGCGGGGAGCGAGTTCTCCAAGTTCCTTGAGATGCTGACGAAAACGGGGTCTCGCGGGCCGGTGGTTGAGGGGAAATCACCGATGGCTGGGATTGGCCAATAACCGGGAGTTGGGAAACCGCCTCCCCCTGAAATGGTGATTTCGAGTCCGATAGCGGCCTTTTTGGCGGGTTTGCAGAACCGTCGGCGGAAACGCCGCGTATGGCACCGCGGAAAAGGTGAAGAAACACGCATTTTTTGTGGGCGGATTTCTTGCCCGAGGTCTGGGCGAAATGTATGATCTATACGAACTGGAGGGGCTTCACGTCGCTTTGTAATGGTGTCTCTCTGTTCTGAACCCTGCCAATCCCTGATTGGCAGGTCTTGTCCTGCGGCCCCAGGTCGCGGGACCCAACCCTGGCTTCCCTCTTACTCAACGCCCCGGGCTTGCAGCCATGCAAGCCTGGGGTTTTTTTGTGCGTCGCGTTTTGGACTTTGTGCGGCGAGCGGCGACCGAAACGGGTCTCATCATCGGTGGTCGGGCTTTGCCCAACGGCGGATGATTCCCGCAACGCCGGCGGCGCACGCGAGTGTGAGCAGGAGTGTGATGGTGGCGCGCGCCTGATGTGGATTGCTCGCCGAGGAGGCGAGGGTGCCGGCGGCGGTGCCGAGGATGGGGCCGAGGGCGTAGCCGACGCCGATGAAGGCTTCGTGTCGTCCTCCGGCGTCGACTCCGGCGGCGCCGACTTCCATGGCGTAGTAGAAGGCGGATGCGTAGATTGCGCCCATGCCCAGGCCGAAGAGCGCGAGGCCGAGCGCGAGTGCCCAGGCGCTGGGCGCGAGCAGCGCGATGGCCATGCCCGCGAGGAGGAAGATCGGAGGCCAGACGAGCGTGATGAAGCGGCCGTGCCAGCCGCCCCAGGCGCCCATGAGCCAGAATGAAAAGACGCGGCTGATCATCCACGCGGAGGTGATGGGAGTCGCCCAGATCGCGGCGATGTGGAGGCGATCGTCCATGATGAATGGGAGCAGCGGGTTGAGTGCGGAGAAGGCGACGTAGGAGAGGATGAGCAGGAGCCGGTGGCAGACGAGGAGTTGCTTGAATCGCGCGGCTTCGGCGGGGGAGTGCGCGTGGCTGGATTCGCCGTGGGCGGCGGGCTCGCGCTGGAAGAAGGAGATGATCGGGATCGCGGCGATGTGCGAGAGGCCCATGATCGGGATGGCCCAGAGGGCGGTCGCGGGCTCTTTCATGAAGGCGGCGATGGACCAGAAGGTGACGACCTGGCACGAGGCCCACGAGAGGTTGAAGAGGCCCGAGGATCGGCGGAGGTCGTCGCCCGTGCGGCCGGCGGAGAGGAAGGATTCAAGGGTGGGCCAGAGGATGCCGGTGAGGGGCGAATAGAGGCCGACGACGAGCCAGATGGCGATGGGTGAATGGATGAGGATGGGGAGTGTGCAGACGACGGCGAGGATGATGTGGAGGAGCGCGAGGAGGGCGCGCGTGGAGAGGATTCGACCGGGGCCGGCGAGGGTGCGGGTCAGCGGCCCGGCGGCGAGCGAGGCGACGATGTAGGTGAGTCCCTGGAGCAAGCCCAGGAGGAGGAGGGCGGTGGGGGAAAAGTCGTAGGCGCGTTTGGCGACGAAGTAGACGCCGATGAGGGCGGTCGTCGCGCCGAGGTTGTTGACAAAGGTGGCGGCGGTGGTGGCGAAGAGGGGGGAACGGGGGTGGGCGAGTGTCGTGTGAGCGGATGAGGGGTGGGGTTCGCTCGTGGAAGTAATCATGCGTCACAACGGAGAATCGAGCGAGAGTAGCCGAGGGAGAGGGGGTGCCACTGGCGGGCAAGCCGCCAGTGGCACCCGAGGATCCTCAGAGAATCGCTTCATCCCGGACATGTCCCGCGGGTGCGTGGTGTTTCTTCGCACTTTGAAAAGGGGTGATTCGGATCGTAGCATGTCGGGTCCGCGTCCTTGGACGCGGCGATTGTGCCCGTAGCTCAACTGGATAGAGCGTCGGCCTCCGAAGCCGAAGGTTGAAGGTTCGACTCCTTCCGGGCACGCTTTGCGGATGGGCTTGGGGGCTTGTGGACCTGAAATGCAGGTTGCCAGAATCCCGAGTACGCAACTCCGCGAATGACGCATTCATCTCGCGCGTGATACGGCTACACGCGATCGTACGGATCACCGCTGAAGCTCGTGCGTGAGCAGAGGCGGTAGAAGGCGTGGCTCGCCGCGGCGAGGCACCCGAGATTCACCGGCGTTCCGTATGATCCGTGAACTTCGCCCGATTCTGCCGCCCGCTGGCGCGGGCTCTGGATGATTCCATTCTTTCCTGGTCCCACGGCTCACGCCGTGGGCTAACGGCTTGCGCCGCTCCGCGGCTGGAATACATGAGGATGGGCTTGGGGGCTTGGCGGCCTGAGGGCCTGCGATTCAATCAAGCCCCCAAGTCCTCAGGCCCACAAGCCCATCTTCACTCCACCCGCTTCACAATCAGCGCCGTCTGGTCGTCGTCCGCCGGCCTGCCCTGGCAGAAGTCGGCGAGGGCTCGGCGGAGGTCTTTGATGATCTCGACCGGGGGCTTGTGCATGTTGGCGCGGATGGCATCGATGGCGCGTTCGACGCCGAACATCTCGTTCTTCGGATTTGCGGCCTCGTAGTAGCCGTCGCTGAGCAGGACGAAGAGGTCGCCCTGGTCGAAGTGGTACGGCGTGACGATGTCTGGCTGAAAATCCTCGTCGATCCCGAAGGGCATGGCGTTGGCGTTTCGTTCTTCTTCTTCGGTGCGGCCCACGGCTTTCAGGAAGACGAGCGGTGCCTGCCCGGCCGAGGCGTAGGCAAGTTCGTCGGTTTCGAGATTGAGTTGGCCGATGAACGCGGTGACGAAGCGGCCCATCGGGAGGTCTTTGCATAGTTGCAGGTTGATGGATCGTGCGATGACATCGGCCTCGACGCCCAGGCGCGAACCCATGCGGACCATCGCAAGAACCTGCGCGACGGAGAGGGCAGGGCCGATGCCGTGGCCCGTCGCGTCGGCCATGAAGATCATGGCGTCGGCGCTCGCGCGCCAGGTTCCCGCGGCGTCGGCGGCGGCGCGGAGGTCGATCACGTCGTAGGCGTCGCCGGCGGTCTCGTCGGCGGGCTGGAAGTGGCCGCCGAACTCGTAGCGCGGGATCGAGGGGAGCGAGCTCGGGAGGCTCGCGAGTTGGATCTTGCGGGCGACGTCGATGTCGGCTTCGAGTTTTTCCTTGATGCGGCGTGCCTCGATGAGCGAGGCGCGCTTGAGCGCGGTGGCCGCCTGATCCGCGAGGTGCATGGCGATCTGCTCGTCGTCGGCGGTGAAAGTCCCGCCGTGGGCGGCGGACTTGTTCAGGAGTTGGGCGACGCCGACGAGTTGGCCCTCGAAGTCGAGCATGGGGATGGTCAACATGCATCGTGTCAAGTAGCCGGTGGATTTGTCCACGGCGGGGTTGAAGCGCGGGTCGGCGTAGGCGTCGGGGATGTTGACGATGCTTTTGGTTCGGGCGGCCTCGCCGATGATGCCGAGGTCGGCGGGGAGGCGGAGCGACTTTGACAGGCCGTGCGATTGGGTGGCGAAGAGTTCGTGGGTGCGTGCGTCGTACTGGAAGACGCTGACGCGGTCGGCGTGGAGGAAGTCGCGGAGGGTGTCGATAATCATGCCCAGAACCTCGTGGAGGTCGGTCGATGAGGCGAGTCGGCGTGCGCAGTCGAGGATCTGCTCGAAGAGCGCGCGGTCGATCGCCGAGGTGCTCCGACCCGTGGGCGAGGCCGTGGACATGGTGGGGGAGTCTAGCGGGTGTGGGGGAGAGCGTAGAGCGTAGAGCGGAAAGCGTAGAGCGGAAAATGGAAAGCGGAAAGTGGAAAGCGGAAAGTGGAGTTGGTGGGAGGTGCTACGCGGATCGCATCGCGGCGGCGGCTTCCTTTGGTGTGAGTACGGGGAAGCGTGTTTTGCCTGTTTGCAGCGTGAGGCGGACGTAGGGTTCGCAGGTGGCGCAGCCGGTGCAGCAGCCGGTGCGGTTGATGAGGCCTTGGAGGTCGAGGCCTTCCGCTTTGTGGAGGCGTTTCAGCGTGCTGAAGGTGATGTCAAGGCAGACGCAGCGATCGACCATTGGAACCTCAAAGTTATACGGATTCCATTTAGTTCCCGCGCGAAGTCGCGGTTGAAGTGTGCGGCGACCGACGCCCCCTCCGTTCCGCCGCGGCGAGTCAGTGGCACATGAACCGATTCAAGCCGTCTCCATCGCCGCCTCGCGTCGGCGCGGTGAGTTCGGCCCTGGGCTGACCGGACCGTCGCGGTCCTTGGAGTCGTCATGCGGGGAGGGATCGGTGCGACCGCCGAAGAACGCGGCGAGCACCCCTTCTCGCATCTGGAGCACGAGGCTGAGCAGCATCGGCACGAGGACGAGCGTAAAGATGGTCGAGACGAACAGCCCGCCGATGACGACCGCGCCGAGGCCGCGGTACATCTCCGAGCCGGCGCCGGGCGCGATGACCAAAGGCAGCCCGCCGCCGATGGTGGTCAGCGTGGTCATGAAGATCGGTCGGACGCGTGAGCGAACGGACGCGGCGATCGCGAGCAGCGGCGGGAGCGGCTCCTGGTCCTCGAAGCCCGGGACGCGCGAGGGGTCCATGAAGTTCAGCGCCTGCTCGACGAGGAGGATGGCGTTCTTGACGACGGTGCCGATGAGGATGACGAACCCGACCATGGTGAGCACGTCGAGTTGCTGCGGGGCGATGGTCGGGTTGGAGAGGGTCCACTCGTGAACGATGCGGAGCGCGCCGAAGCCGCCGACGATCGCCAGCGGGACGCTGAACATGATGACGAAGGGATAGAGGAAACTCTCGAAGAGGGCGGCCATGAGGAGGTAGGTGACCATCAGGGCCCAGACGAAGCGTGCCGTGATCCAGTGCGGGTTGCTGGCGAAGCCGAACAGCAGGCCGCCGAGGACCAGGCCGAGGAGCAAAGCCCCGGCCGCGCCGTAGTAAAAACGATTCCGGGAGGCGTGCGGGCGTGCGGCCTTCATCAGCGCGCGAACGCCGCCCAGCGCGCCCAGCGCCATGACGGCGATCGACGCCCACATGAGCCCGCGCTGCGCCGGTGAATGCTCCGCGGCGATGCCGTGGCCCGTTCGGCCGAAGAGCGACGTGCTCACCTCGTCCAGTTTTGCGGCGGTGCCCTCGAGGCGGACGCGCATCGTGGCATCGACCAGCCCCGCGATCTCGGCGGGTTTCACGATTTCCTCGCGGATCTCCCGCATGACCGATTCGAGGGCCTTGCCGGTCGGCGGGCGGATGCTGACGGTGACGCTCGGGAGTTCCTCGATGCGGCTGATCTCCTGGGCCGAGTTTGCCGGTTCCACCTCGACGAGCGAATCGAGGGGGACGACGCGGCCGACCGGGGTGGCGACGGGGATCGAGGCGAGGCTCTCCTTTGTTGCGAGTCGGCCGCCGCTGGGGAGCACCTTGATGTCGATTTTGCGGCCGTCGAGGATGAAGTCGCCGGAATAGGCGCCGTCGAAGAGTCCGCGGAGGGCGACGCCGGCGTCGCGGGTGTTGAGGCCCATCTCGCGGGCCGAGTCGGAGAGTCGGATGCGCCATTCGGGCTGGCTGAGGTCGAAGTTCGCGGGCGAAGGGCTGACGCTGCCGAAGCCGAACTTCGCGCCGGCGGCGGCGACCATCATCTCGGCGGCGGCGACGACGCGTTCGAGGCGTGGGCCGGAGATTTCGAGGTTGATGTTGTTCCCGCCGCCGACGCCCCGGCCGAAGATGGAGGCCTGGGCCGCGCCGCCGTAGGCAGCGGGGATGGTGTTCATCACCCCGGTGAGGAGCGAGCCGATGGGGATGACGGACTGGGGGTTCTGGCTGGTTCCGCCGACGAACATGCCGCCGTTGAACGCGCCGATGAAGAAGTTCTCGACGCCGACGGGCTCGAAGGGGTGATCCGGGTCGTCGTAGCGCATGATGGGGGCGAGCGATGCGAGCGAGGCGGGGTCGTCGGGCCTGACCTTGGTGTACGGGGCGATCTGCGCTTCGATGTTCTCGGCGTACCGGGTCATCTGGTCGACCGAGAAGCCCGGCGGGATGAGAAGGCCGCCGAAGACGAGGTTCTGATTGCCCGCGGGGAGGTAGTCGATCGGCGGCATGAGCATCCACGAGCCCGCGATGCTGGCGAGGGTCAGGCCGCCGATGAGCGCGGGTCGAAGGGTCCAGGCGCGCCACCCGCTCATGAGCCAGTACATCGTTCGTTCGAGATGATCGAGCGCCTTGCCCGCGCTGGTGACGAGTCCGAAGAGGTTCGTGATCGAATGCCTGGAGACGGAGGAGGCTCGCGGCTTCTGTCGTTCGTGCCGGAAGAGCACGCCGCAGACGGAGGGGACGACGGTGACGGCGACGATCATCGAGAGGCCGACGGAGACGGCGAGGGCGAGGGTGAGGTCGAAGAAGAGTTGGCCGACCTCTTCCTTGATGGTGATGAGCGGGATGAACACGGCGACGGTGGTGCCGGTGGACGCGAGGACGGCGGTCCAGACCTCCTTGGTTCCGCGATAGACCGCGAGCATCGGCGGATCGCCCAGGGAGCGGCGGCGGTCGATGTTTTCGAGGACGACGATGGCGTCGTCCACCACCATGCCGGTGGCGAAGGCGAGGCCCGCGAGCGAGACGACGTTGATCGTTCGTCCCAGGGCGAGCATGACCAGGAACGTGCCGATGATGGAGATGGGGATGGCGAGGGCGATCACGGTGGTGCTGCGGATCGACCGCAGGAAGAGCAGCAGGACGCAGATCGCCAGCGACCCGCCCAGCCAGAGGTTTTCGACGACGAGGTCGATGGCGGACTGGATGTAGGTGGTCTCGTCGTAGACCTGCCTTATCCGCAGGTCCGCGCCCGCGGCGGGGTCGAGGCGGGGAAGGATGTCGGTGCGAATCTCGTCGAGGCGCTGGCGAAGATCGGCCATGACCTTCATGACGTTGGCGCCGCTCTGTCGGATCACGTTCATCGCGAGGCACGGCGCTCCGAACGAGCGGACGAAGCCGCGCTGTTTTTCGTAGCCGAGGTCCACGGTGCCGAGGTCGCGGACGTAGATGGGGATGCGCGTGCCGGGAGAAGCGGCGGTCGCCCCCTCGGGTGCGCGGTAGGCGACGATGGTGTTGAGAAGGTCTTCCGGCGTGGCGTATTGTCCGATGAGGCGGACGCGGTAGTCTCGTTTGCCCTCGGAGATCGTTCCCGCCGAGATGTTTCGGTTTTCGGCCCGGAGGGCCTCGATGACCTCCTGATGGGAGACGCGGCGCTGGGCGAGGGCCGCCGGGTCGAGCAGGACTCGGACCTCTCGCTCGCGCCCGCCGTAGATATTGATCTCCGCGACGCCGTCGATGCGTTCGAGGAAGGGCTTGACCTCGCGGTCGAGGGCGGTGAAGAGGGTGCTGATGTCGTAGCCCGGGTGCTTGTCCTTTGTCGCGGGGTCCAAGTCGATGATGATCCACCCGATGGCATTGTTGGCGGAGCCTTCGGCGGCCTTGATGGTCGGCTCGTCAACCTCGTCCGGGTAGGCGGGCACCTGACGCAGCGAATCGGACACGTCCTGCAACGCGCGCGAGATATCCGACCCCACATAGAACTCGAGCGTGATCTCCGAGGCCCCCTCGCGGCTGATCGACTGCATGGACTTGAGATTCGAGACGTTCTTGAGCCGCTGCTCCTGCTCCTTGGTGATCTCGTCAACGATTTCCTGCGGGCTTCGTCCGGGCCACGCGGTGGTGATGGTGATGATCGGGCGGTCCACCGTCGGCGTGAGTTGGATGGGGATGGCTCCGAGGCCGATGAGCCCGAACATCACGACCAGGATGACGCCGACGGCGATCGAGACAGGGCGGTTGATTGCGAATCGGATGATGTCCATCTATTGAACCCCCGGAGTCGGATCGCCCGCAACGATGATGAGGGGTTGCCCTGGGAAGACGCGCTCGTTCCCTTGGGTAATGATCCCCATGCCGGGTTTGAGGATGGGAGAGCGGACAACGAGGCGCTCGCCGAAGGCGTACAAAGGCTCGATCGGCGCGGCGGCGGCCGCTCCTCCCGAATCGAAATAGACGAACGCGCCGGCGTCGTTGCGCATGACGGCGTCCTTGTGGATGGTGAGGGCTTCGGTGGGTTCTCCCGTGAGGACCATTCCGACGACGCTCATGCCGGGGCGGAGGCGGCCCTTGGCCGGGCCGTCGGGGGTGTTGGAGATGCGGATGCGGACGGGGAAGGTGCGGGCGAGGCGGTCGCCGGAGGCGAGGACGGAGGTGACGGGGGCTTCGATGGTCTGGTCGAGGGCTGGGATGCGGAGATGAACGGTGGCGCCGGGGGATGAGAGCGGCGCGATGAATCGTTCGGGGACGTCGAGGTAAGCATCGACGGAGTCGATGGCGACGAGTTCGATGATCGCGTCGCCCTCGTCCGCCCATTCGCCGACTTCGATTCGCTTGCGGACCACGCTGCCGGCGAAGGGGGCTTTGATGGTCATGTCGGAAAGGTGCCGCTCGGCGGATTGCTGCTCGGCCTTCGCTGACTCGGCCTCGGCGACGGCGTTCGCCAGCCGCGCCTCGTCGCTCTTCAACTGCGTCTCGGCGTCGTCCACTTCGTTCTGCGACGCGCCGGCCGAGGTCTGGAGTTCCGTCAGGCGCTTCAGGTCGCGGTGGGCTTTTTCGACCATCGCCTGATGCTCGGTGACGGTGGCTTCGGCGCTGCGGCGCTGGGCCTTGCGGCGCTCAACGTCGAGGGAGCGGAGCGCGTCGTCGAGGCGGGCGAGGACTTGGCCGGCTTCGACCCATGCGCCGACTTCCACTTCGAGGGACAGGACGAGTCCGGCTTCCTCGGCGGCGAGGGCGGCGTGTTTGACGGCGCGGATCTCGCCCGTGACCTCTCGGCGAGCCTCGACACGCTCCCATCGAGCGGGGTCAACGCTGACGCGCGCGGGGGGCGGGCCGCCTTCGGGTTGGCCGCTCGCGGCCGACGTGGCGACGCAGGCGGCGAGGATGGTCGAGATCGAAAGCCGAAGCAAGTTCAATGCAGCACCTCCATACAAGTCGCGTCGGCGGATCGCGTGTCGCACACTTTGTTTTCAAGCGCTTCCAGATTGGCGATCAGGTGTTCGAGGTCTGATTCCATCCGCTCCACGTCGTCCGGGCTCGTGCCGACGAGGAATGCCTCGGCGAAGCGTCGCGCCTGCTCTTTGGTTTTGTCATGGATCGCGCGGCCCTTGTCGGTGAGGCGGATGTAGGCGGCGCGGCCCATGCCGGGCTTGGTGAAGCGCTCGAAGAGGCCGTCGGCTTCCATGCTGGCGACCATGCGGCTGATGTTCTGGAGGCTGAGGAGGGCGTCGTTCGAGAGGTCGCTGAGCATCGGCGGCTCGTGCCGATCGGCGACGGCGCCGAGGAGGAGCCATCGAGAAGATGTGAGGCCGAGGTGGGCGACGAGGCGGTCGCCGATGCGCATCATCATGTTGTGGATGATGAAGAGTCGCTGGGCGAGGGGGGCTTCTTTCCATCTGCGAGGGCCGATGGAGCATGGGCATGAGCAGGTGGCGGCGGGGGAGTCGGGGTAAGCCATGGGAACGATGGTATGACCCGACCTTTGACCTAATCAACAAGTTGAAACTCCAGGGTGCCATTGCTTGTGTCGCCGCGGCGACCAAGCAGTGTGGGCGCACCATGCGCACGGCCCGCCGCGGCGGGCCGTGGCACCCCCGTCCGCCGCCCCCCTCACCTACCATCACTTGATGAACGGCGTGCTGGCCCGGATTTCGCCTTTGCTTCATCTGACGAGGGTGACGACCGCGTTCGCCGCCGTCAGCAACGTGTGGTTCGTGATCCTGTGGACGCGCGCGAGCGCGCGGGAACTGGAGTTCGCGCCGGCGCTCTTCCGGGATGATCCGCTGTGGCAGTTGCTGCTGGGCGGGGCGGTGTTCGCGGTCGGACTCTTCGCCTTTGCAACGGCCCTCAACGACACGATCGATCTTCGGCGCGACCGGATGCTGTACCCCGATCGGCCGTTGCCGGCGGGTCGGCTGACCGTCGATGCCGCCGCGATGCTGGTCGCGGTGACGCTCATCGCGGCGGTGCTGGGCTCGACGATGCTGGGCCTGTCGGCGGTGTTCATGTGCCTGCTCACCACCGTCGGCGTCCTGTTCCACACCATGGCGGCGCGGTACTTCCCGTCCGTCGGGCTGGTGACGCTCGGGTTGATCTATGGCTCGCACATGATGACCGCGAACGCGCACCTGGTCTTTGTCTGGCCGGTGCTGTTCGTGATGGCGCACGCGCTGCTGCTCGGCGCGGCGACGCATCGGCTGGCGCGGAAGCGGCCGAGGTTGACGGTGAGGCGGCTGGCGCTGGCGGTCTTCGGGTGGGCCTTCTGGTCGGGGGTGCTGCTGTATGTCGGGTGGCTGCGGGCCGGGAGTTTGTGGCCGGCGTGGGTCAGCCCCGAGGCGGCGCTCGCGCCGATGCTGCTTGGGCTTGGCTTCCTCGCGTTCGTGTGGAACAAAGCCCGGCTGAACACCAACCCGAATCGAGCCGCGGACAAAATCCGGCGATTCGGCGCGTTCTGGGTCACGCTCTACGGCATCGCGTGGATGGCGGGGCAGGGATACCTGCGTGAAACCTGGATACTCGCGGCGCTGACCGTCGGCGGCTGGCTGGGGATGACGGTGCTGCGCGAGGCTTTCTTGTTGATCGAATCGCCGATCGGGTACCGGAGGTAGGGCGGAAGGCGGAAGGCATTCACCGCGGAGGCGCGGAGGTCGCGGAGGAGGAATGGGCGGGGATGGGACAGGGCGGAAGGCGGAAGCCGGAAGCGTGTCATCCGAGTCCGAGCGCGTAGAACACCGTGGTGAACAGCAGATCGGCGAAGATCACGGCGACGATGCTCTCGACGACGGTTGACGTGGTGGCCTTGCCGACGCCCGCCGCGCCGCCGGTGACTTTGAGCCCATTGCCGCAGGCGATGAGGCCGATGAGCAGGCCGAAGACGCCGGCCTTGATGAGGCCCGTGATGAAGTCTCGGGGCTGCACCTGGGCCATCGTGTTGTTGTAGTAGGTGGCCCACGAGATCCCGAGCATGATATTGCTCATGACGGCGGCGGCGAAGATCGCCGCGAGGTTCGAGATCACCGCGAGGCACACCAGGCTGATGACGGTCGCGATGATGCGCGGCAGGACCAGGAACCGGACCGGGTTCAACGCGTGCGCTTCCAGCGCCTCGACCTCTTCGCCCACGACCATCGTGCCGATCTCGGCCGCGATGGACGCCCCCGCGAAGCCCACGAGCACTATCGCGGCGATCAACGGCCCGAGTTCGCGCAGCACCGCGACCGCGATGATGTTGGGGACGAGTTCGACCTGCCCCAGCCGGTCGAGCGGCGGGGCCATCTGCAAGCCCAGGATGAAGCCGATGGAGCCTGAAACGAGCATCACGATGAAGACGGAGGCGACGCCCACGCGGACGATCTGGGCGATCATCGCGGGCCGGCCGAGGCGGACGCGCTTTTGTGTGAAACGGCGGACGACCCATCGGAGCGATTCGATCAGCAGGAACCAGAGAGTCCCGATGTGTTCGAGGGTGCCGATGGCGCGCTCGCCCAGCACGCGCAGCAGCCGCGTGAAGAATCCGGAGTTGGATCGGGCGGCCTCGGGCATTCGTGCGTCAGGGTAGCGGCGGGCGTCCGTGCGGGCCAGCCGGAGGATTCACCACGGAGTCGCGGAGGCACGGAGCGGAAAAATCGAACACAGAGGAAGACAAAGGAAGACAGAGGAATAACTCAAAGAAGCAGATCTAAACTGATCGGTCCCTTCTTCTCTGTTTTCCTTTGTTTTCCTCTGTGTTCGATTTTTCCGCTCCGTGTCTCCGCGCCTCCGTGGTGAATGTTTTCAGGAAGCCGAGGCCGCCCGCACGTCCGTTGTGATGGTGAAGACGCGGTCGAGGCGGGCGATCTCGAAGATGGATCGGACCTTGTCCTGCAGGCCGCAGAGCACGAGTTTGGTGGACTGCTTGCGTGCGATCTGCATGGCTTCGACCAGGGTGGCCACGCCGCTGCTGTCCATGTAGGGGACTTTTTCGAGGTTGACGACGAGCGACTTGGGCTTTCCTTCGAGGGCCTTCTTGATGTGGGTCTGGAGTTCGCGCGAGCAGGAGAGATCGACGTCGCCCGAAGGGGTCACGACGATCGAGCCGGCGTTGCTCTGGGTGTGTACTTCCAACATAGGCTTTGTTCCCGCTTTCTCGGACTCAACGGTTCGTGTGCGTTTTGAGCATGACCAGCCTCATGCCGATCTTCTCTCGTTTCTCGAAGTACGAATGGTTCATGATCTGCTGGATGATGTGGACGCCCAGGCCTCCCGGGCGGACGTCCTCGAGGTCGCGGCTCTTGATCTTCTGGGGATCGACCTGTTTCGCCTCGTCCTCGATCACGATCTTCACGCCGGTGGGGTTTTTTCCAGGTTCCTCGATGGGCCACATGCTGACCCAGATTTTCCCGTCGCCGCGGCGGTCGTACCCGTGGCGGATGACGTTGCAGAGCGCCTCATCGACGGCGAGCGCCATCTGCCCGCACGCCGTGTCGTCGAAGCCGCAACGCTTGCTGATCGCCGAGACAAGATCGCGCGCGCCGCTCAGGAAGC
The DNA here is from genome assembly GCA_947085435.1 of uncultured Phycisphaerae bacterium. Taxonomy (GTDB): domain Bacteria; phylum Planctomycetota; class Phycisphaerae; order Phycisphaerales; family UBA1924; genus JAEUIV01. Next base: position 50,221 of record CAMTWL010000001.1, read on the forward strand.
GAGGCTGGCTCAGCAGTTCGACGCGCACCGGCGCGGGCCCCGTCGGCTCGTTGATGGGGGCCTGGGCCGTTTGGTCGGTCGCGTTTTGTGCCGGGCTGCTCACGATCGTGGGCTTCCTTGGTTCTTGGAACACTGCTTCGTCGGCCGGATTCGGCGTCGGGTTGATTCTACCGCCCGGTTGAACCCGAGGATGTCGGCGCGGCGCCGGGATTGGTGGCGCGTTGCCACGCGACCCACCGACGCACGGCCTCCGCTCGGCGCGGCTCCGAATCGCAGTGGTCGTACCCGAGGGTCTGCCCGGTGCGTTTTTCGAGCGCGCGGAGAGCGAGCATCCGCTCGGCGGGATCGTCGCTTTCAAGAAGTCGGATGAGCGCGGGGAGCGACTCGGGATCCGTGGTTTCTGCGGCGCGGGCGACGGCGAGCGTGCGCTCGGCGGGGTCCCTCGATGCGAAGTCCGCGCGTTGACCGGGCAACGAGCAGCCGACGAGGGCGGCGGAAGCAACGAGCGTGAGCCGGGCGCGGAGCATGAGAGAGATCATACTCCGATGCGTTACCATTCATCATGGCCCCACCTGCTCCCCACGAAGAGGTCGTCTACGTCCTCGACTTCGGCTCGCAGACGGCGCAACTGATCGCGCGGCGGCTGCGCGAAGCGGGGGTGCTGGCGGTGCTTGAGCGCCCCGACATCCCGGCCGAGGAACTCCGCCGGCGCTCCCCCAAAGGGATCGTGCTTTCGGGCGGGCCGTCGTCCGTGTACGACGCCGGCGCACCGCGCTGCGACCCCGCGATCTTCCAACTCGGCATCCCGATCCTCGGCATCTGCTACGGCATGCAGATCGCCTGCCACACGCTCGGCTCGAAGATCGCGCCGGGGCCCAAACGCGAGTTCGGCCGGGCTTCGCTTCACATTCACGACCGCGCGTCGATCTTTGCTGGTGTTCCCGATCATTCGACCGTGTGGATGTCGCACGGCGATCACGTCGATGAGATCGGCAAGGAGTTTGTCACGCTCGCCACGACGCCGACCGTGCCGCACGCGGCGGTGCGGCATCGAACGCTGCCCTTTCACGGGTTGCTCTTCCACCCCGAACTCACGCACACGCCCCACGGCTTGGACATCCTGCGGAACTGGTTGTACGAAGTGTGCAAGTGCAAGGGCACCTGGCGCATGGCCGACTTCCTTCAGCAACAAGTGGAACATGTGCGCGAAAGAGTGGGGGAGGCGCGGGTCATCTGCGGCCTGTCGGGCGGCGTCGATTCCGCCGTGTGCGCGGCGTTGCTTCAGCGCGCCGTTGGCAAACAGTTGACCTGCGTCTTCGTCGACAACGGCCTGCTCCGCAAGGGCGAGCGCGAACTTGTCGAATCGACCTTCAAGGGGCACTTTGAAATCGATCTGAGCGTGGTGAACGCGGAACGCGAATTCCTGGGTGATCTTGCGGGGGTGCTTGACCCGCAAGAGAAGCGAAGGCGCATTGGGCACCGGTTCATCGAAGTGTTCAAGCACGCCGCGACAACAATCAAGGACGCGAAGTTCCTCGCCCAGGGCACGCTGTACCCCGACGTGATCGAGAGCGGCCAAGGGCACGCGGGCACCGCCGCCGGGATCAAACTCCACCACAACGTCGGCGGCCTGCCCGCGGAACTGGGCTTCGAGCTCGTCGAGCCTCTCCGCGAACTCTTCAAGGACGAGGTACGCAAACTCGGCGAGGTGCTGGGGCTGCCCGAGCACATGGTCTGGCGTCACCCCTTCCCCGGCCCCGGCCTCGCGGTGCGAGTGCTGGGCGAAGTGACCAAGCCGCAACTCGACCTTCTGCGCGACTGCGACGAGATTCTTCTGCAAGAGATCGTCGCGGCCGACCTGTACCGCAAGACAAGCCAGGTCTTTGCGGTGCTGTTGCCGATCCGCTCCGTCGGTGTCATGGGCGACGGCCGAACGTATGACAGCGTGGTGGCGATCCGCGCCGTCGAGACGCAGGATTTTATGTCGGCGGACTGGTCGCGGCTTCCTTACGAAGTGCTTGCACGAATCTCCTCCCGAATCATCAACGAAGTCCGAGGCGTGAACCGCGTGGTCTACGACATCTCAAGCAAGCCGCCGGCGACGATCGAGTGGGAGTAACTACTCCTCCGGGGGGTATGGGCATTCCGCCCGTGTCTGTTCGAGCGGCAAACGGCCTACGATCTCACATGGCAGCTGTTGTGCTCGGCATTCTGGCTTTCACATCGCTCGTGTCTTTGCTGCTGGCAATGGTCGCGTACGCTTTTTCGGGACTGTTGAGATTGGCACGCCCTCGGCCGAACGAAATAGGTTCGGCAGAACTACGCTCGCCGATGACTCCCATCCATCGCTTTGCGCTCATCTGGGCGTGTGTCCTCCCAATCCCTGTCGGTATCACGCTCGGCCCTCCCGCGATCATCATGGCCTATCCGGCGTTCATGGGATACTTGATCATCGTGTGCATCGCATTGAAATCGCCGGTGATCGATCATGCATTCGTGGTGCTCGTCGGCGGTGTTGCAGGAATGATTGCTTGGCTTTCGTTCCGATGGATCGCACTCTCCGACGCACAAGGCGGCATCGGATTTCTGTTCTTTGGAGTACCCGCAACTGCCGCCGCGTCCGTTGTCGGCGCGGGCGCAGGCTGGATGCTCGGCCGAGGTGTGAGGATGTTCCTTCGTGGACCGCTTCGCCCGATCCCTCTCTGAGATTTCTCTCTTTCGCCCACCCTCCCCAAACCTGCCTACACTTCCCCCCGATGAGCCAGACCGTGACCAACACGCCCCCGGACATGCTCCAGATCCCGACAACGCCGGAACTGAAGCAGCAGTTCGAGCAACTCGCGGGACGCCTGCAACTGTCGCCGTCGGCGCTCCTGATGTACCTGCTGAGCCGGGCGACTCTTCCGGCCGACGAGGCCGCGCGATTTGATCGCCATGTGAAGGAAGTCTTCGGCAAGAACGGCGATCTCATGCGGAGACTCGCCAAGTAATGCCGGGCGAGACACGCTTCCTCTCGATCGACGACATCCTCCGCCTGCACGCCCTCGCCATCGAGGACCAGGGCGGCGATCCGTCGCTGCGCGACCGCGGCTTGCTCGAATCCGCGACAGCGATGCCGCGCCAACAGTTCGGCGGTGAGTACCTGCACCCCGACATCCCATCACAAGCCGCCGCCTATTGCTTCCACATCTGCAAGAACCATGCCTTCATCGACGGCAACAAACGCGCCGCCACCGCGGCGATGATCGCGTTCCTCAGCGACAACGGCTGGGCCTTCGACGCCGACGCGGATAAGGCGGAGCCTGTCATCCTCCGTCTCGCATCGGGCGAGATGACCAAGGATGAACTCACGGCGTGGGTCAAGGCGAACTGCCACGAGAAGATGCGGATTGAGTTGCGTGATTTCTTCGCCGCATTGTCACCCGAGAAACTGCTCAATGCCGGCGATCTCTTTCACGAGAAACAGGGCGCACGCCCAGTTGAATTCTTGGCAGCATTGCAAGATGCACGCGATGCGATACCCGCAGCGGGAGCAATGTGGGATGTCTACCACGAACTCACTCAGAGCGGGAAGTCCCCGACCGAACTTCGAGGGCTTGGTGATCAGATCAAGACATTTCTCGCCCTCTACCGCATCGCCGAGGACATGGGCTACGAGTGGTGAACCCGACCCGAGGATTCGCGGACTCATCCTCGGCGTCCAAAGCCGATGGAGCCGCGGTGGGGCAGGCTTCTCAAAGAGTCGCCGTGGCGACCAGCCTGCCTCGAATCCGTAGTGGAGCAGGCAGGTCTCCGCGGCGTCTCTTCGAGATGCCTGCTCCACCTGATGCAAGTCCGAGTGGTGAATCCGACCCGAGGATTCGCGGACTCATCCTCGGCGTCCAAGCGTCGCGCGAGCGTGAACCGCCCTACACCTTCCGATCCAAAAGCCGATACTGCACCGCCTCCGCCACATGCGCGGTGAGCAAACTCTCCGCGCCTTCAAAGTCCGTGTCCGCGTCGTGCCGGAGGTCGTTTTACCCGTCCGCTTCCTGTCGCGGATCAAGGAATGAGATGTTCCCCGGGTTGATATCGAGGAGGTGGATTCCGAACCGCCTCAGCGCGGCAAGGATGATCTCCACTCTGGGCCAGTCCTTGCCGAACTGCTCATGCTTCTCCTCTTGCCACTGGCTCAGGACGTCATCTCCGAAATCCGGCGATTCGTCGAGGCGAGCGCTCGCAAAATCCAGGAGAAACGGGCGGCGTACCGTCGTCATCTCCAGGACAAGCCGCTCGCCATCGACATCGTGAAGTTCGGGCACATGGTGTCCACACAGGACGCGAACGCCGTGCTCCGCCAATCGGCAATACGCGGCCAGTTCACGCTGATAAGGCTCCGCCGCACGGAATACCTTGACAGCGGTTGCCCGGCTCGTACTCCAGACCGTACCATCCTTGCCGAAGCCGAGACGGTCTTCGAGGCGGATGCCTCGGCCGAGGGCATACTGGTTCGCGCGGTCAAGAATGTCACGATCAAACGATTCCATATCGGTTGCTCAATCAGGTGGGGGTCACTCTGCGACGGTCTCGCTATCGCTGTGTCAGGCCGGCCGGAGGTTTTCACTGGCCCAGGTCGGAGCGGGAAGACTTTACTTTGAGACGGCGGTCATGCTTGATGCAGGCGAGGCCGAACTTGAGCGCGTGGTCGATGGGCAAGTCCGTCGATGGACGATTCGAGTGATGGCGAATTGCCAGCCGCAAGACCTGATTCCGTTCGAGTTTTGTGGCAGCTGACCAGAGGGGTGGCTCGACCCGAGGGACCGCGAGATGAACTGGCTTCGGAACAAGATGCGCGAAATCGGCGAGCGATCGCTGATCTCAATCTGGCGACAGTACTGGCGGCAGTCGATGTTCTTCCTCACCTTGGCGGCATCTTCCCAAATCCGCACGGAACTTGGCACTTGGATCTGGCTCGTCGCTATTATCGCGTTGGTCCTGCCGCTTACGATGCTTGGACTGTGCATCTGGCTCGCTTGCATGGACAACAACTTGCTCGGCTGGTTCGTGCTCGTGGTCATGCTTTCTGCCGACCTTGAGCGGCTCAAGTTCTATCAAGAGTTCGCCGAGCGTCCGCTGGGCGATACCCTCGACAAGATCCGCCTACGATTTAAGAAAACGGCCGAAAAATCTGCGTGACCGAACTCTCCGTCCCCCTCACACCTTCCGATCCAAAAGCCGATACTGCACCGCTTCCGCCACATGCGCCGTCAGCAGGCTCTCCGCCCCCTCCAGGTCCGCGATCGTCCGCGCCACGCGGCGGATCTTGTCGTAGGCCCGCGCGCTCAGCCCCAGTTCCGTGATCGCCTGCCCGAGGAGCGTCCGCGCCCCATCCTCCATCTTCGCGTGATGGTCGAGTTCCTTGCCGCTGAGGTGCCCGTTGGTCTTCGACCCCTGCCGCGCCCGCTGTTTCACGCGCGCCGCCAGTACGCGCTCCCGCATCTGCGCGCTGCTCGTCCCCTTCGCCTCGCCCGACAGTTGTTTCCACGGCACCGCCGGCACCTCAACATGAATATCCACCCGATCAATCAGCGGCCCGCTGATCCGCCCGAGGTAACGCTCCATGTCGCGCCGCCCCTGGTCGGTGTCGGGCATCGTGCCCTTCGGAGTCGGGTTCATCGCGGCGACGAGCATGAACGCCGCGGGGAAACGCACCGACCCGTGCGCCCGCGCGATCGTGACGTGCCCATCCTCCATCGGCTGGCGCAGCGTATCGAGCACGTTGCGCGGGAACTCCGCCAACTCGTCCAGGAACAACACGCCGTGGTGCGCCAGGCTGATCTCGCCCGGCTTGGGGATGATCCCGCCGCCGATGACCGCGACGGCGCTGGCCGTATGGTGCGGCGTGCGCACGGGCCGGCGCGTCACCAGCCCCGGCGCGCCGCTCTCACCCGCGATCAGTTTCCCCGCCGCGGAATAGACCCGCGTCACCTCCAGCGCTTCCTCGGCGGACATCAGCGGGATGATGCCGGGGAGCGCCTTGGCCATCATGGTCTTGCCCGTGCCGGGCGGGCCGAGCATCAGGGGGTTGTGCCCAAGTGGCCGGTACGGCGAGTGGCAAAGTCGCCGTTTTCCGTCGCGGCATGTTGAGCCGAGTCGCAGGGTGTTGTGACCAACTCTCCGGCACGGCCGTTCGCGGCGGCGTGGCCGATTTCTTCGCCGCCCTCGGCCGCGACGTTTGGCCCGTGGGGGGTTTGGGCGGCGGGGAGCGCCAACCGGAGCGAGATCGATTGGATCGCCCACCGGGCCGTCCTCCCTTTGACGACGCGGCCCCGCTCGTCCCGCGCGAAGCGGGCACCGGTCGGCACCGCCGCCACGTCGATCCGCAGCACGATGGAGCGGAGGATCGAATGCTTCTGCGCGCCCGAGAGCCTCGTCTTGCCCGCGAGCAAGACCTGCACTGCTTTGGCGACGCGGGTCGCGTGCGTCCGATCGAAGACCACGGCCTTGGAGCGCTGCTCGGCCAGTTCGCGCTGGAGGCGGTCGATCGTCTGCTGCGTGCCGCCGGACCGGGAGAGGTAGGTCTCCTTGTCGATCTCGCCGTCGGCCCGCATATCGGTCAATCGTGCGAGGCGGCGCTGGGCCTTGCCGATCTCGCCGTCGAGGTACTCGATCTCCTGAGCCGCGAGTTCCTGCTCGCGCGGGTTGCTGGCCGCGTTCAGGAGCCGCTCGACCAACTCGGGGCCTGTGGCGAGGGCGGCGAAGGCGTCCCACACGGCGGCGTCGGTGTCGTCGGCCAGCAGCCACGCGGCACCCTTCGTTCCCCGGGCGGCGCGATAGAAACTGGTCCCGTCGCAGTTGTCGCCGTGGAACGCCGCGCCGTTGACCCGGAGCAGCCCAGTCAGCATCCGGGGTTTCGCGGTGCGCGGCAGCGACTGTCGGCTGTGGACCGCGTCCCAGACCTCGCGGGCGATGATCGCGGGGTGCGCGCCCTCGACGATGATCGCTTTCTCGTGCTTCATGTTCAGCCTGAAGCGGCGCGTGCCCTTCTCGGCGATCCACACGTTGTTCGCGGCGACGCCGAGGTACGCCGGGCAGTTCAGAACCCGGCGGATGCTCGACTTCCCCCACTTGCCGCCTCGGGGCGCAGCGATGCCGAGGCCGTTGAGGGTCACCGCGACGCGCTGGTCGCCCTTGCCCGACATCGCCAGATCGAAGATGCGCCTCACCACCACCGCTTCCGCGTCGATGATCTTCAGCGTGCCGCGACCCGTGGCACCGGGGGGAGGGTTCTCGTAGCCGAAGGGAGCGGGGCCGGAGCACTTCTTGCCCTGCCGCGCGCGCTCGCGCTTGCCCCGCCCCATCCGCTCCTTGATCCGCAGGGACTCGGTCCGGTCCACCAGCGACTGGATGCCGATCATGAACCCCTCGTCGATCGACGACAGGTCCCTCACCAAGCCGCCGACAATGATCTTCACCCCGCGCTCGCGGAGTTCGCGGAGCAGGAGGGCGACTTCGAGTTCGTCGCCGCGCGTCAACCGCGATTGCTCGTGGACGTAGACCGCGTCGGGTTCATGCTCCCGGAGGCACGCCAGCACCTGCTGCAGCACCCGGCGGTCGCTCGCGGCCTGTGTCGCCGACTCGCACCCCCGGAACTCCGCGACGGTCGTCCAGCCGTTCTTGGCGGCGAGGTCGTGGTAGGTCCGCTGCTGCGAATCAAGACTTGATCCTTGGTCGGCCTGTTTTTCGGTGCTGACTCGATAGAGCGCTACGACGCGCATGGGGCGATCCTCCTGCGCGGGCGAAGGGAGCGGCCCCTCGCGCCGGGCAGGCGCTTCAGTTACCGGCGGTGGCTCGCATGGATCAAGTTCAATGGCGGGCATCGCCCAAGACCTCCGTGGCGGGGCCGTTCATCCAGCGGGTGACGATGTCGGTGACGCGCGGGCAGTCGCCCGCTGCTGCCGCTTTGAGGATTTCGGCCTTGATCCGCGTTTCGGCGGCTTCGACCTCGGCGGCGATGTCGAGGACGGCACGCGCGTACGCGCCGGAATCGTCTGGGGCGTTCGGAGATTGCGGCAAGGCACGCGGGGTCATGCGCCACCTCCGGAGATGTTGTCACCCGCAATCGGGGCAATCGGGGCGAGCGGGGCCGGGGCGTCGTGCGACCTCTGTTCCGGATTGATTCCGCCGCTGCCGCCCCGATTCTCCGCCCCGATTCTTGACCCTTGGACCTTGGAATCGGGGCCGGGTTTCGGGGCGGATTCGTCATGGAGTACCGAGGGCTGCCCCGTTTGCCCCGATGGCCCCGCTCCGGAGACGAGAGAGGCATTGAGCGCCAATACCCGCTTCCGCGCGCCCGCGATGTTGATCTTGACGGTCAGATGGTCCCGGTCGCGCTCAACCACCTGACCCTGCTCGTCGATCCGCTTCGTCAGCGTCCGAACCGACACCCCCAGCGCAAAGTCGCCCGCTGCCTTATTCGCCACACGATGCGCCGCCTCCGGATTGAGATACAGGATTTCCCCGTCCGTCCACCCGATGCACTCTCCCTGCGAGTTCCATTCCTCGCGGTGCTTCTCGCTGCCGCCGACCAGTCGAGATCGCCACCCCCACATGGCTGGGTCTTGCGGCTCACCCGCCCCCAAACTCGCCACATGGGCCAGGCCTGATCCGAGCGCGGACGCGATCAATGCGAAGAAGCGGGCGACCGGATCGCTGTCCTGCTGATGCGCCACCTGCCCATCGGCCGCGTTCAGCAGCGCGCTCCACGCGTCCCGACGGTACTTCTCCGCTTGGTCAGCAGTGATTGCGCCGCTTTCCTTGGCGAAAATCAGGAACACCTCTAGCCCCGCCTGCAGATCGGCGATGATCCCGGGCGTGCGGCGGTGCCCGGCACCGCTCATGGCCTCATCTCGCAGCACGCCGCGTCGGGCGCGGGCCTGCTGCTGCGTCGCCTCCAGCCGACCGGCGAGCCACATGACGAACCCGCTCATCGCGGACGCGTATACACCGTTCTCCGCGCGGCGCTGCGCCGCTGAGAGTTCCGGGGCGTCGATCGCCCCCATCTCCACCTCGACAACCAGCATGCGGGCGCGCAGGCTCTGGCCAGCGGGCACGTCCTCGCCGGTGGTCAGAATCAGCCCGCGCGGCCGCTTGGTCGGACGCAGGCTGCCGTCGGCACGCAGCCGTTGACGCCCGGAGCCGTTGCCCGCCGCTCGAAGAATGCGGTCAGCTTCCTTGTGAAGCCGCTGAACGTCGGCGCTCGTTCCATGCGGCGCGAAGTCGTCGATCACCAGCACCACGTCCTTTGCCGCAAAGGCGAGGGCCTCCAGCGCATTGCCTGTGGACTGCCAGTTCGACGGCAGGTCTTTGGTCGTGAACCCGATTCCGAAGTGGCTCAGCATCACCGCCGCCATGCTCGTCTTGAACGAGCCGCTCTCGCCCGCAAGGTGGATGCTGAAGTCTGTTGACCCAAGGACCGCGCGGAATACCGCTGCGATCAGCGGGATGGTGATCGGCAGCGCATGCTTCTCGCGCTGGCCGGACAGGCAAATCAGATCGAGGCTCGCCCTCACCGCTTCACGTTGCGCTTCGCCGACCTTCGGCTCCGGGAGCGAGTAACCCGACAGATCGCCCGGAGGATCGACCTCCACCCCGGCGACCGCGCCGTTCGCTCCGATCGCGCCGCCGCCGTGCAAGTAGACCCAGCTGCCATTGATCTTGCGCCAGCCGAGATGGGTGTAGACCACGCGCTGATCGAAACCAGTGGAGAGCAGCTGGATCGCGACGCGGGTGTGTTCTCGGGTGCTCACGCCCGGGTAGAGGATCGCCCCCACGCCGAGGTGTTCGATCGGCCAGTTCATCGCGGCGAAGCGCTCGGCGGGGAGGTCGAACTGCCGCGGCGCGCCTCGAACAATCCTCGCATCGATCGTGAACACCCGGCGCTGCTCGGCTCCGTCGTCGCGCACGACCTCCGAGATGATCTTCGCGCTGAAGTTGGTGAGGGGAGTCGGAATCTCGCCATTGTTCGTGGGCTTCATCCACACGAGACCGGCGGGGGTACTCCTGTACGCGGAGACCGGGGCGATCGGGGCCTCCGGGGCCGCCTCGACTGCGTGCGCCTCCAGATCGTGCAGCAGGCGCTTTCCCGCGTCACGGCAGGCGACGGGATCGCTGAGATTCAATCCAGCGCTCACTTGTGCGTAGAGCCACGCACGAATGTCCTTGACCTCAGCGGGCGGGAGCGTCCACCTCACGTTCCGGTCCCACGAGAGCGCGAGCCGACCGGCGACGGCCTTCGCTCCCTCCTTGCCCGGCCAAGCACCATCGGGCTTCTGGTCGTTCTCACCCACGACGATGACCTCGCGGTCTGCGAGAAGGGCCGCCAGATGTTCCGCGCCCCCGGAGTTGCTCGGCCGCCCGACGGAGCAGACGCCGAGCGTGAGGAACGCGGCCACGTCCGACGCGCCTTCCACGATGAGCACGGGCCCCGGCAGTTCAGCCATTGCTGAGGGCACGATGAGCCCGCGCTTCGCGCCCGCTGGAAATCCCTTGCGCCCGTCCTCCGCGCGGAGCGAGACTCCGATCACGTTGCCAGCGCCGTCGCGCTCGGGGAATGTGAACGCCCCAGCGGGAGGATTCTCTTTCCAACCTTGGCCAGACGCCTTCCACGTCCGAAGATCGGCCGACTCCGCCCACCCGGCGTCGAGCGCCGCCAGCGTCTCGATGTGGGTACCGAGCGCTGCGGCGAGCAACCCCCGCCGCTTGGACGAGAGCGATTTGACGCAGCGAGCTGCTTCGGCCCCCCATCCCAGCGTTTGGCGTGCATCGCTGCCAGCACGCCGGGTAGTCTTGTTCGGGCGGGGGCGTGGTGGACTGTCGCCCTGAAAGCGGAAGATGACCCCTCCATCACGGTCGTTTCGTCCTCGCGTCATCCCGGTTGGAGTCGTCGCTTCGACCGGGCGCATGCAGCGCAGCGCGCGACCGTCCGGTGCCCAGGCACACCAATCAATGTGCTTACAGGCTTGGCAGGGTGCTTGAGACGTGACGGGTCGCCATTCACGGTTGCTCATGTCGACCCTCCTCAGCGGTCTTCTGAGCCAGCCACCGCTGCAGTTCAGCCACCGGATACACCACGGCCCGGTTGATGCGGAGGAACGGGATGCGCTTCTCGCGCGTCAAGGTCGACAGGAGTCGCAGGCTGATGCCGATCGCTGTGGCGGCAGCCTTTGGCCTCAGCGCCAACGGTGCTTGAGCAGGCAACGGCGAATCGGAAACGGGGGTTGGTTCCGTGCTCATCGGATGCCCCCCTGAGCCAGCATTCGATCCAGCACCCGCCAATCGATCCGCACCGACCGGCCCACGCGCATCGCACGCAGCCTGCCGCTCGCGATCAAGCGCCGGATAGTCGCCTGGCTGACCCGCAGCCTCATGGCAGCATCTCGAACCGTGCACACTTCAATCGTCTGACCCATGACCGTTCTCCTTCTGGCGTGCGACATCCACGCCGGACGACAGATAGGTACGAGGCGGATCAAAGTGGATGGGATTTGAGCGAATTGGCCTGGTTTTTCAGGCAAAACAGCCTTCCAGACCGCTTCAGCAAGTGGATGCAGGTGTCTACAGGTGGCTGCAGGTGTCTACTCGACCGGATATTTTTCGTCGGCCCATTTCTGGATCCGTTTTCGCTTTGAAGGGTCCGCGAGGAGAATGTGCTTGAGATCAGCGACAGACGCGCCCTTTACGCCGCCGATGGGGTAATCGCGGACCCGCAGCTTCTTCAGCAGCACATCTGGCCGGACGTTGGCCACCGTCGCGGCCTCCGCGATCGGCACGGGGCGCTCCATGTGATGGGCTGGGTCAGTTGTGCTGGGCCCGGGAGTTGGCGCTTGATCCAATTTGGCTGTTGCTTCACTTGAACGCGGTGTATTGAAACTCATCACCATCAAGTCGAGTTGATCAAGACTGCCGCGCAAGCCGCCCCACTGCTTCTCCGTATCGAGTCCCTCTGCGGCCTCCGACATGAGACCAACAAAGTGAGCATCGATGCCGCTCAGTAGTGGAGCCAACCCCTTGTCAAAGCGGTGCTTCGTCGACCCCCCAGCAGCGTTCGGCGCAAGTGCGTTGAGGTCGGCCCGAATGGAGCACAGGATGCCAAGACACGAGGCGCGCAACATGTCGCGGCAATCGTCTGGACCATCCACCTCTTGCCGAATGGTCTCTTGCGCCCGTTTGCAGCTCGGCTGCGCCGAGCGAGCGACCTCGAGTATGGCGGTCATGAGATCAGCTTCAGCGAGTCGGTCGCGCGTCGCCCCGCCTTTCTCGCTAAGTCGTACTTCGGGCGAAAGTACGAGCGGCTCGTATGTGGTGTTCCAAACTCGATCCCATGTCCCATACGCGCCTGACATGAGCGACACCCATCCCGAGGATGAAGGCTCATATTGCCATCGGACTTCACCGTGTCTTTGCGCGAGGTTTTGTTTGGTCCAGCGTCGCACACTGACCAACGCCTTTTCATCCAGACGACGCAGAATGGCAGCATCGAGATTTGGGGGGATCTCGTAGTTCCTCCACGCGTCGCGGGCTCCGAGCACCAGCACGGCGAGAGCCTCCGATCTCGTGAGATCCGGTGCTGCTGCCCGAAATGCATCGTGCTGGAAATCAGACACGGGATTCGATGCAATCGAAGCTCGAAGTGGAGCCCGGGTGGTCTTGCGCTTCTTCGGCGGCTTCTTTGCCATGCTCGCTCAGCCATCCTCCACCTCGAACCCGAGTTGCGCCGCAAGTTCGAGGGCCGCTCCAGCATACGAAGGGCATTCGACGACCCACGCCCTGGCGTTGTCGTCCCGCGCCTCTACCCGCCAAGTCTCGTCGGGCCCGTCTGGCCGCAAATGGCTGACGCCAATGGTCAGTCCATAGCTGGAACGCAGCACCGAGAGCAGGATGTCCGCGTCGCGGGGGGACATGCGGGTGAGCGTACGGCGGCAGCCCATTCTGATGAGCAGGGCGTCAGGGGTCTGAGAAGGGCAAACGCCTCCGCCGCGCGGAGGAATTGGGGCCGACACCGCTCAATTCCGGGATTATCCGCGCAAACGCGCATAGAGCATGAGACCGCCGCGAACAGAACGCGTTGCCTGGGGTGGTTCGGGCGATGCCGCGGCAAACCGGCCACCTCGGGAACGCGTGAGTCAACCGTGAGGAGCATTTCGGATACGACTCACCCCACCGCGCTAACACCCAATGTGCCGTCCGTGAACCTCACCACGCTGCCGCATAAGTTGCGCTTTCAGATAAGAGCGTCACTGAGCGGTGGAGGTCCCCGAGAGCAACCCTCTTCATAACCTTGGGGAACGACGAAACCGCGTTTTCGCTGCCGTAGCGATGTTGCTGCACCGAGGACGCCACGAGTTGCGTCGGATTGGGGAGATGGCCATCCGACCGTACAATCCAGGTTTGGGGTGCTCCACGCCTCTTTGACGCCCGCTGGTAGGCGGTCGGTGGACACATCGCCAATACCCGTGTTCGAGTCAGGGCAGGTCGCCCGACCACGGGAAAAACGAGCCACCGAGCGCACAGTGCTGAACCTTCAACTTCGATCCGAGTTCCTTGCAGCCCAGACGCCCGGCACCGCCATTGCGCTTCGCCGGTCGGATGGGTCCGGCGCGATTGAGCGGCCACCGCAGGACATCCTCGAGATCACCTATCCCACGGCCGACATTCAGACGGCGCTCCGGGCCTTGAGTACGACCAGACCGGCCAAACCGGTCGTCCTGCTTGGTGATCGAGGCCGTGGCAAGTCGCACATCCTCGCGGTCATGCATCACGCGACCATGTCGCCAGACGTTGTGGAGCAATGGGCGCGCGGATGGGGCGTTCAGGCGCAGAGCCAAGTTCTCCAAACTCTGACACTCCAGCGAGGCTTCCACGCAGTATCTGAAGTCGTGTTGAACAACGAATACCCCCTCTTGTGGGAGCTGCTGTTCGACCGGCATCCGCGAGGTGCATTCTTCAAGGGGAAGTTCACACAGGGCGGGCACCCCTATCCACCGCGATCCCTTCTCGAAGAGATGTTTGCAGCGCAACCCATCGTCCTCGTTCTCGACGAGTTCCAGAAGTGGTTCGACGGCCTTCCCGCCACAGGTCCGAATGGCATCCCCTACAAGGAGGTTGCATCCGGCTTTGTGCAGATTCTTTCCGAGCTGGCCAGTGACCGACCTGACCTATTGACGCTGGTGATTTCCGTCCTCAACAACAACACCGACGCCTTCCAGCAGGTTCACCGCAACGCGCCGATCATCGTCAACTTTCAAGGTCCGACGGCCAAGCACGATCGGCTGCTTCTACTGCTGCATCGCCTATTCGCCAACCGTGCGCAGATCTCGAACAATGAGGTGCAGGGTCTGGTTGCCACCTACGCACGAGAGCGATATCGGCTTCGCTTCTCGCACCTGTCCGGAGCGGAACAGAATCGCATCTTGGAAGAGGTGGCTGCCTCCTGGCCGTTCGCACCGGAGCTGATCGATCTTCTCGAAGATCAGGTCTTGATGGCGCAAGCCGCGCAGGAGACACGCGACTTGATTCGTATCCTTGCTGCTGCCTTCCGGGGCCGGGGCGAGCTGGTTCCGCTGCTGACACCGGCGGACTTCTTCGTTGATCAGGACACGTGCGGTGTGCAGGCGCTCTTGGAATCGATCGCAGCGCACGGCGTGCAGGAAGAATTGCTTCAGATCGCCCAGCGCAATTTGGAGAGTCTCACGGCACAAGGCTCGACTACCACGCACAGTCGCGAGATCATCAGCGCGCTCTGGATGCGGTCCATGTCGCCGGGGCGCTACGCGGGCGGCACACGCGCCGACCTTCAACTCGATGTCACACGCGACGCGCCCATCGATGACAACGCATTCCTTGACGAACTGCTGAAGGTCAAAGATGGCAGCATCAACATCCACGGTTCTGACGACCTTCAAGGCCGTCTGTGGTTCGGTCGTGAAGAAAACGCCAAGACAAAGGTGCGGTCAACAGCACGAAACGATCGGCTATGGATTGCCGGTAGCGCCGGCAGTACGTCAACCAGTTATCCGGGCAAAGACGTTGAGCACATCCGCAACACGCTGCGGCACATTCTCGTGCCCGAAACGCGTCAAGCGGTGTCGAGGGTTGTCGTCCTCGGCCCCGACTGGGAGAACGATCCGTGGTCAGGTCTTGATGCAGCTGACCAGCCTGCGGGCTGGACGCAGCCGGTGTTGATTGTCATTCCGTCTCCGATCGACGGCGCGCCAAATCAGATCGACCGCACGCTCGGCACATGGCTTGTCCGTCATGTACCCGCCAAGCGCAATACCGTGCGTTTCCTGTTGTCCACCGCTGGCGGTCGCGGCGTTTACGCAGATCGCGATCTTCTCTTTGCGGCCCGCTGCTCCTATCTCACCTCGCAAGCATGGCGAGACGATCCGCAATACCGTGGCCTGAGGGACGAGTTCGATCGGCCGCTGCGAGACGAACTGCGAACGCGGTTCGACCGATTTGCAGTCTTGAACACATGGAACTTCCGTCAGCCGGAACAATGCCGCTTCGACGCCGAGCGCCTTGATGGTCAACTCGTCCGCGACAAAGGCTCGATTCCTCTCGCTGTGGATGAGCAGGTCCGGCGCGACCTGTTCGATCCGAACGAGTTCGAGCGTCGGGTGATCGACTATGCGAGGAACAGCCAGGAAGTCAGCAAGCTGATTGACGACCTCAAGGAACCACCACCGAATCCGACGAACACGGCGATTCCATTCCTTGGCGAGACATTCCTGTGCGAAGAAGTGCTAAAGGTCGCGGCGAATGGACGTGTCGTCCTAAACGTCGCTGGCTCGTGGGTCGCGCGTTTGCCGGAACACGCCGATCAGGAAGAGGCACTTCGATATATCCGACCGAAGGCATTTCGCGGTACACAGGAAATGCGTCAGGTCACCCTTGTCATGCCCGCTGCGGCTGGTTCCACCGCAGTCTCAGGTCCGACCATTCCAACAACTCCAACTATTCCCGGTTCGCTATTCCCACCGGCGGGAACCGGCGCACAGACGCCGGGCGCAACGACACTGCCCGTTCAACCGCAGGGCACCGGTTCCACAGCGGTCGGACCAACGACACCGACAACGACAGGCGGCACCGCGCCGTCTGTCCCAGCAGAAGTCTGCTCGACGCCAACGCCGACCTCCATCGTCAATCTCATCGGCAGCTTCGATCAATGGGGTGTGCCGAGCGACGCCTCGTTGGATTCTGTTCGACTGGAGTTCGAGGGCATGACGGTGCAGCAGGCCAAGGCGTTGATCCAGCGATTGCCATCGAATCTGCGGGCGAAACTTGAAGTCGCCTTCCGAAGGAACAACCCGCAGTGACGACGTGGCAGGAAATTCTGCTCGCTGACCGCGCGGCTGACGATGCGTGGCGGCTCACATTCACCAAGATGGCGGAAGTCTGTCGATCGACTGCGTCGCCGGTGGACCTCCACAACAAGACGATTGAACCGGATCGCCTGTTGGCCGAAAGCGCATGGGACCTCTGGCAGCAATATCCAGCCGCCGCGCCGCGAACAGCGACCGCGCTCCGTGATTGGTGGACTACCACAGGCACATCCGGCCAACACGGCCGCGCTGTGCTGATCCTCGATGCCCTGTCTTTACGGGAGATGTTCGTCCTCCTGGCTGCCGCCGAGGCCCGGCACGTTCACCCAACGCGGATCGAAGTGACCGGTTCGGAAGTTCCCTCAGACACCAATGCATTTGCGCAGGCGCTGGGCCTGCCCGGACGAGCCAGTCTTGCCAACAACCGTGCGCCGCGCTCATTCTGTTTCTCAGGTGACGCGCCGTGGACGGATGTTCTGAGCCTTCCATTTGAAGATGCAGCGCGTGCCGTCCCACCCGAACGTGATGTTCTGGTCTGGCACAGTTGGCTCGATGATCTGCTGCACGTTCATGAGCGATCGCCGGACAACGTCTATCGCGCTGCTGCCCAAGGCCTTCAGGCCGATGGCTTCTGGCGGTTCATCGACGCTCTGCGAACAGGTCGCCGCCTCGTCGTCACTGCCGACCACGGATACGCTGTCGCGCGGCTGTTCACAACCAACGAGAATGATCCAGAAGTCGTCGCTGCCCTCCGCGACACGTTTGGGGCATCCAGGTGCAAGCCCGCCGACCAGCCTTGGACTCATGCTTTGATGCCTCCGGTAGTCTTCACGCACAATGGACAACATGTGATCATGGGTCAGCGCAAGTGGACGGTCCAAGGCGGCTTTCCATTCCTTTGTCACGGCGGCATGAGTCTGCTTGAAGTCGCCGTGCCCTTCATCGAGTTTCCTTCGCTGTGACCCCTCGGCTTGAATCGACATGACGACCGCGCCATCAAACAAGCCGCTTGAGCAACTCGACCTGATCGATGTCTCGCCGCCCGACCTCTTCAGCGCGAATGGCGAGCCGCGCGTCGAGAGAGCCAACGGGAATGGCAAGAAACCGAAGTCTGCGTTTGAACCGCCAAATCTGGCGAAGGCCATCCGCTTGCCGGTGCCGGATTTCTCAGACCCCAACCGCAAGCTCACGTGCCTTGAGGTCGATTTCCCGATCGCGCCGATCAACGCGCTCTCGAAGTTGGAGGGCAATGCAGGCAAGCCGATTTATCAGATGTCCAAATGGTGGGCGCGTCGGAGGTCGAGCGTTTTCCGCAGCCTGCTGATCGCCGCCGGTACTGAAGCGCCCGCGAATCCCGAAGAAGCCGCCAAGCGCGTGTGGGATCACTACTACTGCAATCACCAAAAGGCCGGGAGCTTCAAGACACTGAAGGTGATCGAGCCATTCATGGGCGGCGGAACCACGCTTGTCGAAGGCGCTCGCCTTGGGTTTCAACTCACCGGCGTTGATTTGAATCCCGTCGCGTGGTTCGTCACCAAGAACGAACTTGCATGCTCCGATCCGATACAGGTCAAGACGTTCTTCGATCAAATTGAGGCCGAGGTCAAGCCGCTCATTCAGCCCTTCTACACGACGACGTGTCCGCGCGGACACAAGGGCCGTTGGATCGATGTTCGCACCGGCAAGGCAGCGCCCGAGTCCCTTGACGCGGTTGATCTTCCGCCAGAACGACGCAAACACTACCGATGGGACGGCCCCGAGGTCATCTACACATTCTGGGCGAAGCACGGTTCATGCGCCGGCAGCCAGGGTCAACCGTGCGGCCATCGAACGCCGATCTTTCGGTCGCCGATCATCGCTGAGAAGAAGCTGAGGACGTACTACATTCCGATCACCTGCACGTCGTGCGGCCACGCATTCAACGCCGAATTGGGCGAGACTCGCATGGCACCGGGGGCGGAGCGAGTAATCGTTGAGAACGAGCCGCCGTTCACGGAACTCTCACAAGGGTTTGCGCAGCGACTGAAAGACTACTCCAAGGGCAACGGAACCGAGAAGCGACAGCGCGTCGAGGAACTGAGGGCGCTTGTGGATGACGAGCCGGGGTTGACATGCCCACATTGCGCCGCGTTCGCCGGGGATCAGGTCAAGAACACAATTGAACGTCACGCCAAGCCCAGTACGAGTGTGGGCAGCATCAAGAAGACGAATTTTGACATCGGCTCGCGTCCGGTATTCATGTACCTGCTCATTCACCCCAAGTGGATGGAAGGCACACCCGGAAAGGACGCGAAGGGGGTTGAGTACGGTGGATGGGCCGGCGCTGACCCAAAGACTACCGCAGCGTGGTGGTCGGCGCGATTGGAGCACCTCGCGCTGGTCGAGGTTCGCGGTCGCGTAAAGCTGTCGGAGGACGAAAGCGCGTCGATTGAAGAGGTTGATTCGCCAGACAGCGACGCATCTGAAAGCGGCGACACAGATGAAGCGGGTGAGGACGATGCAGCAGATCGGAAGCTGTTCGGACCACCCGCACGAGTCACACTCGCTGATGGCACGTTGTTCGACACGCGAAAAGGTACGGTGCCGGGGAAGTCACAGTTTCGTTGCGACGCTGATGGCAATGAACAGGACATGCTTACATCGGTGAAGCAGACTGGTCACACTGCACCGGTCGCTCCATGTGCGCTGCAGTGCCATTGTCCAGAATGCGATGCGGAGGGATACACCTATGGTGGCCGGTACTTTGCGGCCCCGACCAACTTCGATGTCCAGAATCTCGTCGCGGCGGAACACGAATGGTTGAACCGTAAGGACGCCGATCTATCCGGCTGCTGGCCGACATCGCCTTGTTGGGATGCGTACATGATGCGGGCCAACGGTGGTGTGAACGACGGCTGGGGATACACACACTGGTGGAAGATGTTTAATGCTCGACAACTCTTGGTGCATACACAGTTGCTGAGGGCGACTGATGCCGCTGCGCCCAGCCAGTCACTGGACGTGTGCGAGCAGATTCTGGGCATTGTTCAACAGTACTTGCGCAATCAGAACATGTTCTGTTTCTGGGATTTCGGTTACGACAAATTGGTCCCGATGATGTCAAACGCCAACTATCACCCCAAGTCTCAGGTCGTTGAGAATTGTGCGTTTCACACATTGGGTCGCGGGAATCTCTATTCAGCGCGCGACACCGTTTTGAACGGGCTCGCGTGGGCGTTGGAACCTTGGGAAGTCGTCCTTCTTCCAGAAAACTCCGGTTCAACCAAGAAGAGTGCAAAGGCGCTTTGTGAAGACCCTGCAACTGGCGGTGAGACGGCACTCATTTGCGCATCATCTTCAGACCTGTCGTCGATCGCAGCCGCGACATGTGATCTAGCGATCACAGATCCTCCGTTCGGAAACAATCTCTTCTATGGCGACCTCGCAGATTTCTTCTACGTGTGGATGCGACTTCCTCTTCTTCGTTGGTATCAGGGAATGCCGGAGCGTGCATATTTTGAGCCGGAGCGGACACCACGGGCAATCGAAGCGGTCCAAAACTCCGTGGAACACCCCGACGATCGTGAGGAATGGGAGAGCGAGCCGGTTATTGAAGAGGAATGGCTGGACACGATTCGTCAAGCCGTAGGTGATCCGACGCTCCAGATTGACGAAGCCAATCCGCTGTACCGCCGCGAGCCCGCGTCCCAGTTCTACTGCAACACTCTCACTGCCTGCTGGGCGGAAACGGCGCGCCTTCTGAAGCCTGGTGGTTTGATGGCATTCACCTTCCACCACAGCGCGGATGCGCCGTGGGTGGATGTGCTTGAAGCGTTGTTCAACGCAGGCTTCGTTCTCGTGGCAACCTACCCGATCCGAAGCGACGAGACCAAAGGCGCGGGTGGCGCGTTTGGCTCACGCAAGATTGAGTACGACATCGTTCACGTTTGTCGCAAACGGCTTGATAGTCCAGAGCCCGTTGCGTGGGCGGCGATGCGTCGTTGGGTGAAAGCCGAAGCTGCCCGCTACAAGGAACTCTTGGAGCATGTCCACGGGCAAGACCTCACGCAGGCTGATTTGATGGTCATTCTGCGTGGCAAGGCGCTGGAGTTCTTCAGCCGCCACTATGGACAGGTCCTAACCGGCGACGGGCAGATTCTCGGCGTCCGCGATGCATTGCTCGGCATCAATCTTCTCTTGGATGATCTCGTCGCCAGCGGAGAGGAAGGTGCGCTGCGACCGCCCGACAACGTTGAGCCAGCGTCCCGGCTATACCTCAGCCTCTTTAGCGTGCGCGCTGACATGAGCCGCGATGAACTCTCCAAGACGCTGCGCGGCACGGGTGTCGAGCCGAACGATCTACAGGCTCGCGGCTGGCTTCGCGTCGTCGGCACAAAGGTGCATGCCAAACCGATCGGTGAACGCTTCACAGAGTTCCGCGTGCCCGGTCGAACGCGCAAGGCCGTCCTGAAAACAGATCTCGATCAGGCGCATTTCCTGATCGGCCTTGCCACACTCGGCAGCGGCCTGAAGTTTGAAGACGAGATGTTCAGCTGGGGCGTGAACCTCAAACGATCCACTGACGCGATCTTGGAGTGGTACAGCCAGACCGCCAAGGACAAGTCCATCCGCGAAGCGGCCGAACGCGCGCTGCGCCTCGTCGTGGCGTGGCGCAACCGGCCCATCGGCGAGGAAGCCCAGATGCCGCTGTTCAATCGGCTTGAAGCGCAAGCGGAGGCCGGATGATGGAGGATTTCATTGACTCCAACATGTGGAAGAATCGGGGGTCGAGCGTGATATTCGACAAGATCATGCTCGGCCCATTGCTGAATCAGGGCGCGTTGGTGTCGCTGCGCACGGCTCTCGGATGGCTGAGTCGTTGGCCAGTCGATTTGGCGTCAGCGAATCCGCACGCAGCGCCCGGCTGCCGTACTGTGCTGATTGCCGGGTTGGACACTGTTCTTGAAGTGGTGCCACCCGATCAGGCCGTTGCGCTGGTGCGCGAGGACGTGCGTCGGATTGTCCGTGAGTTTCAGGATCGATGGCCGGAGTACGGTCTGGTATTTGGCTTGAACACACCGGGCGCGCGGATGTGGGAAGACCCAGCCAGTGAGCAGGTGTATTTTGTGACACGCGACAAGCAGCGAATCTGCCTTTCGACCGAACTCTGGAATGGCTCTTCCGTGACGGACATGGGACGCCTGTTGCGGACAGATCAGCAAGCCCGGCAGCAAGTGTGCGGAGGCTACTATGCACCGCGCTCCTGAATTGCCGACCATTGAGGTCGGCAAGACGGTCATGCACCCTGATCTTGGTGAGGGTGTGGTCGTCAGCCGCGAGGCCACTGGCTTCGTGCGGGTGTTCTTCCGCAGCCACGGCGAACGTCAGGTGCCGGCGGAATCGATCGCGCCGGCGCAGTCGTGGACGCAGCAGATCATCGCGTCGCTGAAGCCAGCAACGCCAGAGGCGATCGAACGTCTGTCGCTGGCGATTGAGGCCGAG
The DNA here is from genome assembly GCA_947085435.1 of uncultured Phycisphaerae bacterium. Taxonomy (GTDB): domain Bacteria; phylum Planctomycetota; class Phycisphaerae; order Phycisphaerales; family UBA1924; genus JAEUIV01. The sequence goes on from CAMTWL010000001.1 coordinate 72,066, forward strand.
GAACTACCGTTGATGGAAAGTGCGGCGGTGCTGACCTCCGCGAAAGTGGACCTCCTCCCACACCAGGTCGTGCTGGTTCATCGCATCGCCAATGCCCGCCCACGGCGATTCTTGGTCGCGGACGAGGTGGGTCTCGGCAAAACGATCGAGACGGCTCTCATCCTCCGCGAGTTAGCGTCACGCGGTGAACTGCGACGGGCACTGATGGTTGTACCCGCAGGCCTCGTCGAGAACTGGCGACGAGAACTCAATGACGTGTTCAACCTCGACTTCGAGGTGTTTGGCTCGGAAGGCGATGTCTCTGATCGCAAGTCGAACGCCTTCGCCAAGCACAACCGGATCATTGCGTCCATTGACACGTTGAAGCGCCCAGCACGCATCAAGCGCCTTCAAGATGCACCACCGTGGGACCTTGTCGTGTTCGATGAGGCTCACCACCTCAGCGTCTACAAGAACGGCAAGCGGTCGAAGAAGACGGAAAACTACAAACTGGCCGAGGCGCTGCGTGATCACTGCCGCGATCTACTCCTGCTGTCGGCCACGCCGCATCAAGGCGACCATTTCCGATTCTGGATGATCGTGCGGTTGCTCGACCCCACGTTGTTCGAGGACGAGCGGGACATGATCGAGAACCGACACCGGTTGAACGCGGTCGTGATCCGGCGCACGAAGGCGGACTCCTGCGACTCCAAGGGCGATCCGCTCTTCGCGCGGCGGCAGGTGAACACCGAATCCTTCAACTTGAATGATCAGGAAAAGAAGTTCTACGACGCCCTGCTTGACTACCTCCGCGACGGCTACGCCTTGGCGGAATCGATGGGGGGCAAGAACCAAGGCATCGGATTCGTTATGACGATCTTCCAAAAGATCGCGTCGAGCAGCTTTGCCGCCGTGCGGGCCACGCTCCGCCGACGGTTGCTCATGCTCACCATCGAAGAATCCATCGAACGCGACGAGTCGCTGGACGTTGATGGTCGGGATCGTGCGATTGGCGAGGCGCGGGATCAGGTCAGAAGCCTGCACGCGTTGAATGACGACATGATCGGCCGCGCACACGCGGATCAGATACTCGCTGACCTGAAGGTGCAACTGCTCCGTAAGCGTGAGGAATCGGCACAGTATGCGCTGTCGGCGGAATCGCTGGATGACTTCGAGGCTGTCGCAGCAACAGCGGACGAGACTGCGGCCTCGATGGTGTTGGTCGCGCTTCCCGAAGAGCGACGGCGCATCCGCGAACTGCTGGAGCAGTTCCCACCAACGGCTGAGACCAAGACGCGTGTGTTGCTCGATGCACTCCGGCAACTTTGGCAGATCAATCCGAATGAGAAAGTCGTCGTGTTCACGACGTATCTCGGCAGCATCGATACGTTGCGAGAAGCGATCGACACGACATACCCCGGCAAAGGCGTCGAAGTGCTGAAGGGCGGCGATCACGGCGCGAAGACCGCTGCTCAGAAGCGATTCAAACGACCCGACGGGCCATGTGTCTTGCTCTGTACCGCAGCCGGACGGGAGGGAATCAACCTCCAATTCGCACGCGTGTTGTTCAACCACGACCTGCCGTGGAATCCGATGGACCTGGAGCAACGCATCGGTCGCATCCATCGTTACGGTCAAGAACACACGGCGCAGGTTTACAACCTCGTCGCGGCGGACACCATCGAAGGCCAGATCTTCCTGCTGCTCGAGGACAAATTGCGTGAGATTGCGGCCACACTCGGCAAGGTTGACGAGCAAGGCGAGGTGACGGAGGACCTGCGATCGCAAATCCTCGGTCAATTGGGCACCCGATTGAGCTATGAGCGCCTGTACCAAGATGCCTTGAAGGACCCATCACTGAAGCGCACACGTCAAGAACTCGAAGTGGCGATGACCAACGCCAACCTGGCGCGACAGGTCGTGTTCGAGTTGTTCCAAGAACTTGATCGCTTTAACCTCGGCGAGTATCAACGGTTCGACGATGGCGGCAAGGGCATGCAGCGCCTTGTGGCCTTCGTGCGTCGGGCTGCCCGAGCGATGGGCGGCGAGTTTGACAGTCAAGGCCACGCTCTTCATGAACTGTCAATGCCAGACAGCCTGCCGCTTCGGTTCACAATCGACCGCGACGAGGCCATGCGCGAAGAGAATCTCAACTTGCTGGGTCTTGAACACCCAGCGATCAAGGTGTTGTTGGATCAGTTCAAGGGAATAGGCGCGGGCGAACGGTCGTTGATCGCATCTGCGTCCGGTGTGGAGTCCGGCGTTGCCACAATCTGGCACGTCGTCATCCACGGGCAACGTGGCGAAATGATGCAGCGAATCGTTCGACTCGCCTTCAGCGCGGATGGAAATCGTGCAGTGCACCTAGAACGGCTCACAAAGACATTTGAATCGCTGAGGGTCGGTTCAACAAATCCGCATGGCAGTGTCGATCTGGCTGACATGCTCGCCAGCGCGATACCACTTCTCCATCGCGAGCTTGACCACGGTGGATACCTTGCAGAGGGAGCCACATACTCCAACCGGCTACTTGCATGCTTGACCATCGCTGTTTAGACATCGTGCCAAACTGCTACGACGCTGGCAACCAACTGTCTGGCACAAGCTTTGTGCCGCCTCTCCAGCGTTCGATAACCGCGCTTTGGAACCACGGTTCGTTGATGTCTGCATGGTCGGTGATGATCACCTGCATTCCGGGCTGCAGCGCCTCCACGACTTGAAGGGCAAGCTTGAACATTCGGATCACAGCTTCTCGATCCTCGTTCACGATGCCGCTCAATGAGCCATCACCCGAAGTATCAGCGGGAAAATAGACCTGCGATGGCTGATCTATGAAAAGGAAGCGAGGTACAGGGCGAGCCTTCGACACGAACCAGCTGTGGAGCGCAAAATGCGTGATCATGTGATAGCCGACCCAATTTTCTCCACTTCCCATGTGATCCATCGAAACGGGGCCATCCGCTGTATCGGCAATCACCGTTAGTCGCTTCAAGTCGAGCCTAAGCGGCGACTCCGAGTGCTCCAGTCGCAGTTCTTTGGCCCACTTACTCATGTCACGGCTGAGCAATGAGAGCGCGGATTCAACCCGATCCTGCACCACCTCGTCACTGAGTTCCAACTCCAATTGTGCAATTGCCTCCCGCAGTCTTTGAGCCTGATCACCAAAAGTGTCTCCTGTTGCCGGTTGAGGTAGGCTCTCCAGATACAACGCGATGCGCCCCATCACGTGCGCACGTCGGGATGCGCGGTCTCGCATTGACTGCAGTCGCTGATTTGAGGCATGGACCGCTTCAAGCGCCTCCCTGTTCTCACGCACGAGCCGCTTGGCATCGTCCACCTTCGATCGCAGTGAGACAAGTAGTTCTTCCATCTGCGGCGATCGCTCATCGATCTGCCTCATATCGGAACTTAACTGCGTCAACGATTTCTTGAGTTGCTCCACCGTGGCAATATCACCATCGGCAAGCGGCGACTGGCACAGTGGACAGTTGTGTTCGCTTCCGTCAGAACCAAAGAGTTCGACGCTTTGGAGCCGAATGGACTGCTTACGCGACTCTCCGGCGTAGCCGCCGCGCGCTTCAAATAGCGCTTCCGCAGTTTCCAACTGCTCCTTTGCGGCCTGCAGCGCGCGCGCCAGCACCTCTCGTTCCGTCAATAGCCGATCGGCGGCTTGTCCTTCGTTGGAGAGTTCGTCGTCAGGGCGCGTTGGCTGCGCCTGCATCGTGTGCAACGCTGCAGCACACTCCTCCCACGATAGTGGCGGTGTTCCTGCCGCCACAAGACCGATGTCCTGTGCCTCCGTCCACAACAATTGCGCACGTGATTGGCCTTCTCCTCGAATCGCTGCCGCTTCGGCAATCTTGCGTTCGACCTGCTTCAAGTCGTGACGCAACTGACGCAGCCGCATTGATTTGGTGATGTACTCATCGTCCACAGCACCCAGAAAATACGGGAGGACATCCTTGATTTGTTGCGGAATGAACGGCTCGCTCTGCTTGTGAAACAGATGTTTGTTGCTGATCACTTCGCTCTGCTGCTGAAAACAGAACCACAAGGCATGTCGAATCGTGGCAGACAACGGTTGCCGCGTCTGCCCTTCTGGAACCGCGTGGAGATTCCAACCGATGCCAGAATGCTGCGACAGCAGTTCGACAAGTCCCTGAGTATTGGTGGATGGTGCGAGACGCTCGAACTGTGGGATGTCGATCGTGGTGCCTACAAGGTACATGCACTCGCTTGATGTCGCCGCGCCAGGCTCGGGCATCCGCCTCGCCACGAATACCTGTCCGCCATCAACCTGTAACCGCATCGCAACCCAGGACACAGCTTTGCGAATCACTCCCGCCGGAATGTGGCATTCGGTACTGCCGAAGCAATACTCCATGATCTCGATCAACGCAGTCTTTCCCGTCTTCGACGCCCCAGTGATCACGTTTAACGCGCCAGTCCGAAACGTCACGGTCCGCTGTTCGCCGTTCACCCCATAGAGGACGAGATCTAGAATCTGGAAACTCATGGACGCACCCCCCAAAGTGCCATGATCGTTGGTGCGCTGCCCGCATTTGCAAACCATCGACCCACGAAACGAGCGCGACGGACGAAATCGCCTATCTCTGCGTCAAGCGTCTGCACGCGACGATCGATAACCGCTTCCGTATGTGTCGCCGACATGATCGCGTTCTCCATAGTCAACCAGCCATGCGTCGTGCCGAATAGCATGGCTTCGCGCGTGAAGTTACGGAGCGACATCACACGCTCTCTGAAAAGCAGACGAACCTGAGGATGTTCTCGAATCCAGATTGGCATTGATGTGCGGACGCTGACGGGAAGCGATTCACGTGTAGCCTTGTGCAGTACGATCGGGAGGACAAGAAACGAAAGCCCGAATGAGAGTCCCGCGTCCACTTTTGATCGATGGCCCGCTGCGGAAGCCGCCAGTAGGGTACAACACAGTGCCGGGTTGAGTAGATGCGCCTCCTCGCGTGGACGGAACTCCCATGTCTTCACGGTGCCGCCTCCAGTTTCTCCAACAGGTGTTTCAGGCGAGTGGAGAACTCTGGGTGCCAGCCAACCCGCTGATTGTCTGCGAGCATCTGATACGTGCCCCGCGACACAAAGGCCTCCTCGCAGCGGGCTCGAATCTGCGGGTGTAGGTGGTTTTCCACCCACTTGTAGATCGCAGCCGCTTCCTTCAACATAAACGGATCGGTCGCTGCCTCGCCAAGATCATCCTTCATCTGGTCGAAGCGCAACTGCCACTCCTCCACGAGGCGATCTTCATACCGTTCAAGTTCGCCGACCAGCAGAAGATCATCGCTAATCCACCGTGAGCGTTGCTGAAACGCTCTGAAGTAGTTGCGGATCGCTGTCACAATGCGAGGATTACCAATTTGAATCAGTCGCAGTTGGTGTACGAACGTGCGATCGGCGAAGCCCATTGAATCGACCTCGGCCTTCAGAATGTCATCGTCGATCGGAAGATTGTCGTCGCGGTACTGATCTCGCAATCGTGACACTTCATCGTGCAACTCGGCGCTCAAGATTGGCTTGCGCTGTGCGTCACACAGATGGCTGACAACGCGCGCATTCCACCATCCTTCAACACCCTCTCTGAGGCGCGGTAGGAACTTGGGATCAACCGCGAGGTAGAGTTCCGCTTCGATATCGGCCTCAACGTCGCTGACACTTGGAGTCTCAGGGATGACGTACACGGAATCTAGAAGTGCCTTGCGGCTGTCGGGTGACAATGTGAGGAACGCTGCGTATGCCAAGTTGTTGGACTGGTTGGTGGATGATGTTGCAGTTGTCACGAGCCGCGTTGTGGCCTTGTCCACATCTCGATTTGAAACACACAAATAGCTCGCGGCCGATCCAGGCGAGATTGAAGCCGTTGTGATCAGGAATCGTGTGATGTCGGCAGAGGAGGGAGTGGCAAGACCGACTTCGCACCACACGCGAATGGTTTTCCAGAGATCGACAGATCCGTCCGAAAGGTCTGCTGTTCGATTTAAGTGGTGTTTGGTTTGCAGTAAATCGACGGCAGTACCGGGAGTGTCGAAGACCACGTCATCGAGAGTCTCGATGGACACGGTGAAATCTGCTCGATGGCGAAGCCGTCGAAGGCTCTCCAACAGCGCGAACCGACACTGAAACAGGTAGCCTGCCATCGATGCCGTTGCCGAGAATTCTGTTTCCGCACTCATGGTTGTGGCTCATGAGACTCGCTCACCAGACGAACCAGTTCATCGAGTCTCCATAGTAGTAGAAACTGGGTGCTTGAATACGCTGCCTGCTTGTTCACCTCTCGTTCGAGAACCCGCCAACTCCTGAACTGTGCTCCCCGAAGGTGTTGCTGTCGCCGGATGACCCGTGCCCGCCGGAGCTGTTGGTGATGCCTGTCGGGACGATGCCGGAGGACGACGAGGACGAGAAGCTCGAACCCGAGGACTTGCTGCCGCTGGACGACCCGCTGCTGGAGCTGCTCGACGAGTGCGTGATGTCAGTGAGCACCGGTCCGGACGAGGACGACGCGTCGTTGTGCGTCCAAACGCCCTCTGCCAGGAACGTGTTTATGCCGGGGATGTGGATCGCCACGGTGAGAACGCGCCCGTCGATGCGCTTCAACGTCTCAATGCGCTCCTCGCCGAGCCCGTTCGCCGTTGGCGTGATCAGGCAGTCGCCAACCTGCAACAGTTCCGCTGAGCAGAATCCCCAGGCGTCGTCGCGGCGCACGCGTAACTGGTGCTCGGGCGTTGCCTTGAGACGACGGTTGATCACCACAAACCTCTAATGCTCGTCGATGCGATCTTCGCTCGAACTCACCCCTCACGCCTGCGCGAAGCTCAGGTTGAACTGGTAGTACGCCCCGAAGTGGAAGTTGGCGTCGTTGGTCGTGGCGTTGATGGTGAGCGAGTGCAGCCCCGCCGTGAGCAGCCGTGTCTGCGGCGGGGGCGGGCTGGAGACCACCGGGCCCATCGAGGCGCAGCCAAGGCCACCGTCCACGCGCAGGCTCATCAGTTCGAGATTGGAATCCTGCCGCTCGGCGTGGCCCGACCAGACGGAACGGCTTGTGGCGAATCCATCGCGCGTCTCTCAGGCCTCGGACTCCCCCAAGACCGTCTCCGCATCGCCTCCACCACGGCCATCGGCATGATGTGATCAAGGTACCGGGCCGTCGTCGAAATACACCGGTGACCCAGCTGCTTCGAAATGATCCCGATGTCGACGCCCTCGGCGCGGAGTTCCGCCGCGTGCGTGTGCCGCAGGCCGTGGGCGTGGACGCGCTTCTCGATGCCCGCCGCGCAGGCGAGACGGGGCACCAGCACGCGTATGTAGGACGACGCGAGCGGCCGCCCGTCGCGCTGGCAGAAGACGGTGTTCCCGGGCGAGCGTCGGCCCGGGACCAGCCACGCCTCCCTGATGGAGAGCCACTCCTCCACCACCGCCGCCGCGCCGGGATCAATGCCGACGGTCCGCGACCGCCCGCCCTTGCCGCGCAGCACCCTGACCGCGCCGCCTTCCAGATCAAGGTCCTTCGGCTCAAGCGACAGCGCCTCGGTGATGCGCAGCCCCGTGCGGTACAGCACGACGAGCAACGCGCGGTTGCGCACGCCCGCGGGCGAGTTGGCGCAGGCTCCCATCAGCGCCATCACCTCGTCGCGCGACAACACCTCTGGCGGGAATGTTTTCCCGGCGTTCGTCCTTTTCCGCATGGACAGTCCTCCAAGTAGCGGTTTGACACCAAAGCGCTACTTGGGAGGTACCCGAGGGCCGCGTCATGGATCAAGAAGAATGGTTGGTACCGGCAGCTGCGGGTGTCACGCCGCGCGGTCGACCAGGCGGATGGCGTCCGAGGGCTCAAGCCCGCACGCTCTGCACCACAGGACGAACTCGGTCGCGTCCAGCCGACGGTCGCCCGCCTCGCACTTGTAGACGAACGAGTGCGGCTTCCGCAGCTTGGACGCCAGGGCGCGCTGCGTCAGCCCGGCCTTCTCGCGCCAGACGCGCAGCAGCCCGCAGAGACGCCGGTACGCGCGGGAATGATTTGGCTTTGTGCCCAATCCGGGCGCACGCTAAGATTCCGCAGCGGTGCGCCCATATTGGGCGCAAGCCCGTCGTCGCCCGCCCAGCGCAAGGAGCACGGTTGTGGGGAATCTTGAAGAGACGATCGCGAAAGTTGCCGCCAAGGCCAGGAACCACCGCGACCGGAACCGGCAGGCCGGGGGCCGCGCGCTGGGCGAGACCAACACGCGGGCGACGCTGATCGATCCCATCCTTGACGCGCTGGGGTGGGACATCGGCGACGTGGACGAGGTCGCCCGCGAGTACCGCCACGAGCCTTCGGACAACCCCATCGACTACGCCCTCAAGCTCGACGGGCAGCCGTGCCTGCTCGTCGAGGCGAAGGGGCTTGGCGAGCCGCTGGACGACCGGCGCTGGGTTATCCAGATGCTGACCAACGCAACCGGCGCGGACGTGGAGTGGTGCGTGCTCACGGACGGAGAGCAATACCTCTTCTACAACGCCTTGGTGAATGCGCCCGTGGAGCGCAAACTTTTCTGCCGGGTTCACCTCGGCGAGGACCCTTCCGAGCGGGCCGCGCGCGACCTATCGCTCTTGTCCCGCCCAAGCCTCGGCAAGAGCCTGATCGAGCAGTGCTGGACCAGTTACTTCGTCGGGAGCAGGGTGAAGTCCACGGTCCAGAAACTGCTCGAGTCGCGCAACAAGTCGTTGATCGCGCTCGTGAGGAAGCACGCGCCCAAGCCCGCGCTCACTCCCAAGGAAATCGCTTCGTCATTCCCTTTGTTGGCCGCTGCGGTCGGCTCGGCGTCGGAGGAGCGGAGCGCTGCCCCCGTTCCGGCGCGGGCGGCAAGGAACAAAGCGCCTTCGGCAACTCGACAACAGCGGGGCGGAGCCGTTGACAGCGGCCTTGACGGCTTGCTGAAGGCGGGAGTGCTCAAGGCGCCGCTCCGCCTGTTCCGCCGCTACAAGGGGCGCGACCTCGAAGCCACCCTCAACGCCGACGGATCGGTCACGTTCAAGTCCACGGCCTACCGCACCTGCTCGACAGCGGCCGAGGCCGCGCGCGCCGCGGTGTCCGGGCGGAAGATGAACACCAACGGGTGGACCTTCTGGCAGTACGCGGGTCAGGACGGCAAGCCCCGCACTCTGGACGCCGCGCGCCGCGACTTCCGTGCCCGGCAGGTGCGCTGACGCGTGCCGAGCCGGCGCGGGTCGCCGCATGAATCAAAGACGATGGGGGTGCGCCTCGCGCGCGTCGTTGAACCTCGCCACATAGACCGCGCCGCTGCCGCAGCGCGGGCAGCCCGGGCGGGGCAGGGGCTTCTCGCCGGGCTCGGCGAAGGTCGCCCTGACCTGCAGCTCCCCGCCCGCGCCGCACAGCGGGCACGACCCGCCCCCGCGCGCCGCGCTCGCCTTCTCCAGCCGCGAAAGACGACCGGCGAGATTCATGCGGCACTCCTCCCCGCGCCCCGGTACTCCACGATCTCGACGCGGTACGCCGCGCCGCACGCGGGGCAGCCCCTCTTCGGCGCGTCGCCTGCCGACGCCGCCCCTTCGATCTCCATGACGAGGATCCCCAGCCCGCCGCAGACGGCGCACCCCTCGGTATCGCGCTTGGCGCGCTCCCGCTCCAGCCTCCGGAGGCGGGACGCGAGGCTCACGGCTCCTCCCTGCGCTGTTCGTTCCCGCGCGGCGGGTCGCCGGGCTCCCTGCGGCCGCAGCGCGGGCAGCCCGCGTCGCCGGCCTCGCCCGGCAGCGCCGGAAGCCGCATCCCCTCGCCGCCGCACAGTTGGCAAACGTCCGGCGTCGGCGCGTCCGCCTCGAGTTTGCTGATCCGGCTGGCGAGCGTCATCCCGTCTCCTTCAGCAGCCCCGTCCGCTGCGCGATCTCGATCAGTTCGGTGTCCGTCGCGTCCGCGAGCGCCCCGGCCTGACCCGCCGCGAAGGAGCGGGGGCCCTCGACCTCCAGCGCCTTCACCCGCTCCGCGAGGTCCTCGAGTTCGATGCCCTCGCGCCCGAACCTCAGCAGCCCGACGGCGGCGGTCACCTTGCAGGTCCAGGGCGCGTTCGCGCTCGTCATCGCCGTGGCCAGCGTCTGCACCGCGAGACTCGAGTATCGCTGCGTCAGCGCGATCGCCTGCTCGAACGACTGGCGGCGCGCCCGGCGGTACGCGGCCGCGAAGTCGGGGTCAAGGAGCCACCGCCGCAGCGTGCGCTCGCCGACGCCCGCCGACGCGGCGGCGCGCGGGACCGACGGCTCGTTCAGCAGCGCGAGGATCGCGGACTCCTGCGTCGTCTTCAGGTTCTCCGTGCCCGCCGCGCCGTCGCCCAGCGCAAGGGTGCTGTCGCCGTCCCCGTTCATGCGGCCGCTCCCCCGTCGCGCGGCGTGGCGCGGGCGTTAGGCGCGTGTTGGGCTAGCCGACGCCCGACATGCGCGGAAAGCGGCGAAGATTCATCGGAATCCCTGCGAATCATGGCGGAATCGCCTTGATTGTCCGCGCGGCTCATGCCCTTGTGTGTCCAACGCGAGCGGGTTTCCCGCCCGCGACGGAGACCACGAACATGAACGCGAAGAAAACGACGACGACGAACAAGGCTAAGGCCAGCCGGATGGCGGCGGCAGCCGAAGAGGTCCGCAAGCGCCTCGGGCTGGAGACGCTCGAGGACCGCAAGCGCGACGCCCTCGACTTCCACGAGATTTCGGTGGCCAGCATCCGCGATGCCATCGCCCTGGCCTTCGAGGCGGGGTTCGCGGCCGGGAGCGGCGCGCCGGCCCCCTTCAAGTTCGACCCGGCCGATCCGGGGGCGATGCTCGACACGCTGGAGATCACCAAGAAGACCGGACGCCCGACCGGCGGCACCTGGGTGAAGGGCAGCATCGCCGGGCACGCCTTCGAGGCGCTGGTCTTCCCCGAGCACGCCGCCGAAGCCTCGTTCGAACTCGACGACAGCCGCATCTCGAAGCTCTGGCTGCGGGAGCACTCCACGCGCGCCGAGGTCGCGTGCTTCGACCGCGGCTGGGACCGCGAGCCGACCACCGACGCCGCCCGCGCGATCGTCGGCCTGCTCGCCGCGGGCCTCGCCGAGTTCATCTTCGGGGAATGACCCGCGCGCCCCCCACGCGACGACGCGGGGAACCGCGCCGGACGCGATTGACCGCCGCAACGTGCGGCGGCGTTCCGCACCACGAGTTTGGAGTTCACCATGAGCAAGACCATCACGAAACCCGCCAAGTCCAAGACCATCGCCGCGAGCGCGGGCACCGAGCGCCTCCGCAAGGAGGCGATCGCCGCTGTGGCGAGCAACATCGCCCGGCTCGACGGGGCGACGCCCGCCAAAGCCGCACCAACCCCCCGGAAGGCCAAGGGCGCGCCAAGGAACGCCCACGCCGCCAACGTCGCGGCCACGGCGGGACCGGCGAAGAAGGCCAAGGCCGCGAAGCCCGCGCCCAAGACCCGCAAGATGAGCGGCCTCGACGCCGCCGCCAAGGTCCTCGCGGATTCCGGCAAGCCGATGAACTGCAAGGACATCGTTGACGCGGCGCGCTCCAAAGGGCTGTGGTCCTCGGGCGGCAAGACGCCCGCCGCGACCATCTACGCCGCGATCATCCGCGAGATCGCCGCCAAAAAGAAGGACGCGCGGTTCCGCAAGACCGAGCGCGGGATGTTCGCCGCCGCGAAGGGAGCGTGAGCGATGGACGAGGCCAACGACGCCAAGAAGGAAGCGAGCCAGATCGTGGCCTGCCCCTTCTGCGGCCGGAGGTACATGCCCGTGCTGAGGACGCCGCTCCCGGCCGTTTCGTTCCACGTCGATCCCGACACCGGCGACCTCGTCAAGCGGGGCGCGCCGCGCAGCGGCAACGCCTACGAGCACCGGTGCCCGCGCGCGGACTTCGAGGCGGTGGCGCACGCCGTCAACGAGTCGGACCGGCCGGTTGTCTACATGGACATCGCCGCTCTGCTCGGCCTCCCGCATACGCGGGTCGCGGTGGCGTTCGCGTTCCTCGTCGAGCGCGGGTGCCTCACCCCGGCGCACGGGCGCAAGCGCCGACGGCCGGACGACGCGGATGTGTACCTTGATGCCCTGATCGAGTACCACGCTCTGCTGGAGAAGGGCCCCGAGCCGCCCGCAGGTGAACAGGAAGCGTGATCGATGAACGACCGCGACGACGACAACCTCGTTGAACCCCAGCACGGCTGCCCGCTCTGCAGCGAGCGCAGCGCCGACCGGCTGGTCTGGCTCGACGACGAGCGCGTCGAGTGCCAGATGTGCGGGTCGATCTACACGCCCAAGGCCGCCGAGACCGACGACAGCAACTGATCGCCCCCGCTCTCCCGACCCCGGCAAGTGCCGGGGTTTCTCTTCGGCGTCAGCATCGACGATGATGAGTCCGATGGCGCGCTGGTACCTGAACTCCTTCCACCCGCTGGTCACGACGGAGCAGGGACTCAAGGCGTCGGAACTGTTCCGACTGCCTCCCTTCATCGACGGATCGATCCGGCGCGAGCCCGACTTCATGCACACGATGCCGGGGATCTCCTGCCTCTGCCGCGCGGGGAAGTTCGCGCCGCGACTGGAACGGGGCGACACCGTGATGTACCTCGCCGTGAAGCGGCCGTACGGGAGCGCCGCCGCGCACCGGCGGCTCGTTGCGATCCTCCGGGTGAAGGAGGCGCTCGAATCCCACGCCGACGCGGAGGCTTGGTACCTGCGGCATCGATTGCCCCTGCCGAGCAACTGCATGGCGAAGGGGAACGCGTGCGTCCCGATCGCGCGGTCGCACGGAAAGGCAGCATGCAAGGGCATCACGGGCGACGCGATGCGCCAGCGGCTCTGGGACCTCGAGTACGAGAAGCGGGCCCGCCGCTTCCCGCCGTACCGGATTTGCTCTCCATGCTTCACCAATTGCTCCTGGACCGCGCCAGCCGTGTCCGACGACGACCTCATCAAGGCGTTTGGAAGAGCCCCCGGCACGCAGAACCCCGGTCCGCTCCCCGAGCGCGACTGTCTCAAACTGCTTTCCCTTCTCGGAATTCCCGCTCCGCCTTCTTTCCGGTGAACTGCTCCCAGCGCTGCCGGATGACATCGCAATACGCCTCGTCGATCTCCATGAGGTACGCACGCCGCCCGGTCTTCTCAGCGCCGATCAACGTGCTGCCCGACCCGCCGAACAAGTCCAGGACGTTCTCGCCCGGCTTCGACGAGTACTCCATCGCGCGCGTGGCGAGTTCGACGGGCTTCTCGGTCAAATGCACCATCGACTGCGGGCTGACCTTCTTGACGTGCCACAGGTCGGGGATGTTGGCAGGGCCGAGGAAGCGGTGCGCAGCGCCTTCTTTCCATCCATAGAAACACCACTCGTGGGCCCCCATAAAATCCTTCCGCGTCAGCACGGGCCACTGCTTGTCCCAGATGATCGCCTGCGAGAAGTAGAGGCCGCACTCCTTCAGGACGGGCGGGTAGTTGCCGCAGTTCGCGTAGCCGCCCCAGATATAGAACCCTCCGCCCGGCATCAAAACGCGCGCCACATTGCCAAACCAAGCCCGGAGCAGGCGTTCGAACTCCTCGTCGGAGACGAAGTCGTTGACCAGTTGCCGGTCCTTGGCCCGCATCTTCTGCGTCGTCGGCTGCGATTTCTCGGGGTGCAGCGCGAGGTCCATCGCCTGGTGGTGCGTCTTCTTCGCGGCGGAGAAGGACGAGTTGCCCGCGGCGATGGCGTTATTCGATCGCGGCTCGACCTTGACGTTGTAGGGTGGGTCGATGTTCGTCAGGTGGATCTTCGCGCCCACGAGCAGCCGGTCCACGTCCTCAGCGCTCGCGCTGTCGCCGCAGAGCAGGCGGTGGTTGCCGAGGATCCACAGGTCGCCCTTCTTCGTCACCGGGTTGTCCGGCGGCTCGGGCACAAGGTCGGGGTCAACGAGGCCGTCGTTCCCCTTGGGCGCGAGGAGTTCGTTCAACTCGTCGGCGCTGAAGCCGAGGCCTTCAAGGTCGATGTTCAACGCCTTGAGTTCGGCGAGTTCGAGGGGCAGCAGGTCGGTATCCCAGGTCGAAAGCGTGTTCAGTTGATTGTCCGCGATGCGGTACGCGCGCGCCTGCTCGGGGGTGAGATCGTGCGCCACATGCACGGGCACCGAGTCCAAGTTCAGCCGCTGCGCCGCCTTCCATCGCGTGTGGCCGACCACGATCACGCCCCCAGCGTCGACGACGATCGGCTGTCTGAAGCCGTACGACTGGATCGAGCGTGCGACGTGCTCCACCGCCGCGTCGTTGTTGCGGGGGTTCTGGTCGTAGGGCTTGATCTCGGCGAGCGGACGGAGTTCGATCTTCATGAATGCTGCCTTCCGTGGCGGTGCCCGAATCGGCGCGGGACTCGGTGCGAGAACCGATGCCAACGATGCCATGATACGTTCGAATTGCACGAAGACGAGACGTAACTTGCTGTTATTGCGGCAGTTACATGCACACACCGGCGCACGAAGACGCATGTGAGCGCAGTTGGTCGCAGCCTGCTGCACGGAGATTCGGAAGCACGACTGCCTGTGGGGACAGCGGAAGCCACTCACCCGATTGGCCATGCAGAGATGCTGGCGAGTTTTCTTGCCAAGGGCCCGATGATCTCGCACTGGCGCAGACTGAAGTCGTTTCAGCTGGGGGTGGCGGGGAGATTGGGCATCGGTGCTCCTTGGCGATCGGAGTCACCGGCCTCTGCAGTAGTTTCGGCACGGAAGGGAATGTCTTGGCATGACACGGGGCGGTGCCGGGCGCATACCCAAGCACCCGCCATTCCAATGCCTGAAGACAGCCGCCCGGGAGCGGGAACTGGACCGGCGGCAGGACCAGATCGAGTACGAAGGGGGGTGGAGTACATGGCCGGGCGGCACGATTCGCACGCCGACGACTTCATTCAGTAATCCGGTATCCGTCATCGGCGACGCCACGGGCGAGGATCGCGCGAAGATCCTCCGGCCAGAGCATCTTGCGCCGCCCCTGGGGGTCGCGGAAGTTCATGCCGAGGGCATAGCCGAAGCCGTACATGTTGTAGAGCGCCACGGCGCGGGCGTGCTCGTGCGGGGTGCGTGCCCGGAGGATCGCGCAGTAGAGGGCGGCGGTCGCGGCGTTTCGCCCCGCTTGGGATGGAGTCAACTCAGGCCACAGGTGCTTGCCATCCTCAGAAAACACGGCTTCTCCGACCCGTTCCATGAACCAGAAGGTCATGTCGTAGGCCGTCGAGGCCAGGGCCTCGTGAGACCAGCGCAGGGTGATGCGCCATGTGCCGTCGTCAGCGCGGCGGAT
The DNA here is from genome assembly GCA_947085435.1 of uncultured Phycisphaerae bacterium. Classification (GTDB taxonomy): domain Bacteria; phylum Planctomycetota; class Phycisphaerae; order Phycisphaerales; family UBA1924; genus JAEUIV01. The sequence continues at coordinate 87,359 of CAMTWL010000001.1, forward strand.
CAGGTCGAGCTGAGAAGGCAGGGGCGCGTCGTCAACTTGGAGGAACTCGGAGCCCTCCTTCGTCTCGAAACGGAACGTCCGGGGCAGTTTCCAGGCGGCTGGCTCGACCCAAATCAGGACGGGCTCGGTCAAGGTAATGCGATCTGACGAGTAGGGGACGTTCCCAACGATCAACCCGCGTCGGCACCGCGCTGCGTGTCCGGCCAACTGTCGATCGATGCGCCGTTGGCGCGCCGCATAGGACTTGACCTCGCCGATGGCGGCGACAATGACCGAATGGCCGTCCCCAACCCGCGGATCGCGGGACAATACATGGAGGTCGGCTGCCTTGGCCGCGCCAACGCCCCGCGACTTGGGCGCGCTGACGGCGTCGCCGACGTAGAGCGTGGCGTCCGGCGGGATCTTGCCGTCGTTCTGGAGTGCGCGAACAAGGCGAAGCACGGGGGCCGCCGCGAGCAACTCGGCAACCCGGCCCTGGAACGAATACACCATCCAAGAGATGACGAAAGAGATCGCGGCAGCCGTCTCGTCGTCCGTGAGGCGTTGTCCTGCGAGATCGGTGGGGATGTCACCCTCGTATTCGTACGGCCCCTGGATCACGAATCTTTGCAGTAGGTCGCCGCGCGGGTGCGTTTGGATATCGCGGATGGACGCGGCCATGGCGCTGCGGAACACCTCGAGCGGAGTTTCACCGTCATCGAAGACGACGCCGGCCGAGAGTGCTTCATCGAGCGAGGCACGCACAGCGTCGGCGAGCGGCTCATCCAGAAGGTCGAAGTCGGCACTTTTCGACAGATTGGTGTGCTGCACGGTCATGGGGCTAATCCGTAATCGCTCACTGCGCTGTGGGCTACTGGTTCGGGGGCAAGCGTAGCGGCGAGGCGACACTCCTCGAATCGGTAGGTCGCACACCATATCTGGATCAAGGCGCAGCGACATCGCGCTCTCCTTCCGGAGATGCTCACTCACAACCGTCCGTGGTCGGTCAGAGTGCTCGTGGTTCGGTCGCGGGCTGTTAACCGAGGCCCGCTACTGGATACCTACGCGACGGGAGTCCGAAGTCGCGCGCGAGGCTGCCGAGAGCAACCCATGCGTTAACACCGTGCAAGCGCGCTGGCGGTGGTCGAGGGCCCATCCCTCGGCAACGACTTTCCCAGCCGAAACGCCCTCCCCCCCGGCGAGCGTGCCAGAGGCCATTGGCCGCGATCGTCCGCGGCAACCCGCAAGCCGACTTCCCGAGCGCCGATGCGGGCAAGACGGCGTACTACGCCCTGCGGTGGGTTTCTACTCGCGGCGAGAAGGGGCCGTGGTCGGAGGTCGCGGCGGCGACGGTGGCGGCGTAGCACGCGCGTATACACTTCCCGCACCTTTCACCCCGCCTCATCGGGAGTCGTGGGCAGTGGGCTTCGCAGTGAACCCCGCAACATCCCCTTGAGACGGGCCAGCAGCCCCGGAGATTTGTCATCATGACGTACTACGGCACGAAGCGGAAGGTGTTTATCTCGTTCTTCCAAGATGACCGAAACGAGGTTGACCAGTTCATCGCGAAGTGGAGCACGAACGAGGGTGTGTTCACGCCCAAGGTGCTGGGCGCGTCGGACAACGACGACTTCATCAACAGCACCAACCCGGATTATGTGATGTCGCAGATCCGGCAGAAGTACCTCGGCGACTCATCCGTGACGATCGTCCTCATCGGCAGGTGCACACACAGCCGTCGGTACGTTGATTGGGAAATCAAGTCCTCGCTGACGCAGGGTTCCTCGACGCCCAACGGCTTGATCGGCATCGTGCTGCCGAGCTTGGGCAACTCTGCACATATGCCGCCGCGACTCAAGGACAACTGGGACAAGGATCACGCGAACTGCTACGCGCGGTACTACTCCGCCCCGACATCCGCCGATCAACTCGGGGGCTGGATCGAGGATGCCTACACGGCCCGAACAGCGCGGGCGCACCTGATCCAGAACTCCCAGAGCATGATGCGGCACAACGCTAAGTGCAACGTCTGTGCGGTGACGCACTGATGGCCGACACATCCCTCATCCGGCTCTACCTGACCGACGGCTACCGGCTTGGGCTTGAGGTCTCTCCGTGGTTCATCGGAGCCCTAGGCGCCGTGCCCGTTGTCGCTCTTGTCGTGCGCCGGTACTGGCCGGATGACTGGTGGCCGCGCCGCCGTAAGCACTTTGGCCTCGTCGAAATGGAAATCAATCTTGGTGGTGTCGGCAAGGTCAAGATTCGCCCCGTCGTTGAGGATATCCAGATCGCCCACCGCATTTGGACGGAGCTTGCCACGCGCAAGGCGGCCCTGCCCATCGACCCCGAGCATGACGTAATCGTTGAAGTCTACAACTCCTGGTACACGCTCTTCGGCAAGGTGCGCGAGCTGATCGGCGCGATCCCCGCCGATCTTGTCCGTAGTGAGCCCAGCACCCAAGAGATTGTCCGCATTGCCACCGACACGCTCAACAAGGGCCTGCGGCCCCACCTCACGCAGTGGCAGGCGCGATTCCGGAACTGGTACGCCAACCAAGAGGCGGCGCTGAAGGAAAAAGCACCGCAAGAGGTCCAGCGCGGCTTCGAGCAGTACGACGCCCTCGTCGCCGACATGAAGCGGGTAAACGTGCAGATGATTCAATACGCGGCGGAGCTCCAGAAGCTCATTCGCGCGAAATGAGTACCGAGAGTGATCCGTCGCCGATGCCGGGGCCTGCCGCCCCCCCGCGTGTGGCCTCAGCGACCCCGGTACGTTCCCGTTCCTGACCATGACCACTCGCCCGACCGTCCGCACCGACTTCCGCGCCGCCGACGGGGGCAAGACGGCGGCCTCCATGCTCCGCTGGGTCTCCACACGCGGGGAAAATGGGCCGTGGTTGGAGGTCGCGACGGCGACGGTAGCGCCGTGACGGACAAGGCGCGCTGCGGGTGGTGCTCACATGCCCACGCGCTCGAAGCGCACGCGGCCCTCGACGAGCCGCGCGAAGTAGGCGTCGATGGCGTCGAGCCCGGTGACGCGGTGCACGAACGCCGTGTGGGGCAACCCGAACCCGGACGTATTCGGCGGCGGTGATGGCGACGTGCTGCCCGCGGTCGGATGGCGCTGGGCAAAGCCGGATGACCTTGGCGACAAGCGAGTCGTGCCGGCGCGCTGACACGTGCTCGGGTACTCTCGTCTCAGAATGGCCAAGCATGACCAGAGCAATCCCGGGAAAGAGATGTACTTCGGCTGGTGGGCTGCGGTCTATTTGGCCGTCGGGCTCTGGGTCGTACACACTCTGCACGTCTGCCGCTTCCTGCTCGTCGGCTGGGACCGAATCTCCGCACTCCCGGACTGGCAGATTCGCTCATGGAGCGCCTTCTGGCTCGGCTTTGTCATTCTGCCGATCGCGCTCGGTGGCGTTGTTGCGATCCGACGCTGGCCGCGACCCGCGACGGTCGTTGGCGCGGCGGTCGTCTGCGAGATTGTCTCCCAGATGATCGGCCGGAGTCTATTCACGCTCACTGGCGACATCGGCGTATGGGGAACTGTCATCGGCGGACACATCGTGCGCAGACATTACGGCCCGGCTGTCGTCGCCACGACGCCGCTGAAGGCACTGACAGTCTTCCATGCGGAAGCGCTGGGTGTTCTACGAACGCTGGTCAACGTGTGCCTATTCGTGATCGGCACGCTCGGGATAGCGGTCACCTCGAACGTGATCTCCCACTATTTTGGGACTGACCTCGGCCAAGGCACCGCGTGGGTCCAAGTCGGCTCGATGCTGTACCTCGCGTTCGGCATGGCGGTCTTCATGGTGTGGCCGCTGCTCCAAACAGTTGTCGCAGTTCGCAGGCGCATCGGGGAGCAGCCTTGATTCGATGATCGTCGATGCCGGGGCTGCCGCCCCCGGCACCCCCGCTCAAGGCAGTCGGAATGCACGATAAGCCGCTCGCCGGTTCGTGCCTTCAGCGGGAGAGGTGCCGGAGAGGGCGGCAAGACCGCCCATACATCGCCTTCGAGCCGCTCTGCTGATCCCGTAGGCCGGGCGTGGAAGGCCCCCGAGAGCAACCCCTGCGTTAACCTCGCGGGAGGCGTCAACCAGAGAGCGCGAGAGTCCGAGAGGGTTGCCGCCGGTGGGGCGAGAGCAACCGTCGGGGTTGCCGTCGGACCCCGAGATTCGGCTTCAAGACCGAGAGCGCGGCGGGCGGGCCGGGAAGCGCCGAAACCCCCGCCGGGACTGGACTTTCCGCGACCCAGCCGGGGGGCGTCCCAAGCGCCCGAGCCGTAAACCAAAACGCCGCCGCGTGTCCGCGACGGCCTCGAAAACTCCGCGAAGTGGTCTCGAAACCGCCACCCGCCGGTTAGCAGCCCTTTGCTGTCATCGTTCCTCCGCTACCCCCACCGTCACGGTCACTTGGTCACAACCGCAGAAGATTGTGCGAACCGGCGGCCGCGACGGTGATGGCGCGCTTCACCGCCTCCTGCCCGCGCACCTCGATGAAATCCAGATCGGCCGGCGACGCCTCGATCATCGAACTCACATCAATCGGCGCGAGCGGCGACGGCTCCAGCGCGCCGTTCAGGAGGCCGACCGCTTCGGTGAGCGTCCGCACGCCGTGGACCTCAATCCCTTCGACAACCGCGCCCTCCTGCGCGTTGTCGGCGGGGACGATCACTCCCAGATACCCGCGCTGCTTGGCGAGCGCCGCGAGCGCGATCACGCCGCGCACGGGGCGGACGCGGCCGTCGAGCGCCAGTTCGCCCGCGAAGAGGTACCGGCGGTAGTCCGGCGCTTCCCAGTGCGGCGAACTCTCCTCATCAACATCGCTCAGCCGCCTCTGAATCGACGCAGCACGCTTCCGCCCGATCACGCCGTTGGCCACCAGCATCCCGATGGCGATCGGCAGTTCGTAGACCGCTCCCTCTTTCTTCACGTCCGCCGGCGCCAGGTTGACGGTGATGCAGTCCCAGGGGAGCGTGTACCCGCCGTTCACGAGCGCGGCCCGCACTCGTTCCAGCGATTCCCGCACGGCGGCGTCGGGCAATCCCACCAGCGTCGGCCGCTGCGTCCGGTTGCCGAGGCCCGCTTCGTCCAAGTCAACTTCCACCTCGCAAGGCGAGGCGTCGATGCCGGTGAGTACGAATGACTGGACGCGAGCCAGCATGGGTGGAAGAATACCCGAACATGAACCGATCCACCCAGCCGCCGCTTCCTGCGAATCGTCTGACCCGTTTTTCCGACCGGGTGGACGCGTATGCGAAGCACCGGCCGTCCTACCCGGCCGAAGCGATCGACGCCGTGCTGAGAGGACTCCGCGCACCCGAGACGCTCACCATCCTTGACGTCGGCGCCGGCACCGGCATCTCGTCGCGCTTGCTGGCCGCGCGCGGCTGCCGCGTCGTGGCGCTCGAACCCAACGAAGCCATGCGCGCCGCCGGCGCGGCCCAGCCCGACAATCGGAGCATACGGAACTCAAGCGAAACTCGGGCGTTCGAGAAGCCGCTTCTGAGCGAGTCTTCGAGCGAAGAGGCGGATGCTTCCGCCCGGAAATCTCTTGGGATTCGTATCTCATGGACCGGCGGCACCGGCGAAGCAACCGGCCAACCGAACGCGGCGTTCGACGCCGTCACCTGCTTCCAGGCATTCCACTGGCTGCAGCACGATCGCGCCCTCGCGGAGTTCGCGCGCGTCCTCAAGCCCGCCGGCCGCGCCGCCCTCGTCTGGAATGTGCGCGACGAGTCGGACCCGTTCACCAAGGGCTACGGCCGGATCATCCTCGCCCACGCCACCGAGCCGCCGACATCCCCCGCCCTCTCCGCGCACGGCCTGATCCCGGAAGCCTTCCGCGCCCGTTGGACCGGCTACCGCCTCGAAACCTCCCCGAGCGAACAGTCGATGGACCGCGAGGGATTGATCGGCCGCGCAACCAGCGCGTCGTACTGCCCCAATGCCGGCCCGCCGCTCGCCGCGCTCCGCCACGAACTCGGAAATCTGTTCGACGAGCATTCAAAGAATGGGCGGGTGACGCTGCGATACCGGTGCGAGGTCCATCTCGCCACCGCACCCTGAGAAGCGGCAGTTTGTGGCTGAAAACAAACAACGCCGCCGTGCCGGTGCACGACGGCGTTGAGGATGATCTTCGGAATCACCGCGTTCGCTTATCGCCGCCGCCGACCCGCCGCCAGCCCGATCAAGCCGATCAGCCCCGCCGCGCCCGGCGCGGGGATCAGTTCGGCGGTGAACAGGAAGTCGCTGGCCCCGATGTGGCCCTGGCTCTCGGGGTGATGCACCATCCAGCCCCAGCCGGAGATGCCCGGATGGCCGCGATGCCCGGCGTCGTTGTCCTCATCGCCCAGACGGAACGAGTAATCGCCGATGCGCTTGTCCACCAGGTTGACCAGCGGCCCGACGGGCGGCTGGATCGAGCCGGAGTTGCTCATGTCAGGGCCATTGACCCACACATCGTCATCGCCCGGCACCGGGGCCACGCCGAGCAGGAAGGTGAAGTCGATCGTGTACACCCCCGTCGTCGCTTCCGCCGCGTAGGCGCCGCCGATGTCACGACCGCCCCACGCCTGGCCGAAGATGTGGATCGACGACCCGTCGTAGGTCATCTTCATGTCCGAGACGGCATCGTCAAAGTCGAACGTGAAAATGTCGTGGTCGCCCGTGGCGTTGAAGAGTTCGTCCAGCCGCATCCCATACAGCGGCGGGCGGGCCGAGCCGTCCGGGTGGTTGTGGAGCCTGTATGTCCCCTCTGTGATAATCGCAGCCGAAGCGCCGGAAGCGGCGAAAAGCCCGATAGCCCCGAACGCAAACACAAACTTGCCAATCGTGCGACGTGTCATCGTGGTTCCCTCTACCGGCCTAGCCGGAACATGCCAACCCCGGTTGGGGTCAGCCGATGCGACTAGTCTACAACATAACTCGTTATGGGCAAGTGAAACCGATGACAATTCCGATCAATTCTGGCTCGCTTCGACAAAAAGCAGGCGGGCTGCGCCCTATAGGTCAGAGCGGTGTTTCGCCATGTTTCCCAGATTCCCTAGTTGCACGGCACCAGGAAACTCCTCAGCACCGCCGTCACGTCGGCGAAGTTGACCATGCCGTTCAGGTCGGCATCACCCTGCCCGTCGTCCGGCGGAACGATGGGGCACGAGTACGCCGTTCCGAAGAAGGTCAGGACCGCCGTGATGTCGGCGAAGTCCACGTCTCCGTCCTTGTCGGCGTCGCCGTCGCAGTCGCAGGCGTCGCCGATGCCGTCGGGCGCGGCGCACCCGACCCGGCCCACGGTGTCCTGCTGGCCGAAGTTGGGGATCCTCCCGCAGTTGTCGCAGGCGTCGCCCCGGCCGTCCGCGTCGAAATCCTCCTGCTGCGGGTTGGCGACCAGCGGGCAGTTGTCCGAGGCGTTGGGCACGCCGTCGTTGTCGGCGTCGGGGTCGCAGGCATCGCCCAGCGCGTCGCCGTCGGCGTTTTCCTGGAGCGGGTTGGGCGTCGTGAGGCAGTTGTCGGTCGAATCCGGCACGCCGTCCATGTCCGCGTCGGCCGGGCCGAAGTCGCAGGCGTCGCCGATGCCGTCCATGTCGGCATCTTGCTGACCCGGGTTGGCGTCCAGCGGGCAGTTGTCGCTGTTGTTGGGGACACCGTCGTTGTCGGTGTCGTTGGGGAAGGGGTCGCAGCCTGCGCCGAGGTCGAGGACGACCTGGGTGTCCAGGTTGACGCTCTCGAAGAACTCGGTGCCGGTGCCAAGCCCCGAGGCGTGGTAGAGCAAGCCGTTGGGATGGAACGCGATGGCTTCGCCGTCGTCGCCGTTGCCGAGGGCGAAGAGGAGGGTGGCCGCGGCGGTGGTGGTGTTGATGGAGAAGAGAGTCTCGGAGGGATTCGCGCCGTCGCCGGTGACGCCGATGAGCGTGCCATTGGCGCGGAACGCGAGCCCGGCGAAGTTGGCCGAGAGGTTGCCGATGAGCGTGGCGACGGCGGTTGTCCGGTTGATGGTGACGAGCCGGTTCAGCGTGGGATCGGCGGGCGAAACCCGCGTGCGCAGCACGGCCCACAGTTGATTGGTCGTCGGGTGGGCCGCGAGCGCATTGGAAGTACGCACCTCGTGCCCCGCGAGCGTGACCTGCACCGACGAAAGAATGTCGCCGTTGGCCGGGTTGATGGTGTGGAGGCGGTTGTTCGTCGGCGTGTTGAAGCCGTTCTGGATGCCGTACATTGTTTCGCCGTCGGCAGGGATGAACGCGATGCCCTTGATATCCCCGCTGATCTGGTCGCTCATCGCCCCCACAAAGGTCGGGGTTCCGGTCACGATGTTCATCGTGTAGAGACTGGAGTTGATGTCCGAGAGGAACATCTTCCCGAGCGCCGGCGAGTACCCAAGGGCAAAGGCTTCGTCATACGGGTAAGTGTGGTTTGCGTCCCCCAGGCCGTCGCCGTCCGGGTCTTGCTGCCCGGGGTTGTAGACCATGGGGCAGTTGTCGTTGGCGTCGGGGACGCCGTCGTTATCGAAGTCGTTGGGGAATGCGTCGCAGAGGTCGCCGACGCCGTCGCCGTCGGCGTCTTCCTGCGCGGGGTTCGCGTTGATCGGGCAGTTGTCGTTCTGGTTGAGCACGCCGTCGTCGTCGAGGTCCGGGTCCGGTTCGCAGGCGTCGCCCACGCCGTTGCTGTTCCCGTCCTGCTGGCCCGGATTCGGGACGTTGGGGCAGTTGTCGAGGGCGTTGAAGACGCCGTCGCCGTCGCGGTCGGGGTCGCAGACATCGCCGAGCGCATCGCCGTCGATGTTCTGCTGGTTGGGGTTGAAGTTCCCCTGGCAGTTGTCCATGGCATTGGGCACGCCGTCGCCGTCGATGTCCGGGTCGCACGCATCGCCCAGCGAGTCTCCGTCGATGTTGCCCTGCGCCGGGTTGGGCGTCGTGGGGCAGTTGTCGTTGGCGTTGAGGTCGCCGTCGCCGTCGATGTCGGGGTCGCAGGCGTCGCCGAGCGCGTCCCCGTCCTGGTTCTGCTGGTCCGGATTGGAGGCAAGCGGGCAGTTGTCGCTCGCATCGGGCACGCCGTCGTTGTCGTCGTCGGCATCGCAGAGGTCGCCCGCGCCGTCCATGTCGGCGTCCTGCTGTCCCGGGTTCGCCACCAAGGGGCAGTTGTCAACGTTGTTCGCAACGCCGTCGCCGTCCACATCGGAGTCGCAGACATCGCCGAGCGCGTCGCCGTCCTGATTCTGCTGACCGGGATTGGCGGCAGTGGGGCAGTTGTCCTGCCCATTGAGGACGCCGTCGCCGTCGATGTCCGGGTCGCACGCGTCGCCCAGCGCATCCCCGTCGAGGTTCTCCTGACCCGGGTTGAAGCCGAGGGGGCAGTTGTCCAGGGTATCGCTGACGCCGTCGCCATCGCTGTCGATGCCGCTCACGAAGAGTTGAATCTGCTGCGAGAAGACGCCGCTGCCGCACGCATCGGTGACCTGAACCTCGTAAAACCCCGCATCGCTCAGCGCGAGGGGGTCCAAATCGAGCGTGCCCGTCACTGGATTGACTTCGACGCGCCCGCCGTCGGGGAAGATCGGGTCTTCGTTGTGGAACCACTGGTAGAAGAATGGCGCGTTCCCCGCGGCCGCGACCGTCATCGTGAGGTGGCTCCCTTCCACATATCCGCTGCGGGCCATGCCCGGTATCAGGTTGATCTGCGGCTGCTGCGTGACCACCGGGTTCGAGGTCGGCACGAACCCGAGGTTCACGACCACCACCACCATGCTGCTCGCGGGGTTCGCCACCGCGAGGTCATCCCGCGAATCGTTGTCGAGATCGGCGAGCGCCGTCCCCGCCGCACCCATCCCGATCGGGAGCAAGAGCGAAGGCTGGAACACGCCGTTGCCGTTGTTGATGAGGACGTGGGCCGTGCCGTTGGTCTCGCTTGAGACGACGAGGTCGGTGTCAAAGTCGGCCTCGATCCGCCCGGCCGAGATCCCCTGAAGCCCCGGCGCGACGAAGAGTTCCTGCGTCCGCGTGAACACACCCGAGCCGAACCCGTCGTTGCGGAGAACCGACACCGTCCCCGACGCGTGGCAGGCGACGGCGATGTCCAGGTCCGGCGCGCTGCGCGCGATGCTGAAATCCAGGCTGGTCAGCGCAAGCGAGACCGGTTCGTCGCCAGTCCCCGTCGTGTCGCCCATCGTGAAAGCGCCCGAGCCGTTGTTCAGGAACACGGTCGCCAGGTCGGCGGCCCGGCTGACCACCACGATGTCCTGGTCGAGATCAAAATCAACGTCTCCCAGCGCGATGTCCTGCTGCGAACCGGACGCGGGGATCGGCGACTGGAGCGCGAACACGCCGCCGCCCATGTTGAAGAGGCGCGAGATGCCCCCGCCGTTGTCGTTCGCCGCCACGATGTCGGGCAGCCCGGCCCCGTTCACGTTGCCCACCGCGAGCGCGATCGGCCCGTCGCCCGCGGCGTACACCGCCTGGGCCGCGAACCGCGCGTTCACCGCGTTCGATCCGTTGTTGATGAGCACCGAGATGTTGTCCGACTGCCGGTTGGCGACGATCAGGTCCGGCCGCCCGTCGCCGCTGATGTCCGCGACCACGGCATCGCGCGGATCGACCCCCGCCGTGTAGCGTTCCTCCGCCATGTAGCGCCCGCCCCCGGCGTTGATGAAGACCGAGAGATCGTCGCTCCCGAAGTTCACCGCCACGAGGTCCGGCATCGAATCGCCGTTGAGATCGCCGAACGCGACGGCCCGTGGCTCAATTCCCGATTCGTAGATCGTGAACGTGGCGAACCCGCCGCCGATCGCCGGGAGTTTGTTCCGGATCACCGAGACGCTTGCATCGTCGGTGTTCGCCGCCGCGAGGTCGAGGTCGGTGTCGCCGTCAAGATCGACGAGCGCGAGCGCCTGCGGCCCGAGTTCCGTGGAGTACGTCTCGCTGCTCGCCGCCGAGAAGCCGCCGACGCCGTTGTTCCGCAGGATCGTGGCCGTCGAGTTGTCGTAGGCCGCCACCGCGATATCGATGCTCGCCCCCAAGTCGAGCACGCCGAGCGCCACGGCGCGCGGCCCGCCCGGGACCGAGACATTCACCGCCGCCCCGAACGGAGGAAGTGCCCCGCCGCGAACAATCTCCGCCTGCCCGGGCAGGATCGACACGCTCTCCGTGCCGGCATTCGCGGAGACGAGGTCGATGAACCCGTCGGCGTTGAGGTGCGCGAGCGCGATGCTGACAGGCTCCGACCCCGGCGGGAACACGTTGTAAACCGTCGGCGCACCGAAGCCGCCGGCGGTCTCGAACAACGCCGCAAGAGCGTCCTGTCCGCGGAGCGCGACATAGATACGGTCGCCGCCCGGATCGACCGCGATGGAGGAGGGGCCGACGCCCGCGACAAAGGCCGCCGCGGCGCCGAACACGCCGGCGCCATTATTCTTCGACAGCGAAACATTGCCCGCGTTGAAGTTGGCGGTGACGATGTCAAGGCTGAGCCCGGCGTCGAACGTGCCGAGCGCGATCGCGGTGGGCCCGTCGCCGACAGCGATCGTCTGCGATGGAGCGGCGCCGAACCCGCCGGCGCCGTTGTTCAGGAACACCGTGACGCTGTCCCCCAGCAGGTTTGCCACGGCGATGTCGGGAAAGGAGTCGCCGTTCAGCGCGCCGACCGCCACCGCGATCGGCTGCCCAAAGGAGTTGAGCAGCGTGCCGTCGGCGACGAACGCTCCCTCGCCGTTGTTGCGCAGAATCTGGAGCGTGTTGTCGAGCGTGTTGGCGACGACCAGGTCGTTGTCGCCGTCGTTGTCAAAATCACCCGAGGCGATCCCCTGCGGCCCAAGCCCGACCGCGATCGGCGCCACGGGGAAAAACGGGCAGCCGACTGGAAGTTGCGCCACCGCCGCCGAAGCGCACACGAACACCCCGGCCGCCGCCGCAACACGAACCACCACCAACCACGCACGCGTGTTCCGCACCATACCGCTGTCTCCTCTCCAGGAATCCTGGAAGACAATACGCAGCGGAATCCGGGCGGGTGCCCGATTTCCCGGATCAATTGTCGGTGCGAAATAGGGCTGACCCCGCCCACGAGCCGTACTTCGGGGCGCTTTCAACAGCGCCCGTCGGCACCGAGCGCCCGATCGCGTCCGTGCCATGCGCCGCGTTCGCCCCGGCCATTGATATCGGACGAGCCGAGATGCTCCGTGGTCATGCTTGCCAAACGGCCCCTCAACCCGGACCACCGCTCATGTTCTGGATTGGAATCCCCTCCCCCTACACTCTCCCCATGTCCATCCCCCGCATCGCCATCGTTGGTCGGCCGAATGTCGGCAAGTCGTCGCTCATGAACATGCTCGCGGGGGCCAAGGTTTCGATCGTCGATCCCACCCCCGGCGTGACCCGCGACCGCGTTTCTTCCCTCATCGAACTCGCCGGCGAAAAACCCACCGACCCTGTGAAAATAATCGAAGTCACCGATACCGGAGGCTACGGCGTCTACACCGCCGAGGGCGCCCGCTTCGACGACGCGGGCGAAGACCTCTCCACCCTCACCGGCTCGATCGAGGGGCAGATCGCCGCCGCCGTCGAACGCGCCGACCTCATCCTCTTCGTCATCGACGCGCAATCCGGCATCACCGCGCTCGACATGACCATCGGCAAACTGCTCCGCGAGAAACTCCTCGGCGGGCGCAAAGGCTCGCACGCCAAGGTCGTCGTCGTCGCCAACAAAGTGGACGACACCCGCTGGGAAAACGACGCCGTCGATGCCTCCCGCCTCGGCTTCGGCGAGCCGATGCTCGTCAGCGCGAAGACCAACTACCGCCGCCGCGACTTCCGCGAGCACCTGTATGAGGTCGTCCCCGCCGCGGGGCACGACGAGCCAACCGGGGGCGGGGGGGGCTACCCCGAGATGCGCATCGCCCTCGTCGGCCGCCGCAACGCCGGCAAGAGCACCTTCGTCAACACCCTCGCCGGCGAGGAGCGCTGCATCGTCAGCGAGATCGCCGGCACCACGCGCGACTCGATCGACGTCCGCTTCGAGATGGACGGCCGCGCCCTCGTCGCCATCGACACCGCCGGCGTCCGCAAACGCACCAAGTTCGCCGATTCGGTCGAGCACTGGGCGTTCCATCGCTGCCTGCTCGCCATCGCGCGGGCCGACGTGGTGCTGATGCTCCTCGACGCGACGCAGGAGATCAGCGGCGTGGACAAGCGCCTCGGCGCCCGAATCCTCGAAGAAAACAAGCCGTGCGTCGTGGTGGTGACCAAGTGGGACCTCGTCGAAGGCCGCAAGAACCGCAAGGGGCAGATCGTCACCTCGGAGGACTACGCGAAATACATCGAGGACGAACTCAAGGGGATGACGATGTGCCCGATCGTCTTCACCTCGAGCGTGAAGAGCATGGGGCTGCGGGAGGCGGTCTCCGTCGCGTTCGACCTCTTCGAGCAGGCGGGGCAGCGCGTCCCCACGGCGAAACTGAACGAGATCATCCGCAAAATCCTCGACGACCGCGGCCCATCCTCACGCCTCGGCTCGCAGGCGAAGGTGCTCTACGTCTCGCAGGTCGGCGTCCTCCCGCCGACGATCGTCATGGTCGTGAACCACGCCGACATGTTCACGGGGCAGTACGAGCGCTACCTGATGAACCGCCTGCACGAGCACCTCCCCTTCGGCGAGGTGCCGATCCGCCTCATCATCCGCGAGCGCCAGAGAGTTGAACTCAGCGAACTCAAAAGCGGCCGCCACCGCGCCGCCGTGGACGCCGCGCGCGAGGTGCCCGAGTTCGACCCGGTGAAACGAAAGAAGAAATGGCTGAAGCAGGAGGAAGCAGAGGGGAAGGCCGAGGGCAAATCCGGGGGGGCGATGGAGTTTGTTGATGATGGGGAGGACGACCTGCCGGATTTGGGTGGGATGGAGGCGTGGGAAGAGGATGAAGAGAAGGAAGAGTGATCGCAGGGGTGGCACGCTCGTGGCTCTGCACTTGTCATACGGAACCCAACTGAATCTCGCGCGTTGGAGAAGCCGAGTCTGAGGGAGTCTTCGACCGAAGGCTCGGATAACACGCGCGAGAATCAAGCATGTTTGGTATCAAACGCCCGGTTCTCGCTCGGGATCCGTATCAGTTGAGTTCCGCGCAATACCACTCCGCCCCGACCCGCGCGAGCACATGGACACGCAGGTCCGCATCGAGCAGGTGCTTCACCGATTTCGGCACGCCCGTAAAGAGACGCAGCATCGCCGGCTGTTGAAAGTCCACGCCGCACCCCGCCGCCGACAGCAGCGCCGCGTGCTTCACCGCCCACGCCGCCGCCCCCACCAACCGCTCCACTCCCCGCCCATCCACATCCTCGCGGAGCAGATGCAGACGCCCCGCCGCATCGACCGCCAGTTCCACCGCCGAATCATCCGGCCAGCGAACGCCGAGCGAACGCAGCCCTTCGACGAATCTCGCAAGCGATACGAACTCACGATGAGCTGTGTGCGGATCGACCACGGGATTCACGCGGGTCGCCGCGGCGACCTCATCCCGAGCGTGTGCCCCCTCCACAACCCCGCGCGTCCGATCTGCCTTCGCACCCGCATCGCCCGTCAGCAAATCCAGCAATCGCCCCGGCCCCATCTCGCACTCACCACGGAACAGCGGCACCGCCCCCGTCGGCGCGATCTTCCCGACCGTCCCCGCCAGCGCCAAAGGCCGATCCAAAAACACCGACGCCGCACGCCGCAGCCGTTCGAGCGCATCCCGCGCCGCACCGTCCTCCGTCGTCACGAACGCCACCTGCAAATCCGTCGGCGGCTCCTCCCCATCCACCGCCGGAGCCAGCACCCCCGCGAGCCCCTTCAGCGTCCGGTAGGTCGCTACCACCGCCGCCTCGTTCACTCCCGCAAGGACCGTCACCCCCGCCACGCGCGGGTCGGCCGCGATCGCCGCCTGATGCACCTCATCCAGTTGCACGATCAACAGCGCCGCGCACCTCATCGCTTCCCGCACCGCATCCGCCGCGTCCACCGCCGCGCCGCATTCCGCGGACTCAACCCCGAACATCTCGACCGACAGATTCCCGCCGACGAGACGGATCAGCGCCACCGGCGATTGCATCGCCGACGATCGAAGACGCGCATACTGCGACGCCCACGGAGCCGCCCGCACCGGCAGGTGCCCCTGAACCAGCAACTCGATCGCCGCCCGCCGCGTTTCCATCGGGCGCTTGGACGCCGAGGCTGAGTCCTCGAAGCCTCGGGTCGAATCATCATCACTCAAAAAAAGGTCCGCCAGCGCATCAAACTCATCCGTCGCGCCCCCGCCCGCCGCCAAGGGCAACGACGCCAGCACCGGATCGATCTCGTGGTAGTTGTTCCGGGTCGGTGTCGTCGGCATGGATCCTCCAAGCCTCTTCAAGCACTCAGAGCCGCATTCGAAGGGGGCACAACCAACGTTTCATGCTCAGAAAACGCGGGAACCAGGACCACGTCCCAGTGCGCCCCGGCCGAGCCCGATTCCGCCTCCGCGCTCCGCGCCCCGGCGACCGGCCTTCCATCAACCATCAGACGATACCGCACCAGCCCCGACGGCAGCGGGATCAGCGCCTCGTGCATCCCCGTCTCGCGATTGAACCTCAACGATTCGCGCTGCGGAGCCGTCCCATCCCATTCGATCTCCACTTCAACGAGCGCCCCCGCCGAAGCATCAAGCATGAACAACACCCCGCGCGACGTGACCCGAGCCCCCGCCAGCGGCCGAATCGCCGCCAGCCGATCGGACACCGCCGCGTTGTCGTCCGGGATTTCCCGTCGAATCTCCCGCAGCACCCGCGCCACCTGCGGGTCGGCCTCCAGCCTTTGATTAATCTCGTGGCTCCGCGCCGACAGTTGCCGCGCCCGCGCCGCCAACTCCGCCGCCCGGCTCGCCACCCCGACAAACCGCGGCAAAGGAGTCTCCCCGCGCGCCAGCGTCAACGAAGACGCCGCCGCACGCCCCGACCCCCCGTCACGAATCTCGGCGGGAACGATCACGGCGGCCACCGGCTCGACCACCACCGCCTCAGCCTGAAGGCGCGGCGCAGTCTCGAAAAACTGCGCCAACGCCGTGTAATCTTGTGACCCGGAACTCTCAGGGTCAAACTGCAACACCGACACCCCCGCCGACACCGACTCCTTCAACTTCGCGTCGTAACGGATCGCGGTCGGGATCAGGCGCCCCTCGAACCGCCGACCGAGCTCGCTAAGGATTTCGCAAGCAAGCACGCTCTCAGGATCGTGCAGCGTCGCCAGCACACGGTAAGGCGTCAGCGCCCCCGCCTTGCGCCCCAGCGCGCGGATCGTATTCACCTGCTTCACCGCCCCCTGCAACGCGAAGAACCCCGTCTCGACCGGGATCAACACCTCGTCCGCCGCCCGCAACGCGTTAAACGTCAGAAGTCCGATGAAAGGCGGGCAATCGATGAGGCACCAGTCGTACCCGCCGGAAAGATGACCGAGAGCCATCGCCAGCCGCCGATCGCGATCCGGCCTCTCGGCAAGCCCGCCGCGCGGCGCTTCCAGCCCCGCAAGCCGCGTCGTGCTGGGGATCAGATCGAGATTCTTCGCCGCCTCCCACACCAGCCGCGAGCGTTCCGGCGGGCGATGGTCCGCCGCCAGCATCGCATCGCCGATGGTCAGATCGATCCGCGACTCCGGCACCGCCAGCCCCAGCGCGCAGTGCGACTGCGGATCAACATCCACCAGCAGCACCCGCCGCCCCTGACGGGCCAGCGCCGCCGCGAGATTGATCGCGGTCGTCGTCTTCCCGCTCCCGCCCTTCTGATTGATGATGGCAATCGTGCGCACGCGGCGGCCTGGTTCCGATGCCCCAATGACCAACCCTGACCGCACGCGAGAGGGGGCGCTCCGCGCCGTCCGTCGTCGATTCATCGGATGAACATCTGAAATGGCTTGAAGGGGAAGTCGAGTTTCAAATCCACCGCCCCATCCGAAGGCCCGGAGGGCCGCCAGTCAGTAGCCCAGGGTGCAGCGGCGCTTCGCCGCGGAACCCTGGGTCAAGACCCAATCCAACTCTTCTTTTCTTTCAACTCGGCAGCCCCGCGAGGGGCGACACGACCGCACGTTCGCTCCCCGTGCCAATCCGCATGATCCTTCGGATCGGTCATGCCGAATCACGCAAGACAACTGAGGTCATTCACTCCATGATCGCCGCCAACCCCGCCCGCACCGCCTCGAACACCGGGTCTTCCACAACCTCAGCCCGGCCCGCCCCGACCGGCAACACCAGCCGGAGTTTCCCCCCCACGACCTTCTTGTCGTGCAGCATCAGCGCCATCATCGCTTCCTCGCCCGGCAATCCCGCCACTCGGGTCGGCAGCCCCGCCGCCTCGACCGTTCTCCTGATCCGCTCCGCATCGACCCACGAAAGCCGATCCATCGCCGTCGCCGTGTACGCCGCCGCAACCAGACCCAGCCCCACCGCCTCGCCGTGGTGCAAAGGCGCGTCTTCCGCTTTGCCCGTCGGCGAAAGGCCGGGGATCGTCTCGATCGCGTGCGCAAACGTATGCCCCAGATTCAGCAGCGCCCGCCCACCCCCCCGGGGGGGGGCCGCCGAAGACTTCTCCTCACGCTCATCATCCGCCACGAACGACGCCTTCACACGCACGTTCCGCTCGACAAGTTCCGCAAGAATTTTCGGATCGCGCCCCAGCGCCCCATGAAGATGATCCATCGTCCAATCGAGCAGCCCGGCGTCCGTCGCGTGCGAAATCAGGCCGTGCTTCAGGCACTCCGCCAGCCCCGAACGAAAATGCCGATCGGGCAGCGACGCGAGCAAGTCCGTATCCGCCAGCACCAGCGCCGGCTGCCAGAACGCCCCCACCATGTTCTTCTTCAGCGCCCCGTCCACCACGAGGTTCACCCCGGTCTTGCCGCCGACCGATGCATCCACCATCGAGAGCAACGTCGTCGGGCAATGAACCACCGGCACCCCCCGCCGATACGTCGCCGCAACGAACCCTGCAAGATCGCCCACAATCCCCCCCCCGAGCGCGATAATCGGGTCCAATCGCTCGAGTTTGGTCGCGGAAACCAGCCCCAAAAGCCTGCCAAACGATTCCAACGACTTGCCCTCTTCCGAAGCGTGAACCGCAGTCGTCGTCACTCGAAACCCGGCCCCCACCAACGACCGCTCCGCTTCCGAGACCAGCGCCCCCGGCAACCCCTCATCATGGATCAAAAACGCCCGCCTGCCGCTACCGCCTGAAAACGCCGCCGCAACCCGCGTTCCCAAACTCCCCAGCAGCCCGCAACCAACCACAACCTCGTACGACCGAGGCGGCACAGCAGAGAGATTAATCGTGACCATCGGCATCGTGGAAAACCACCCCCGCCCTTCATCGGGCCGAGAGCCTACCAATCGTCGCCCGAACCGAACAGGAACGACTACCCAGGGGGTGCCCCGGCCTCGCCGCGGCGAGGCCGGGGCACCCAATTTCGTAGCCTCACCCTTTTCCCCTAGGAAACCCGCCCACCGGCAGCCTTTGCGCGGTTGGCATCCGCTCTCTTTTGACCCCTTCCATCGCCGACCCGCCACCTTCTCCAAACAAACCTCTGGACAAAGCCGACAAACGGGGTACGCTGATACACGGTTTTCGCGGGGCGCCGTTGCCCACCGTCGCCCCGCACACACGAAGGAACTGCCCCCCGCGACCCCGTCGCGGCGGACAGACTTCCGAAAAAGGAGCGCTGCCATGGCAAGCGCCACTCTCTCGGATACTGGAATCGTCGGAACCCTGCTCGAATCGAAACCCTGCGTCGCTGTTCCACCGGGTGCGGCCGAATGGATGTCGCGCTTCGATCAGGTCTACCGCGAAGCGGACGGCTCGCTCGACAAAATTCCCTGGGCGCACACCAGACCCTGCCCCTCGATGATGTCGTGGCTGAACGCCGAGGCGCCGTCGCTCGTGCGCTGCGGGGCCCGCGCCGCGATCGTCGGCTGCGGGCTGGGTGAGGACGCCGTCGCCCTCGTCGAGCGAGGCTACGACGCCGTCGCCTTCGACTGCTCCCCCACCGCCATCGAATGGGCCAAGCAGCGCCACCCCGATCACGCCGAGATATTTATCCAAGGCGACCTGTTCAATCTCCCTTCGAGGATGCGCCATCGCTTCGACCTGGTGATCGAGGTCCACACGCTGCAAGCGCTCCCGCCGGCCTTCCGACCGGCGCTTGCCGCGGGCATCGCGTCGCTGCTCTCGCCGCGTGGCGGGATCCTCCTCGCCGTCACGCGCGGACGAGACCCGAGCGTCGCCCCGGAGTCGATCGAAGGCCCGCCCTTCCCCTTCACCACGCACGAACTTACGGCGCTGATGGAAGCGAACGAACTCTCACCTGTTCGCCCCCTCGACGAGTTCCTCGACGACAACAACCCGCCGACGAGACGGATCCGCGGCGCGTTCCGGCGGTTCTGACTCTCTAATCAGCCAAAACTTGGTTTGATTTGCAGATTCCCGGATGCACCGTGCGCTTCCAGCCGCGGAGCGGCGCAAGCCAGTAGCCCCCGGCGTCAGCCCTCACCCTTATACACATCTTCTAAATGCCACGAAACCAGCCGATTTGCGTCGAAACTTCCGGCAAACGGGCCGCAGGATCGACGCGGACCTCGGCGGCTCAACCCACGTTCGTCGCAACGCCGAGATGCGCAAAAA
>CAMTWL010000002.1:0-29491 GCA_947085435.1 uncultured Phycisphaerae bacterium
ACCGCCGCCGCCGCGCGGCCCGCCGCGACCGCCGCCGCCTGAGCCACCGCGTCCGCCTCGGCCGCCGCCGCCGCGTCGGTTTTCCTGGCCGATGGTGTTGACGGGGCCTTTCATGGGCGTGACGCCGTCACGCTTGGCGGGCATGAACGCCTGGCCTCGCTCGACGATAGCGTCCACTTCGGTCTTGGGGATGACCACGCCGCGAAGGTTGGCGATCATGCCGCTGGTGCGCAGTTGCATGAGCGCTTCGATGGTCGCCTTGGCGAGGTTTTTCTGGTTGGTCGAGCCGTAGGCCTTGGTAAGGCAGTCGGTGATGCCCGCGAGTTCGAGGACAGCGCGGACCGTACCACCCGCGCGGACGCCCGTGCCCGGCGAGGCGGGGACGAGCCGAACCTTGGAAGCGGAGAAGGTGCCTTCAACGGTGTGCGGGATGGTCTTCCCGTGCAGCGTGATCTGCTTCAACTGCTTCTTGCCGTCTTTCTGGGCCTTTTCGATCGCCGGGGGCACCTCGTTCGCCTTGGCATAGCCCAGGGCGATGCGGCCCTGGCGATCACCGACCGCGACGAGCGCGCCGAATGAAAAGCGCTTGCCGCCCTTCACCGTCGCCGCGCTGCGGAAGACGCCGATCGTCGTGCTTTCGAGCGAACCTGAACCTTCGAGCATCTCAGACATGTGTCAGACCTTCCAATATCAACTGGCTGTTAGAACTTCAGTCCGCCCTCGCGCGCCGCGTCGGCGAGCGCCTTGATCCGGCCGTGGAACCTGAACCCGCCGCGATCGAACGCGACGTCCTTGATCCCCGCGGCGGTCGCCTTCTTGGCAAGCGACTTGCCCACGATGGCCGCCGCGCCCTTGTTGCCCGATTTGTCGCCCACACCCTCCGCCGCTTCGCGTGTGGAAGCGGAGCAGAGAGTCTTGCCCGCCAGATCGTCGATGATCTGCGCGTAGATGTGCTTGAGCGACTTGAAGACCGCCAGACGCGGGCGTGACGGCGTGCCGGTGATCCGCTTGCGGATACCCGTACACCGACGATCGCGCCGCACCGATTTGCTTTTCTGCTTGTCCATCGCATTCCACCTTTGCCGCGCCGCGGCGAATGATTACGCGCCGAACGCCTTGCCGGCCTTCTTCTTGATGACTTCGTCGGAGTACTTGATCCCCTTGCCGTTGTAAGGCTCGGGCTTGCGCTTGGAGCGGACGACGGAGGCGAACTGCCCCACCGCCTGCCGATCGGCGCCCTTGACCGTGATGTTCTGCTTTTCGACCGACACCTCGAGCCCCATCGGGATCGGAACCTTGATCATGTTGGCGAAGCCGACCTTGAGGTCGAGCGACTTGCCCGCGACGACGGCGGTGAAGCCGACGCCGACGACTTCGAGGTTCCGCTGGAACCCTTCGGTGACGCCTTTGATCATGTTGGCGATGTGGGCACGGGTCGTTCCCCACGAGGCCCGCGCCTGCGAATCGCTCGCCTGCTTCGGATCGATCGAGACGTGTACCGCTTTGTTCGCGGCGTCGAAGGCGACCTTGATCTCGGGGCGCACGGGGAGCGAGAGGCTCTTGGAGCCGGAGGAGATCGTCACCTTGCCCGGGGCGACTTCCACCTTCACGTTGCCCGGAACGGGCACTGGTTTTTTTCCGAGTCGAGACATGATCGGGATCCTTAGGTCACAGGTCGTAGGTCACAGGAGACAGGTCGGAGGATGCAGCTAATAGACCGTTGCGAGCAGTTCGCCACCGACGCGTTCTTCGCGGCAGCGACGGTCAGAGAGTACGCCCTTGGGCGTCGAGAGAATCGAAATTCCCATCCCTTGAAGCGGTCGGCCGAGATCGTCCACCCCGCGATACAAACGGCGGCCGGGCTTCGACTCGCGCTTGACCACATGGATGAGGATCTCGCCGCGCGGGCCGTACTTCAGCCGAATGCGGATCTGGCCTTGCCGCCCGTCCTCCACGGCGTCGAAGGAGTCGATGTACCCCTCCTCCTTAAGAATAGCGGCGATGCCGGTACACACCTTGCTGCGCTGCACGTTCACCGTCTTGGCCTTGTTGTTCACGGCGTTGCGGATCCGCGTCAGCATGTCGGCGATGGGGTCGTTGGTCGTCATTCGTTGATGCCTCGGTCTTTGCTTTAATCGTGTGTGCTGTGTGCGGGTTACCAGGACGCCTTGCGCATGCCGGGGATCTTCCCCTCCAGCGCGAGTTTACGGAGCATGATCCGGCTGATCCGGAACTTGCGGTAGACGCCCCGGGCGCGCCCCGTCAACTCGCAGCGGCGGACGATACGGGTGCTGAACTTCGGTGGACGCTTGCTCTTTGCGGTTTGTGCTTTGGTTGCCATTGCTCATCCTCTCCCGGTTACTTCTTGTCCTTGCGGGCCTCTTCCTTGCGGAAGGGAAATCCCATCTGTTCGAGAACGAAACGGCTCTTTTCGGGGCTGGAGTTGCGGAAGACCATGTTGATGTTCATGCCGTGGGTGAAATCAACCTCGGCCATGTTGATCTCGGGAAACACGCCCTGCTCCGAGAGGCCCATCGAGTAATTGCCGCTTTTATCGAACGCGCTCGCGGACATCCCGCGGAAGTCCTTGATGCGGGGGATCGCCAGATTGATGAGGCGGTCGAGGAACTGCCACATCCGGTCGCGCCGAACCGTGACCATGTACGCGGTCTCGGCCCCTTCGCGGACCTTGAAGTTCGACACGCTCTTCTTCGCGTAGGTGATGACGGGCTTCTGGCCCGAGATCTTGCGCAGCGTCTCGACCGTCGTGTCCTTCTTCACCGCCGGGAGCTTGTTCCCCTCGAGGAACCGCCCCAGGTTGACGTTGACCACGATCTTCTCGATGCGTGGGTGGGCCATGCGGTTCTTCTCGCCGAACTTCTCGGCGAACGCCGCGGCGATGTCGCCCCGGTACTTGTCGCGGAGGCGCGGCGGCGCCGGGGGGCTGGTGTCAACAGGTCCGCCGTCGTCGCCCTTTTTGCCTTTGTGCTTTGCCATTTGCCTGCTCCGAGTCTTTCCGGGTTACGCCTTTGCGGCGGCCTTCTTTGATTTCTTCTTCGCGGCGTTCGCCGAGCGAACCACGCCCAGTTCTTTCAACACCTTGCCGCCCGCGACCGCGACGCGGACCTTCGAGCCGTCCTTCTTCGTCTCGAAGCGGACGCGGGCCGCCTTGCCGTCCACCACCGGGCTGACGACCGACATGTGGAACGAGCGATCGACGGTAACCCGCCCGCCCTGCGGATTCAGCCGCGTCGGCTTGATCGTCTTGTTGATCCCCTTGATGCGCGAGCCATGGACGATGACGCGGTCGCTCTTGGTGATCATGCGGACGACGGTTCCCGTGGCACCCTTGTAGTCGCCCGAGCGGATCATCACCTCGTCACCTTTTCTGATGTGGGTCGGCATGGTCAGATCACCTCCGTCGCAAGAGAAACAATCTTCATGTAGCCCCGCTCCCGCAGTTCGCGCGCGACGGCCCCGAAGATGCGCGTGCCGCGGGGGTTGCCGTCGTCGTTCAGAAGCACGACGGCGTTGGCATCGAACTTCACATACGACCCGTCGGGACGGCGGATGGGGTAGGTGGTGCGGACGACGACCGCCTTGACCACGTCGCCGGCCTTGACCTCGCCGCCCGGGAGCGCCTTCTTGACGCTGCACACGACCTTATCGCCGATGCCGGCCATGCGGCGCGTGAACTGGCCGGTCCCGGTCGAGCCGCCGAGCACGCGGATCACATAGGCGATCTTCGCACCCGAGTTATCCGCGACTTCGCATCTTGTTTCTGCTTGAAGCATGTTTCACGGTCCTTAGAGTTCGGGGGCGCGCTCGACGATGCGCACCAACTTCCATGTCTTGGTCTTGCTGACGGGGCGGCAGGGAGCCACCTCCACGCGGTCGCCCAGTTTGGATTCGTTCTTCTCGTCGTGGACGTGAAGAATGGTCCGGTTGGCGACGTACTTGCCGTACTTGGGGTGCGGCGCGGAGAAGCGAACCGTCACCCGGCGGGTCTTGTCGCGCTTGTCGGACTCAACCACGCCGATGCGGGTCGCCACCGTCTGCTTTTTCTTGATCTGAACCGGAGCGGTCATCACTTGGGTCCACCCTTCTTCATCAGCCGTGCCTTCTGCTCGGTCAGCAGGCGTGCCACGTCGTGACGCACCTTCTTGAACTTGGTCGGGTCTTCGATCTTCTCGGTCGAGGCCTGGACGCGGAGGTCGTAGAGCCCCCGCCTCAGTTTGACCAACTCGGTGTCGATCTCCTCGCCCGTCAACTTGTGTACTTCGAGTGCCTTCATTGATTCGTTCCTTGGACGTTTGCTTTCGAGAAAGAGATCAGACTTCCAGACGCCGGCCGACAAACCGCGTCTTCACGGGCAACTTGATCGCGACGCGGCTGAACGCACGCTTCGCCACGCCGACCGGCACCCCCGCGACCTCAAAGAGCATGGTGCCGGCCCTCACGCGGGCCGCCCAGTATTCCACGTCCGCCTTGCCCGTGCCCATCCGGGTCTCCAACGGCTTCTTGGAAATCGGCTTGTTCGGGAAGACGCGGATGTACAGTTTCCCCTGACGCTTCAGGAAGTGCTGGCACGCCACGCGCCCGGCTTCCAGTTGCCGCGCCGTCACCCAGAACCCCTCGGTCGCCTGCAGCCCGAAGTCGCCGAAGGCAACGTAGTTGCCCTTGGTCGCCTTGCGGTCGCGGACGCGGCGCATCTCCTTGCGGTACTTCACTCTTTTGGGCATCAACTTCATGGGAAACGATCCTTAGTGGTCCTGAGTTCAGAGTCCTGAGTCCTGAATGAGTCGATCAGTGCCGGCCGCGGGCGCGGGGGCGTGCTCCGGCGGCGTTGCTCATCTTTTCCTCTTCCGAGAGTTCCTTCGCGTAGGGGCCTTTGTAGACCCACACCTTGACGCCGATCGCTCCATAAGGAGTGAGCGCCTGCGCGAAGCCGTACTCGATGTTTGCCTGGAGGCTCGACAGGGGCATCGACCCCATGCGGGTATCGAGTCGGCGGCTCATCTCGGCCCCGCCCAGTCGGCCGGCAAGGAGGATGCGGCAGCCGAGCGCGCCCGCCTGCATCGCCGCTTCGGCACGCATCTTCACCACGCGGCGGAACGACGCACGCTTCTTCAACTGCTCCGCGACCGCCTCGCCGATGAGCACCGCGTCGATGTCGGCGTTCTTGATCTCCATGATGTTGATCGAGACCTTGCGCCCCGTCATCAACTGGAGTTCCGTGGTCAGGCGATCGACCTCGGCGCCCTTGGGGCCGATGACGAGGCCGGGACGCGCGGTCTTGATGATGACCTTCAACTCTTCTCGCGTCCGCTCGATGTGGATATCGGAGACGGCGGCGAAGGGCGGCGTGCGGTTGAGACGCTTATCGACGAACTCGCGGATGCGGAAGTCCTCAACGAGCAACTCGCCGTAGAGCGCCTTGGGGGCGTACCACCGGCTCTTGTGCGCCTCGGTGATGCCGACTCGGAAACCGAATGGATGAACTTTTTGTCCCATGGTTCTTTTACGCCTTGGAAGGCATCTCCTCCACGCTGACGACGATGTGGCTGGTGCGTTTCAGGATCGGGTGTGCCCGGCCGCGGTCCTTGGGCTGGAATCGTTTGATGCGGGCCGCGTTCCCCACGCGGCTCTCGGCGACGAAGAGACGATCGACGGCGGCGTCGGCGGCCTCGGCGTCCGCGATCGCGGCCTTCAGCGCCTTGCGCACCTGCACCGCCGCACGCTTGGGCGAGAACTGGAGCAGGGCGTCGGCCTCATCGACGCGCCGGCCGCGGATGAGCTCGGTGACGAGCCCGATCTTCCGCCACGAGCCGCGCGCGAAGCGGTGCGTGCTGGTGAACCGCACCAGGTCCTTGGCCTGCACGCCCAGCGCCTGCGCCATCGCGGCGATCTCGGCGGGCTTGCAGCGCGGGTAGTCCCTGCCGGCCATCCAGTTGCGGACCTTCTTCTCGGCGAGGTCCGCCTGTTTGCGCCGTTGTTCGCGGGGCAGCGACGCGGCCAGTTGCTCGGGTGAGACCTTGGCGGCGTCCGCGGCGTTCATCAATCGTTGTGCGTTGATCTTCATGGTTCAGCCTTGGGTGCGAGTGAGTTACTTCTTGCCGCCGCGGGGCGCGCCTTTGCCGCCACCGGGAGCGCCTTTGCCGCCGCCCGGAGCCCCGCCGCCCGGGGGACCGCCGCCCGGGGGACCGCCGGCGCCGGGGCCGCTGGTGGCGATGCCTTCCTTCTTGTTCGTGTGACCCTTGAAAATCCGCGTCGGCGAGAACTCGCCGAGCTTGTGCCCCACCATGTCCTCGGTGATGAGAACGTCGGGGAAAGCCCGGCCGTTGTGAATCTTAAAGGTCAGCCCGACGAACTCGGGGACGATCGTGCAGTCGCGCGCCCACGTCTTGAGCGCCTCGCGGCGTCCGGTCTGACGGATCTTCTCCACCTTGCGGAAGAGTTTCACATCAACGTACGGACCTTTTTTCAGAGACCTTGCCATGTTGAGTAGTCCTGAGTGCGGAGTCCTAAGTCCTGAATCTTGAATCTAGTGCCTAGTGCCTAGTGCCTATTGCCTATTGCCTATTGCCTAGTGCCTAGTGCCTAGTGCCTAGTGCCTAGTGCCTAGTGCCTAGTGCCTTCTTACTTCAACTGCCCGTACCGCACGCTCTTGCGTCGGCGGATGATGAGGGTTTCGGAGTGCTGTTTGCGGTTGCGGGTGCTGCCGCCCTTGGAGGGGACGCCCGTCGGGCCGACCGGCGCCCGGTTGCCCTTGGATCGACCGGAGCCGCCGCCGAGCGGGTGCGCCCCGTGGTGCTTGGCCATGCCGCGGGTCTTGGGACGCTTGCCCAGCAGACGGGGGATGCCCGCCTTGCCGTACCAGCGCTGGACCTGATCGGCGTTGCCGACCTGACCGATCACGGCCCGGCAATCGGTGCGGATGCGACGGATTTCACCGGAGGGCAGCACAAGGGTCGCCCAGGTGCCTTCCTTGTTGGTGAGACGAGCATAAGAACCGGCGGAGCGGCACATCTTGGCGCCGCGGCCAGGCTCCAACTCGACGCAGTGAACGTCGAGGCCCGTCGGGATGTCGTGGATCGGCATGCAGTTGCCGAGCTTGGGTTCGATCGCTTTCGTGTCGGCCAGGATGGTGTCGCCCACGCTGATCCCGGCGGGCGAGGGGATGTACCGCTTCACGCCGTCGGTGTACTCAACAAGCGCGATGTGGCAGGAACGGTTCGGGTCGTACTCGATACCGACCAGTTTGCCTTCGATGCCGTTGCGGTCCATCCGCTTGAAGTCGATCTTGCGGTACATGCGCTTCACCCCGCCGCCGCGACCGCGGACCGTCACCTTGCCCGAGTTGTTCCGCCCGCTCTTCCGCGGCAGCGGCTCGAGCAGGGATTTCTCGGGCTTCTTCTTGGTGATTTCCGTGTGCGCGTTGACCGACGCATTTCGGCGGCCGGCGCTGGTGGGTTTGTAGATGCGGATGGGCATGGGGTTGAATCCTGAGTGCGTTCGTCTTTTCTAGTGCCTAGTGCCTAGTGCCTAGTGCCTAGTGCCTCTCAAACAATCTCGATGTTGTCATCCGGATGCAGACGGACGATCGCCTTCTTCGTGACCTTGCCCTTGACGAGGCCGACCTTCATCATGCGGCCGCGGGCCTGGCGGATCGTCGTGTTCACGCTGACAACGCGGACCTTATACAGCTCCTGGATCGCCTTCTTAATCGCGTCCTTGCGGGCGGTCACCGCAACCTCGAACGAAAAACGCTTCGACACATCCGAGCCAAACGTGCTCTTCTCGGTCAAGAGGGGGCGACGGATGATGTGGTGGGCCTGCATCACTTGGGCTCCTTCTTCTTGTCTTCAACCTTGGTGGTCTGGCTGCTCGGCCCGACGATCCACGCTTCCAGGTCCGCCTTCTCGATCACCATGAACCGGTGATTGAGCATCTCGTAGCACGTCAACTGCGCGCTGTTGCACACCGTCACATCGTCGAGGTTGCGGGCGCTCAGCCGCGCGTTCTCGTTGTCGTGCTTGAGCGCCACAAGGCACGAGCGGTTGATCTTGCAGGCCTCGATGAGCGCCTTGAACGCCGACGTGCCGGGCTTGGTGAACTTCAACGAATCAATCACCAAGACCTCTTTGTCGAGGAGTTTGGCGAGCAGCGCGTTGCGGTTCGCCTTGCGCCGCATCTTGATCGGCATGTCCAGGCGGTACTCCTCGCGGACCTTGGTCTTCGCGAAGGCGTGGCCACCGCCCCGCCGCATGGGCGAGCGAACCGGACCCGCACGGGCGTTGCCGGTGTGTTTCTGTTTGTAAATCTTGCGCGTCGAGCCGGCGGTCATGCCGCGGCTCTTGGTCCGCGCGGACCCCTGACGCAGGTTCGCGTGGTAGCGAACAAACGCCTGCTTAATCAGGGCGGGATTGACTTCGCCGCCGAGGGCCGCCTCATCGACACTCATCGTGCCGACCTGTTGGCCCTTCATGTTCAGGACGGGGACTTCCATGGTTCGGAATCTCTCTCGTCGTCGCCTGTTCCGGGGCCGGCCGCCGCTCAAACACTTGAGCGGAACATCCGATCGGTCCCGATTCCGCCTCGCCCGACATTCCTCGATCACATACTGAGGAAGGCCGGGGTCAACTCGGCGAGTGCTGCCCTTGTTTTCGCCCGGTGGTATCCCTTGTGGACCCGTCGGGCCGACGGGAGACGTTGAAGGCTCCCGCCGAGAATCATCGATGCTGAATCATCAGGTTATTTCTTGTCCGCCGCCTTCTGCCTGGTCGCCTTCGACCTGTAAAGCCTCGTCGGCTTCCGCAGTTCGACCAACCCCATGTTCGCGCCGGGCACCGATCCCTTGACCAGCACGATGCCTTTTTCATTATCGATGCGCACCACTTCGAGCGAGCGGATCGTAACCCGCTCCGCCCCCATGTGCCCCGGCATGCGGATGCCGGCCTTCTGATTGCCGCGGCCGCGGTCGGTCGCCCGCCCGCCGATCGAACCGGGCGAGCGGTGCTTGCGCTCCGTGCCGTGGCTCGCGGGCATGCCCTTGAAGTTGTGCCGTTTCATAACACCCGCGAAGCCCTTGCCCTTGCTCGTCGAGATCACGTCGATAAAAACGAGCCCTTCGAGCGCGGCGGCCTCAAGCGTCTGCCCCACGGTGTAGTTTTCGAGTTCTTTCGCGTCCACGCGGAACTCGCGGTGATGACGCAAGGGGTCAGACCCGGCCTTGCCGTCGTGGGCGATCATCGCCATCGTCGAGTTCCGGGGCTTGATCTCGCCGTAGCCGATCTGCACCGCGTTGTACCCCTCGTGCTTCTCGGTCTTGAGTTGCGTGACGACGCAGGGGCCGACCTTAACGACGGTCACGGGCACGCTGACGCCGGCAGCGTCGAAGATGCGCGTCATGCCGACCTTGGTGCCGAGGAGTGAAAGTCCCATCTGAATCCAACCAGCCTTTCCATCCGTCCGCAGGCGTCTAATCGCTGCGGCCGGTCTCGTGCCCTTGTTTCCCGAACAAATCGGGGTCGGGCGGTTCGTGCCTCGCACCGGACCATCCGGGGGCGGGGGGCAGAGGAACCCGTACTGAAAAAGCCGGCCTCTCTCTCGAAAGGCCGGCCCGGAAAACTACGCTTTGATCTTGATAAACACGCCGGCGGGGACCACAAGTCGATTCAGGGCTTCGACCGTGCGCGCGTTCGGCTCGGTGATGTCAATAATCCGCTTGTGCGTTCGGATCTCGAACTGCTCACGCGACTTCTTGTCGATGAAGGGGCTGCGCAGGACCGTGTAGCGCTCGACACGCGTCGGCAGCGGGATCGGGCCGGCCACTTTGGCGCTCGTGCGCTTCGCGTGGTCGACGATCTCCTTCGCCGAGGAGTCGAGGGCCTGGTGGTCGTAGGCCTCCATACGAATTCGAATCCGTCCGCCGCTCATGGATCACCCTGCCCGGGAACCGGGCCGCTGAAAAAAACACTTCGTTCGGAACTTGAAACCTCGATCCGCCGAATCGTGAATGACACCCAGCAGAAGCCCCGAACGCGGCTCCATACACACCGGCAGCCAAACATGACACGGACAAACAAAGATCCCACCCGCCCCCATACGAGATGAGGGCAAGGGGGGGAGAGTGTAACCCAAGGCGAGTTTCTGTCAAGAAGACGGCCGATGTCCGTATACCGAACAAAATCCTATCTTGAAGTGCTACGCCACCAATACGCGATGATCCTGGGCATGATCGCCAGTGCCGTGCAACGCCGTGAGCTCGAACCCTCGCAAACACCACAAAGACACTGGGTTCGCCGATGTTTTCGCCGCAACGCCGCGGGCGCATGTTGCCAGACCCCGCCGTCTTCGGCGCGGGTCTGGAAAACACTGTTCTTTCAGTCCTTTGTGCCCTGGAGGGGCACGCGGATCGCACGGAAACAGATGATTCAGTTCACGCCGTTGAGTTCCTTGCAGCGCCTATTCGTCCCAATGTTGTTCGCCGTTGCGATTCTGGTTGTCGGAACGGCCCGCGGCGAAGAGCCCGAACCCAAAATCCCCTCGCTCCGAACCGACGAACCATTCGCCATCCCCAACATGGGGTTGACGGTGCTGCTGCCGGACGATTCCCTCGTCGACACCTCGCGCCTGGAAGGCGGACGCACAACCGTTCTCATCGCACCCAGGGAGCGGGGGAAAGCCCAGACCTACGTCTTCCAGATCATGCAGTCGGTCAGCGCCGATCGTTCCCTGGAACTGACGGAAGCCGTCAAAAACATCGTCGAGCAACGCCGATCGTTCCACACCGGGAAAAATCTCCGCGGCAAGACCGTGTCCACCGTCCGCGTCTTCGATCCCGACGACAACCTTCTCCTCGGGCAGCACCCGGCGCAGCGCGTCTACCTGGATGTGCCCCTGGACACCACCGTGCCCGTGACGGGGTACACAATCTTTCACACCGGCCCAGGGCAGTTCGTGATCTTTCAGATGGATTGCCCGGTCGCGCTCTTTCCAAAGGTGCGGGCGCTCTACGAACTGATGATCGCCAGCGTGCAGTTCGAGGACCCCGACGAGTTGGGGTCGGAGCGCGCCACCGCGTTGCTGGCGGGGCGTGCCCTTCTGCAACGGTTCAACGCCGCGGACTTCGCCGCGGCCCTCGACAAAGAACCAACCTATTACCGCCTGTTCCGACCGAATCCCACTGGAAAAACCGAGCAAGACGACGAGGCCGGGTACCAGCGCGTGCGGATCGTCGCCGGCACCGCCGGCGATCTGGAGCCGAACAAAATCGAGGCACGCCGAACCTCCGCCGACAAGCAACCGGGCTACCTGGCACGCGTCGAAGCGCGGGCCCTGGCGGCGGGAACCGTCGTCGATTCCGTCTCCCTCTATTTCCTCTCGGCAGACCGATCCACCGAACTCTGGTCGATCACCATGGCCGTCCGCAAGGGGAACAACACCGAGCAGTGGGTCGAGACCGGCGTCCGTAACGACGACCGATTGACCGTCAAGACCACACGCAGCGGCCAGGAGCCGACCAACGCGGACTGGTCGCCCGTGCCCGAGTCGTACCTCTCGCGCGTGGAGTCGTACCTGCTCCCCCGGCTCGTCGCACGCTCAGGAATGTCAGGGGTCTTCGGCTTCTACACCTACGACTCCAACCTCGCCAAGATGACGCTGCGGCGCGAGACGTTCGCGCCCCTCTCCGGTGGCACGGGCTTTCAGCCCGTGTCTCCAGGTGGCACGGGCTTTCAGCCCGTGTCTTCCTCGTCCGCCTACATCATGACCTCACTCCCCTCGGAGAACAGCCGCCCCACAACCACCGAACTCGACGCCCAGGGTTCGATCATCCGCCGGTCAAACCCGGACGGCCAGATCATGGAGCCGATCGATCAGCCGCGACTGAAGAAACTATGGGCGGACAAGAAGTTGCCGTTGGAGTGAGACGACGCGACAAAACCCGAGTCGTTTTATGAACGCCGAGGCTGTCCCGGCGCGCCGGGACGAAGCCTCGGATCGGACCAGTTTACGGTGGGGCAGGCTTCCAGCCTGCCCGGCTACTTGCCAACGAGCAGGCAGGTCTCCGCGGCGACTCTTCGAGATGCCTGCTCCACCAGCAGGCAGGTCTCCGCGGCGACTCTTCGAGATGCCTGCTCCACCGCATTCGAGGTAAAGACGCGGATTCACGCAGAATCAACGTCCCGGCGGAGGAACTTCCGTGGGCTGCTCAGCATTCTCCGCGGGCACCGCTTCTTCAGTTGCGGGCGCTTCTTCACTCGCCGGTGCCATCGCCGGTTCCCCCTCCGTCGGTGGCGCGGCCTCAGTCTCCGCAGCCGGCTCCTCAGCCTTCACCTCCTCCGGCGCCACACCCCCGAGCCTCACCCACGTCTCGTTCAACTTCACCGACAGTTGATCGAGCCGTTCGCGCAACTCGCCCGACCCGCCGCCGGATCGGAAGGATGACTTCGCCTTTTCGTACTGCTGGAGCGCGGCTTCGAGCGATTGCTTGCTCTCGGAGGCGAGCGTTTCGGCGGCGGCGGTGAAGTCCGCCGCGCCTGGAATCGGCGGCCGCGCGTTGCCCGCGAGGCCGAGCAGGGTCGAAACGCGGGCGAGAACTTCGGCGTATTCCCGCTGCAGCGAGCCGACCGCCTGCGCCGACGCGCCAACCGACAACGACAGCAAAATCTGATCCGGCCCGCCCCGAGCCTGCCCAAACTTCCCCGTTGATTGATTCAACTTCGCCAGCGCCGCCTCGAACGCCGGTTTGACCTCGTCCGCCAGCAACCTCCGCACCGCTATCACCGCTTCCGCCAGTTCGCCCGCCGTCTGCTCCGCCCCCTTCGCGGCCTCGGCGGACGATTGCGAGCGCGACTGCCCCAGCGACCTTGCGCTCTCCTTTGCGGTGTTGAACGACCCGATCTGCCGCTCGATCTGCTTCACCGTCAAACCCAGTTCGACGGAAACCGGAGAAATCTTCGCCGCCTCGGCGTCGAGCAGCTCGGACTCCTTCATCACCCCTTCCGCCTTTCGACGCTCCTGGTTCAGTTGGGCCGCGAGCGTGGGACGATCGGCCGACGATGCGTCGAGCAACCGCCCGCGAAGAGACCCGAGCGACTCCATCATCGACCGCGCCTCATCAGCCTTGGCTTTGGAGCGGCCGCGGATGCCGTTGACTTTCGCCTCGTTGTCCCCCAGTTGTTTCTTCGCGATGACCAACTCGCCCTCGCGATCCTTGATCTGCCCGTCGAACGTTGCAATGTCCGCCCGCGGGTCGTAGCCCGAGAGCGAGTCCGCAAGCCCGCGCTGGTCCGCGTAGAGACTCCGTTTCGCTTTGGCGACGCCGACGGCCCGGAGCAGCAACGCATCCGCATCGCGGAACGCCCCCGCCGCGAGTGCGCCCTGGCCCCCCAGCGCCCCGCCCGTGATCGAGGCGTTGATCGCCTTCACCGCCTCGCTCGCCCCCCCATCGTCCTTGATCGTCGAAAGAACCTTCGAGTAGTTGCCTTCAAGCGCCGACCGGGGGGCCGCCGCCGAACCGCCCGACCCCGCCGCCGCGAGCGTGTTCCGCGCCTCGGTGATCGCACGAGATTGAGGGTCACGCCGCTCGCAGCCGACGGCAAAAACAATGAGCGTGGCCGCCACCAGTGTCATCTGCTTTTCGATCAGGCCTTCCATCACTTCGAGGCTCCTGCAAGTTCGGGGATCAGGGAGCGGAGTCTACATAAGCCAAAGCGCCACTGCCCATCCGATCAACATGACCCGACGGTTCGGTCGTGTCTCCGCTCGAAAAATGGCACGGGCTTTTCGCAGAGTCGCCGTGGCGACCTATTGATTTCCGCGCGGATAAAGGAATGCGCCCGAGTGAGATTGCCTGATCTTCAGGCTGAAAGCCTGGTAGTTCGTAGCCGGGGGCAGAGCGGTCGCCGCGGCGACCGAGCGCCGCCCCCGGCCGGAGCCGACTCTGTTCTCGCATTGACGCTGCATGTTCCGTGGTCTTCGCCGCAACGCGGGCGTCCCGGCGCGCCGGGATTGCCAGACCCCGCCGGCTTCGGCGCGGGTCTGGAAAGGCCTGTGTTTTCAGCCTCTTGTGCCCTGGAGGGGCACGCGAACCGCTCGAAAACAGATGCTTCGGTGCACGGCGTTGCCTGGAAGGGTGCAAGTGGGCACCGCTACGCCGATGGGAACGTCCGCAAAGCAAGTTCGGAGGATCACGCCTTTATCCGCGCAGAGATCAATAGCCCGTGTCCCCCGCGTCACGGTCGCCGCGGAGACCGCGCCTCTTTCAATCTGAGACACTACCGACGGTCCCCAACTCAACGCTCGATCGGCTCATTTGATCCGGGAGCGCCTGTGTCGGGAGCCCTCGTCCCCGGCGGCACATACTCGACCGGATAGTCCGGACGGGGACGGTACATCGACCTGATCCATTCGATGGTCTGCAAATACCGGCGGGCCTCCCGGTTCCGGAACGCAGGCTGCCAGCCGGGGATTCTCGGGTGAGGCGTCCGCGCATCGTCGCGGGGGAGCGACATCTGCAACAAGAGAGACCGCTCCGGCTCCTCGTAGTCGATCAACGGCCGATCGTCGCGCGTGCGAAACCGATCCAGGATGATGAAGTTCGTGTAGACGCTCGCCTCGGCGGTCGGCCGGTAGTTGAACAGTTGCAGCCGCCCGGAATCCGAGCCGCCGTGGCACGCCGTGCTCGCGCACGATGAAACGAGCCATCCTGCGTGAACGTGGTCGCGGAAAAGTTTCATGCTCCGAGGCTGGTCGGCGACGCGGACCTGCTCATACATATCGCGCGCCCGCAAACGGAACATCACGTCGAGAACCTCCTCGGGTGGTTTGAGAAAAAACGCCTCGCGCGCCTCGCGGCTCTCGGGGATCAGCGGGTCATCCCCGAAACGCACGATCAGTTTCTGGATCGTCTCCCGCGAGATCGTCATCTTGGGCGGGTCGCGCAGATCAACCTCGTACACCTTCATCAGGTTGATCTCGTCATCGGCCAGCAGCGGGAACTCCGCCGCCTTGGGCCTCGACGGGAACCGCTTCGCTTCGCTCGACTGCCGCGCTTTCTCCGCTTCGCCCCGCGCGCCCGAGCCTTGGCGCTCCGCCAGCGAGGCCAGTTGCTCAACGACGCGACGCAGCCGCAGACCCTCCGCGTTCGTCGGATCAACAAGGAGCGCGGCGTCCAGTTCGGTCATCGCCTCCGCGAACATCCGCCGACGCTGCAGCCACTCCGCGAGCACCACCAGCCGCTCGGCATCATCGTCAGCGATCTGCCCCCGCATCCGCTTGTACCGCTCGGCCGG
This sequence comes from uncultured Phycisphaerae bacterium, assembly GCA_947085435.1. GTDB lineage: Bacteria > Planctomycetota > Phycisphaerae > Phycisphaerales > UBA1924 > JAEUIV01. The sequence goes on from CAMTWL010000002.1 coordinate 15,300, forward strand.
AGGGTCGAGCACGCTCATCCGTTCGATGCCGTCACGCTCGATTTTCAGATCAACCCCCGCGATCCGGATCACCACTCGCTGCTCGTCGCCCGAGATGAACTTGCCCTCGAGACGCTCGCCGGCTTTGAGTTGCACCAGGACGTCGTCGCCGGGCTCGGCCTCGCGCTTCAACGCCGAAGGCTCCGCGGGAAGAGCCGGGGCGGGCGGCAGCGGCTCCGCCTTTTCAACTTCCGAGGCAGGCACAACCGGGGGAATGGGAGAAGAATCGCCGCCAATCGGGGTCGATTGGGCCAGAACCGATCCTATCCAAACAAAAACAGAACCAAACACGACTGCTGGCACCGTAAATGCTTGTTTTTTGGCTACTTGCGGCTTCACGCGGGCTCTTCCTTCGGGGTTCGGCTCATCCAAACTGACGCGCGAGGGCTAAATAAATTCTCGGAATGTTCACCATTTTGATCGTTATCCCTTGCCTCTCTTCACATTTCATGTAGACTACTAGCGACGTGTTTCTTCCCTCCTAGCCCACAGTACTTCCCCCGGTATTGTGGGTTTTGATTTTTCCGAGCCGCCCGCGAGTTTTTTCGCGGGCGATTTTTTTTACCGGTCCCCCACCACGATCAGACCAATCAACCCAGTTTCCGTTTCCAACTGCGCCTGGGCGATTCTGTCGGGTTTCTCCGTGGCAAAGAACCCGCCGGCGCGGAACGACTCCGAGAACTCGTTGCGGAAGCTCGAGAGCGGGAGCGTCAACGACTTGCCGATGTCGAGCCCGTCGATCGGCCTCGAATACTGACGATTAATCCACATCGTACAGGCGGGGAACGCCTGCGCGGACGTGTTGGTCAGCGTGATCTCTGTCTCCAAACGGAGCACCTGGATGTTCACCGTTTTATTCTGCGCGGCGGCGGCGGGGAACGGCTTTGCGTAGTCAACTTGGGACGAGCCGCCGCAGGCAGTGAGAAGTGCGACGGCGAAGAGCGATGCGACGCGGGCTTGGGTGGTGTTCACGGTTCTATACTCGCTCCGATGGGCTGCTCCGGCAACAACGCGACCCCACCCGGGCCGGCGATCGCGCCGGGGGCCGAAACAATCGACCCGATGGCCGCGGCGGCGGCCGCGCGGATTGATCCGCGGCTACCCGCGGCGATCCCGGGGTTTGATGCGCCGTTTTTCCAGGCGGGGCTGGCAGGATACTCCGATCCCGCGATGCGGATCATCGCCCGCCGGCACGGCTGCCCCTGCTGCGTGACCGAAGCCCTTTTGGACCGGACCCTGCTCGCGGGCGGAAAGGGGTTCGCCAAGGCGGACCTGGGCGAGATCGCCGACAACGTGCCGGGGGGCGATGAGGACCACCCGCTGGTCGGCCAGTTGATGGGGTCGGACCCCGACGAGATGGCCGCGGCGGCGGTGAAAATGATCGAGCAGGGCAAGCGACCTCCGCGCGCGTACCACGCGATGGCGCGAGGTGATCAAGCCCAGGGGTTCGAACCCCTGGGTTTCGAGGGTCGAACTTTCTCCGCGATCGACGTCAACCTCGCGTGCCCGGTGAAGAAGATCAAGAGCAAGGCACGCGGCGGTCACTGGCTGCGCGAGCCGGAGGGGGCGATCGAGATTCTGCGCGCGGTGCGCGGGGCGCTGCCGCGCGAGGTGCCGACGACGCTGAAGATCCGGCGCGGGAGCGATGAGTCCCCGGAAGCGGAGCGGAACTTCTATCGCATCTTCGACGCGGCGTACGAGATCGGGTACGCGTGGGCCACCGTCCACGGCCGAACCGTCGAGCAGAAATACGTCGGGCCATCCAAGTGGACGTTCCTGCGTGATCTTGTTCGCGCGCGGCCGGATCGCGTGGTCTTCGGCTCGGGTGATGTGTGGAGCGCGTCGGACATCTTCCGCATGATCGCGTACACCGGCGTCCACGCCGTCAGCGTCGCCCGCGGCTGCATCGGAAACCCCTGGATCTTCCGGCAAGCCCGCCAGATGATGGCCGGCGAAACCCCCACCGCCCCCACCATCGCGGAGCAACGCGAGGTCCTCCGCGATCACTTCGCGCTCTCCGCCGCGGTCAACGGCGAGATCGGCGCGGGGCTGCTGATGAGGAAGTTCGGGATCAGATTCTCCGCGCATCATCCCGAAGCGGAGGCGGTGCGGCTGCGGTTCATCGCGTGCGGAACAACCAACGATTGGCTCGCGGTCCTCGAGGATTTCTACTCCGCTCCCTCTCCCATGTTTCATGGGAGAGGGCCGGGGTGAGCCGTGCCTTGACCCCCCTCCCCCTGGGAGGGGGTCCGGCCCAAGCCGGGGGGGAGGGACACTCTGTGCGCCAGAACCGGACGGCTCCCTCTCCCATGCCGCATGGGAGAGGGCTGGGGTGAGGGCTCTGTCTCTACCCCTTCTACAATTCTCGTATTGACATGAGCGCACAATCGCCTCTTCGGGACACAAACCGAGCACGAGAATTATAGAAGAAGTAGAAAACAGAGCCCTCACCCCGGCGAAGCGCCGGACCTCTCCCGTGCAGGAACACGGGAGAGGAAGGAAAAGGCGTGCAGCCACCGCGCCCGACGTGCAACTCGGGGAATATCGACGACACCTTCCGCCGCCAAGCCACCGATTCCTGAAGGGAATCGGTGGCACAAGTTCACGGAATCGGGGCCACCCGCCGGTGATTGGTCGGTTATGGGCAAGCGGGCCACCCGCCGTTTTGCCAAAGGGCGGGCAGTGTATTCAGTGCGCCTCGGCCTCGACCTGCTGCGCGAACTTACCGATGTCGTCAGATTGAATCCACTTCGCTTCGGGGAAATCTGACTCCAGCTGCGGAAACTCCGCTTCTGCTTGCGCGCTCTTTGTTCCCTTGAGCAAAGGAGCGGCGACAATAATCAGTCTAGCGCTCAGAAATTCGATTTGAAGGCGCTTCGATACGACTCGACCCTCGGCACCCAGTTTGATCGCTTGATCGACCGCGCGAGACGGGCTATTGCCGATGCGAAGCAACCGAACGAGATTCGCCGTGCCATTCCGGTACAGGTATTCGGCTTCGACTGCGTGGTGATACCCCGGAATCTCGTAGCGCTGTCCAAACTGAACCGACGCCAGCTTGGCCGAGAGACGGCGGAATGCATCCTCGATCGGCTGCACCACCGGCGGGAGCGACGCGTCTTCTTTCGCTTGTTCACCTTCAACCAAGCGGGCGAATAACCGAGCAAGACTCTCGTCCGGAGACTCAACCCGTGTGGGCCGCGGCGCGGTGATCTGAATGTCATTTCCGAGCGTGGCAAAATACTGCTCAAGGTCCGCAGGAGACCTGAAGCGACCGCTCCGGTGTTCATGGAGCAGGCCTGCCACGGCTGATTCTCGTACCGTCTTAAGCCACCAAGGATCGATCGCGCCCTTCCCGAACACCTGTTGGAGTCGTCTCGATTTCCGGGAAGTCAGCGCGTTCAGGTAGCCCGTGCTCGGCACAAAGAGCACCACGCCGACATTCACACTCTCCAACCTTGCTCGGTCGGGGCAGAACTGAATCAGGCTGTAATACCCTTGGCTCGGTTCCACGGTGACGCTTTGCCTCACATCCCGGGCAACCGTCCCTGCGGAAAGCAGAGCGGCTCCAGCCGGGCACTGATGGTATCGGAGACGTACCCCGCGCGGCTGTAAAGGTGGTCAGAAAGAACCGTTCGCGTGGCGTCAGAAACATCCCACTCAGTCGGAATGCCCCGTATTGCCTCATTGAGCGTCGCGCGATCCAACACCTTGAGGGCTGCAACCGCTTCGTCCACAAGGGGTGGTGTGATAAATGCCCTGAACTCTGGGTAGAGCCCGTATATCCACTCGTTCTTGTCCGCGTAGATGCCGAACGCCTTGCTGGGAAGCGACTTCCCTTTCGTGATTGCGTGTCCGAAGTCCATCGCCACGAGGTGAAGCCGCTCCGCCTTCGGCGGTTCGCGTACAAAGAGCACGTTGCCAAGATTGGGCCGCCACTGAGATTGAACCGCTCCCTCGGAGTTGATCGGTGGGTACCGGTCCTCGTTTCGTATCCAGGTGTCGAAGATGACGATCCGGGCGAGAACGTCGGAGTTGCCGATCCGAGCGAGTGATTCGCGTCCTCCGTCCCAGCGCACCGCGTCCACCGCTCGAGTGGCGAATGCCGGACCGGGGAGACAGTTCGGTGGCTGGGCTGGGTTCCCCTCTCGTGTTGGGCGCGGGAACACATCGGAAGTACCCAGATTCAGAATCGCGTGATCGAGGACCGGGAGCCCGAACCACTGCGCCAGTCGGGTGCAGACCCATTCGATTGCAAGCCCATGCGGGATTTCACCATCTTCCATCGGCTTCAAATACGCTCGCCCAGCGTCGGTCATGACTCGCGCCGGACGCATATTTGTACCGACGACGCTCTCTTCAAAGTCGAGGAACTTCGTCGGCTGCCAGACTCGGGGCTCGGAAGGGGGCGGGGGCATGGCGATTCCATGGTCATGCTAACGGCTTGTGGCATCGTTTCTGTTCCTGCGTGCCACCCGTCGCTCGTCCCGAGCGTGCAAACCTATAGGCCAGCAGACGCCTGGCACCGATTCCCTGTCTCCGTGCCACCGATTCCCGGCGCGCCGGGATCTTCGGTGATCGGTGTTTTCGTTGTGCGTACATCGTCGCGAAGACCACCGATCACGCCGAGCGGTGATCGACTGCTCCCTCTCCCATGCGGCATGGGAGAGGGTGGGGGTGAGGGCTCTGGGTCTACCGCTTCTACAATTCTCGTGGTGACTTGGGCGCACGATCGCCGCGAAGGTGGGCCGAAGGCAGTACGAGAACTGAAGAGAGAGTAGAAGGCAGAGCCCTCACCCCGGCGGAGCGCCGGACCTCTCCCGTGCAGGGCCACGGGAGAGGAGGCAAGACACATGCTTGCTCAAAGCAGCAAACATGCCACACGGAGAGGAGCAAGCAGGCCACCCGCCGAGGGATGTGGGCGAGTCGTTTGCTCCTGCCGCCCGCTTCGCGGGCTTCGGAGGGCCAGGGGTTTCCGCGTTCCCCCGGCTCGCGCCGGGGGCTACTGGCTTGCGCCGCTCCGCGGCTCGAAGGCGCGGACGATTTCGGGAATGCGTATCAGACGAGCAACGTCGCCGGCGCTTCGAGCAGTTCCTTCACCGTCTTGAGATAGGCCGCCGCCATCGTTCCGTCGATGACTCGGTGGTCGCTCGACATGGTCATCTGCATCTCGTGCCCCACGACGATCTGGCCGTTGCGAACCACGGGTTTTTCGACGGCGGCGCCGACGGCGAGGATGGCGGAGTTGGGCGGGTTGATGATGGCGGTGAAGTGCTCGACGCCGAACATGCCGAGGTGGGAGATGGTGAAGGTGGAGCCGTCCATCTCGTCGATGGAAAGGCCTCGGGTGCGGGCTTTTTCGGCGAGTGCTTTGGTGTCGGATGAAATTTGCCGCAGTCCCATGCGGTCGGCGTCTTTGAGGGAGGCGACGACGAGGCCGCCGCCGCGCTCGGGGGGGAGTGAGATGGCGACGCCGACGTTCACGCGGTCGTGGAGGTTGATGCTGGCGTTGTCCGCCCCCCCCGCCCACGAAGCGTTGACGAATGGATGCTGGTGCATCGCGAGGGCGCAGGCGCGGACGAGGAAGTCGTTGACGCTGAGTTTCACGCCTTGCGAGGCGAGTTGCTCGTTGAGTTGTGTGCGGAGCGCAAGCAGCGGGTCCATGTTCGCGGCGACCGTGACCTGGTAGTGCGGGATGGTGGCTTTGCTCTGGACGAGCCGCGCGGCGATGGTGCGGCGCATGTTGGAGAGGGCGATGGATTCGCGCTTGAGGCCTGGGCCGAAGGATGGGAGCGATGCCGGGGCGACGGGCATCGCAACGTGCGCGGCGGTGAGGTCGGCGGTCGGGCGCGAGGGCTTGGAGGGGAGTCTTACTTCTGAAGAAGAAGTCCCGGCACGGAGTGCCGGGCTACCAGATTCAACATCTTTGCGTGTGATGCGGCCGCCGGGGCCGGTGCCTTGGATTTGGGAGAGGTCGATGCCTTTTTCGTCGGCGATCTTGCGCGCAAGGGGGGAGACGAAGATGCGGCCGCTCCCCCCGGAATCGGATTCGGATTCGGTGAGTGCGGAGTGGGCGGGTGGGTCGGCGAGAGCGGTGGCGGAGGTTTTGCTGGACTGAGTTGAACCGGCGGCTTGCGCCGCTCGGCTCTGTTGAGGCGCGCTGCCGGACGCGAACTGGGTGCGGACCTGCGCGGCGTCCTCGCCGTCTTCCGCGAGGATAAGGATGTTCTGGCCCACGTCGATCGTGGCGCCCTCTTTCAGGAGGATCGCGGCGACGGTGCCGGTGTCGAAGGCCTGGAGTTCCATGGTGGCTTTGTCGGTCTCGATGTCGCCCAGGACCATGCCGGGCTTGACCTTGTCGCCCTCTTTGACGTTCCACTGAACAATGGTGCCACGCTCCATGGTGTCGGAAAGGCGGGGCATGGTGATTTCAATGGGCATGGATGGGTCCAGAAAGGGCCAAATGGCAAATGACTAAAGAGCAAATGTTTCAGGCTGAGAGAGTCTTACGCGGGCCGGCGGCGCGCGTCCGTGAGAGGATTGTGCCGATGATTTTTTTGACCTCATCAAGTTCGTTAAGCAACGGTTGAATGCGGTGGGCGTCGATCCACCCTCGCCGAGTTACCAGCCGCAACCAGAATCGAGTCTCACTCAGTTCCTTGACGGCGATTCCGAGGCACTTGCAGAAATCCGGTCGGCTGAGCCCCTCATCGGCCTCGAAAACATTGGCCCCAATGGATGTGCCGGAGGCGCTCAACTGATCAAGGATGCGGATCGAGCGTCGTTGCGATTCCAACGTCTGCACAACATCGAGCACGCGATCGCAAAGCAACTCCACTCGTTCCAGAAACTCCGGTTTCAATCGTCCCAACGGGCGCTCCTCTCTGATTTGCCATTTATCGCTTTGCCATTTGTCAATTTAGCCGCCCCCCACCACCCGCCGCACCGCCTCCACAATCTTCCCCTTGTGCGGCAAAAACGCCTGCTCCAGCGGCTTGGAATAAGGCGGCGGCACGTCGTCGCTCGTCACCCGTACCGGCTGATGATCAAGGTAATCGAAGCAGCGCTCGCACACCTGCGTGATGACTTCGCTGGCGATCCCCGCGAAGGGCCACGATTGATCGACGACGACGATGCGGCCGGTCTTCTGGATGCTGGCGATGATCGAATCGACGTCCAGCGGGCGGATGGTGCGCATGTCGAGGACGTCGCACATGATGCCGGCCTTGGCAAGTTCGTCGGCGGCTTCGAGGCAGAAGTTCACGGGTCGGCCGAAGGAGACGATGGTGCAGTCGTCGCCCTCGCGTCGCAGCGCGGCCCGGCCGAAGGGGATCGTGTATTCCTCTTCGGGGACGAGGCCGATGTCGCCCAGCATTCTTTCGGATTCGAGGAAGAAGACTGGGTCTTCGTCGCGGATCGCGGTTTTCAGGAGGCCTTTCGCGTCGTAGGGGCATGAGGGGATCGCCATCTTCAGCCCCGGCACGTTCGCGTAGAGCGCCTCGACGGACCAGGAGTGCGTCGAGCCGAGTTGTCCCCCCGCGCCGTCGTTGCCGCGAAAGACGATGGGGCACCCCCACTGCCCGCCCGACATGTAGAGCATCTTCGGCGCGTTGTTCAGGATCTGGTCCGCCGCCACCAGCGAGAAGGACCACGACATGAACTCGATGATGGGCCGCAGGCCGTACATCGCCGCGCCGATGCCGAGGCCGGCAAAGCCGTTCTCTGAGATGGGCGCGTCGATGATGCGCTTGGGGCCGAACTCGTCGAGCATGCCCTGGCTGATCTTGTAGGCGCCGTTGTACTGGGCGACCTCCTCGCCCATCAGGAAGATGCGCGGGTCCTTCCGCATCTCCTCGGACATGGCTTCGCGGAGCGCTTCGCGAAAGGCGATCTTGCGGTCGGTGGCGGGCGGGGGTTCGAGGGTGAGGGTGGACATCGAGATGAAAACTCCAGAGTCGGCCGGACGATCCGAGGGGGCGGAGATTCTATGCGAGGAACGAACGCCGACGGACGCGCCCCCGAACCATGGCGGGGCAATCGCATTATCCGCTCATGGATAGTGGACCGCTGCTGATCGGAGCAACTCCGGTCGGGGGCGTCGGAGTCGTTCCGGCAAGCAGGCCGTGACGCCCAATCCGATCGTGGCCTTCGACTCCGATCTCCCCAAGCCGCCGCGAAGTCCCCGCCGACGATGGCAACGCTCCGCCTCGACGGCCAGCGCAAGTACGCCGTCGTCGGCCGCGGACATGCGGACATCTATCTGAGGCTGCCGAAAAAAAGCGGCTACGTCGAACGAATCTGGGACCACGCCGCCGGCGCCCTCGTCGCCATCGAAGCCGGCTGCGGCGTGACGGACGTGAATGGCCGTGAACTCGATTTCAGCAAGGGCCGAGGCCTCGAAGCCAACCGAGGCATCGCCGTCGCAACCCCCGCCCTCCACGGCCGAGTCCTCGCAGCCATGCGCGCCGTCGGGGCAACCTGATCCCGTGGCACGGGCTTTCCAGCCCGTGTCTTCGCCGTTGGTGGCACGGGCTTTCCCGCCCGTGTCTTCGCCTTTGGTGGCCCGGGCTGCCCCGCCCGTGCCTCGCCTCCTCCCCCGGTCCTAGTCCGGGGGCGGGGGAGGTGCGAGCTTGTCCGCCGTGGCGGGAGTCATTCCGGGGGCGAGGGCGGAGGGGGCCGGCCTTCAGTCCCAGAGGGACGCCGGGATGTAGCCAGCCCGTGTCTTCGTGGCACGGGCTTTCCAGCCCGTGTCTTCGCCCTTTTGGTGGCACGGGCTTTCCAGCCCGTGTCTTCATTTGCCTCCTCCCCCGCCCCCGGCGGGGGAGGTGCCCGAGTCCGCGAGGGCGGTGGGGGCTTCCTTCCGTCTCGCCCGTGAAACGGGCGCACGATGGTTGCCAGCGGCGCAGCCGCTGGAACAGCCCCGCGCAGACTCTCTTCGCCCATGAAATGGGCAAGCGAGGGATTCATCGGACGCCGTCGCCCGCCCATGTTCATGGGCGGAAAGTAGAGAGGAGAGAGGCCGTTGCCAGATGCTGCGCATCTCCCGGCGCGCCGGGATCGACGGCCCATTTCATGGGCCGAATCCATCCGTCGCCCGATCATCGTTCTGCGAACGGGATGTGTCGATGCAGAATCTTCCAGCGTTTGCGGCATCGCGTCCACCGCGGCGGATCGAGTGACGGAAGGGGCATCTCACGGCGGAAGCGAATCAATCCACCCCTGCACCCTCTCCACCATCTGCGGCATTCCGATCTTCGCAAACAGATCCCGCGCCTCAACCCACAGGCGGCGTGCCTCCGTCGAGTCGCCGCGCGTCTCCGCGATCGCCCCGAGGTTGCCGAGGTTATCCGCCTGAAATTCGAGCCGGCCGAGTTTCTTGCTGATCGCTAGCCCTTCACGGTAATGGAGTTCTGCGCCGTCGAGGTCGCCGCGCGTCTCCGCAATGATGCCCAAGCTACCGGAATACACATGCTGCCCTTCGAGCCGGCCGAGTTTCTTGCTGATCGCCAGCGCTTCACGGTAAAACCTTTCCGCGCCGTCGAGGTCGCCGCGCGTCTCCGCGATTTCGCCGAGGTTGCCGAATTGTACCGCCTGCCCTTGGAGTCGGCCAAGTGACTTGTTGATTTCCAGCGATCTGCTGTACAGGCGCTCAGCCCCGTTTAGGTCGCCTTGCATCTTCGCGATCATCCCGAGGTTACCGTGGGTTCTTGCTTGTTCCTCAAGCCGATCGAGTCTTTTGAAGATTTCAAGCGCCTCGAGAAAGAGACGTTTCGCGCTATCGAGGTCACCGCGTCTACTCGCAATCATGCCCAAATTGCCAAGCCCGTAAGATTGCCCTTCGAGCCGACCGAGTATCTTGTTTATTTCGAGCGATTCACGTTGGAAGCGTTCCGCCTTATCCAAGTCATCGCCCCTCTCCGCGATTACGCCGAGGTTGCCGAGGACGATCGCGCGCCATGTGTCGTCCCGAGGCGCGAGATCGAGAACCCGTCGGTACTGCTTCTCCGCCGCGTCGAGGTCGCCGCGAAGGCTCAGCACAGACCCCAGATTGCTCGTCGCATCCAAATCGTCCGGGGCCACCGCCAGAATCAGCCGCAGCGACCGCTCCGCCTGCTCGATGTTCCCGATCAGGTACGCCCACTCCGCGATCTTGCGGTGTGTTTCGACGAGCGCGGCCTGCGGCGAGGCGACCCGCGCCAGCAATGCATCGATGATCGCCTGCCCACCCTTCTCGCGCAGCGAGGCCTCGATCCCGGGCACATCCTTGACGTCGAAGACCGCCGCCGCCGCCCGCTCCGCGGCCTCGCGTGCGTTTCGCTCGGTCGCCAGTTTCTCACCGTACTCGCGCTCGATCTCGGCTCGCAGCCGATTCGTCAGGTGCTCTTCACTCACCTTCTCGCGGCGCGAGTTCGCGAGGATTTCGGCGATGGCCTCGCCATGCTCCGCCTGCACCCGGCCATGCGAATCCAGTTTGATGTTCGCCGATTCGACACCGGTTTTGATCTCGGCGATGTGCTTCCCAAACTCCGCGAACCAACTCTTGATCTCTCCCACCGTCCCCTCAAGCCGCACGCCCGCCGCGCGCAACTCCTCGAAGTTCTGTTCGAGAAACAGCCCGAGCGAGACCGTCAGCCCCTCGTGCTTCTTGAGGTGATCCAAAATCTCACGGTCCGACCGCCCATTCATCGCCGCCAGCGATTCGATCTGGCCGAGCCGTTCGCGCACACCGTCGAGGTCGCGCGAGAGGTCGAAGCCGATGCGGTTCAGGTCGGCCGAGAGTTGCTCGTCGTGCTTCTCGGCGCTCTTCGTTTGCTTTCGGATCAGTTCGATCGCGGCGTGGAGGCTCTTGTCGTCCTTCGCCTCCTTCTCTTTCCGCCGATGCGAGAGGCCGATGTACGCCGCGACGCAGATCAGAGCCGCCATTGCGGGCACGGCCGCGCCGCCTGTCGCCACGCCCAGCGCCGTGGCAGCCGAGACCGCCGCCGTGCCGAACCCGGCCGCCGCGAAGTTCGGCAGCAGTTGCTTCACGCATTCCAGCCCGCAATCCGTCGTCGCCCTCATGCCCATCTCCGGAATGGTCCCGCGGCACTACCGCGACAGGATACGCGGGTGGGCTTCGTATGGATGAGACCAATCCGGCACTGGTTCAGTTTGACGAGCGCCGCGGCGGGCCACCGTCAAACCGAACCCGTGCCGGGCCTCTTGCCCACCCGTCCGGCCTCGCCGCAGCAAAACCGGGGCACCCGCGCAACGAACCCCGACCGTGAGGGAGGGGTTTCTTCGGACGCCGAGGTCGCCGCGGCGACTCGCCGTGGCGAGCTGAGTCCGCGAAGCCTCGGGTAGGTTCGGCACCGGCGACGCCGAGCCTTCGCGGACTCAGGCTCGGCGTCCGGGACATGCAGCGGCACCCCTCTTGTATTATCATGCCCCCGATGTGCGGCGCGCCGGAGTGCGCCCATCCGCCGCGGGAGCCTTGGGGAAACGATGCGCGCCCTCATCCTCGGCATAGGCGACGCCTTCACCAGCCGTGGCTTCGGCACCAGCGCGGTCATTGAAGGGCCGGGCGGCTACTTCCTTCTGGATTGCCCCGACCTCATCCACCGCGCCATCCGCGAAGCCTGCGAATCCTCCGGCTGGAACGTCAATCACGACAAGATCGACGACATCCTCATCACCCACCTCCACGGCGACCATGTGAACGGGCTGGAGTCCTTCGGGTGGGCGCGGTTCGTCTCGCGTCTCCGCGGCATCAATCGCACCATGCCGCGCATCCACACCCACCCCGCCGCGGCGGAGCGCCTCTGGGAACGGCTCGCCCCCGCCATGGACCCGCCCCTGACGCGCGGCGGGCGCAAGTCGGTCCTCTCGGACTTCTTTGACGTGCGCACGTTCGAGCCGGGCAAGCCGATCGAGATCGTGGGGCTGAAGGTGGAGTGCCGGTACACGATCCATCCGGTGCCGACGATCGGGCTGAAGATCTCGCACGACGGCAAGACGCTGGGATGGTCGGGCGACACCTGCTTCGAGCCGGCGCACATCGAATGGCTCTCGAGCGCCGACATCATCATCCACGAAGCAAACCTCGGCCCGGCCCACACGCAGATCGAACTCCTGAACGCGCTCCCCTCGGCGATCCGCAAGAAAATGAGGGTCACGCATGTGATCGACGACTTCGACAAGAGCACAACGGATATCCGCGTCCTGGCGGAAGGCGAAGTGCTGGAGTTTTAGGAACCCCGACCGCAAGGGAGCGGGGTTCGGAGGTGGTGTATCCGATCCGGTCACCGCCGCCCGAGCGCACAAGTTGCCAATGAACATCGGGCTGATCGGTGGCACGCTGCGCGAACCCCCTTCCTTGCGGTCGGGGTTCCAAGGGCTAATGACTCGTCGAGCCCCTTGCGCAAGCAAGGGTTCCAACGGAGCCCGAAGCGCAAGCGAGGAAAATGCCCGCCCCCCCACTACCATCCCCCCATGACCTCCGTCGTCTCCTCCCGCCTCAAAGTCGGCCTTGAGGTCCACGTCGAACTCGCGACGCGGACCAAGATGTTCACCCGCGTCGGCAACCCCGCGCACGCCGAGTTCGACGGGGCCGAACCCAACACGCTGATCGACCCCGTCGTACTCGCCCTTCCGGGAGCGCTCCCCGTGATGAACCGCGAGGCGGTCGAGATGTCCATGCTCGTCGGCCTCGCCCTCGGCTGCACCATCGCCCCCTTCACCAGGTGGGACCGCAAAAACTACTTCTACGCCGACATGCCCAAGAACTATCAGATCAGCCAGTACGACCTGCCGCTCTGCGCCGGCGGGTCGTTCGACGTGCCTCTCATCGACGAGTCGGGCGCGGAGCGCACAAAGCGCATCGGCATCATCCGCGCCCACCTCGAAGAAGACGCGGGCAAACTGCTGCACGAAGCGCCCGCCGGGGGCGCCGGCCGCGCCATCGACCATTCCCTCGTGGACTTCAACCGCGCCGGCACGCCGCTGCTCGAGATCGTCACCGCACCCGATTTCGAGTCCGCCGAGGAAGTGGTCGCGTTCGCGCAGGCGCTGCGGAACATCGGCCGCTTCCTGGGCGTCACCCGCGGCATCATGCAGAAGGGGCACATGCGCTTCGAGCCCAACATCAACTGCCTGCTGACCCTCTCCGACGGCCGCGAGGTGGCCACGCCCATCGTCGAAGTCAAAAATATCAACTCGTTCCGCAGCGTGCGCGGCGCGATCGAGTTCGAGGCGCGCGAGCAGCCGGGACGGTTCCTGACGGACGGCCGCGAGATGGGGCCGGGGGCGAAAACCACCCGCGGCTGGGACGACGTCAAACAAATCACCTTCGTCCAACGCGAAAAAGAAGACGCCCACGATTACCGCTACTTCCCCGACCCCGACCTGCTGCCGGTGACCGTCAGCGACGAATGGCGCGAAGAAGTCCGCTCGCGCCTCCCCGAACTCCCGCACGTCCGCGCAAAGCGCTACCGCGCCGAGTTCGGCCTGAGCGCCAAGGAAGCCGCCGCCCTCATCGAAGAGCCAGAGGTCTGCCGCTTCTACGAGCAGGTGATCTCCGAAACGGGAGCGGCGGGCGTCGCCCGCGATCGCGCGGGGAAACTGGCCGCCAACTTTGTTCTGCAATCCGGCTTCAAGCGCGCCAACGAGCGCGGCGTGCTGGTCCACGAACTGGGCATCACGCCGGGACAAGTCGCCGGCATCGCCTCGCTCCGCGACCAGGGCCTCATCAACTCCAACGCCGCCGATGCGCTGTTTGAGGCGCTGTGCGAGAGCGACGAGGACGCCCGCGCCGCCGCGGAGCGACTGAAACTGCTCCAGGTCCGCGACGACGGTGCGCTGGCCGCGTGGTGCGACCAGGCGATCGCCGCGAACGCGCCGGCCGCCGCGGATGTCCGCGCCGGCAAGATGCAAGCCGTCGGCCGACTTGTGGGCGAGGTCATGAAACTCTCCGCCGGCAACGCCGACGCCAAATCCGTGCGCGAAATGCTAACTGCGAAGTTGAAGTAGTTCTTCAACTCGAAGGGTGCGCTGCCGCTTTGCCTTTGATTGCAGCCTGAAAGGCTGATCGTAACTCTTCAGCCCTCTGCAACGCCTTTTCGCCCTTTGGGCGCGCGTTCGTTGCGAGCGGCGCGGCGAGGGTCGCCGCGGCGACC
>CAMTWL010000003.1:0-49763 GCA_947085435.1 uncultured Phycisphaerae bacterium
GGAACAGTGTGTCGGCTGGCTCAAGGAAAGCCGACGCATCGGCACCCGATTCGAGAAGCTGGCCGTTCACTTTCATGGCATGCTCCAACTGGCCATGATCCGCCGATACCTCAAACTGCTGTTTTCAGACAGAGCCTAGTGTGCCTCAGGATTTGGCGTGGGCAAGGGGAACTTGTGGGGAATCAAGCCCAATTGGGCGGATTGTTTTGGGGCTTTGGGGTGTCCTGGCCCACGGCGGGTGGATGTGCGGAAATAACCGATGAGCGAATGCCCGCCGCGCTACTTGAACCGCTCAACCTGCTCCCGAGCGCTCGGCTCCTCCTCGAACGCACCCGGCGCATCGCGCCCCGGTTCAAGGACCACGAGGATGCGCTTTGAATTGCCCGGGACCACGAAGACCCCCTCGGCCGACTTGAACCCGTGCCGCCGCGCCAGCAGACCGCCTTCGAGTTCGATCACGCCGGCACCGAACTCGTCCACCGGGAGCGTGAACTTGCCATCTTCACCGCTGGTCTGCTCGGCGATGTTCCGTTGGTTGATGCGCCCCGGATCGAGTTGCAATCTCAAAAGCACGCCCGACACGCCGCCTTCCGCGTCGAGGCGGTGATCGTCCTTGTCCACGACGGTGATGTACGACGTATCCCCGGTGACGACGCGGCCATAAATCTTGTGCGGCCCGCACGCTGGAAGCAGCGACAGCGCCGGGAGAAGCAGCAAGAGCGATCGGTAGTTCACGACGGCGTACTCTCTTCCGCGGTGTGAGCACCGGCGGGTTTTTTCTCGACCGTCGCGGTGATGGCGGGGGCGAAGTCCTGATGGTTCGGCAGGTCCTTGATCGACGCGAGGCCGAAGGATTCGAGGAAGCGCCTGGTCGTGCCGTAGAGCATGGGGCGGCCGAGTTCCTCGGCGCGGCCGACGATATCGATCAGTCTCTTTTCAAGAATGGACCGCAAGACCTCGCCGCACGCGACGCCCCGGATCGCTTCGAGATCGGCGCGGGTGATCGGCTGGCGGTAGGCGATGATGGCGAGTGTTTCGAGGGCCGCGCGGCTGAGCGATTGCTGCTCTTTCATGCCGTGGAGCGAGGCGAGCACGCCGCCGAACTCGGGGCGGGCCATGGCGCGGAAGCCGCCCGCGACCTGCTCGATGCGGAACGCGCGGCCGGACTCGTCGTAGTGCTTGTTCAGCGCTTCGATCGCATTGCGCACGCTCGTCGCCGCCGCGGGGTCCGCGTCGAGCGCCAGCGCCTGCACGATCTTCCCAAGGCTCATCGGCCGATCGCTCGAGAGCAACACCGCCTCGACCGCGCCGACCACCTGATCGGGCGCAACAGGGCTCGCGGCGGGGCGCTTGGTCTTTCCGGGGGCGGGTGCGGGGGCGACTTCGGGCATATGAAGATGGTAGCGAGGATCGGAATCGCGATGGTCGTGTGCGGCGGGTCGTGGCAGGGCAATCGGATTGTCGGCTACCGCCTACCAAACACACTGAAATCAACTTCGTTGGCGGCGCGGGAACAGGGGTTGCGTCTGCGCAAGACTGCCCATGCGAGTGCCCCGTCGTGAAGCCCGCAACGCGGGCGCAGGTTCCTTGCCCCGGGCGCAGCCCGGGGACAGCATTTGCATCCTCACTTTCTTCGAGCCCCAGCGGGGCGACGGACGGCGCGGTTGATTGATGGGCTCGGTCATCGTTCTCGAGAAGACATAAGGGGCGTCATCCGTTGCGAAGGTGCGAGAGTCGGGTTCGGTGAAAAGCCCCGCACCCTCGCCCCGCTGGGGCTCAGTTCCGCTATGAATCGCCCACCCCGGGCTGCGCCCGGGGCAAGGGACCGGTGCCCGCGTTGCGGGCTTGGAATACCAAGTCACCGTGATCGCAGCGCCGTCGATGTCCCGGTCGGCTGACCACGGCTTCCTCAAATCGAATAATGCGATTGCCCTGGGAGTCGGTGGTGCGCGAGACCTCACCACCCGCCGAAGATCCCGGCGCGCCGGGAGGTGGTGGCACCCCCCTTGTAGACTCCGCCCCCCTCCAGGACACGCGATGCACGACTCCCCGGCCGACATCCCAATGCTCCCGGCCGACGATCGCTCCGCGCTGCGCGAGATGATGATGATCGCGCTCCCGGCGGTCGCGTCGATGCTTTCCTTTTCGATGATGCAGTTCGTGGATCGGCTGCTGGTCGCGCGGCTGATTGGTCCCGAAGCCCTCGCCGCGGCGGGCAACGGCGGCATCGCCTCGTGGGTGCCCGCCTCCGTGATGATGGGCATCCTGGGAGTCGTCAACACCTTTGTCAGCCAGAATCTCGGCGCGGGCAAACCCGAGAACGGCCCGAAGTACGCCTGGGCGGGACTCTGGATGTGCCTCGGCGTGTGGTGCGTCGTCCTCGTGCCCTACGCGGTCTTTTTTCCGCAGGTGTTCGATGCGATGCGCTCGGCCGCGGGTGTGCCGGGGGTCTCGCCTCATGTCGCGGCGATGGAAACAATCTACGGCCGGACGCTCCTCCTCGGCCTCATTCTCACTCTGTCGGCCCGCGCGGTCGGCCACTACTTCTACGGCATGCACCGCCCGTGGATCGTCCTGGTCAGCACCCTCTCGGGCAACATCGTCAACCTGTGCGTCTCCTACGCGCTCATCAAGTGGGCCTACATGTTCCCAGAACTGGGTGAAGAGGGCATGGCCCGCAGCGGCATCCGCGGCGCCGCCATCGGCACCCTCGTCGGCTCGGCGGTCGAGTGCGTGATCCCCCTCTCCCTCTTCCTCTCCAATAAATACAACCGCCTCTACAACACCCGCGCCTCGTGGCGACCGACGTGGGGACCGATCAAGGATTTGCTGCGCCTCGGCTGGCCCGGCGGACTCATGTTCGGCAACGAGATGGTCTGCTGGTGGATTTTCATGGGAGGCTTCGTCGCCAGTTTCGACAACAAGAGCGGCACCGTGCTCCACAGCCCGGCCGGCTGGATCACGCACCAGTACCTCATGCTCTCGTTCATGCCGGCGGTCGGCATCTCGATCGCGACCACCGCGATCGTCGGCAAGTGCATCGGCGCGGGGCGGCACGACCTGGCGGAGTCGCGCACCTGGCTCGCCGTGAAGATCACGATGGCCTACATGGGGGTGTGCGCGCTGTGCTTTGTCTTCTTCGGCGGGGCGATGGCCCGCATCTTCATGCCCGAAGGCGTGCCGCCCGAGCAGGCCGACCGGATTGTTCACCTGGCCAAGTGGATGCTCGTCATGGCCGCGACCTTCCAACTCTTTGACGGGCTGGCGATCACCATCTCGGGCGCGCTCCGCGGCGCGGGCGACACCGTCTGGCCGGGCGTTGTCACCTTGCTGTTCGCGTGGGGCTTCATCGTCGGCGGCGGGTGGCTCGCCGTGAACTACCTGCCCCAACTCAGCAGTTTCGGCCCGTGGGCGGCGGCGAGCCTGTACATCATCGCGCTGTCGATCTATTTTTTCTGGCGGTTCCGTGCAGGTCACTGGAAGACGATCAAGGTGCTGTCGCCGACAACATCGGAAGCCGTCGAAGGCGGCCGGCCTGTGATGGCAAGCGATCTCGGTCCCGGTGGGGTCGGGATGGCACCGGGGCTTGATGTTCTGGTTTTGGACGGGTTCAAGACCGATTCAAATCAATAACGATCAGGAATCGGCGGCTTCATGCGCCACTCAACCCCGTGAACCGGAGCACCGTTGTTGTGCGATCCGCGTGCCCATTCAGGGCACAAGAGTCTAAAAAACAGACCTTTCCAGACCCGCGCCGAAGCGGCGGGGTCTGGCAACACCCGCGCGCCGCTTTGCGGCGAAAGCCTCGGCGATTCCAGCGTTTCGTGAAGTTTCCGGCAGTTCGAGTTCATGGCGTTGTGTGGCACTGGCCTGTCTTTAGGTCAGTGGCGAGAGGTCGGGCGATGCACACTGACCCGAAGACGGGTCAGTGGCACAGGCCTATTGGCCCCATTGAGCCTCCGCCCCCGCCCCCGTACACTCTTCGACCCCCGCCTCACCCTTCCGGCCGAGGCGGACGCACATCTCAGGAGCCTCGAATGCCGACGAATCCGATGGACATCATCATCGGCGCCGGGGAAGCCGTCAGCGGCGACCCGCGGGCCTGCACCGCTCACCTGGACTCGGCCGAGAGGGCGCGGGTCGCGGGCAACAAGGAACTCATGTTCTCGGAGATGCGCAAGGCGGTCGCCGCCGACCCCGCGAACCCCGATGCGATGTTCTACCTCGCCTACGCCCTCGACCTCGTCGGCGAGGAGTACGAGGCGATGAGCCTCTACGAGCGCTGCATCGAGCGCTCCCCCGCGCCGGTGAACGCGCTCATCAACCTCGCGGTGATGTACGAGGACGGCGGGGACTTCCAGCGGGCCGAGAAGTGCCTGCGGCAGGTGCTCGACACCGACCCCAACCACCCCCGCGCCCGCATGTACATGAAGGATGTCACCGGCTCGCGCGAGATGCACCTCGACGAAGAGCACGACCGCGACCTCGCCAAGCGGAACGCGATGCTCGACACGCCGGTGACGGACTTTGAACTGTCCGTCCGCGCCCGCAACTGCCTGAAGAAGATGAACATCCGCTCGCTGGGCGATCTGCTCCGGATCACCGAAGCGGAACTGATGGCGTACAAAAACTTCGGCGAGGCCTCGCTCATCGAGATCAAGAGCATGCTCACCGCCAAGGGGCTGCGCCTGGGCCAGGGGCTGGACGACGCCCACCGACGCATCCGCAAGGAAGTCTTCGATTCCCTCCGAGGCAGCGGCGGCGAGCAGGCCCTCGGCAAGCCCGTCGGCGACCTCAAACTCTCCGTCCGAGCCCGCAAAGCCCTGCAAATGCTGGGCATCATGACCTTGGGCGACCTCGCCGCCCGCACCGAGGCGGAACTTATGGGAGTCAAGAACTTCGGCGCGACCTCGCTCGACGAGGTCAGGATCAGACTCACGGAGTACGGCCTGAGGCTGCGGAAGTTGGAGTTCTGATGGAGTCCTGGGTCTTGGGTCTTGGGTCTTGGGTCTTGGGTCTTGGGTCCTGAGTCTTGGGTCTTGAACCCCTTTCCCTGTCTTCCTCCGCGTTCTCAGCGCCTCTGCGGTGAATGCTTTTTTTTTCGATGACGGCGAAAAAGCCGCACCCCGACTCTGGACTTCCCGCCCCCTCCGCGCCGATCATTACCGCGTGAGGAAGAGCAACTGGAACATCCCGACCCGCTGGCTCGAAGTCGCCGACAGCCCCGCCGCCGCCGCCGTCGTTCTGTTCGCGATCCTCTGCTCCATCGGCGTCGGCTCGTGTACCAGCGGTTCCACCACGTCCCCAGCGCCGCGAGCCACGCGCCCCGCGCCGAAGGGCGCATCGTCACAGCCACCCGAGAACGCAAAGATTGAACCCATCCTCCGCGTCCGACTCCTCGGCGACGTGCGCGAAGTCACCCTCTCCGGCCCCGCGTCCATCACCATCGCCCCCGAGGGCAAACCCTCCGCCGCGAAAACAATCAACACTCCGATCAAGGTCATGCGACTCGAAACCGGATGGCTCCTCCGCGACGGCGCGGATCGGCCCGTCGCCTTCGGCAACCCCGCGCTCGGCGCGCCCGCTCACTCGCTGCGCATCCAGCCCGACGCCGCGGGCGCGAACATCAAAGTCAACGATGTCCCCTACCCAGGCGAGTTCACCCTTCGTCCGAAGCCGGCCCGCGCGCCAGCCCCCGCAACACCCGGCCCCGCGTTCGGCACCACCGGCGCTCCCACGCCAACGCCCGCGACCGTCTCCTCGGTTCTCCCCTTCGATCTCATCGAATACATCGGCCTCGAATCGTATTTGCCCGGCGTCATCAGCCGCGAACTCCTGCCCAACTGGTCGCTCAACGCTTTCAAGGCCCAGGCCATCGCCGCCCGCTCCTATGCGATGCACGAACGCGAACGCAGCGCTCGCAACAACGAGCCCTACGACCTCGAAAGTTCGCAACTCGACCAGGTTTATGGTGGCGCGGTGGATCACTTGGTCGCCAACCGCGCCGTCGCCGAGACGCGCGGGCAGATTCTGATCTATGAGGGGCACGTCCTCCGCGCGTACTACTCCAGCACCTGCGGTGGACGGCCTTCAGCCGCGAAAGATGTGTGGCCGACCACCAAGGGCTTCGAGTTCAACCTCGACGCACCGCTCCAGGGCACGCAGGGGCCGGAGACCGCGTGCGCTTTCTCGCCACGCACCAAATGGACGGTCACGCGGACGCGCGACGAGATTTCCAAGCGTCTCTCCGCCTACGGCCGCGACCAGGGGCTCGCGGTGCGCGGGCTTCGTGCGATCGCAAAGGTCGAACCCATTTCAAGGACTGCCGACGGCCGCCCGAACAACTACCGCGTCTTCGACGCCGATGGAAAGTGGTATGCACTCTCCGCCGAGCAACTCCGCACCGGCTGCAACTGGATCGGCGGCAGCGGCCAACCCTCCGTCACCGCTCAGACCCGCGTCCTCAGCGGCGACGTCGAGTTTTCGATTCAGAGCGCGAACGTCGTCATCAGCGGCCGAGGGTTCGGGCATGGCGTGGGGCTGTGCCAGTACGGAGCCGAGGGGATGTCACGCGCCGGCGCGACCGCCGAGCAGATCGTGATGCACTATTACCCGGGGGCGACGCTGGAAAAAGCGTACTGATCCTTCGTCGATGTAGACGGAACCCGAGTTGAGCGATTATGCCGATTTCGTTTGAGTAACTCTTCAGCCGTTCGCAAACCGAAGTTTATTCTCCGTTGCAACGCCATGCGCCGGAACGCCACAAGGTATCTGGGTGTCGCGCGATTCGTCGGTTCTTCCGGCGCGCCGCGCCCGTACATACGAGCCCCGAACAAAGTGAGGGGTGGGCCGGCGCCGTTCCGCTCACTTCGTTCGCGGCTCGTATGAACGGTCTTTGCATTCCGCAGAACAGTTACTCGTTTGAATCTCGGGCGTCCGATCCGAGCCTTCGGCCGAAGACTCCCTCAGACTCGGCTTCTCCATGCCACGAGTTTCAATCGGGTTGGGCGTCACTCGATCTCCAGCGTCCGGTTCAGCCTTCCCGTTCCGCTGGTTTCCTTCAGCCCGACCCGGACCGCCCGGCCCTTCAGGCGCTCGCCGCCGCCGTCGAAGCGGAAGCGTCGCGTGACCGAAGCGCCCGGCTGCAGCCCGCTGACCGGCGCCTCGAACGCCCGGTACCCCGGCGCCTGCGCGAAGGCTTCAACCGTGAGCGAAAAATCCCCGGTGTTGGTGATGAGCATCGACACGACAAGGTCAGTCCCTTCGCCCGACGGCGAAGGCTCGACGCGGTAACTCGGCGACATCTCGATCGTCGGCAAACCCAGGTCGAGCGCGAGCGGCCAGCGCGTCAGCGGATACCGCCGCTCCGCGGTCAGGTCCACCTCCGCGATCAGGCGTTGCCTGCCCGCTTCCTGCCCCGGGGCGAAGGCGAGTTCGACGGGCACGCGCGCGGTTTCGCCGGGCGAGAGCACGAACGGGATGACGCGCGGCGAGATGGTCCACTCCACCGGCTCCGCCAGGCGCAGCCGCCCGGTGATGCCGACGGGCCAGGGGTTCTCGATGACGATCTCGATTTCGTGCCGCTCGGCTCGGGCCGCGATGAATGAAGGCTCGACGCGCACCGCGGCTCGGAAGCGCGCCAGCGGGACATCAACGCCGGTCACGATCGTGGGCATTTCCTCGAACCGAACGACGTGCGAGCCGAACTCGTCCCGCTCGATTTCCGTGCGGTTCCCGAACGGGTCCATCGCCCACACCTCCCCCTCGCCGAGCCAGCCCCGGACGACGGCCTGTTCCGGATCGGCGCCGTCGCTCCACCCGATGATCGCGCCGCCGCCCGGGCCGTCGATCATGTAGACGGTGACCCCCTCCGCGACCGGGAGCATCCCGACGATGGCCGACTCCGCGAGGACGGAGCACATGATCCGCCAGACTGCGGCTTCCGGGGTCGGCTGCAAGCGATCGTCCGCCTCGGGAAGGGCACGCCACGCGCGGTCGATCGTCAGCCGTCTCGCCCCCGCGGCCCACGCGGCGGCGGTGCGCCGCGTCAGTTCGATCGCGGCGGCCCGACCCCCGAAGGTTTCCTCCTTCGGGACTTCGATGTGCAGCACGCGTTCGAGTCCGTGGGAGTTCATGGTCGCCGCTTTGTACGCGGGCCCGATCTCGCTGGCGGGGACTCCCACCGGCCAGGTCAGAACGATCGAATCCGCCGCCGCGTTCGCCGTTTCGGCCGCGACGCTGAGACTCCATGGCAGGACCAGCACGGGCCTCGGGATCTGCGTCCGCAGTTTTTTGCGGATCATTTCGAGGTCGGATTGCAGGCCCGATCGACCGAGGGCCGACTCGCCCCCCGTCGGCCCCAGCTGCCAGCGCCGCACGCGCTCGCCGAAGACGTTGAGCGTCTTCGAGAGGTAGGGCAACCAGGGGTCGTTCTTTGCCAGCAGCATCGGGATCGGGTTGTCGGGATCGATCCGAAGTTCGTGCGTCAGCGCCCGCGGCAGGTTCGTCAGCACATAGGTGAGGTCGATCCCCTGCGAAAGCAGCCGTTCCGTCTCGCGCCAGAGTTCGTCCAGCCCGGCCCCGGGCGCCTCATCGGAGGTGCCGGGGGCGAACACCGACACGCTCGCGGAGCCGGCGAATATTCTCGGCAGCAAGTCCGCGAGGCCGGCGCGTTGCTCAGCGCCGATCCCCTCGGCGACCACGCCGAACGACCGCCTCGACCCCATGTGGGGAGCGCGCACCTCGGGCGACCAGACCAGGTCCACGCGGCGGCGCCCGACCACCGTGCTGGAAGACGACACCTCCATCCGCGCGCTGTACCACCCGAAGCGCGGCAGCAACGGGCACCAGGGCGTCAGCCGACCGCCCTCCGGCACGGGCATCCGCTCCCGCTGCACCTCGTTCCCATCGATGTCGAAGACGACGAGTTCCATCCAAAGCGGCTCGCCGGTCAGGTCGCGCACCATGACGAGAAGTTCGGGGGGATCATCCCCGACGAAGACATTCGCGGACGCCTGCGAGAGCAACTCCAGCCTCGGCACCTGCGAGACAACCACGTCGTCGAAGTACGCAACCCCCGCGAAATCCTCCGGCCAGACCTGATGCACGCTCCGCGCCGCCTCGAACTCACGCGGCTGGAGCAGCAGCATCTCGATCTGAAGCCACGCGGCCCTCGCATCCCCGCGCGATCGCACCACCAACTCGCTCCACTCCCCCCCGGTGTTCAACAGTTCGCTCCGCGAGTGCGTGCGGCTGATGGGCTGGAGATTTTCGTCGAGCA
This sequence comes from uncultured Phycisphaerae bacterium, assembly GCA_947085435.1. Classification (GTDB taxonomy): domain Bacteria; phylum Planctomycetota; class Phycisphaerae; order Phycisphaerales; family UBA1924; genus JAEUIV01. Next base: position 9,281 of record CAMTWL010000003.1, read on the forward strand.
GCCACGCCGCGATGCACGCCTTGGCGTGCCCCAGCCCGTCGGTCCGGACCATGGCGCGGACGGAATAGTCGGCGTCGGGGAGCGCGGGCACCGCCCCCGCCGCCAGGCGCAGCGCCGTGTTGCCCCCCTTGGTCGGCAATGCGACGCAGCGCTCGCCCGAACTCGCGGACTCTCGGCTGATCCCCGGCACGTTCCACGCCGGGAACCCCGGCCGCTCACGCTCGGGAGGATTGTCCTGCGCCCGGAACCAGCCGATGGGCACGGGCTCGACCCGCGAGAGCGCATCGTCAAAGTCCCAGGTCTGGACGACCCGGCGGGCCGCGCTCGGCCGGGTCGGTTGCGCCGCCACCGGCCCGCTCAGCCCGAGCATCATGGACACACCGACAGCCGCCGCGATCCATCGCATGGGGGTTCTTATCGGCTATTTGATCTCAACAACATCCCTCAGGAATCCACGGAACCCCGGCCGTAAGGGAGGGAACTCACACCAATAATCCAATCCGGGCGAGGCTTTCCACACCCCGGTCGAATAACCCCTCGCTTGCGCGTCGGGCTCCGATGATCCGGTACAACTGCCTCCGTGGCGAGGCCGACGCTCATCCTCATCCCCTCGATCATCCTCCTTTGCGGGCAATCGCTCCGCGCGCGGAGCGAACTCCCCGCCCCCCTCGCAATGGTCCGCACCGCCACCCCCCCCGTCATCGACGGCTCGATCGACGACGAACCCTGGCAGCACGCCGCCGTCATCGACGCGCTCACGCAGGTGAAACCCAACGAGGGTGCCGCCGCCAGCGAGCGCACCGAGGTCCGCCTCCTCTTCGACGATGATTTTCTTTACCTCGCGGTTCGCTGCTTCGATTCGGACCCCGCCGCCGTCGCCGGGCTTCAGTTGCAGCGCGACGGCGACCTCGACTCCGACGACTACATCACCATCGTCCTCGACACCTTCGGCGAAAAACGCAGCGGCTACTTCTTCCAGGTCAATCCCGTCGGCGCGAAGCGCGACGGACTGCTCGAACCCTTCCGAGGCGCCGACCGCGTCGAGTGGGACGGCATCTGGCACGCCCACGCCCGCCGCGACGATCGGGGCTGGACCGCGGAGATCGCGATCCCCTTCAAGACCCTTTCGTTCAAGGACGGCGTAGCGTGGGGGTTCAACATCGAGCGGGTGATCCGACGGAAACAGGAAGTCGATCGCTGGGCCTCGCCTCGGCAAAACAGCGAGGTCCGCCGCATCGCCGACGCGGGAGCCTTGGAGCGGCTTGAAGGCATGAAACAAGGCATCGGCCTGACGCTCAAGCCGTATGTCTCGACGAAGGTCGATCTTGAAGACGGCGGCGTCGAGATCAAGCCCGGCCTCGACCTCTTCTACAAGGTCACACCCTCCGTCACCGCCGCCGTCACCGTCAACACCGACTTCGCCGAAGCCGAGGTGGACGACCGCCGCGTGAACCTCACTCGTTTTCCCCTGTTCTTCCCGGAAAAACGCGAGTTCTTCCTCCAGGACACCGACGTCTTCTCCTTCGGCGGCATCCAGCGCAGCCCGCTCCCCTTCTTCTCGCGGCGCATCGGCATCGTCCGAGGCGAAGAGAAAGAGATCCTCGCCGGCGTGAAACTCACCGGACGCGAGCGGGGCGTCTCCTTCGGCCTGCTCGATGTCCAGATGTACGACGACGACAACCTCGGCTCCAAGAACTTCACCGTCGGCCGAGCCAGCGCCAACATCTTCGATCAATCAAACGTCGGCGTCATCTTCACCAACGGCGACCCCGGCACGACCGGGAACAACACCCTCGCCGGCGCGGACCTGAACCTCCGCACCAACTCCTTCCTCGGAAGTAAGTCCCTCGAAGCCCACGCATGGATCATGGGCACCACGACCGACGAGCCGGACTCCGAAGCAGACCCGGACGACACCGCGTTCGGCGGCCGCATCTCGTATCCCAACGACGATTGGTCGTTCAGCCTCTTCGCCGCCCACATCGGCGCGGGCTTCAACCCCGCGCTCGGCTTCGTCGAACGCACCGGCGTCCGCGAGTACGACGCCCGCTTCCGCCGCCGATGGCGCACCAATGGCTACTTCCGCCGCATCGATCTTTCCGTGAACCCCTCGCTCTTCACGGAGATGGGGGGCGAACTCCAGACTCTCGAACTGGAAGCACCCGAGATCGAAGTGGAAAACCGCCACGGCGACGTCTTCGGAGCGGTCTACACCTGGAATCAGGACGTCCTCAGCGAGGATTTCGAGATCGCCGACAACGTGACGATCCCCGAGGACGATTACACGCACGGCCGGGTCGCCGCGTGGATCGAATCGTCCGCCCAGCGCGTCCTCGCCCCCGCCTTCACCGTCGAGACGGGCGATTACTACGGCGGCCGCCGCGCCGATTACATCCCGGCGATCCAGTGGCGCCCTTCGTCTCGCTTCTTCGCCTCGGCGGAGTACGAACTGAACGATGTCCAACTGCCCGACGGCGATTTCATCGTCCGCGTCTCCCGCCTCCGCGCCAACATCCTCTTCTCGCCCGCAATCTCGTGGAACAACACGATCCAGTACGACAACGAATCGGATCGCCTGGGCGTCAACAGCCGGTTTCGCTGGGAACTGGAGCCGGGGACCGACCTCTTCGTCGTGCTCAACCAAGGCTTTGAGGTCGAAGGCGACTCGCTGCGGTCGGAGCAGAGCGTACTGACCGTGAAGTTTGGGATGACTCTGCGATTCTGAGCGGCGAAGACCGCACTGAATCATCACGGGACTCCCCCGGTGGTTCGGGCTGAAATCAAGGATGGTTGGTCAAGGAATGGAAGCCGAGGAGGCCGAGGCTGACCCCCGCGGCCTTTTTTCGTCGGCCCGCCGCCGCCGGCAATACACTTCCCCCGTGGTCGTTTGACATCGAACCGAGCGTGCGCGCCTTCGCACGCCCGCGAAAGTGACAAGGGAGACCGACCATGACGACTTCGCCCGTTTTCTGCCGCTCCACACCCGCGCTCGCCGTGCTGCTCGGGGCTTTGTGTGTCTCGTCCGCTTTCGCCGGCGGCACCTCCACCGGCATGATCCCGATCACTGAACTCCCGCCGGCGCTGTATCAGGGATTCGAGGCAGGCCTGTACCCAGGCGGAGCAAACCTGCCCCCCGCCGCCCACGCCGCCGCCGCGCAGGCCGCAGCGCTTCAGATTGTTCCGCGTGACACCGCAGGCAACCCGAACCTCGAAACCGGCAAGATCGTCATGATCTCGATCGGCATGTCGAACACCACCCACGAGTTTTCGCTCTTCGAGCGCGGAGCGGACCTCAACGCCACCCGCAACGCACGACTCCTCATCCTCAACACCGCCCTCGGCGGGCAGGCCGCGTCGGTGATCGCCAACCCCGCGGCACCCTACTGGAACACCGTCACCGGCCGCGTCATCGCCGCGGGCGGGGACTCTGACCAGGTGCAGGTGGCGTGGCTCAAGGAAGCGAACGCCAATCCCACCGATCCATTCCCCGGTCACGCGCTGACGCTTGAAGCCAACCTGAAATCCATCGCGCGCAACCTGCACGACCTTTTCCCCAATCTGCGCATCGTGTACCTCTCTTCGCGCATCTACGGCGGGTACGCCACGGGCTCGCTCAACCCCGAGCCGTACGCCTACGAATCCGCCTTCTCCGTCAAGTGGGCGATCGAAGACCAGATCACCGGCGACCCGACGCTGAACTTTGATCCCAACGCCGGTCCGGTCGAAGCCCCCTTGATGCTCTGGGGGCCGTACCTCTGGGCCGACGGGCTCACGCCACGCGCCGACGGCCTCGTCTGGCAACTCAGCGACTTCGAGGCCGACGGCACGCACCCCGCCCCCACCGGCGAACAAAAAACCGGCGACCTCCTCACCAACTTCTTCGCCTCGGCACCCAGCGCGCGCAACTGGTTCGACGCACGCGCCGGCGTCACGCTTCGGTCGCTCGACGCCGTCGCCGACGCGACCATCGACTCCGCTGCACCCAACGCCAACAACGGCGCTGTACCCCAACTCCTGGCGGCCTCAGGCGCCGCGACACGACGCATCTATCTCCGCTTCGATACCTCCGCGATCAACCGTCCCGTGCGCCACGCCAAACTCAGCCTCCGCATCATCCAATCCGGCGGCGGCCCCGTCGGGATCGTCACCAACTCCTCATGGAACGAATCCACCATCACCTGGAACAACGCCCCACCCATCGACGGCGGCACCATCGTCAACGTCCCCGCATCCTCGAAGGACGGCACCTTCTCTGCTGATGTGACCAACGCCGTCAACGCCGACGCGGACGGCATCATCTCGCTCGCTATCTCCGTCCCCGGCGCGGGCCAGACTTCCTACCACAGCAAAGAAGCGGGGCAGCCCCCGCGCCTCATCCTCGCCGTCGCCGTCCCGCCCGAATGCCCCGGCAACGCAAACTTCGACGGCGTCGTCTCCTTCGCCGACATCACTTCCGCCCTCGCCAACTTCGGGAACGCGTACGCGGAGGGCAACGGGCCGGGAGACTCCGACCACAACGGCGCCGTGGACTTCGGCGATATCACGGCGACACTCGCCAACTTCGGCAACCCCTGCCCGTAAGATATTCACCACGGGGGCACGGAGAACGCGGAGAAGAAATGGAGATTGCCACAGATGACCCAGATATGCACAGATGAAAGACAAACTCAAGACACTTGAGCGAGGACTTCTGTCTTATCTGTGCCCATCTGTGTCATCTGTGCCCCGTCTTCCGCCTTCCCCGCGCTCCGCGCCTCTTCCCCCTCAAACGCGCAGCGGAATCAGGGAGCCATCGCGCCGCGCTCCGCCGACGCCGATCCACCATGTAACGCTTCAACGAAGCCATCACCAGCGACCGCAGCCGACCCAACGCCGGCTCGGCGTACTCGAACAAGCCCCGGCTCAGCACCACGTCCTCGAAAAACGCCTGCGTCACCTCGGCCAGCTCTTCCCGCCGTACGCCGCTGCCCCGCAGGTATCCGTACACCGCGGGCCAGTAGCGCTCGGTCAGCGACGCGAGCAACGCATCATGCCCCGTCCCCGGCCCCGGCGCGCAGCGCCTCCACCGGCGTCCACCGCGTCGTTAGAAACTTCGCCTCGGTGCGTTCAAGGTCCATGTCTTACTCCCCCTCCCCCTGGGGGGGGGTCCGGCGTGAGCCGGGGGGGAGGGACACCCCACGCGCCCGACCCCGAATCCGCTCCGGAAAACCCGCTCCCGCACGGTCGCGGCTCTGACATGCCCGATGCCACCTCCCCCGCTCCCAGCGGGGGAGGTGTCACGAGTCTTCGAGTGACGGAGGAGGCGTCTTCCTCCCCCCTCGCGCCCTCCCGCGCACTACCGGACCCAACCCGAGGATTCGCGGACTCATCCTCGGCGTCTCAAGACTCGAGTCCAAAGACCCACACCCAACTCGTCTCCCTCCTCGCAAAAATCCGCGACGCCGTGCAACTCCTCCACGAGTACGGCGTCATCCACCGCGACCTCAAGCCCTCCAACATCATCATCGACCAGCGGCGGCGAGCCGGTGGAAGCCGTGCCGCCGGGGGCGTGGCAGAGAGCGGTGAGGTGGGCGGGGCGGAAGCCGGTGGTGGTGACGCCTTCTCCGACATCACCGCCGTCCTCGCCAACTTCAATGCTTCGTGCCCGTAGGGGGCGAGCCGGGAGTCGCGGATCGCCGGTCGTATCCCGAAGCCGAGGGGTTCGAACGCCTCGGCTTTTTCGTTGCGCTGCGATGAGCGGAAGACCACATCCGCCGCCTGGGACGCAGCGGACGGCCTGCGTTGCTCACGGTCAACGGGCGTGCGAAAGTGGTCGTGCAGGACGCCGCGGCCTACGGGAGGTTGCTGGAGCAACTCGACCGGGCCGAGGCGATCGCAGGGGTCCGGCGCGGGCTGGCGTCTGCCGACCGTAAACGGAGCAAGCCCGCGGCCGCCGCGGCGCTTGCTTCGATCCGCCGCAAGCGCCGGGTCCCGCGCGAGGCATGAACTTCGGCGTCGTCGCCAACTTCAATACTTCCTGCCCGTGAGCAGCGAGTTGGGAGTCGCCGATCGCCCGTCGATCCCAAAGCCGGGGGGCACGCCCCTCGGCTTCTTCGTTGCGCTGCGATTTGTTTGCCCTTGAAGAACCTCGCTTGCGCGTCGGGCTCCGCAGGCCCCCAAGCCGCAAGCCCATACGATCTCTCCCATGCCTACCACAACACCCATCGACCTCCGCTCCGACACCGTCACCCGGCCGTCCGCCGCGATGAAGCGGGCGATGATGGACGCACCGCTCGGCGACGACGTCCTCGGCGACGACCCGACCGTCATCGCGCTGCAAGAGCGCATCGCCGCGTTGCTCGGCAAGGAGGCCGCCTGCTTCGTTCCCTCGGGGACGATGGCGAATCAGGCCGCGATCCGCGCGCTCACCGAGCCGGGGGACGAGATCATCTGCCACCGGGACTCGCACATCATCCACTACGAGACGGGCGCGCCCGCCGTGATCTCCGGTTGCATGATCGCCGCCGCCGACGGCCCGCGCGGGCAGTTCTCGCTCGATGAGTTCAACCGCCTCGTCCGCCCCGACAACATCCACGCCGCACGCACCAAACTCCTCGTCATCGAGAACACCCACAACCGCGGCGGCGGCTCCGTTTGGCCCATCGACCACATCAAGGCTCTCACCAGCCGCGCCCGCGAACTCAGCATGAAATGCCACCTTGACGGCGCACGCCTCTGGAACGCCAGCATCGCCTCCGGCGTGCCGCTCCACGAGTACGCCAAGCACTTCGACACCGTTTCGACCTGCTTTTCCAAGGGTTTGGGCGCACCCGTCGGCTCAACCGTCGCCGGCGATCGCCCAACCATCGGAAAGATCGCCCGCATCCGCAAGATGCTGGGCGGCGCGATGAGGCAATCGGGAATCCTCGCGGCCGCCGCGATCTACGCACTCGAGAACAACATCGCGCGCCTCGCGGAGGATCACGCGAACGCGAAGCGCCTCGGAGAGGGGCTGTCGTCCATCAAGGGGCTTCGCATCGACCCGCGCGATGTTGAAACAAACATCGTCTACGTCGGCGTCGACCCGTCGTTCGGAACCGCCGCAGCCTACTGCGCCACGATGCGCGAGCATCCGGGGGGCGGCGTATGGACGCTCCCGACCGCCGCGCAACAGTTCCGCGCGGTCACGCACCTGGACGTGTCGCGCGAGCAGATCGATCGGGCGATTGCGCTGCTGTCGGAGCCGCGACCGTAAGGGAGCGTCTTCGCGGACGATCAAATGTTGTCCAGATCGCGCTTCCTGAAGCCAAGATCGCGGAGGATCGCCGCGAGTGTCCCGGCGGGTAGATCCCGACCGACTTGGCGCGGGATGGTGGTGAATCGCTGGTTGCTCGGCCGCCACCAGATCTCGTGCGATCCCGCGGCGTGGCGCACGAACTCGCACTCCAGCCGCCGGAGCCTCTTGGTGAGATCGCGGTAGGTCATGCCGCGACAAGCATCTGGACTTTGAGGGGTGTCTTCGCCGCCACGAGCGCCGCAGGCACGCGGATCCCCTTCTTCCGCATCGCGCTGATGAGGGCACGGGCGACGCGCGGCGCGAGGCGAACCACCTCGTCCACGGAGCCAGCCTGAACATTCAGCCCCGGCAGTCGCGAGCACCGCCCGAGATACGAGCCGTCATCGAGCCGCTCGATTGTCAGGGGCAGGAGATACTGATCGGGGGTTTCAGTTGTTCGGGCCATGCGAAACTCTATGCGCGCGAGCGTTGGTTGACTCAGGTGCCTTCCTGCTTGGCGATCTGCCATTCCTCGATCTCGATCGGGGCTTGTCGGCCGAAGATCGTCACCAGCACGCGGACCAGCCCCTTGTCGGGCAGCATCTCGTCCACGGTACCCTCGTAACTCTCGAAGGGGCCTTCCTTGATGACGACGTGATCGCCCTTGACGAAGACGAGTTTGACCTCGGGCATCTCTTCGGGGCGGCGCGAGTCCAGGAGCATCTTCTCGGTCTCGTGGTTGGCGAGGGCGGTGGGCCGACCCGTCGCGCCGACGAAGTCGCCCACGCCGGTGGTCTCTTTGATGAGGAAGAAGACATCCTGCGGGATGCGGCCGTCGGGCTCGAGTTTCATCTCGACGAAGACATAGCCTGGGTAGAGTTTGGTTTCGGTGATCTTCTGCTTGCCGTTCTTGACGGTGCGGGTTTTTTCGGTGGGGACAAGGATTCGGTTGACGAGGTGCTTCATCCCCTCGATCTCGATCTTTTTGAGGAGCGTCTCGCGGACGTAGTCCTCTTTGTTCGAGGCCACGCGGAGCACGAACCAGTTCATGCCGGAGGTCACGAGCGGCTCGTCGGGGCGCAACTGACCGGAACGCTCGGGCTGCTCCGGCGTTGCGGTGCTCGCGGCGGCGGTTGGCTTTTCGGACATGGTCGTGGCGGCTCCTGAAAAGCGGTCTGGGAATCTGGTTCGCGCCGAACGCGGCGTTCAACGGCTGGCGCTCAGTTCGTCGGATTCAAGACGTGGATCATCTGGAAGAACCTGGAGAACGCGAGGTCAACGAAGAACAGGCTCGTCGCCAGGATCATGGCGACGCCGACGACCACCCAGGTCGAGCCCATCAACTCTTTCTTGCTCGACCAGTTCACCTTCTTCATCTCGCCCTCGGTGGCGATGAGGAACTCGCACGACGAAGGCTTGGCGTAGGTCAGCCAGTAGCACACCGCCGCGCCCAGGATGATGAGCGTGAGCGCCGTGCCGCCCTGCACGAACTGCGGCTCGATGGTGTACGCGCCGCTGGCATCGCGCGCGAACTCGATCTTCTTCATCTGACCCGCAAGCCACGCCGCCCCCCACGCGAACATGACCATGCCGCCCATGAATGTCATCAGGCGGGTCCAGTGCCCCTGACCTTGCTTGTAGATGCTGATGTTCATCGTTGACACTTCTCGAAACAGGATGCACCGGGCGACCGGGGCAACACGCACCGGCCAGAATCTCGCCAACACGCCGGGAGGGAATCGAACCCGCAACCTGCGGATTTGGAATCCGCTGCTCTGCCAATTGAGCTACCGGCGTCCGGGGGGCAGGCACTAGGCACTTGGCATTGAGGCACTAGTGGAGAGTTGTCCCTCGACTGTCTAATGCCTAGTGCCAAGTCCCTAGTGCCCTTCCATCACTTCCGCTTGATCTTATGCAGCGTGTGCTTGCGGAGACGGGGGGAGTATTTTCTGAACCCGGCCTTCAACTTCTCGGGCATCCCGCCCTTGACGTTGATGGACGTGCGGTAGTTCAGGTCCCCGCTCTCGGAGCACTGAAGCCACACATATTCCCGAGCATCACCTTTCTTCTTCGCCATGGCATGGTCCCGCTTTCGACAAAGCCGGCGGACCCGGAAAAACGGGCCCGCCGGGGGAGTTCACGTTCAACCGGCCTTACTTGTCCAGAATCTCGGTCACGACGCCCGAACCCACCGTTCGGCCGCCCTCGCGGACGGCGAAACGAAGCCCCGTCTCCATCGCGATCGGCTTCTCGCCGAGATCGATCTCCATCTGGATGTTGTCGCCGGGCATGCACATCTCAGCCCCGCCGAGCAACTTCACCGAACCCGTCACGTCGGTCGTGCGGAAATAAAACTGGGGCTTGTACCCGTTGAAGAACGGCGTGTGCCGACCGCCCTCCTCCTTCGTCAGGACGTAGACCTCGCCCTTGAACTTCGCGTGAGGCTTGATCGAGTTGGGCTTGCAGATCACCTGCCCACGCTCGATGTCGTTCTTTTCGATGCCGCGGAGGAGCAGCCCGACGTTGTCGCCCGCTTCGCCCGACTCCAGCGTCTTCTGGAACATCTCGACGCCGGTGATGACCGTCTTCTTCTTGTCGGGGGAAAGGCCGACGATCTCGACATCGTCGCCGACCTTGCAGCCGCCGCGGTCGATGCGACCCGTCGCCACCGTGCCGCGGCCCTTGATCGAGAACACGTCTTCCACGGACATGAGGAAGGGCTTGTCCTTCTCACGCGGGGGCAGCGGGATGTACTCGTCGAGCGCCTTGACCAACTCATCGATCGGCCCGTTGGCCTTGTCGTCCTTCGGGTTCTCGCTCGCCGCCTTCGACTGCCCGCGGATGATCGGCGTCTTGTCGCCGGGGAAGTTGTACTTGTTCAGCAGTTCGCGCACTTCCAACTCGACCAGGTCGAGGAGTTCCGGATCGTCCACCAGGTCAACCTTGTTCAGGAAAACCACGATGTACGGGACGCCGACCTGACGCGCCAGCAGAACGTGCTCGCGGGTCTGGGGCATCGGCCCGTCGGCCGCCGACACCACGAGGATCGCCCCGTCCATCTGCGCAGCGCCCGTGATCATGTTCTTCACGAAGTCGGCGTGGCCGGGGCAGTCAACGTGGGCGTAGTGCCGATTGGGCGACTCGTACTCCGTGTGCGACGCCGCGATCGTCACCGTCTTGGTCGCGTCGCGGACCGTGCCGCCCTTGGTGATCTCGGCGTAGGTCTTGGCCTTGGTGCCGTACTTCGCCGCCGATCGCTGCGCCAACGCAAAGGTCAGCGTTGACTTGCCGTGGTCGATGTGCCCGATCGTGCCGACGTTGACGTGCGGCTTGGTCCTCTGAAATAGGTCTTTCGCCATGACTACCGAAACCTCCACCGAACGCCGCGGCCTGCATCGCAGGCACACTCATCCGGCCGATCAAATCTTTTCCCGCTGGCCTCCGTGACCAACAGGTCCGACGCCCGGCCCCATCCGAGATGGAACCACCGAGCGAACGCCGCGCCGCCGAACCGTTCGGCGGACACCAAAGCCCGAGCGCCGTCGCCCGAGCGGAACCAATCAGAGTAACGCCGCCCCACCAGCGACGCCCCAAACACCACCAAGGCAGAGAGGGTCCGACATCATCCCCGAAATCAACGATCCGTGCCACTGACCAGTCTTCAGGTCAGCGCCCGCGCCACCGATCCACCAAAACCCACCGAAAAAGCCACCAGAGGGGCTTGAACCCTCGACCTCACCCTTACCAAGGGTGTGCTCTACCACTGAGCTACGGTGGCCAACCCGGCGGCAGGGCCACCGGCGGGGAGGAAATGTAGCGGGGGGGAACGGCGGGGACAAGCCGCCGCTCTGTGGACACCCTGCCGAAAACTTGACGAAATGCAGTTTGGAGTGTACCAAACACTCGCCGAACCTGCTATGGTGCGGGCGAAGGAGGCCTCGGCGTGCCAAGCCTGCAGTTCAAGGGCAAATCCGTCATCGAGAACTACCACCACACGGTGCCCCACCACCGTCTGGAGTTCGATGCCAAGTTGTCGCTCCTCCCGAAAGGCGAAAAGCCCGCGCTCGACGGCAACCTCATCATCGAGGGCGACAACCTGAAGGCCCTCAAAGCGCTCCTCCCCACCCACGCGGGCAAGGTGAAACTGGTCTACATCGACCCTCCCTACAACACCGGCAACGAAGGATGGGTCTACAACGACAACCTGACCCAGCCGCAGTTCAAGGAATGGATCGGCCAGACCGTCGGCAAGGAAGGCGAGGACGCCACGCGCCACGACAAGTGGTGCTGCATGATGTACCCGAGGTTGGTGCTGCTGAAGGAACTGATGCGAGAGGATGGGTCGATCTGGATTTCGATTGATGACAATGAAGTCCATCATCTCAAAGTACTGCTTGACGAGATTTTTGGGAGAGAGAACTTCATTGCGAACATTGTCTGGCAGAAGCGGACGTCACCCGACATGAGACTCGCACTAAGCGACGCGCACGAGCACATCGTGGTCTATGCGAAGCACGCTAGTGTCGTTTCCTTCAACAAGATTCCCAAATCGCCTCAACAAAGAGCTCAGTTCAAGAACCTCGATAGTGACCCTCGCGGCCCATGGGTTTCGTCTGACTACACGGCTCAAGGCTTCCGGCCAAATCAGATGTACAAGATCAAAACGCCCAGTGGCACCGTTTATGAGCCGCCGCCGGGCGTTTGCTGGAAGAATGTTGAGAGTGTTTTTCGAGAGCTTGTTCGCGACGGCCGTATTTGGTTTGGTCGCGATGGGGACGCAATGCCACGGCGAAAGACTTTCTTGTCCGAGTCTGATGGCAACTCGCCATGGACTTGGTGGGACAATGAAGAGGTTGGACACACGCAGGAAGCGAAGAAAGAAATTGGCGATATCTTTGGCGATGGAGACGCTTTCCCCACACCGAAGCCCGTACGATTGCTTGAACGGATACTTTTGCTTGCCCTCAACAGCGGTGAAGTCGTTTTGGACTCATTTGCAGGGTCAGGAACGATCGCACACGCCGTACTCTCACTGAATCAACAAGATGGCGGTTCGCGAAGGGTGGTTGCGATCCAGCAGCCATTCGACACAAAACAAGATGAGGCAACCAGCCACAATATTGCGCGCGAAATAACCGCTGAGCGCGTTCGGAGAGTATCGGCGGGATATTCGATCACGGAAAAGGGAAGCAAACAGAGAGTTCCCGGCCTCGGCGGCTCCTTCACCTACGCCCGCGTCGGCGAGCCCCTCTTCTCCGAGTACCGCGACTTCGGCAAGAACCCTCCCTCCTACGAAGACCTCGCCAAGTACGTCTTTTACACCGAGACGAGCCGCGACATCGACCTTTCCAAGGTGGACGAGAAGTCCGGCTTCGTCGGCTCGACCGCGACCTCGGCCTACTACCTTTTCTACACGCCCAACGAGACGGAGGACATGGAACTCAGCACCAAACGCCTCGAAGCCATTCTAAAAAAAAATAAGTCGAAGGAACTCGTCATCTACTGCGAGAAGATCTGGCTCCACCCCGACGAGCGCCGCCGCTACGAGGACGATCACAAGGTCAGGATCCGGGCGATGATCGTCCCCTTCAATCTCAAGTGAACCCATGGACCTGAAGGACTACCAACGCCGGGTCATCGATGAGGTCGAGTCCTTCCTCCGCGCCCTCGCGGAGGAGCGGGCAAAGGGCAACACCGACTTTGGCGCCCAAGCGGCTTGGAAGCGGTGCCGCCTCGGACGATACGAGCCGCGCGAAAACGGCGTGGGCGAGGACCTGCCCACCTTCTGCATCAAGGTGCCGACCGGCGGCGGGAAGACACTGCTCGCCACGCAGATCCTCGGATCGATCCACCGAATCCTGCACCGCGAGCGCAACGGCGCGGGGCTGGTGCTCTGGGTGGTGCCCAGCAGCCAGATCTACCGCGACACGCTCCGCCGTCTCCGCGACCGCAACGACATGTATCGGATCATGCTCGAGCACGCGGTCTCGCGAAGGATCGAGGTGTGGGAGAAGCACGAGGTCGCACGCCTGACGCCTTCGCGCCTGGCCGAGTGCTTGAATATCCTCATCCTGCAACTCGCCGCGACCAATCGCGAAACCAAGGATCAACTCAAGTTTTTCCGCGACAGCGGCGGGAACATCGTCCGGCACTTCCCGCCGGAGGACGATCTCGACGCCCACCGAGCGCTCCGGGGCCGCATCCCGAACCTGGAAGTGATCGAAGGGACCGATCTTCTCAAGACTTCGATCGGCAATCTCGTGAAACTCTGCCGTCCCCCCGTGATTCTTGACGAGGGGCACAAAGCCACCAGCCCACTTGCACGCGAAACCATCGAAGGGTTCAACGCCTCGATCGTTGTTGAACTCTCGGCCACCCCGGCGCCTTGGAAGGATCGGGCGGGCGCGCTGCACCACCCCAACATTGTCTCCCGCGTCAGCGGGAAGGAACTGCTGCGCGAGGAGATGATCAAACTCCCGATGAATGTCACCACGAGCGGGAAGAAGAAATGGCAGGATGTGCTGACGCAGGCCCGTGACAAGCGGGAGGTGCTTGCGCGCCATGCCGCGGCGCTCCAGAGCGCGGAGGGGGAGCACCGGGCGATCCGCCCCATCGTGCTGGTGCAGGTGCAGCGGATCGGCAAGGACCAGAAAGAAAAGGGTCTGATCCACGCCGAGCACGTGCGCGAGCACCTGATCCAGAGGCTTGACGTTCCCGACCACGCAATCAAGATCAAGTCGGCGGAGGACGATGGGCTTGAGAACATCAACCTCGAAGACCCGGAATGTCCGGTGACATGGATCATCACGAAGAGTGCGCTTCAGGAGGGATGGGATTGCCCCTTCGCGTACATCCTCGTAAGCCTCGACAACACCGGCAGCGCCCGCGCGATGACACAACTGGTCGGCCGTGTGCTGCGGCAGCCGCACCAGAAGCGCACCCCGATCCCAGACCTGAACGAGTCGTACGTCTACTGCCACCACGACCGGCCCGCCGAGGTGCTTCAGAGTGTCAAGAAAGCGCTCGAAAACGAGGGGTACGAGGGCGACGCCGAAGGGCTGGTCGCCTCGGGCGAAACCCCGGAGAGCAACCAGAGGACCAAGCAAACGCATTGGCGCGATGGCCTCCGCGATCTGTACCGCAAGCCCTTCGAGGGCAAGATTTACCTTCCCCGATTCTGCGTCAAGGAAGGCAACGGATACGCGCCGCTCGACTACTTCCGCCATCTCATCAGCCGCGTGGACGTGGACCGCTTCGAGTACCAGAAGATCGACTGGCCGCTCGCACGCCAGACCGATGAACTGCGCGAGCGCCAATACCGAATCACGCTGGGCGAAGACCCCACGCGCACGCGCGAGACCGAACTCGACTTTGATGAGGCGGACGATCGTGTTCTGGCGTGGGTCGCGGCGAATCTCGACTTCCCCTTCCTCAGTCATAAACAACTCCGCAGGATCGTGCGTCAGACGTACGATCAACTGTGCCGCGCGGAACTGCTCGTTCAGACACGGCTCGCGAGGGTGAAAACGGAAGTTCGAGGCCGGATCACTTCGTTCATTCAGGAACAGGTGGACTTGCAGACCGAGCGTGCGTTCGGCGCTCTCTTCGACGCGGGCAACGTGCTGTTCTACCTCCACTGCTCCGAGTGTCGATTCGAGATCCCCGAGTCGATCGAGGTCAAGAGCACCGGCCAGATCGAACCGCTCATCCACGAGAATGGCGATCCACTGAGGCGTTCGCTCTTTGATTTTGTCGAGAAAGAAGGCCAGAACATGTACGAGCGCCAGGTAGCCCTTGTCCTCGACAAGGATGTCAATGTCCTGTGGTGGTATCGCAACCGCGTGGGCCGCGATAACTTCACGGTTCAGGGGTACAAGCGGAACCGAATCTTCCCGGACTTTGTCGTACAGGAAGAGGTCAACGGCCGTCGGTTCCAGAATGTACTTGTGATCGAAAGCAAAGGGGCTCACCTGGAGGGCAACGTCGACACCACATACAAACGAAAGGTGGCCGGCTATTTCGAACGCGCGGGCAAGAAGGTGACCTGGCAGCAACTCGGTGCCGAGTTCAAGGAGCATGTTTTTCGGTTCCAAGTCCTCGACGAAGCCGACACCCTCGGCCGCCAATGGCAAGACGAACTGCGCCAACTTCTCTCAAGCGCCCTTTGATCGCACCGCGCATGCCCCCCGCCACCCCCGCCACCTTCCTCGACCGTGACGACACCCTGATCCACTGCGACGGCGTCGCCCAGGGCGGCGATCTCGGCGATCCGGCCCTCGTCAAACTCCTCCCCGGCGTCGCCGAGGGATGCCGCGCACTCAAAGACGCGGGCTTCACACTCGTCGTCGTCTCCAACCAAGGCGGCGTCGCGCGCGGCAAGTACGGCGTCACCGACGTCGAGCGCGTCAACGCACGCCTCAACCAACTCCTCGACGGCCTCATCGACGCCTTCTACTTCTGCCCGTATCACCCGAGCGGCACCGTCGCCGAGTTCGCGCGCGAGCACCCGTGGCGCAAGCCGCAGCCGGGGATGTTGCTCGACGCCGCGACGGCCCTCTCGATCGACCTCGCGCGATCATGGACTGTCGGCGATAAGCAGCGCGACATCGAAGCGGGGCAGGCGGCGGGGACGCGGACGATCCGGATAAGTCCCTCGCTTGCGCTTCAGGCTCGTTCAAGCCCCAAGCTCGCCTCGGGCGAGTCGCCGTGGCGACCCCCAGTCATCGCGCGGAGCGATCCGACCCGAGGCTTCGTCGAGGACTCCTCCGCCTCGGCGTCCGCCAAATCGCCTCACTTCGTCGCTCCGGACTTCCTTGCCGCTGTCGAGATCATCCTGCGAGAATGCAAGCGATGAGCGACTCGGTCACCTCCATCACCCTCCGCGCGCTCGAAGGCTCGCCCCTGGCCGACGCGAACATCCGTGACCTCGTCGTCGCCACCGCCCACTCCATCGGCGAGCGCAACAACGTGACCATCAACGCCGTCCGCACCGACGGCCGGTCGATCACCATCGAACTCGTCGGCCAGCGGCTCGTCGCGCTTGGATTCGCGGTCGAGTTGCGCCGCGTCACCGACCGATGGTTCCGCAACAAGACCGGCCAGAGCCTGTGGGGCGAGCCGCGGACCAGCCGGGATGAGGAGGAGTAGGAACAATGGAAAGTGGAAAGTGGAAAGTGGAAATGAAGACAGGAATGCAACGAGGCTCGACAATGCCTTGAATTTCCACTTTCCACTTTCCACTTTTCGCTTTTCGCTTTACGTTCTTCGCTTTTCGCTTTTCCCAATGCCCCCCCCACTCCCCAAACCCTCCCGCCTCCTGATCGTTCTCCCCTCCTGGGTCGGCGACACCGTCATGGCCACGCCCACGCTACGCGCCCTCCGCCGCGCGCTCCCAGGCTCGTTCATCGGCGGCCTCGTCCGCCCCAACCTCGACGGCCTGCTCACCGGCACCGACTTCCTCGACGAAATCCACGTCGATCGCGCCGCCGGCATGATGGGGCCAAAGCGAGTCGCCGCGAAAGTACGCGCCCGGCGCTACGACGCGGCGATCCTGCTTACGAACTCGTTCTCCACCGCGCTCACGACGCGCCTCGCCGGCATCCCGCGCCGCCTCGGCTACGACCGCGACGCGCGAGGCCTCCTCCTCACCGAACGCCTCACCGCCCCGCGTCGCCGCGAGGTCGCGCCCTACAAACGCTCGAAGACCGCGCCGAGCGATTGGGCGCCGATCGCCGCGTGCGACTACTACTTCGCCCTCGCCCGCCGCTTCCTGGACTCACTCGACCTCGACGCTGGCCCGATGGGTACGCTCGAACTCCGCGTCACCGACGAAGAGTGCGCTGCGGCTGACAAAGTTCTCAGAACAATCAGTCAACCACGGAGAGCACGGAGGCACACAGAGAAATCCAAGGAAGGGGATCATGAAACTCAAGATACGCCACGCAACATGTTTCCTCCGTGCGACTCCGTGCCCTCCGTGGTAAATCCTCTCGCCTTCCTGAATCCGGGCGGAAACGACCCCGCCAAACGCTGGCCCGCCGAACGTTTCGCCGCGCTCGCCGAATGGCTCATCGCGCACCGCAACATGACCGTCCTCATCTCCGGCTCACCCAGCGAATCCGAACTCACCGCGCGCATCACTTCAATGATCCCCGCGCCGCACCGCACGCACGCCATCGACCTCCCCGCCTTGCTCGCAAGCCCCCAAGCCCCAGGCCCACAAGCCCTTTCCCTCCTCAAAGCAATCATCGCCCGCTGCTCGCTCATGGTCACCAACGACACCGGCCCGCGCCACATCGCCGCCGCGCTCGGCGTCCCCGTCGTCTCCCTCTTCGGCCCCACCGATTGCCGCTGGACCACCATCCCCTTCGACCGCGAACGGATCATCCTCGCCGACCCGACCCTGCCCGAGGAAGAGGTGGCGAACGATCATCCCGAGCGGTGCGCGATCGAACGGATTGAAATCGCCAGCGTTGTCGATGCGGCGAGCGCACTACTCGGTTAGAGTCCTTGCGGATGTGCTAAATGCCTTTGTTTGCAGCCTGAAAGGCTGATCGTCAGTAGCCGGGGGTTAGCGAGTCTTCGAGCGTAACCCCCGGAAAGCGAACCCCCAATCCTCTCTTTCGGCACCCTGAAAGGGTGCAACGCAATCGAAGCAGCCCAAGCATCACCGTATCTCCCTGTCTCTTGCAAACTGCCCGCAATGGACCGATCTCCAGCCCGTGAAGCGGGCGCTGGTCCCTTGCCCCGGCCGCAGCGGCGCTTCGCCGCAAGTCCGGGGAAAGAGAACGCAAACTGAACTCGGAGCCCCTGAAAGGGGCGAAGGTGGCTGCCGACCACAACCATTGTGCGCGATTCTTTCGCGTCAACAGCGTGCCCCGTGCGCGCATTTCGCGTCCTGCACAAACTCGCGCTTGCCTCCCGCCCGATCACGTTGAACACTGAACCCAAGACCCAACGCGCACCGGGAGGGGCGTCGGGGGCCTGTTGTGCAACTCAATCTGGCGGAAGCGCTCAAGCGCGAGGTGTTCGCCGCCGCGCGCGAGACGATCGCGCGTGGCTCGGTGAAGGGTGAACGCAAGTCAAAGCCCATCGCCGTCGGGCTGAAACCCCCCGAGAAAGGCTCGCGCGGCTACCGCGTCGCGGTGCGGCTGCCTCCCGCCGGCGGCGGCCGGATCAACTCCCTCGTCGCGCGCCTGAGCAAGCACGCGAAGGACTTCGACATCGTCCGCGGCGTGCGCTACCGGCCGCGCCTCGTCCTCCGTGCGGGCGGCTCGTGCGGGCACGAGCGCGCCACCGCGGGCACCCTCGGCGGCTTTGTCGAGGACGACGAGTACCACTACATCCTCAGCAACTGCCACGTCCTGGCGAACACGGGCGAGTGCCGCGTACACGACCCGATCCTCCAGCCCGGCCCCTCTGATATCCGACGAAAGAATTTCAACATCATCGCGAGGCTGACGCGCTGGACGACACTCAAGCCCGGAAAGGGCGCCTTCGACGCCGCGATCGCGCGGCTCTCCGACGACGTAACCGACTTCCATCCGCACTGGATGCCCGGCATCGGCGAGATCGGTTGCGCGCCGATCGACGACCGCCTCGCGCTCCGCCACGTCGTCAAACGCGGAAGGACATCAGGCGTCACTTGCGGCACGATCTCCGCCTTCGATCTCGACGGGATCGAGATCGATTACAGCGAAGAGGAAGACGGCTCGCGCGTCGTCACCTTCGACCACCAACTCGAGTTCGTCGGCCCCCGCCGAAACTGCCCTTTCAGCAGGCCCGGCGACAGCGGCTCATTCATCCTGGACGCCGATTCGCTGCGTCCCGCCGCCCTCCTCTTCGCTGGCGGACGGGACAACACGGGGATCGACCGCACGCTCGGCCACTTCATGCCGGAGGTGCTGGCCGAAATGAAGGTGCGGATCGTGCTGTGAATGCGGTTCGATAGACTTGACCGCATGATTCGACGGCTTGCAACGATCGCAGTGGTTTCGGCGACGGCCTCCAGCGCCCCGGGAGCAGCGCCGATCCCCGCGCCGCACCCGCAGATCACCGAAGTCCTCTTCAACGTGCCGAACGACGAATCGGGCGACGCGAACAAGGACGGCGAGCGCCACGCCGCGGGGGATGAGTTCATCGAGATCGCCAATGCGCACGAGTCGCCGGTGAATCTGAAGGGGTACGTCCTCTTCAATCGCCGGGCGTCGTTTGACGGGACCGAGGGCAGCGGCGTGCGCTTCGAGTTTCCCGATGTTGAACTGCCGGGGCACGGCGTGTGCGTGGTGTTCAACGGGTGCGACGCGAAGATCGCGGGGCCGGTGGGGACGCCGAAGAAAGCGCCGGAGTCGGGCAACGATGCGTTCAACGGCGTGATGGTGTTCACGATGGTGAACACGTCAAAGAGCCGGGCGCTGGCCAACGGCGGCGACTGGGTTGTGCTTGCCGCTCCGGACGGCACGATCGTCGATTGCGTTTCATGGGGCGAGCCGAAGCCTCCGCCGCCGGAGGGTGCGGTGCGCACGCAGAAGGTGGATGCGGACGTGAAGGGGAGCGTGCAGCGGCTCGGGCCGGGGGAGGAGTTGGAGGCCCACAAAGGGATCAACGGCGAGCCCTTCAGCCCCGGATTGATACCAAATAAGACCAATAAACCACAGAAGCCGAAGAAATAGCGGATCAAGTGGCACGGGCTTTCCAGCCCGTGGTCTTTCACGCCCTGGAAAGGGCGTGCCACGGTACTATCTGAGGCATGGCCTGGCTCACCAAGAACTCCGGCACCGCGACGATCGCACGGCGCGACGAGCCCTACGTCACCGCCGAGATCAAGGACGAGATCACGCGCACCTACCTGCCCCGGTATGAGACGAAGCAGGCGGCGCTCATGCCGATGCTGCACGCGGTGCAGGAGAAATGGGGCTGGCTGCCGCCACAGGCGATGATGGAGGTCGCGGAGTTTCTGGGGCTGAAGCCGGCGGATGTGATCGATTGCGCATCGTTCTACGAGGAATACTGGCTGCGTCCCAAGGGGGAGCACATCATCTGGGTCTGCCGGTCGATCGCGTGCGAGGTGTGCGACCATCAGAAGATTCTGGATGCGTGCCAGAGGAGACTCGGGATTGAGCCGGGCGAGACAACCGACGACGGCAAGTTCACGCTCATGGAAGTCGAGTGCCTCGGCTCCTGCGGCACGGCGCCGGTGGCGCTGGTGGACCACACGCTGCACGAGAACCTGACGGCGGAGAAGATGGTGAAGGCGATCGAGGGGGCGGGGCGGGCGGGGCATCACTGATGGACGCCGAGGCTGAGTCTTCGAAGCCTCGGGTGGGTTGAAAGCCCGCTCCCTTACGGTCGGGGTTCGTGGGTCGACCCGATGCACTCGCGGAAAATGACGGCGAGGCTGCAGGCGGCGTCGCCGACGACCAAAGTGCTGCTCTGGACCAGCATGGACAGCGGGCACGGGGGGACACGTCGCTCAGCGAGCAGATCGCGCAGCAGACGGATGCGTATGCGTTTTTGTTCGGGGAGATTGGGGTGGGGTACCAGGCGAAGCCGTGACGGATGGCGGGGGCCGGCAATAGCGTTGGACGACGGGCGTTCGGCCGGCATGAGAACCGCTCACCTCATCATCGCTTTCATCGCCGGATTCTCGGCTGGCGGGCCCAATGCCGGGGCCCAGTCGGCTTCGTGCCCCTACGACCTTTCCGCGATCGCCCCGGCGGTCGAGCAGTTCCTTGCGGAGCACCCCAAAGTACCGGGGATTAACGTGCGACTCCAGCGCGGCACGGTCGTTCTGTACGAGCGCTCCTTCGGGGCGTACACGCCGAGCACGGCCGTGCCGATCGCCAGCGCCTCGAAGTGGCTCTCGGCGGCGGTCATTATGTCCCTCGTGGACGATGGGATCATCGGGCTGGATGATCCGCTGGCGATGCACCTCCCGGCGTTCGCCGAACCGCCGCTGAATCAGATCACGATCCGTCAGTGCTACTCGCACACGTCCGGTCTTCCGGGCTACAGCGATTGCAATGCGTGCCTCGCGGATGGCAGCACGACGCTTCAGCAGTGTGCCGCGGATATCGCGGCGGGCGGGCTGACCGCCGCGCCGGGGAGGGCGTTCTGCTACGGCGGATGCTCGATGCAGGCGGCGGCAGCGGCGGCGGAGGTCGCCGCGGGAACTCCCTGGAACACACTCTTTGCCGAGCGGGTCCGCATCCCACTGCTCCTCCGGGACACCTCCTTCGGCGAGGGCGACAACCCGCGCGTCGCGGGGGGCGCGGTGTCCTCCGCGCGCGACTACGCGGCCTTCCTGCAGATGCAGATACAGGGCGGCACGTTCCGGGGGCGGCGGGTGCTCTCCGTGCTTGGGGTCGAAGAGATGCAGAAGAGGCAGGCCGGCGATTTCCCGGCGGCGTGTCAGCCCGGTCTGAGCACCGCGTTCGCCGGCTACGCGATCGGGAACTGGGTCAACGCTTTGGGCGAGGCGGGACGGAGCCTTCAGAACAGCAGCGAGGGGGCGTTCGCTTTCAGCCCTTGGATCGACCATTCGCGGAGGATCGCGGGGGTGTTCGCGGTGGTCTCGACCAACTTTGCCGCGCGCCCGCTGATTGATTTCGTTCAGGCCGAGGCACGCCGCGCCGTGGACACCTCGCCCGACGTCGACGGCAACGGCCTGGTCGGGTTCGGCGATGTCTCCCGCGTGCTTGCGAACTGGGGACGGACATCAACCCCCGGCGACCTTTTCGGGCCCGGACCCATCGGCGATACGGATGCTGACGGCGCGGTGGCGTTTGGTGATGTCACGGAGGTGCTGTCGGCGTGGGGTTCGGCGTGCATCGGCCCGCAGGCTGGGCGCTGAGCGTGCTCCCTATGATGCTCGCGTGCCCAACGCCCGAAAACCCCTGATGCGTTGCCTCGGCGAGTTTGTCGGGCATGTGCTGCGTGGGGTCAGGACGGACCCAGCGCGGGCCGAGCGCATCGAGGTTGGGCGGGAAACAGCCGAGGATGAGGGTGTTGGGCCCGATGGGCGGCGTGTGATTGTCCGGCGGACGGTGGTCGAGGAGGTCGAGTTTCGGCCCATGGAGCGCGAAGCGTGAAGAACTCTGCGGTGAATGGGCGGCGTTCGGCGGCGATTGCGGCGGGGGCGATCGTCGCGGCGGTTCTGCTCGGCGGGTGTCACTTGTCGTACCATGTGGTGCCGGTGGCGGGGTCGGCCGTGGGGGTCGGAGTTTCTTACGCCACCACTTCGCTGGCGCACGGGCCTCGGGTGACGTTTGTGAATGATTCGTCGCTCACGATCTCGGTGCGGTATTGGTCGGGTCGGCGCGACACGACGGCGCCGCGGGGCGTGGCGGATATCCGGACGGGGGAGGATATGAACATCACGGCGCAGCCCGGCGAGTTTGCGATCACGCAGGTCGGGAGGCCGTGGTGGCCGACGAGCATGAGCGACGGGGTGGTGTACGCGTGCGTCGAGGCCGAGGCGGCGGACGGGTCGCGTCGCGGGCCGATGTGGATCGAACTGGAGCAGCCGGGGCCGTTCAAGTTTTCGGTGGTCGGTGATTCGGTTGATGGGCTCGAGTTGAAGCGGTTTGGCGGCGGGGCGATCGTGGCGTTGCCGCGGGATCAATGGATGGCGGGGAACAACGGGCCGTTCCCGGTGAACGACGAGTTGGCGGCGAAGTAAGAAAGCGGCGTGCCTTTCGGCACGCCGCCAATCTTGCATACGAATCCCATTTGAATCTTGCGCGATATTGTGATCGGGGCGTGCGGCCGCGGACGCCCCCTCCGCCCCGCCGCGGCGGATCTTCGACCTCGAAGACTCGGGCAGTCGCCGCGGCGACACCGGGGGAGGAGAGTGCAAGCCCCGCGCGAGGATCACCGGCGATTCGTGCTACTGCACGGCCCCGTTGGCGTTCAGCACGCCGCCGGTGACGCACTTGCCCGAGAGCGCCGAGACGGGCCGGACCGTCGAGAGGATCTTGCTGCGGACCTGCGAGTAGGTCCAGGTCGGGTTGACGCTCCAGACCAGCGCCGCGGCTCCGGTCACATGAGGCGCGGCCATGGACGTGCCGCTGAGGTAGGCGTAGGCGGTGTTGCTGTTGCGGCTGATGTAGGTCGAGGCGATGTTCGATCCGGGGGCACCAAGGTCGACTCGCGTGAGGCCATAGTTCGAGAAGGACGACAGTCCATCGTCATTCGTCGTTGAGGCGACCGCGATGATGTTGTCCTGCGTGTAGCTGGCGGGATAGAAGGGCGTCGAGTCGTTGTCCGCGCCGCTGTTGCCCGCAGCGCAGACGAGCATGTGCCCCGCGTTGCGTGCGCTCGTCACCGCGGCGTCAAACGAACTGCTGAAGCCGGTCCCGCCCCAGGAATGATTCGAGACCTTGATCCCCTTGTTGACGCAGTAGTTGATGGCGCTGATACCGGCGGAACTGGAGACGCTCCCGGTGCGGGAGCCGATCTTGAGGCCGACCATCCGCACGTTCCACGCCACGCCGACGACCCCTTTGCCGTTGTTCCCCACGGCCCCGACGGTGCCGGCGGTGTGCGTGCCGTGGCCGTTGTCGTCCGTCGGGTCCTTGTCGTTGTTCCAGAAGTCCCAGCCCCAGGTGTCGTCCACATACCCGTTGCCGTCGTCGTCGATGTTGTTCCCGGCGATCTCCCCGGGGTTGGTCCAGATGTTCGCCGAGAGGTCCTCGTGCGTTCGGCGGATGCCGGAGTCCGCCATTCCCACGACGGTGGTGGCTGAGCCGGTTGTCACGTCCCACGCGAGGTTGGCGTCGATATCGGCGCCCGCGGTGCCGGGGTCGCTGTTCACGGTCTGTCCCGT
Organism: uncultured Phycisphaerae bacterium; assembly: GCA_947085435.1. Taxonomy (GTDB): domain Bacteria; phylum Planctomycetota; class Phycisphaerae; order Phycisphaerales; family UBA1924; genus JAEUIV01. The sequence goes on from CAMTWL010000003.1 coordinate 33,361, forward strand.
GTTGTTAAGCCCCCACAGCAGGCCGTAGTGGGTGTCGTTCGGCGTGGCGCCGATCCGGTAGATGTAATCCGGCTCGGCGAACTCGACCGTGCCCATCACGCGCCCAATGACATGCACGATGTCGGCCTTCTGGACCGCGCCGTCGCTCACGGCGATGTGCTCAAGCCCGGGGACGAGACTCCACGTCTCGATCGTACGCCCGCCGACGAGTTGTCGCATCAGGTTCTTCGCATCCTCATCGGCATCCTGATGGAACCGCACAAGGAACGAAGTGGGGTCGCGGTTCAGGTCGGGGTTCGCATCCACCAGCAGATTGCGTTGCTTGCGCCAGTCGCGTTGCCAGTCGAGTTCGCCCGCCGCGTGGGCGTCAGGAGCGAAGCCGTCGTTTCGAGGGTTTGCCGCCGGGTCCGCAGCCCAGGCCGCGCTGCCGGAGATTGACAGGAGTCCGATCACGAAGATTCTGTTCGTCACTCTGAAGCCTCCTCGTCCCGGCGGTTGTGTCCGCCGGGCTGATGAAACGAATCACACAGGCCGAGCGCGTTCGGCGCGAACCACCCGCGCACGAGACGACGACCGCCGGGCCACAAGGTCCGCTGGTTGAATCAGAAATGTCCCCACGACAGTCATCATGCTGGGAATCCCCAACTCTCCGGTTCGTGAAGACTGCCCGATCCGCGTGAAAAGTCAATGCGTTCTTCTAAACAAGCACGATTTTGGCGGACTTCAGCCTCGGACGGCACGGCTCAGCCGCGCCGAAGGAATCAACCGATCGCAGCGCGTATTCCCTCGATTGGTGGTGAGTTGGACGCTATTTCATACGATTACTGAAAGAATTCGGCCGGATTCGCCTAAGAGCCTGTGTGAGAAGAGCCGATTCCGCCGAAGAAAAACCCTCACTTCGTTCGGGGCTCGTAGAAAAACCCTCACTTCGTTCGGGGCTCGTACGTGCGGGCTTCTCACACAGGCTCTAAGATTTTTCGATCCTATTGCTGCATCCTCTCCCGATACCAACAAGAGACAGGAGCCCTCGCATGTTCAGCCTTCCCCCCCTCCCCACGACCTGGGACGGGTACCACCCGCTGGTGGTGCACTATCCGATCGCGCTGCTGCTGACAGCCCCCGCGCTCATCGTGCTCGCTCTGATATTGCATCGGCATCGGCATCCCTTGAATCTGGCGGCCCTGGTCATCATGGCGATCGGTGTCGCGGGGGCGTGGGTCGCGCTCTCGACGGGCGAAGCGGCCGAGGAGTTTGTGGACGAGGTCGGGGCGATCAAGACGATTCTCCATGAGCACGAGGAAGCGGCGGAGATGGCGTGGAAGACATCCCTTCTGATGATGGTGCTCTTTGCCGGGTACACGTTTGTGCCTTGGATGATGAGGAAGGATTGGCCTCGCAAGGTGACGGTGTTCGCGGGCGTCGTGTTCCTGATCGGGTATTCGATCCCGTGTCTGGCGGTGGCGAACGCGGGCCACCTAGGCGGGCGGCTGGTTCACGAGCAGGGAGTGCGTGCGCGGCTGACCGGAGGAGCGGCGGCGGCGCCGGAAGCCGCTCCATCCGAACAAGGCGAAGACGACGATCGCTGACAAGTGCCGCACGATTCGGCCTCTCTCATCCGAACAGCGCGGCGGATTGGCGCTGGGACCGGTGGTGCAATCCTGTCGCCCCTCTCGGGGCTCGAACACACGCAGAAGAGGTGTTGGTGTGCGCGTTGTCCCAGGGTTCCGCGGCGAAGCGCCGCTGCACCCTGGGCTACTTCCTGACGGCCCTCCGGGCCTTCGGATCAGGCAACGCGATCCTCATGTGTTCCCCATTTTCCACGGTGGTCATGTGCTCATCGCCGCCGGCGTTCGCCAGCAGGTGACCCAGTGGTTCGGCTCGGCCTCGTGCAGGACGCATTCGCCGGTTGGCTCGTCCGTGGGTTCGAGGTCTTTGGGCGCTGGATGTCCCGGCCACCAGGGGCGGACGCCGGGGAGCCTCTCGAACTGTTTCGGGTCGTCGATGACCTCCGCGACGGTGGTGAGTCTGCGGGAGCGGGCGCCCGGGTTGGGTATCGAGCGCATCAGGCCGCGCGTGTAGGGGTGGAGCGGGCGGTCAAAGAGGTCCAGCACCGATGCGTACTCGACGACACGCCCGGCGTACATGACGCAGACGGTGTCCGCGTTCTCCGCGACGATGCCGAGGGCGTGGGTGATGAGCATCATGCCCATCCCCGATCGCTTCTGGAGATCGCGCAGGAGTTCGAGGATCTGAGATTGGATGGTCACGTCGAGGGCGGTCGTTGGTTCGTCGGCGAGCAGCAGGCGGGGCTTGCAGGCGAGGGCCATGGCGATCATCACCCGCTGGCGCATTCCGCCGGAAAACTCGTGGGGGTAGGCGCGGAGGCGCTCAGCCGGATTCGTGATTCCCACTTCGGTGAGGGCGGCGGCGGCGGCGGCGCGTGCGGCGCTGCCGGTGAGCCTTTGGTGCAGGGTGATCGCTTCGATGATCTGATCGCCGATGGTGTAGACGGGGTTCAGGCTCGTCATCGGCTCCTGGAAGATCATGGCGGCGTGTCCGCCGCGGATCGTTCGGAGTTCGCGTTCGGGGAGGGTCAGCGCGTCAACGGTTGAATCGCCGGTGTTGAGGAGGATGCGGCCGCGCTCGTAGCGCGCGGGGGGGGATTGCAGCAGGCGGAGCACGCTCATGGCGGTGACCGACTTGCCGCTGCCCGATTCGCCGACGACGGCGAGGGTTTTGCCGGCGTGGACGGTGAGCGACACGCCGTTGACCGCGAAGGCGCGGGTGCCGCCCTTGGCGGGGAACGAGACGGCGAGGTCGTCGATCGTGAGCAGCGGGGGGGTTGATGTTGGCGGTGTCGTCATTGTGATCGCGGGTCCAGGGCGTCGCGGGCGGATTCGCCCAGGATGTTGTAACTGAGAGCGGTGAGGAAGACCGCGCCGCCCGGGAAGAGGGCGAGCCACCAGCGGAACTCGCCGGTGTCGCTCGTCGCGGAGGCGAGGAGCGCTCCCCAGGAGGCGCGTTCGGGCGGGCCGAGGCCGAGGTAACTCAGGGTGGCTTCGAGCACCACGGCGGCGGCCATGGTGAAGGAGGCATCGACGAGGACGGGTGCGGCGGCGCTCGGGAGCATGTGGCGGAAGAGGATGGAGCGTGTGGGGAGCGCGGCGGCGCGTGCGGCGAGGACGAAGTCGGCGTTGCGGAGTTTCATGAACTCGGCGCGGGTGAATCGTGCGGCGGTGGTCCAGGTGAAGCAGGCGATGACGGCCATGGTCGCCTCGATGCTGCGCGGCATGACGCCGGCGGCGAGGACGAGGACGAAGAGGAGCGGCACGCCCATCACGATCTCGACCAGGCGCGATAGCACGAGATCGACCCAGCCGCCGAAGTAGCCCATCATCGCCCCGACCGCGATGCCGATGAGGGTGGCGATGCCGGCGGCGATGAGGCCGACGCTGACGGCGAGGCGCGAGCCGTGGATGAGGTTGCTGAGGGCGTCCTGTCCGTGGCGGTCGGTGCCGAGGAGGTGGGTGCGGCCGGCCGAGGCGGCGGCACCAGGAGGAAGGAATGAGGCTTTGCGGTCGCCGGCGCGTTCGTTCGGTGAGAAGGGGATGAGCGTGTAGGTCGCGCGGATTTCGCCGCGGGCTTCGCGTTCGGCGGAGTCGAAAGGGGTTAGGACGGGCGGGGAGGTGAGAGCCGGCGCGAAAACAACGGCGATTCCAAATAGCACGCCTGGGAAATACCCTGAGATTCTGATCCGTCGCAAATGCCCGATCCCAGCGATGAGAACCCACAACAAAAGGGCAACAGCCACCCCGATCCACCGCGCTTCGCTCGGGGTCAGCGCGTGGAGAAGCGGGTACTCGATGCTGACGATGCTGCCCGAAGCGTCGAGGCGGCGCAGAATGAATGGATGGCCGTTGGCGATGAGTGGAGCGATCACCGCGAGGACCAGCGTTGTGCAGAACCAGAGCTTCGCGGCGAGGATGAGGGGCCGATGGCGGGGCGCGGGATGGTGGGCGAAGGAGATCACGCTGCCGCCACTCCACGGCCGGTTGCACAATCTCCCGGCCCATGAAGAGTCGGTGAATGAATCGCAGAGCAACGCTTCCCCCAGCCTGAAAGGTCGCCACCGGCGACTCGCCGTGGCGAGCCGGTCGTCCGTAGCCGGGGGTCAGCGAGTCTTCGAGCGCCACCCTCGGTCAACGACATCAACGAATCTTTTTCGCGCTGGAGGTGTGATCGTTGATCAGTGTCCGTTCCCACGACCACCCCTCCGGGGTGAAGATGGTTTTTGTTTCGCTCTTTCCGGGGGTGTCGCGGACTCCACCCCCGGCTACGAACGACCACCCCTCCGGGGTGAAGACAGGACGGTTTAGCGATTGGTTCGCGGCCTCGAAATGGGCCGCGATCCCGGCACGCCCGGAGATGCGACAGCATGTGGGATGCGATGAATCCTTCCTGCTTTGTCGCCCATGCAATGGGCGAGCGAAACTCGACAAGGCAACCAATCCAGAAAGAAGAAGAGGGTTGGTGGGGCGGGCTGACCAGACGCTGGCGCGTCTGGCAACCATCGCGTGCCCGTTTCACGGGCGAAAGGCAAGCGCTCAGCCATTCTTCTGCATCTTTTGTGAACGCGCGCGTCATCCGGTCCTCACCCGCGGGTCGGCCACCGCGTACAGCACGTCCGCGATGAGAAGGGCCACGATGTTGACGAGTGAGACGATGAGCACGCTCGCCATCAAGACCTCGCGGTCGCGGAGGTCGATCGATTCGAGGAGGAGCGATCCCATGCCGGGGAGGTTGAAGACGCGCTCGACGATGATTGAGCCGGAGAGCATCGCGGGGAGTACGCCCGCGAGCATGGTGATCTGGGGGAGGAGGCTGTTACGGACGACGTGGCGAAGGAAGACTTGCGATTCGTCGAGGCCCTTGGCGCGTGCGGTGCGGACGTGGTCGGCGGCGAGGTTTTCGAGTATCGCGGCGCGGGTCTGTCGGCTGAGGAGCGCGAGCGAGCCGTAGGAGAGGCAGATGACCGGGAGCACGAGATGGCGAACGCCGTCGAGGATGTAGGCGAAGAAGGGGAGTTCGCGTGCATCGGGGCCGTGCAGGCCGCTGGCGGGGAACCATGCGAGGCCTGCGCGGCCGAAGAGGCCTTGGAGCATGACCGCGGCGACGACGACCGGTGCTGACCAGAGGGCGATGAGGATCGCGCGGATGACGGCGTCGATCCACGTCCGGGTCTTTGCGGCGGAGAAGATGCCGAGGGGCAGGGCGACGGCGTAGACAACGATCAGCGAGAGCAGGTTCAGGAGCAGAGTCGTCGGCAGGGCGTCGGCGAGCACGTCGGCGACGGGGCGCGAGCGTGCGAAGGAGGTTCCCAGGTCGGGCGCGGCGATGGAGATTCCGGCGGGGCCGCCGAGGCGAACCGGGCTGATGCGGTTCAACCAGCGGAGGTATTGGAGGGGGAGCGGATCGTCGAGGCCATATCGCGTGTTGAGGTAGTTTCGTTCGGCGGTGCGTTGGGAGGCATCGCCCGAGGCGGTGGCGTGGTCGATCGCGCCGGTGAGGCCGCCGGGGGAGAGGGCGATGAGCATGAAGACGAGGAAAGTGATCCCGATCATGGTCGGGAGCAGGAGGAGCAGGCGTCTTGTGATATACGCGGTCATCGTTCGGAGCAGGGCGAAGGCATTCACCGCAGAGGCGCAGAGGACGCAGAGTTCAAGCGGAAAAAGACAAAAAAGGATTGGGATGGGGGTCGGATACGGAGCGAGTACAATCGCGGGAACCGAGAGTCACAACTTGGCCTGAACACAATCCCATTCAGTGGCTCCCTCTGCGCTCTCTGCGCCTCTGCGGTGAAACGCCTTCATTGCTTCGGCTTCGGGATGAACCATTCGCGTCGATCCAGCCCCGCGGGGTAGGGGTTCACATTCTCGATGCGTTTGCTGACGAATCTGGTCCACGGCACGTTCAGGAGGTAGGTGCAGGGCTGCTCGTCGTGGACGATTCGGTGGATCTTCCGCCACAGGTCGGCGCGGGCCGAGGGATCGATGGTGCGACGGGCCTGCTCCATGAGCGAGTCTGCTTTCGAGTTGCGGTATTGGATCCAGTTGTCGCCGCCGTCGATCTGGGAGGAGTGCAGCGTCTGGAACGGGTCGTATTCCGGATCGGACCAGGACCACTGCGTCGGGAGCGCGTCGAAATCGTGGCTCGATCGGAGTTGGGCGAGGGTGGCGGCGTCCACGACGCGGGTGGTGACGCGGACGCCGAGCCTTGCGCACTGATCGATGAGATAAGGCGAGACGCGTTCGCCCACGACACTGCCGCGGACGTAGGTGAGTTCCCAAGTGAAGGGTTCGCCCGATGCGTTTTCGACGACGCCGTCGGCGTTCTGGTCGGTCCATCCGGCGTCCTTCAACAACTGTTTAGCGGCGTCGATGTCGAACGGCCAGGGGGCGATGCTCGGGTCCGCCTGCCACTTGGGGAAAGGCCCGGTGGCCACTTCGCAGAGGCCTTCGTAGAAGTCGCGGTTAATGCGTTCGCGGTCGAGGGCGAGGGTCATGGCGCGGCGGACGCGGGGATCAGCGAAGGGTGTCGGCTTGCCGTTGCGCAGGCCGCAGTTCCACGCGAGGATGGTGTAGCCCGAACGCATGTTGTTCCAGGCGAGGGCGGAGTTATTCTTGTTGAAGTTTGGTTCTTTCGACTTGACGGCGTGCTGCTCGGGGGTCGATCGCATCAGGTCGCCTCGGCCTTCCTCGAACTCGATCAGGCGCGTGCCGTTGTCGGGGATGAAGGCGAAGCGGAGACGGTCGATGGGCGGCGTGCGATCCTGGGGCGCCCAGTATCGTTCGTTGCGGACGAGTACGACTTCGGAATCGGTGGTCCACTGGGCGGCGGGATCGGGTGATTCGAGGCGGTAGGGGCCGGAGCCGATGAGGAGGCCGGTGGAGGCGTTGAGTTGGTCGGGGGTGAACTGCTTGTAGAAATGCGAGGGGAGGATGGAGTTTCGGAGGGCGGCGCGGAGGTTGTTGAAGCGCGGCTCCTTGAAGGTGAACTCGACTACTTTTTCGGAGATGGTGTCGATGCGTTCGATGAGGCCGACCTCGCTGCGGTAGGGGCCCGCGTTGACCTCCTGCTTCAGGATGTAGTCCATGAAAGTGAAGCGGACGTCTTCGGCGGTGACCGGCTCGCCGTCGCTGAAGCGTGCCTCATCGCGGATTTTCACACGGAGCCAGCGGCCGTCGGGGTCGTATTGCCAGGCTTCGGCGAGCCAGCCACGGAGTTCGAGCGTGGCGGGGTCGAGGGCGGCGAGGGATTCGCAGACGGACTCGTGGACGATGCGGAACGAGAAGGCGTCGTTGGCGAGGTAGGGGGTGATGGTGCGGGTCTTTCCCTCGAAGAGTTCGGTGAGGGTGCCGCCTTTGGCGAAGTCGGACTGCGAGCGCGGATCGTTTGGAAATGACCACGCGGGGGGCGTGGTGATGGGGAGGTTGGGCCTGGCCCATGTGGCGCTCGCTTCGGGCTTGGATGGGATTGCTGGTGCCGGCGCGCTCGATGGTGATGCCGCCGGCGCTCGGTCCTCTTTCAACGACCGCTCGATGTCCGCGAGCAACTTGGTCTGCTGTTCGACCGCCTGGCGGAGCGCCCGCGTTTCTTCCCAGCGCCGTTCGTTCTGCACCATCGACAGGACGACCGCCGCCCCGATGACGATCATCAGGAAGAAGAGAGCGAAGTCCTTGAAGCCGAATCGGTTTTCCATCGGAGGCATCTCCGCGGCGCGGTGGGCATCCGTGCCGTGCGAGAGCATATCCCAACGAGTGGGTGCCACCACCCGTCCGCCCTCGACGGATGGTGCGTCCACGGCCCACCACACCACCAATCCCGCGCGGGGGGAATCTGTGGTGGCACCTCATGGCGTGAACTCAATCCTTTTTTTTCGAGCGATCCGCGTGCCCCTGCAGGGCACAAGAGGCTGAAATAGCAGGTTTTTCCAGACCCGCGCCGAAGCGGCGGGGTCTGGCAATCCCGGCGCGCCGGGACACGCCGCGCCGCGGCGAAAGGCACGGCGATCACCGTGTTTTTGTGAAGTTCGGGCTGCTTCGGTTCGGAGGGTTGGGTGGCACCCAGCGGTGCGCCTAGCGTCCGGTTTGCTTCGGGTCCATGCGCTCGCGGAGCCACTCGCCGACGAAGTTCAGCGACAGCAGCGTGATCCCGAGCAGCAGGCAGGGGAAGACGATGAGCCACCAGCGCACGCGGACGGGGTTGAGTTCGGTCAGCCCGTCGGCGGCGAGGTTGCCCCAACTGGGCAGGGGCGGCCGAACACCGATGCCCAGGAAACTCAGGAAGGACTCTTGCAGGATGGCCTGGGGCACGGTGAGTGTTGCGTAGACGATGATCGGTCCCATGAGATTCGGCAGAAGGTGACGGAAGAACTGGCGATGCCACGGGAGGCCGAGGGCTCGGGCGGCTTCCATGAAGGGTTGGGCCTTGAGGCTCAGGACTTGGCCTCGGATCACTCGGGACATGGTGAGCCACGACACGCCGCCGATGGCGAGGAGGAGGATGGCGATCTCGATGGCGGCACGGGTTCCCTCGTTGAGGTCGCCGCTTCGTGCGGTGTAGCCGTCGATCATGGAGTCGCCAGCGACGGCGAGCAGCACGACGAGCAGGACGTATGGCAGGCCATAGAGGACGTCGACGATGCGCATCATGATCGAATCGGTTCGTCCGCCGAGGGTTCCGGCGATGGCGCCGTAGAGGGTGCCGATGACGACGCTGATGGTTGCGGCGGCGAGGCCGATGCCGATGGAGATGCCGCCGCCGGTGAGGCAGCGTGTGAAGAGGTCGTTGCCGAGTTTGTCGGTGCCGAGGGGGTGTGTTGGTTCTCCCAGGTTTTTGTGTCGGGCGATTTCGTCTGGGCGCATCGCGGCCCACGAGGGGGGGAGGAGGTAGGCGTTGAGGTCGCCCGCTTTGTAACGTGGGGGCATCGCGTTTCCGGCGGAGGAGAGGGTGTAGGGGAGCGAGCCGAGGCAGGTGAAGAGGATGAAGAAGAGAAGGGATAGGCCGAGCCAGGCCGCGAGGTGGCTGCCGCTGCGGGGGCTGGTGGATTGCGTGGGGCCGACGATCATTGTGGGCGAGGATAGCCGGGCTGGTCGCGCGATGACCATGCCTTTGCCGCCTCGCGCTGACCCGAAGACAGGTCCGTGCCACAGGCCTGTTGCATCCCGCCCACTCTCCCCGGACCATCAGCGGGATGCCCCTCCGCGCACCGCTGCGAATCTGGCGCTTCCTCCTGACCGACCTGGTGCGGCTGGGATTCCTCGCGGCGTCGTCGCTCGTGGTCGTCATCTCGTTCGCGTTCTCGGTGCGATTCCTCGCGGAGGGACGGATCGACCTGCCCGGTGCGCTCCGCCTCACGATCTTGGCGATGGTCCCGATGATGCAGTACGCGCTCCCCTTCGCGTGCGGTTTCGCGGCGACGCTGACCTACCACCGCTTCTCATCGGACAACGAAGCGGCCGCCGCCGGCGCCGGGGGGATCAGCCATCGGTCGGTCCTCGTGCCCGCGGCGCTGGTCGGGTTGGTGCTGGCGCTCGTCGTCGCGGCCCTCGCGCACCAGGTGATCCCACGTTTCCTCCGGCGGATGGAGGAGATCGTCACCCGGGACCTGACGGGGTTGATCACCCTTTCCATCCGCCGCGGCGAGAGCGTCCGCCTCGGCAACATCGAACTGCACGCGAAAGAAGTCGTGCGGGCCGGGCCGGACGCATCGGTCGGCGCGTTCGAGCGCCTGCGCCTGACCAAGGTGCTCGCGGCGACGCTGGACCCAGGCGGCCGGGTGCAGGGATACATCAGCGCCGACGAGGTCTCCGTGTGGCTGTACCAGGTGGAAGTCGCGGGACAATCGTTCACCGAAGCGCAGTTCCTTTTCCGCGGCGCGTCGGGCGAGGGGACCGGCGACACCGTCCGCAGCGGCTCGTTCGCCTCGCAACGCATCCGCATCCCCAGCAACTTCAGCGACGACCCGAAGTACATGACGTTTTCTGAACTGAGGGCGCTGCGTGAACACCCCGAGAACCTGAACTGGGTTGATTTTCTGCGCCGACGCCTGGCGATGCGGCTCTCGGAAGCAACGGGGGCGGAGGCCGCGTCGGGGCAACTGAGCGATCGCGGCGAGGCGTTCTTCGAGCGTCCCGGCGGCGAGCGCGTCACGCTGCGGGCCGCGAGTCTTGAGCCAAGCGAAGGAGCGCGATGGCTCGTCGTGCCAGGTGAAGGCGAACCGATCCGGATCGAGCGGTCGACCCGCTCGGGCTCGACGATCCGGCTGGTCGCGGATCGCGCGTGGCTTGAGCCGGACGACGACGAGGCCGCCGCCGCACCGCCCACTCGGCCGACGTTCCGGCTGGTCATGGAGGCTTCACGGAACGCGGACGACGGCCGTACCGGTGCGAGAGGAGACAAACAGACCCTCGCGGGGCTGTCAACCGAGAGTGACCGCATGGAGAGTCTCCTCGCCAGGTCGGTTCACGAGTTGCTCGATCTCGCGACGCAGGAGAGCGGCCGACTCGGCGCCGACGCCGGCGCTCCTTCGCGCGAAGCCGCCGCGATCCTGCGCGCCAAGGAAGCGGACGTGCAACGCGAGGTGACGAGCAAGCAGCACGAACGCGCCGGGTACGCGGTGGCGTGCTTCCTCACGCTCGTCGCGGGTGCGGTCACGGCACTCCGACGACGCGAGGCGCTGCCCTTGCCGGTGTATCTCTGGTCGTTCTTCCCCGCGCTCGCGACGGTCATCACCATCAGCGCCGGGCAGGGGCTGGCCCACAACGCGGGGTGGCCGGGGCTGATCCTGCTCTGGGGAGGCGTGGGGATGCTGGCGATGATCCTCGCGCGCGAGTACGCCCGGCTTGTGCGACACTAGTCCAAGACATTCACCACGGAGACATTCACCACGGAGGCACGGAGACACAGAGAGGATGAATAGAAAAGGGCTCAGAAATGATCTGGGGATCGGCCGCGTTGCGTGGCTGCTTGTGCTCGCTGTCACGCTGGCGCGGATCGTGTATTTGATCTTCCTCTGCCCCTACGAACTCGCGGCGGACGAAGCGCAGTATTGGGATTGGTCACGCCCTCAACACCTCGACCTTTCCTATTACAGCAAGGGGCCGGGGATCGCGTGGCTCATCGCGGGGAGCACGCGCCTCTTCGGCGATGCCGAGTGGGCCGTCCGCCTGCCCGCGGCTCTCAGCACGGGGGTGGCGATGCTCGCGGTCGCGGCGCTCGCGGGTCGGATCGGCGGTCGCCGCGCGGCGTTCGCGGCGGCGCTTGCCTTCTGCTGCATCCCCGCCTATCACGCGACCGCGATCCTGATGACCATCGACGCCCCCTACATCGCCTGCTGGGTCCTCGCCGCCCTGGCGGCCTGGTCGCTCCGCGAACGCGCAACCACTGCCCGATGGCTCGCCCTGGCCGCGTGCCTCGGCGTCGGGTTCCTTTTCAAGTACACGATCCTGCTCCTCGTTCCCGGCCTGCTGATCTGGGTCTGGCTGGAGCGCGATCGGCCGCGTGCGTCGGCTGGCACGATGATCCGTGCGGCGCTCGCGCTCTTGCTTTTCGCGCTCATCATCTCGCCCGTCATCATCTGGAACACACGCCACGGCTGGCCGACGATCGCCCACCTCCTCGGCCACCTCGGCGCGCCGGGCGGCGACCTGCCCGCCACCTCCGCCCCGCGCGCCTACGACCCGCGATGGACGCTCGAGTTCATCGGCACCCAGATCGGCCTCATCGGACCCATGCTCGTCGTGATGGCGCTCTCACTCATCCGCGCCTCGAAGAATCGCACGAATGATCCGACTGGATGGCACGCCGCGCGCTTCGCCCTCGCCACCTCATTGCCAGTTCTCCTTTTCTACCTCGGCGTGTCGTTCACGACCGACGTGGAAGGCAACTGGCCCATCGCGGGGTACACCACACTCCTGATCCCCGTCGCGCTCGCCTTAGCGAACGCCGCCGGCGCGATGCGAGGGCTTTTCAGAGCGATGTGGCATTGGTCCCTCGGCTACGGCTCCGTGGCGTTCATCGCGCTCTTCATGCTCCAATGGCTCGACCGCGTGCCGTACCTCGAGGGCGCGATCCCGTATCACCGCATCAGCGGCCATCGCGCCTACGCCCAGCGCATCGCCGCCGCAGCGCGGGAAGCCGATGCGTTTGTCGTCGCGGACCAGTACACCCGGGCGGCGCTGCTGGCGTACTACCTGCCGGGGCAACCCGCCGTCCGCAGCGCCACCTCCTACCTCGGCGGCCGACGATCCTCGTATGACTTCTTCACCGATACCTCTCTGCGCGGCCCGTCGCTCATCGGCCGGCCCGCCGTGCTGGTCGGCGCCACCCCCGAAAGATGGCGCCGCGCGTTCCGCTTCGATTCGATCGAAGAACGGGTGCCGCCGGAACCCAAGCGCCCACCCGTGTACCTTGGCACCAACTTCGGCGGCCCGAACTCGCCATGACGATGCACCGCAACAGACCCATCGGACTCGCCCGCCTCGTTTTCAGTGCGGTCGTGCTGCTCGCCGGGTTCGCGCTCGCGTGTCTCTTCGACCATGCGACATTCGCCAACCTCGACTGGCCCCTCGCCGAACGCGAAGACTGGCACCGCATGCTCCGCGTCATGGGCTTCGTGCCGCTCTGGATTTTCGCCGGGATCGTCGTCGGCCTTCTGAAGCGAAACCGTGACGGCTTCCATCGTCGATCATCGCCCGCCGCGCTCGGGTGCTACGTCGCCCTCGCGCCGGCAATCGCCGGGCTGCTCGCCGAGCCGCTCAAAATGCTCTTCCGGCGCGAAAGGCCCGACGCCGCCGACCTGCGGTACGTCTTCCGCGCCTGGGACGACAACACCTTCAGCACGGCGGGCCTCGGACTGCCAAGCAGCCACGCGATGGTCGCCTTCGCGGGGGCCGCCGCCTTGTGCATCGTTGCGCCGCGCGCTTCTCTCATGTGGTTACTTCTCGCTCTCGGCTGCGCGTTCACCCGCCTCGCTGATCGGGCGCACTGGACCAGCGACGCCTACGCCGCCGCCGTGTTCGGCTTCATCACGGCGTGGGTGCTCGCGCGGATCATGGGAATCCGATCCGACGGAGGCCGGGCGTGAACCTGCTCGATCGCTCCATCGCGCGGCAGTACCTCGTCAACATCGCCACGCTGCTCCTCATCGTCGCCTCGCTGATCGTCTCGGTGGACGTGGTCATCAACCTCGACCGCTTCGCGGACCGCGCCGAGCGGATGATGGCGGAGCCCGGTTCCGTGGGCGGCGGCGGCACGCTTCATCACACGCTCCTCACCGGCTTGCTGATCGCCGATCTCTGGGCGCCGAGGCTCCTGCAACTCTTCCTCTATCTCAACGGCGTCATCCTCATCGCCGCGATGGGGTTCACCTGCTCGCACATGGTCCGCCACCGCGAGTTCGTCGCCATGCTCGCGGGTGGAATCAGCCTGCACCGCGCGGCTCGTCCAATTCTGATCGTCGGGGCCGCGATGCTCGTCGCGCAGGCGGGCGTGCAGGAGTTCGCGCTGCCGCGCGTGGCTCACCTCCTGCCGCGCGACGCCGGGGACGCGGGCAAACGTCGCCTCGACTCCTTTCCGCTCCACCTGACCCCCGACCGCGAGGGGAGGCTGTGGTACGCACGCACCTTTGACGACGATGCGAACGCCCTCCTCGACCTCGCGGTGTGGGAGCACGACGCCGACGGCAACCTGGTCCGCACCATCGTCGCGGAGCGCGCCACATGGATGGATCGCACCTGGCGGCTCGACGGTGGACTGGCCACACGCTCGGGCGATGCCGGCGAGGCGCTCCGCAAACCCGAACCCATCGCGAGCATCGACAGCACCCTCGACCCCGACCGCATCAAGGTCCGCGCCGTCGAAGGCTTCGCCGGCACCCTCTCGTGGGGCCAACTCACGGCGTTGCTCTCCTCCGGCGCCGACCCGCGGACGCTCGAACAACTCGACCGTACCCGCTGGAGCCGCATCGCGTCGCTCCTCGGTTCCTTCCTTGCGCTGTGGGGAGCGCTCTCGGTGTTTCTGGTTCGCGCGCCGAAACCGATGCTCCTCCCCGCGCTGAAGGCCGCCCCCATCGCGCTCGGCGGGTTCGCGGCGGCGGCGGTCGCGTCGAGCGCGTCCATCCCGGGTTTGCCCGTGTGGTTCGGCGCGTTCCTGCCTTGCCTGGTCCTGCTCTCGGTCGCGATCGCGCTCTCGACAGGTGTGGAGACGTAACGAACCACGGCTCAATCGGAGTCAGCCGATCCCTCCACGGCGTCGCGGAGACGGCGTTGTTCCGCGACCGGTTCGCGGTGATGCCCTTCGCCTTGCTCCGGGCGGGCCGGGCGTGCGGAGGCGTCCGCCTCAAGATGAAGGTAAGTACCCACTTGACGCAAGGCCCCTTAAAAACAAGGCCGAAGCGGACCACCCGCTCCGGCTACTTCTTCTTTGATCGCTTCGACTTCTTCGGTGTGGCGGGCTTGCCCGCTTGCATGATGCGCAAAACCGCGTCCCCAAGATCGCCCTCGATTTTGAGACGCAGCGGCGCGGGTCCGTGCTTTGACTGGCCCTTGTCCGGGCGTTCGATTGGCGTCAAGCGGCCTCCTCGGCAATCTGGCGTTGGGTGATTCGCTTGCCTTCGGCCCGCTTGAGGAGGAGGGCCGCGCGGTCCCCGTCGTTCAACTCTCGGGTGTTGTGGGCAAACTCAAACTGGCTCATGTAGCGGTGAAGGTGTTCCTTGCTGACGGCATGGTAGGTGCCGTGAAGCGACCGCTTGACTCGGCTGAAAAATCCCTCGGCCGAGTTGGTTGTCACGTCGCCACGGGCGTACTCGCGCTTGCTGTGGTCGTATCTCTTCAGCCGTTTGCAAACAGACCCGCGTGCTCTGTTGAAATGCCCTTCCCGGCGCGCCGGGATTCAGCCTGAAAGGCTGGTAGTTCGTAGCCGGGGGTGGAGCGGTCGCCGCGGCGACCGAGCGCCACCCCCGGAAAGCAGCACCCCAAAATCTCTTCCGCACCCTGAAAGGGTGCCACACGAGCGGGAAGGATCAACTTCGACCCGCTTGCAAAAAACTGGCGGCCTTTGCATTCCGCTGAAGAGTTACCCGTGGTCTACGGTGTGATGCCCACCCTCGAAGTGCATCCCCAGCCCCTTGTAGGACGCTTCTTTGTCGGTATGGAGGCGGGCGGACTCGCATACGTTGTCGAGGACCATCGCCTGAACATTGGCCGCGTTGACTCGGGGGATGACGCGCGTTCTCACGTCCCCACCACGCTGGACACACGCGGCCACAGGCTGTTTCAACGTGCCGTGCCCGCGCTTGCGGTGTGCGGCTTCGGCTTGCCGCCGATATAGGTTTCATCGCACTCGACATCGCCCTTGAGTTTCGGCGGGGTGGCTGGGCCTTGAGCCATTGCCCATCGAAGCCGGTTCAGCATGAACAAGGCTGACTTGTGGGTGATCTGGAGCGTGCGGGCCAGTTCGAGGGCCGAGACGCCATTCTTGGCCTTGGAAGCCTCCCAGAGCGCTCGGCACCACTTGGACAGCGGGAGGGCCGAATCCTCAAAGATCGTCCCGACGCGAACCGTGAACTGTCTCTTGCACCCGTGGCAGCGGTGAAGCCCGCGCTTGTTCGCGGCCTTCCCGGTCATGCGGTACGTCTCGGCGTGGTCGCAATGCGGGCACACGGGCTTCCCGCCCCAGCGCCATTCCTCAAGGAACGCGCGTGCGGCGGTTTCGTCGGCGGATGCCTTGGTCAAGGCGGCGACGATGGGCGACTTCGCTAGGGCCGGGTTCTTGATGTATGGCTTCTTGTTCATGCCTTTGTCATACTACATGCAAGGGCTTGTGTCAAGTCAAAAATCGTCGGCCTATCGTGCGTTTCGCCAATGAATGGTGAGTTCAGGTTTTGTAGGTCGATCCACGGCGTTTGCTTCTCGATCCATCCAATCATGTGAGATTTCACTTTTAGCCACACTTCGCTGCCGTTCGGGGCGGGGGAGCCCTTGTCGAAGTGAACCCCGGCTTCCTGCAATTCGAGTCGAAAGCGATACAGCAAATGGGGCTCCAGTATTTCTCGTATTCGATCCGCTACGCGCATTGCGTATTCAATCGAGAGCGGTACATCGTCTTGCTGACCTTCATATTCGACCGCGCGAATCATGCTGATGATCGCATTCAGTTCGACTCTTGCCCTTGCTATTGCAGGGTGTTTGGCGTTCTTCGCTACTAGGCTCTGTCTGAAAACAGCTGTTTGAGGTATCGGCGGATCATGGCGAGTTGGAGCATTCCGTGGAAATGAACGGCCAGCTTCTCGAATCGGGTGCCGATGCGTCGGCTTTCCTTGAGCCAGCCGACACACTGTTCGA
>CAMTWL010000004.1:0-62278 GCA_947085435.1 uncultured Phycisphaerae bacterium
CAGTAGGCAGTAGGCAGTAGGCAGTAGGCAGTAGGCAGTAGGCAGTAGGCAGTAGGCAGTAGGCAGTAGGCAGTAGGCAGTAGGCAGTAGGCAGTAGGCAGTAGGCACTTGGCAACGGGGAGAGTGAGGAGTGGTAGGGTGATGGGGTGATGGGGTGATGGAGGTGACTGACGTGATGGATTCGTGCTGTGCGGATGTCTTTGTGTTGATGTGCCCCCTCGCCCCCTCCGCCTCGAAGACTCGGCACCTCCCCCGCCGGGGGCGGGGGAGGAGGGCTGGACTCGCTGCGCTCGCGGGGATGTGCGCGATGGCGCAGGGGGCGACGATTGAGTTGGAGGTTGATGCGACGGATTTGTCGCGGAATCTTTTGAAGTCGGTGATGCGGATCGAGACTTCGCGCGGGGTGCGGGAGCGGGGCGGGGAGGTGGATTTGCGGTATGTGGTGTGGAGTCCGGGGAATCACACGCCGAGCGGGCCGGTGGAGAATGTGGTGGAGTTGGTGGTGCGTGATTGTCGGGGCGGGGTTTTGGAGTGGGATCGTGATCCGGAGCGGATGGAGCGGATTGTTGTTGCTGCGCCTGCGGGGTGTGATTTTGTTGAAGTGTCGATGGGGTACATCGCGGGGCAGCCGAACTTTAACTCGCGTTCGACGGATTCGTACGGGCGGCCGAACCTTGGGGTGTTGAACTGGAACACGGTGCTGCTGTATCCCGCTGGGAAGTCGAATCAGGAGATTTCGGTGCGGGCGAGTTTGGCGCTGCCGAGCGCGTGGTCGTATGCGACGTCGCTGGAGAGTGTTGAGGACCCCCCGGAAGGGGCGCGGTTCGGGGCGTTGCGCGGGATTGACCCGGCGAACGCGGTGACGTGGGTGACGTTTGAGGAAGTGCCGTTGGCGGAGGTGGTGGATTCGCCGGTGGTGATGGGGCGGTTTTTGAAGTCGTTTCCGCTGGAGTTTGAGGAATTAGAAGGGGTTCCGCCGCACCGGGTGAATGTGGTGGCGGCGGAGGAGAAGCAGGCGGAGGTGCCCGCGTGGTTGCTGAAGAAGATCGCGGCGATGTGCGGGCAGACGATGCGGCTGTGCGGCGAAGAAGGGGAGTGGTTCCCGCGCGAGCGGTTCGAGTTTTTGCTGGTGGCGGATTCGTCGATGGGGTACGCGGTGGAGCATGGTGAGTCCACGCTGTGCGCGGTGGGGGCGAAGGTGTTTGTGGATGCGAAAGAGCCCGAAGCGGACGACAAGGTGAAGGGTGGCGGCGGGGCGCTGACGGTGATGGCGCACGAGTATTTTCATGCGTGGTGCGGGAAACTGGCGGCGCCGGAGGGGGTGGTGCGGGGGGATTTTTCGACGCCGGCGCGGACGGAACTGTTGTGGGTGTACGAGGGTCTGACGACGTACTACGACAACGTGCTGGCGGCGCGGGGGGGGATGGTGAGCGTCGAGGAGTACAAGCAGGAGTTGCTGGACCTCGCGGTGGTGCTGGAGCAGCGGTCGGGAAGATTGTGGCGGAGCGTGGAAGACACGGCGGTGGCGGCGCGGATGCTTCGGAACCGCGGGCTGTATTGGTACGACAAGCGGCGCGGGCAGGAGTACTACGGGGAGGGGGCGCTGTTCTGGATGGAGGCGGACGCGATCATCCGGCGTGCCAGCGGTGGCGCGAAGAGTCTGGATGATTTTTGTCGTGGGCTGTTTGATGTGGAGGTGAGGCCGGTGGGGTCGCAGGCGACGTACACGCGGGCGGATGTGGTGGATGGGCTGTCGCGGCTGGAGGCGCTCACGGATTGGGATGCGATGATCCGGGCGCGGATCGAGGAGCCGGTGATGACGCTGGATTTGTCGCCGGTTTTGTCGCTGCTGGGGTGGAAGGTGGAGTACGCGGACGAGCCGACGAAGGAGCAGAAGAAGTTGATCGACGAGACGGACGGGGTGGTGAACCTGCGGACATCGCTGGGATTGCGGTTGTCGAAGGAGGGTGAGGTGACGGACATCGTGCCGGGCGGGCCGGCGGATGTGGCGGGGCTGGCGTATGGGATGAAGGTGATGGCGGTGGATGGGTGGGTTTATTCCGCTGCGCGGTTGAAGGAGGCGGTGAAGGATTCGGCTCGAACGAAGAGGGTGGAGTTGGTTGTTTCGTTTGGGGATCGGGTGGAGACAAAGACGGTTTTGTATGAGGGGGGGATGCGCGTGCCGAGGTTGGTGAGGATCGAGGGGGAGGTGGATTTGGTGGGGGAGGTGGTGAGGGGGCGGTGAGTGATTTGACCACGGAGAGCACGGAGGGGCACGGGGGAGAGCATCAAGTTGAGATATTAGGAAGGTGATGGGGATTGATAGGATTCATGGTGGGGGTGGGATAGGCTTCGGTAGTCCTGAGGTTTCAGTGTCCCCCCCGGCCCCCTCCCAGGGGGAGGGGGAGTGAAGGCATGAGCGTGAGTGAGTCTGTGGTGTCCCTCCCCCCCGGCTTACGCCGGACCCCCTCCCAGGGGGAGGGGGAGTGAAGGCAAAGGAGCGAAGCGATGGGTGGCTTGAATCCGTTCAACTCGAAGAAGGTTCTGAAGACTTCCAAGGGGTCGTACATTTATTACGACCTGAACGCGCTGCGGGAGCAGAGGGTTGGGCATGTGGATCGGCTGCCGTATTCGATCCGGGTGCTGCTGGAGGCGATGCTGCGGAACGTGGATGGGTTTGTTGTTACGAATGACGACGTGATCGGTCTGGCGAACTGGAACGCGAAGAAGCCGGAGGCGGTGGAGGTGCCGTTCATGCCGGGGCGGGTGGTTTTGCAGGATTTCACGGGGGTGCCTTGCGTGGTGGACCTGGCGGCGATGCGGGACGCGATGAGGCGTTTGGGGGGCGATGCGAGCGCGATCAACCCGCTGGTGCCTTGCGATCTGGTGATCGATCACTCGGTGCAGGTGGACTCGTTCGCGAGCGCGACGTCATTGACGATCAACGCGCAGAAGGAGTTCGAGCGGAACAACGAGCGGTACGAGTTCTTGAAGTGGGGGCAGCAGAGCCTGGCGAACTTCCGGGTGGTGCCGCCGGCGACGGGGATCGTGCATCAGGTGAATCTTGAGTATTTGGCGAAGGTGGTGTGGGTGAGAGAGATTGACGGGGAGAAGGTGGCGTACCCGGATTCGTGCGTCGGCACCGACAGTCACACGACGATGATTAATGGTTTGGGTGTGGTGGGATGGGGTGTGGGCGGGATCGAGGCCGAGGCGGTGATGCTGGGGCAGCCGGTGTATCTGTTGACGCCGCAGGTGGTGGGGTTCCGGTTGACGGGGAGGTTGCCGGAGGGTTCGACGGCGACCGATTTGGTGCTGACGGTGACGGAGATGCTGCGGAAGCAGGGTGTGGTGGACAAGTTTGTCGAGTTCTTCGGCGAGGGGATCGCGGCGTTGAGCGTGCCGGATCGGGCGACGATTGCGAACATGGCGCCGGAGTACGGTGCGACGATCGGGTTTTTCCCTGTGGACGCGGTGACGGTGGATTTTTTGCGGTTCACTGGGCGTGATGAGGAGACGGTGGAGTTGGTGGAGGCGTATTACAAGGCGCAGGGGATGTTCTGGAGTCCGGGGAGTGCGGAGCCGGAGTTCACGGATGTGGTGGAGTTGGACCTGGCGAGTGTGCGGCCGAGTCTGGCGGGGCCGAAGCGGCCGCAGGATCGGGTGGAGTTGACGCGGGTGAAGGCGTCGTGGCTGAAGGAGTTGGCGGTTTCTTTCTCGAAAAAGGCTCCCGCGGAGACGGTGAATGTTTCGCGGTGGGCGGATGAGGGGGGGAATACGAACGGGGTGGCGGTCAACGCGAATGGAGAGTCCGGTGATGCCGGGTGCGATGGCGTGCCGGTGTCGATGCAGGGGAAGCGCTTCGCGATGCATCACGGCGACGTGGTGATCGCGGCGATCACGTCGTGTACGAATACGAGCAATCCGGATGTGATGATCGCGGCGGGGCTTGTTGCGCGGAAGGCGCGGGCGCTGGGGCTGAACTCACGGCCTTGGGTTAAGACGAGTCTGGCGCCGGGGTCCAAGGTGGTGACGGAGTACTACAACAAGGGGGGCCTGACGGCGGACCTTGAGGCGCTGGGGTTCCACACGGTGGGGTATGGATGCACGACGTGCATCGGGAACTCGGGGCCGTTGCCTGAGGAAGTGGACGCGGCGATCCGTGAGGGGGATTTGATCGTGGCGAGTGTGCTGTCGGGCAATCGCAACTTTGAGGGGCGGGTGCATCCGTCGGTGAGGGCGAACTATCTGGCGAGCCCGCCTTTGGTGGTGGCGTACGCGATCGCGGGGAACATGGGGATCGATCTTGCGACTGAGCCGCTCGGGGCGTCGAAGGATGGGCGGAAGGTGTTTTTGAAAGACATCTGGCCGACGCACGCGGAGGTGCAGGCGCTGAAGAAGCAGTGCGTGACGGCGGATCAGTTCCGGGCGCAGTATGCGCAGGTGTTCACGGGGAACCAGACGTGGAACGCGGTGCCGGTGTCAAAGAGCGAGTTGTACGGGTGGAGCAAGAAGAGCAGTTACATTCAGAATCCGCCGTATTTTGAGGGGATGGGCGAGAAGCCCGCTGGAGTGCAGGAGATTCGCGGGGCGCGGTGCCTGGTGTTCGTGGGCGACAGCGTGACGACGGACCACATCTCGCCGGCGGGCGACATCGCGGAGAAGAGCCCGGCGGGGCAGTATCTGCTGTCGCTGGGTGTGGCGCGGAGCCAGTTCAACTCGTATGGGTCGAGGAGAGGGAATGATCGTGTGATGACGCGGGGGACGTTTGCGAATGTGCGGGTGAAGAACAGGTTGGCAACAGAGCCCGGAGCGCAAGCGACGGGTTCCGCAGTCCGCGAGGGCTGGTGGACTCGGGACTTCTCGTCGAAGGGTGATGGGAAGACGATCGTGGCGATCTTTGATGCGGCGATGAACTACCGCGCGGAGACCCCCCGGAATACGCCGCTCGTGGTGCTGGCTGGCAAGGACTACGGCATGGGCTCGTCACGCGACTGGGCGGCGAAGGGGGCGATGCTGCTGGGGGTGAAGGCGGTGATCTCCGAGAGTTTCGAGCGGATCCATCGGTCGAACTTGGTGGGCATGGGCGTGCTGCCTTTGTGTTTCAAGGCGGGTGAGACGGCGGCGACGCTGGGGCTTGATGGGACGGAGGTGTTTGATGTTTTGGTGCCGTCGCCGCTGGGGCCGAGGTGCGCGGTGAAGGTGCGGGCGACGAAGGATGGGAAGGTGAAGGAGTTCGAGGCGTTGTGCCGGATTGATACGCCGGTGGAGGTGACGTACTACGAGAACGGTGGGATATTGCAGACGGTTCTGAGGAAGATGCTGAATGAGTCGAGGCGGGTGGCTGGGGTGTGAGCATGGGGTTTTTTGACTGCAACCGGACGATGGTGGGGAATGACGGCGCGGAGGCCAACGGCGCATGCGTGCGGCCGGTAGCTGTTCTCGAACTTCCACAGGCACTCGTGACCGGCCGGGCATTCACCCGCCGGGCTTGATGGTCATGGTCCGTCCCTCGAACCCCTCGGCGTTCGAGCGGAACTCCAGGACCGAATCGCCGATGAACTTTCGTACGACATCCATCGGCGGCGGGTCGCGCATCCATGAGGGCACGCCCTCCATCATGCTCTTCTTCGAGTCCTCGCGCCACTGGCGCTCCTCGTCATCGGCGGGCGGTTCGGTGCCGAAGGCTTCCTCGGCCTGGGCCGCGAGGACCTTGTCGATGTTCTTCGCGTACCACTCGTACCAGTCGAGCGAGGGGGCGATCTTGTAGTAGCCGTAGGCGATGCCTTTGTTGTCGATGGGCTTGGTGGCGGTCTTGAAGTTTTTTTCGTCGGCGAGTTTGGGGTTGTCGGCGGCGCCGGCCTGTCGCATGAGGTCCTCGACACCCTTGACCGGGCCGACGATCATCCAGCCGAAGCCGAGGCCGATGGAGACCGCATCGCCCATCGGGGCGCCGGCGGCGGGCGACCAGATCTGATTCCCCTGGAAATCGCGGCTCTCGAAGCCGACCATGGGCATGGTGCCAGCGATCGACTGCTGCAAGGCGTTTGCGTCGCGCATCTTGATGGCCCAGACTTGCTGCTGGCTGTTGACGCTCAGAGGCCGCTCCAACGAAGCGACGATGCAGACCTCCGGGCCGAGATTTGCCAGCACGGGTCCGAGCATCATCGCCACCATCTGGACCTGCTGGCCCGCCATCGCCTGCATCTCTTCGGGGAGGGCCGCGACCACCTGGTTCACCAGCGGGACCACGCCGGCGAAGTTGAACTGCATCATGGTGATCGACGCGGCGTCGGCGTTGACGAACGGCGGGGGATCGAAGGGCATCGCGGGGGTATCGAAGAGCGCGACGAGGCCGGTTTTTTTTGTTGCAAGGATCGCGTAGGACTGTTCCATCATGGCGTCGTCGGTGTCGAAGCGGAGGCCCATCGCTGCGGCCTTCAGGTCGTCGAAGCCCAGCACGCCGGTGAGGCCGCCGATCATCTGCTCCATGCCGCCCTCGGGCATGTTCTTTGCGTCGTCCTTCATCCACCGCACCAGCGGGCCGGCCATCAGCACCGCGTAGGCCTCGGTCGGGCCCAGGCTCTTGCGCGCCTCGTTGAAGTCCGCCTGCTCGCTGACCGACGGCATGGCGTCGCCCTTCAAGCGGTCGATCGCCTTCTCGATGCCGGTGATCTCGCTGCACAGGACGAGCGAACCGTCCACGCGGGCGTAGTGCATCTCGGGGTAGGTTGATCCGCCGAGGCCGCCCATCAGGTCCATGTCGGCTTCGTCATCCTCGGCGTTCTCGGTGTTTTTTTCGGTGAAACGAGCCGTGTAGATGGTGACCCCTTCGTGGTCCTTGTCCGAGAGTTCGATGGATTTCTTGTCTTTCGCTTTTTCGAGCGCGCCGACGATTTTCTCGTCCATCTCCTTGGCTTCATCCGCGAAGTTGGCGGTCGCGAGGAACGCGGGGGGAGGCGACGAGCCGTCCTCGGCCGCTTCGCCGCCGGTGAACCACGCGGCCAGCCCCATCGGCCCCATCGGCCGCTTCAGGTCTTCCATCTTCAGCCCCAGCGAATCGAGGTCGGACGCGAAATCATCCATCGCCTCCTTGCTGTGTTTCTCGAACCATTTCTTGAAGGTTGGGTCGTCCCAGATCGACTTGAAGCCGGTCTTGTCGAAGGACTCCCACATCGCCTTGGAGTCATCGACGCCCACGACGAGGATGGAATCCTTCGGCGCCAGGTCGGCGATGGTGACGGCGTCGCCGGCGAGGGCGACAACCGGGCCGAGCAGCAACGCGGACGCGATCGAACCAGCACGGAGGATCGAACATTTCATAGTCGGTGAATCCTTGGAAAAAGCCGGGAGAAGAGTTGCCACAGATGACCCAGATAGGCCCAGATGGAACCAGAAAACAGATCGGGATGGGCGCGGTTTCTGATTCTGATTCTCTTATCTGGGACCATCTGGGTCATCCGTGGCAACGGTTTTGAGTGCTGAAACCAAACGATCGCCACGGATGACCCAGATAGCCCCAGATGGGGGAGTCAGAAGCAGAATCCGTCGCCCCCTCCAGTTCATTTCTTGGTCTCATCTGGGCCTATCTGGGTCATCTGTGGCAACGGTTTTGGTCTGAAGAACACACTAACAATACCACCCCCGAAATCACGGCTTCCCCGTGTCATCCTTCAGGATGCTCGGCGTGCCGAAGTCGCTGCGGGGCGGGGCTTTTTTGTACGAATAGCCGCTGTTGGGATTGTCTTTGTCGTAGGCGAAGGCGTCGTAGTTGCGGAGGAAATCGCGGACGTAGCGGGCGGGGATCGCGAAGCCCAGCCCTTCGCCGCCCGGCACGCCCATGTTGGTGACGCCGATGACCTCGCCCTTCAGGTTGAAGAGAGGCCCGCCGGAGTTGCCGGGGTTGATCTGCGCGGTGGTCTGGATAAATGTCAGCCCCTGGAAGTCGCGCTGCTTGGTGGCGATGACGCCCCGGCTGAGCGTGCGCTCCAGCCCCAGCGGGTTGCCGATGGCGAATACATCCTGGCCGACTTCGAGGTCTTCCATCCCCTGCACCGGCGCGGTGACGAAGGGCTTGCCGTCGGGGTGCTTGAGTTTGATGAGCGCGAGGTCGAGGTGGTTGTTCACCGCGAGGATCTCGACGTCCTCGATCGTCAGGCGTCGAAACTCACGGCCCGTCTGCTCGTAGACCACGGCTTTGAGTCGGCGCTCGCCCTGGATGACGTGGGCGTTGGTGATGGCGTAGCCGTCGGCGTTGATGATGAAGCCCGAGCCGAGGCCCGACGGCGTGTTCACCATGATGACCGCTTCGCCGACTTTCTTCGCCTGCTCCTTGGGCGTGCTCTCGGGCAGGTCTTTCGCCACGCGGAAGAGCGCCTTGGGGTCGATCGTCTCCCCCTCGTCCTCCGGCTCGGCCCGCACTACGCTCTCGACCCGCGCACGCGGGATGGCGACCACCTGATCGCCAAGATCGAGCCAAAGGGTCTCCGTTGTTTCCTTCAGGATGGGGGCGGAGATGATGCGGCCGTCGAGGAGGGTGACCATGTCCATCTTCTTCGCGGCGACGGGTTCGGCGGCGGCGGCGAAGGATGTAGCAAACGCGATCGCGGCCGAGAGAGTGAGGCCGAGGTAGTTCCGCATCAGGGTGGCTCCTGTGAATGATCGTGAGAGTGGCACGGGCTTTCCAGCCCGTGGCCTTCCGAGACACGGTCGCCGCGGCGACCGTGCCAATTTGCCTTCCGAGGCACGGTCGCCCCGGCAACCGTGCCACATTATCAACCGGGGCCGACCCCGCCGGGTATCCCGCTACAGTAGGGACCGATCGTAGCAAAGCCCATTCACCGCACTCTTTCGGAACAATGCTCATGCCCACCAACGGACGCAAGGCAGCGGCCATCCTCTTCGTGCTCCTCGGCTCGGGCGGCGCGCTCGCGCAGAACGCCACCACCGACCTCGCTCGCTACTTCGGCTGGGACGAGCCCCGCATCATCGTCGGCGATAAGGGCGTCGGCCCCGCGTTCGCCGCCGACATGAACGGCGACGCCCTCACCGACCTCGTCATCGCCAACAACGCCAAGAGCCGGCTGGAGGTTCATGTTCAGCGCAAGACGGCGCGGACCGAGCAGGAGATCACCCGCGAGTACAAGGTGAATGACCTGCCGCCCAGTCCTTACTTTGATCGCGTCGAGGTCTCCGTTTCGCACCGTGTCTCGGGCTTCCGTGTGACGGACATCGACGCCGACGGGCGGCCCGACATCGTCTATTCGGGCGACGGCTCCGAACTGGTCATCCTGCGGCAGACCGATAGTTTGAAGTTCGACACGCTCTCGAAGCGGCGCGTGAAGGACCTGCAGGCCGGGCAGGACGGCATCGAAATCGCCGACGTGATGGGCGACGCGCAGCCCGAACTGTTGGTGGTGGTGGGCGGGCGGGTCTCGGTGTTCGGCTTGTCGAAGTCCGCGGTGACGGGCGAGCCGGTGATGCTCGGCGCGGGCGGATCGGGCGAGCAGATCGTGGCGTTCTTCGTCGAGGATCTGAACGGCGACGGGCTGAATGATGTGATGGCGGCGATCCCCGACGACGCGGCGCCGGTGCGGATGTGGCTGCAGGAAAAAGCGGGCGCATCGAGCGGCAAGAACGGGCAGTTAGGCCCCGAGTTGCGGTTCGAGATGCCGCCCTTGCGCGAGTTGGAGCCGGTGCGGTTCGAGGGGCGCAAAGCGGCGTCGGTGGCGATCATCGAGCGCCCCACGCGCCGCATCGTGCTGGCCGACCTGAAATCCGAGACCGATCCGTCGGTCGCCGCGGGAGCGGGGCAGAAAGCCGGCGAGCGCGACGCATCCTTCGCCGCCTTTGCGTTCAGCGGAGCCGCGAACAAGACGCGCAGCCTCGCGGTGATTGACCTCGACGGCGATGGGCTGCTCGATCTCCTCGCAACCGACCAGCAGGCGAACACCATCGTTTTTTACCGCCAGCAGCAAGGCGTCGGCCTGACGAGTGAGAAGCGATTCAGCGCCCTCAAAGACCCGAAGACGATCGCCGCCGGGCAATGGGACGACGACAAGGCCCTCGAAGTCTTCGTGCTTTCCGAGGCCGACAAGGTGGTGGGCATCAGCGACTACGACGTTTCCGCCGACCGACTCTCGTTCCCGCAGCCCATCTCGATGGCGACCCCCGGCGCGTCGCCGGTCGCGATGGCGTACGCGATGCTGAAGTCCGGCCCGTCGCTCGCCGTCATCGCGAAAGACAAACGCGACCACACCCTCGAGCTCCATCGGCCAAGTGGCACGGGCGTCCCGCCCGTGTCTTCTCCTTCACCAGTCACCGTCAAACTCGAAGGCGTCTCTCGCCCACCTCAATCAATGCTCGCCGGCGATTTCGACCACGACGGCAGCACCGACCTCCTCCTCTTCACTCCGGGCGAGCCACTCGTCATGCTCGGCTCGCTCGACGGCCCGGCCGAGGAGATCAAAGTCCTCACCGACAAGTCGATGCCCCAGTTCGGACTCGTCCAGGCCGCCGGCCCGGACAACACCGCCCAACTCGATATCGACGGCGACGGCTTCGACGAACTTCTCCTCGCGGACCAGAACTTCGTCCGCGCCTGCGAGTTCAAGAAGGACGCCGGCTGGCGCGTCGTCGAGCAGATCACCCTCCCCGAAGCCACCGCGACGCTCACCAGTCTCACCGTCCTCCCCAAGAGCGATTCCGGCGGGCCGGTCATCATCGCGGCGGACAAAGCGAACAAGCGGCTCGTGCTGATGTCGAAGTCGGAGAGCGAGGGCTGGGCCGTCACCGATCGGCTGCGTTTCCCGGCGTTTGATGCGTCGTCGCTCTTTGCTGGGGCGTTCATGGGCGACGGCAAGCCGGGCATCCTCGCCGCCAGCGAGAGCGCCTTCGCGCTGGTCAGCCTCGCGGGCAAGCGGTACACGCTCGACGAGGTCGCCGCGTTCAGAAATGACGACGATGATCGGCTGGAGCACGAGATCGAGGTCGCCGACCTGAACAGCGACGGCGTGCTCGACATGGTCTGCCTCGACGCGAAGGAGCAGATGTGCCAGGTCTTCGCCCTCACCGCGGCGCGGCGGATCCTGCTCGCCACCGAGTTCGAGGTCTTCGAGTCCCGCCTCTTCGGCCGGGGCGACGACCGCGAGTTCGAGCCCTCGGCCGCGATCATCGCGGACCTGACGGGCGACGGGCGGAACGACCTGATCCTGCAGGTTCACGATCGTTATGTGATCTATCCCCAGATGGGCGAGGCGAAGTGATACCGAAGAGACGAGCCCCGAACAAAGTGAGGGGAGTGGGTCGCCCGCTCACTTCGTTCGGGGCTCGTATGAGCGGGGGAGGAGGTTCATGCACCGCGCGAAGACGAATCGTGCTTGAAATCGTGCGCATTCCCCAAACACCCCCCGCACAAAGCCTCGCCGCGCCCGATATTCGGACGCTGAAATAAGGAATCTGAATCGCCGCGCTGGCCTTCGCCTCGATTCGGCGGATAGTTTCAGACCGGGGACGATGCGGAACGGAGGTTGCCCGAGTGCGTTTGATCCGAGATTGTGTGTGTGTCTGTGCAGCGATGCTGTTTGCGCACGCGCCGTGCGCCTCGGCGCAGTGCCCGCCGGGCGCGATGACCTCCATCTACTGGATGTCGGGAGCGTCGTCGAGGCAGAGCGGGATCTCGATGGGCATGGCGGCTCTCCCGTCGGGGGAGTTGCTCGTGCTGAGCGGCGACAGTTTCTTCGGACCCGGCAACTTTGTCTTCATCGGCGCGGGGTTCGTCTTTCGGGGCGCGCCGGACGGGATCGGCGGATTCGCCTGGACGCAGGAAGCGATGCTCCGTGCCGCCGACGCCCAACCGTTCGATCAGGCCGGTTTCGCCGTGGCGATCATCGCACCGCCCTCGGGCGACACACTCGCCGTCGTCGGTTCCAACCTCGACGACCACATCGGCGCGGACGCCGGCTCGGCAGCCACCTTTGTCCGCGCGGCGGGCGGCGCGTGGACGCAGGAAGCGCTCCTCGTCGCCCCCGATGCCGCCGCGAGCGACAACTTTGGAAAGTCGGTCGCGATCGCCGCGAGCGCGACTCTTCTCGGCGCGCCCGAAGACGACGACGGCGCGGCCGGCGCCGGCTCGGCGTACCTCTTTGTGCGCACGCCGGTCGGCATGACGTTCCAATGGCCCTTCCAGGCCAAACTCACCGCGTTTGATCCCACGCCCAACGCGAAGTTCGGCTCGGCGGTCGCGCTGCTCGACGAGTGGGCCGTCGTCGGCTCGCCCTTCGACGATCAAGCCGGCGGGAACGCGGGCGCGGTGTACGTCTTCCGCCGCACCCCGAACGGCATGGGCGGATTCACCTGGCCCTTCCATTCCAAACTCGTCGCCCCCGATGCCCAAGCGGGTGATCTCTTCGGCGCGGCGCTCTCGGCCGACGGCGGCCTGCTCCTCATCGGCGCGCTCTTCGCCGGCGCGGGTGAAACCGGGGCCGCGTATGTGTTCCGCCTCCAAGACATCGGCATGGGCGGCGTCGCATGGACGCACGAAGCGATGCTCGTCCCACTCCCCGGCAACGCCACCAGCGGCGATCAGGTCGGCAAAGCCGTCGATCTACGCGACGGGCTCGCGCTCCTGGGCGCGAACGAGGACGACGACGGCGGCACCAACGCCGGCAGCGCCTTCCTCTTCCGTCGAACCGTCACCGCGGGCGTGCCAACGTGGGCGCAAGCCTCAAAGATCCGCTTGCCGGTCCCCGCCCTCACCGATGACTTCGGTTTCTCCACCGCCGTCGCCGGTGGGTGGCTCGCCGTCGGCTCCCCGGCTCACAATCAATACGGCACCGATCGCGGCAACACCTTTGTCCTCGCCGCGCCGGCGCCACCCGTCATCCTTGAAACGCCGTCCGACCAGACGCTCCAGACCGGCGACACACTCTTGCTCGCTGTTGCCGTCGGCGGCCGCACGCCTTGGACGTATCAATGGTTCCTCGGCAACACCTCCCTCACGAACGGCGGACGATTCAGCGGCACGGACGCCGCCGCGCTCGCCGTGACCAATGTCCAACCAGCCGACGCGGGCGACTACCGCGTCGTCGTGACAAACGACTGCGGCACGAGCGAGTCCACCGCGGTCGTCGCCGTCGCCCCACCGCCCCACTGTCCGGGCGATGCGAACGGCGATCGCGTCGTTAGCTTCGCGGATGTCACCTCGGTCCTCGCCCACTTCGGGATCGACTATTCACCGGGCACGGGCCCCGGCGACGCCAACGCCGACGGCCCGGTGAACTTCACGGACGTGACATCGGTCTTGAGTGCGTGGGGCGTGCCGTGCCCGTGAGCAAACCGAATAGTAGATCGGTTTCAGTTCAGGTAACTCTTCAGCGGAATGCAACGATTTCTTCTCCAAACGGGCGTGTGGCGATTTGTTCCGATCGCGTGGCCCGCCGCGGCGGGTGGGGGTTTTCCTTCCGGGGGTGTCGAAGACTCCACCCCCGGCTACTGTAGACCAGCCCTCCGGGCTGAATCCCGGCGCGCCGGGAAAGGCAGTTCACGAGATCACGAATCTCGGGTCTCCGCGGCGACTCATGGATTTGCAAACGGCTGAAGAGTTTCGTTCTGTCGCGTCAACGAGTCGCCTCGTTCTCATGTGGAGGATCCGCAATGCGTCGTTGGCGCGCGATCGTGATGGGAGCCTTGCTCGGCGGGCTGTCGCCTCCTGCCGCGGCGCAACTCGACTACCCCGTCGATCGGCTCGTCCCGCCGCCGCACACCACTCATCAAACCCCGAGCCGAGTCGCGGGCCCCGACGAGCCAGAGAACCTCTGCGGCCCGGTCCCGCTCGCCCCCGTCTTTGCCTCGCCGCCGCCGGAAGAGTCGTCCTTCGGGCAGGTCATCGACCTTCAAGGGGGTCGGCTCATCGTGGGCGATCCGTTTCACGACGAGCCATTCGGGCAAGAAGACGTCGGGGCCGCCTATTTCTTCGAGCAAGAGGGCGCGGGTTGGACCCCGCGCGGCCGGGTCGCCATGCCAGAGGTGGGGCTGTTCGCGAACTTCGGCTGGTCGGTCGCGATCCACGGCGAGTACGCCCTCGCCTCAACCCCCTTCACTCGCGCGGGCCGCGGCGAGGTCTTCGTCTTCCAGCGCCACGCCGGCCCCACCGGCGTCGAATGGCGCCTCGCCGCGAACATCAAGCCCGATCCCGAGGAGCCGTCGCTCTTTTACTTCGGCTGGGACCTGGACCTGAGCGGGAGCATCGCCGCGATCTCCGGCCTATTCAGCACCACCGAGCCGAACGGTTGGGTCGAGCTGCACGCGAACACCCAAGGCTCGTGGCGACCCCTGGCCCGCCTGCGGCCGCCCGACGGCACGATCTTCGACGACTTCGGCCGATCTGTCTCCATCTTCGGGAGTCGCGTGCTCGTCGGCGCGCCGTATCACCCCGACCCGACACACGAGGGCGCTGCTTACCTCTTCCACAAAACCGACGCCGGCTGGGAACTGGATACGAAACTAACGCCGCCCGGCCTGCAACCAAATGACCGCGCGGGATGGTCGGTCGCGCTCGACCACGACACCGCCGTCGTCGGCACGCCTTACACCGCCAACGAAGCGCCGAAAATCTGGGTCTATCGACTCGCCGGCGGCCTGTGGTCGCTCGAAACCACCATCCTCACGCCGCTCGATAACGAGTACGTCGAGAGCGACTTCGCGCGGAGCCTCGACCTCAAGGGCGACACGCTGATCGTCGGCGCTCCCTACGCGCAGATCTGGGGCGCGGCGTATGTCTACCGGCGAATCCAAGGCTCCTGGTCGTTCCTCGGCCGCGTGCGCTTCGACGATGTCTCAACCCCCATGCTCTTCCCCACCCAACTGGGCCGATCGGTCGCGGTCGAGGGGGACACCGCGTTCGCCTCGTCCCCCAGCACCACGCTGCTCGATGACGGCCGGATCATCACGGGGATGATCCTGCCGATCGACCTCAGCGGCCCGCCCTTCGCTATCACCCGGCAACCCGCCGACCTCCCCGCCGAGGAGGGCGGCTCGGCCGTGTTCGAGGCCGCCGCGGTCGGGCCGGGAACGCTCGAATACCAGTGGTTCAAGACCGGCGTCCCGATCGTTGATGACCATCGAGTCTCCGGCGCGCGGACGCCGACACTCTCCATCCAATCGCTCGTCATCGAGGACTCCGCGTTGTATTCGCTGCGCGTGTCGTCGGAACTCTGCGGCAGCGTCGAGAGCCGCGCCGCCCTCCTCGACATGGGAGTCTGCATCCAGATCGTGGCCGCCCCCGCGCCGATGATGATCGTCGCCGGCTCGCCTTTGATCCTCCACTGCGAGACGCGCGGCATCCTCCCACTCCGGTTCCAATGGACCCGCGCGGGCACGAACCTCGAAGACGACGGCCGCATCACCGGCTCGCAAACACCCACCCTCACGATCGACCCGACCCTCCCCGAAGACCAATCCGCGTATCGCCTCGAAATCACAAGCCAGTGCGGCGAAGCCCGCACCAACGAAGCGGGGGTGAGTTTCCTTCCCTGCGTCGAGTTTGTCGGGCAGCCCGCCGACATCTTTACTTTCGTCGGCGACAACATCCGCCTCGAAGCCGACGCAACCAGCCACGTCGCGCTGACCTACCGATGGTGGCGAAACGGATCGCCCCTGCTCGACGGCGGGCGCTATTCCGGGGCCTCGACACCAACACTCGTCATCACCGGGGCGACCGTGTTTGATGCGGCTCGCTTCATGTGCTCCGTGTCCTGCGCCTTCAACCAGGCGTTCTCGCGCGAGGCGGCCGTCACCCTGAACCCGGCGGGCTGCCTGGGCGACGCCAACGGCGACCGCCTGGTGAACATGGTCGATCTTTCGACGGTCCTCATCATGTGGGGGCTCGGGTACCGCCCGCTGACCGGGCCGGGCGACAGCGACCGCGACGGCCTCGTCGGCTTCCGCGACCTCACGATGGTGCTGAGCCGGTACGGGTCTCTGTGTCCGTAGAAGAGTCATTCACCGCGGAGGCGCGGAGGCCACGGAGAGAACGAAGAACATGAGCCACAGATGACCCAGATGAGCCCAGATGGGAAAACCGAATTTGTTTGTTCCTGATCTGGGATCATCTGGGATCATCTGGGTCATCTGTGGCTTCTTTCCGCTTTCTCCGCGCCCTCCGCGTCTCCGCGGTGAACCCTGCTCGTTAGACTCCCCTCGTGCCCCTCCTGCAAGCGAACAATCTCTCGAAGGTCTACTCCGGCCGCCGCGTGGTGGACGGCGTGTCCTTCCGCGTCGAACCCGCGGAGGTTGTCGGGCTGCTGGGGCGCAACGGCGCGGGCAAGACCACCTCTTTCCGCATCGTCATGGGGATGATCGACGCCAACGGCGGGTCCGTTCACTTCAACAACCGCGATGTCTCACGCCTCGCCATGTACCGCCGAGCGCGCCTCGGCATGGGCTACCTCTCGCAGGAGCCGAGCATCTTCCAGCGCCTGACCGTCGAGCAGAATCTTCAGGCCATTCTTGAGACCACCGCGATGAGTCACGGTCAGCGTACGACGCGGTGCGCGGCGCTGCTCGACCAGTTCGGCCTGAAAACGAAAGCCAAAGACCCCGCCCGCACCTGCTCGGGGGGCGAGCGCCGCAGGCTGGAGATCGCCCGCGCACTCGTCACCGAGCCGAGGCTCATCCTCCTCGACGAGCCCTTCAGCGGCGTGGACCCGCTGGCCGTCGAAGACCTCCAGCGGGAAATCCGCCGCCTCGCGGACATGGGCATCGCCGTCCTCATCACCGACCACAACGTGCAGCAGACGCTCCGCGTGTGCCACCGGGCGTACATCATCAACGAGGGCAAGGTGCTCCGCGAAGGAACGCCGCGCGAACTGATCAACGACGAGATGGTCAAGCGCTCGTACCTCGGCTCGCTCTTCCGGGGCGATGAGTTTGATGACCATCCGGCGGAAAAGACATTTACCGCAGAGGCGCAGAGAACGCAGAGATAGGACGAAGAAAAAGGATAGGGGATCAAGACATGACGCTACCCAGACTCAACTCAATCGCGCGCCCTGCATTTTGCTCCGCGTCCTCTGCGCCTCTGCGGTGCATGGCTCTTTCCGGATTGTTTGCGTTGACGGGCTGCACCGAACGACGGATGTTCATCACCAGCGAACCCTCCGGCGCGCTGGTTTCGCTCAACGACGTTGAAGTCGGATCGACTCCCTGCGAGGTGGATTTTACCTACTTCGGCGTCTACGACGTGCGCCTGAAGAAGGAAGGGTTCGAGCCGCTGGCCACGAAGGCGGAGGCGAAGGCTCCCTTCCACGAGTGGCCCGTGGTGGACCTGGTCGCGATGGCGATGCCGGTGAAGAAACGAACGCGGATCGAATGGCACTTCGTGCTGGAGCCAACGGTCGAGGATCGGGCCGCGTTGTTGGAGCGGGCGGGTGAGTTGCGGGGGCGGATGGAAGCGCCGTGACCGGATCGACAAGCAAGCCGATCACATGGCGTCGAGCATTTCCGCCAGCAGCCGCACTCCCCAGCCCGTCGAAGCGTTCTTGACGAAGGGGCCTTTGTCGCCGCCTTCGGTGGCGTGAACGCCCGCGATGTCGAGGTGGCACCACGGCACCTTCGGGTCGACGAAATACGTCAGGAACGCCGCCCCCTGGATCGGGTGCGCCTTGCGCTCGGGGTTGGAGTTGATGATGTCGGCGATGTCGGACTTCATCATCTCGCGGTATTCGTCGTGGAGCGGGAGACGCCAGACGCGCTCCCCGCTGATCGCGCTCGCGGCGTCGATCTTGGCGCGCAGCGCATCGTCGTCACACCACATGCCGGCGTAGGTGTTGCCCAGCGCGACGACCACGCCTCCGGTGAGCGTGGCGAGATCGACGATGAGCGCGGGGTCTTCTTTCTCGCAGGCATAGCAGAGCGCGTCGGCGAGGACGAGGCGTCCCTCGGCGTCGGTGTTGGTCACTTCGACCGTCACGCCGTTGCGGTAGGTGATGATGTCGTCGGGTCGGTAGGCCTCGTCGCTGATGGAGTTCTCGGCGACGGCGAGGAACGCGACGACAGGGCGCCTGGGCTTGATGGTGGTGGCGACGGCGTGCATGGCGCCGAAGACGGCGCAGCCGCCGTCCTTGTCGCGCTTCATGCCGCGCATGGTGTTGTTGATTTTGAGCGACAGACCTCCCGAGTCGTAGGTCATGGTCTTGCCGATGAGCACCACGGGCTTCGCGTTCTTCGAGGTGCCCTTCGGTCGGTACTCGAGCCGGATCATGCACGGCTTGTTTTCGCTGGCTTTGCCGACGTTAATGAGGCCGGCGAAGCGTTCTTTTTCGAGTTGATCGCCTTTCATCACGGTGCAGCGGAGGCCGGTGTCCTTGGCCATCTTCAGCGCTTTGGCGGCGATGTAGGCGGGGGTGCAGATGTTGGGGGGCGTGTGGCTGAGCGTGCGTGCGATGTTGGCGGACACCGCGAGGGCGAGGCCTCGCTCGACGCCGCCCTTGAAGGGGGCGTTGGAGGAGGAGATGGTGAGTTTGGGGCGATCGCCGGTTTTGGTGGTGCCCTTGAAGTCATCGCAGTTCCACGCGACCAAGCCGAGTCCTTCGCCGAAAGCGCTGCCGGAGATGGCGAGGTCGGCGCGGATGGAATGCAGAACGGGGGCGAGGTCGATGGAGGCGGCGGTGGCTTTGATGTGCGCGAGCCGTCGGCCGACGGCGGCGGCGGCGTCGCGGAGATGGCCAGCGTTGAACTTGGACTTGTCGCCCAGCCCCACGATGAGCGTGCGAGCGCCTTTCGAGTCGAACGCATCGACGACCCGGCCAAGTTCGCCGGTGGCTTCGGGACGCTTGAGCGCGGCGGCCGCGGTGCCGTCGCGGTCGAGCGCGGCGGAGGCCTCATCGAGGGATTGGCCCTTGAAATGGGCGAGGATTGTGACGGCTTTCGGGCCTGCGCTGGCGGACAACTTCAACGAATCGAACATCGCCGAGGCTCCTTTTTGGGGGCTGAATCGTGTACGGAACGCGGAGTGTACCGATTGGGTCTTCGTTGGGTGCCACCACCGATTCCCGGCGCGCCGGGATCGGTGGTGCGGCGTGGCGGGGGGCGCACCACCCGCCGAAGATCCCGGCGCGCCGGGAGGTGGTGGCACCCGGCGCGGTCCCGCTATCTTGTTCGCCATGTCATCCGCGTCGCCCGATCCCCGATCACGGTCTCTCTTCGCGCCGTGGCGGATGTCGTACATGGAGATGCTGAGCAAGCAGGGCGGTGAGCGGCAGGCAGGCGCGAAAGCAAACGCGTCGTGCTTCCTGCGCGACTACTGGCTGAACCCGGCGGACGATGAGAAGAATCATGTGATCGTGCGGACGGGGACTGAAGCGACGCCCCCCGGAGGACGCGGCGGCCTCATCATGCTCAACAAGTATCCCTACGCGAACGGGCATCTGCTGGTGTGCCTGGGCGAATCGCGCGGGCGCTTGCTGGAGTATTCGGAGGCGCCCCGCGCGGAGCTCTGGTCGATGGTGGACCTCGCGGTCGATCTCGTCGAGCGGGCGCTGAACCCGCAGGGGGTGAACATCGGCGTGAATCAGGGCCACGCGGCGGGGGCGGGGGTGCCGGAGCATGTGCATGCGCATGTGGTGCCGCGCTGGGCGGGGGATGTGAACTTCATGAGCGTGTGCGCCAACGTGCGGGTGATCCCCAGCGCGCTCGAAGAAATGGCGCGACGGATGCGGGGAGTGTGGGAGGAGATCAAAGCGCGCTGAACGACAAAAAGCCGGCCCGCGGCGATGGAGGCTTCCGCCGCGGGCAAGCGATGTGTGGCTGGCATTGCGAGACACCGACAGGATGCAGTTCGAAACCGCTGCGTGCCAATCCTCGATGCCAAAAGCAAGCCGGGACGGTCGGTCTGGCGCGGGTGGGTAGACTTTTCCGAATGAGTGGCGTCGGCGTGCAGCATGTGGCGTTTTATCCGGGCTCGTTCGACCCCGTGACCTTCGGGCATCTGGACGTGGTCGTGCGCGGCCGGCGCATCTTTGATCGGCTGGTGGTCGGTGTCGGCCAGAACCCGGGCAAGGAGACGCTGTTCACCGTCGATGAGCGGGTGGCGATGGTGCGGGAGTTGGTGGAGGGCATCGTCCGAGATGAACCGGGGGCGGCGCCGGTCGAAGTGCGGGCGTTTACGGGGCTGACAGTGGACTGCGCGAAGGCCGTGGGCGCGACGGTGCTGCTGCGCGGCATCCGGAATCTCTCGGACCTGCAGTACGAGGTGCAGCAGGCGGTGACCAACCGCGAAGTGGCGGGGCTGGAAACGGCGTTCGTCGTCGCGGGGCAGAGTTTCGCCTACACCTCGTCGAGCCTCATCAAGCAGATCACCGCGATGGGGAACGACCTGTCGGTGCTGTCGTCGATGGTGCCGGGGATGGTGATCGAGCGGTTGAAAAAGAAGAAGGCGGAGAACCCGGAGGTTCTGGCGCGGCTGATTCAGTGAGTGGCACGGGCTTTCTCGGAGAGTCGCCGCGGAGACCAGCCCGTGTCTTCCCCCCGCCCCACGGTCGCCGCGGCGACCGTGCCACGGATCAGTAGTCGCGGCCTCGGACGCCGTCGGGGGTGTCGAGGAATCGGCGGGGCTCGCGGTCGTTGACGCGGTTCTGGATGGGGGCGGCGGCATCGGAATCGAAGCGGAGGGCCGCGGCACCGTCAACCGTTAGGACGGCCCGCTTGTCGTCGCGCGTCGGCGCGCGGCGGAGGTAAGCGCGATCCGCATCAAACATGATCGCCTTGAGCGAGGCGAACTTCACTTCATGCGTGCGCACGGGCTTGACGGCCTCTTCGACACTGATCGGGCCGCCGACGGACCAGACCTCCGGGCGCGCGAAGAAGGCGCAGGCGTAGTTGTACGAAGGATGCTGACCGTTCCAAGGCTGCGATTCGTCCTCGATCTCGACCCCTTTGTTGAGCCAGGCGCTGTAGTGCTCGGGCCACGGGGCGATCGGGTGCATGGTCGTCGCCCAGAGGTAGCGCAGGGCCCAAGGGTCGTCGGTGTAGAGGCGACTGCCCGCTTCCATGTTGTACCACTCGCCGGGGGCGTGGTAGGGGTAGACCGACCGCTCGCGCTGGGTGTACATCTCGATGGTCTGTGCGATGCCGCGGAGGTTGGAGAGCGCGACGGTCGTGCCGCCCGCTGCGAGCGCGCCGCGCAGGGCGGGGATGGTGATGGCGAGCAGGACGGCGATGACGCCGATGGTGACGAGGAGTTCGATGAGGGTGAAGGCGCGTGGGCGTCGCACCCGGGCGGAGACCGATGGGGAAGTGGTGCGCATCAGAGCCACCCATGTTCGAGGAAGGTGTTGCCGCCAAGCGGATCGTTCGTCCCCATGGAACGCGGCATCCACGCGGGTTGTTGCGGGGTACGGATGAACGTGAAGACAAGGAACGATCGGACGGGCACTTCATTCATCATGTCGATCGTCTCGGCGGCGATCCGCACCTCATACACATCGGCCCCGGCCTTTTCCATGTCGCGGTCGGTGTCGGGCACGTCGGAGTAGTAGCCCTTGGAATCACCGACATAGGAGGTGTGGCCGCCGATGTAGCCGGCGATCTTCCGACCCCGGACCCAGTTCGCGGCCACCTGGACCGCGGCGGGATCGATCGGCACACGCCGGAACGGTTCGGCCTGCGTTGACCAGGTGTCAATGCTCGGCGAGAAGGCCCCGACGCCGACGGCGCACACGGCGATGCCGGCGATGAGTTTGATGTGGTATAGGTTCATGGTCGTGGTTCCGATTTCGTTTAGAGCCAGGGCGGTCTCAGGGCCGCCTGGTTCAATGGGTCATTCAGCCCGGCGCGCCAGGGCATCCAGGGATTGCCCGAGCCGGTGCGGACGAAGGAGAGTAAAAGGAACACGCGCACGCGAGAGTCGGTGGCACCGTCCGTGGTTTCCACCGGAACCAGAACGGAGTAGACATCCGCCTCAACACTGAGGCTCCAACCGTCGGGCGACTCGCGCACGTTCGAGTAAAAGTGCTGAGAGTCAAGTCTTTCGGACGTTCCGCCGGCCCATGTGTGATCCAAGCGCTTCCCGCGGAGATACAGGGCCCTTACCTCGGCCCGTTCGGGGTCGATCGGGGTGAACCGGTAGAACGAGGCCGAGAGGTTCCACTTCGCCTCATCCATTGGCGTTTCGCGCTCGCGCGGAGCCGTGCCCGCCTGGCCAAGCAGCGAGGCGACATGGTTCCGGTACCTGGTGAAGTCGGACGCGAGCAGGAGGCGGACGCGCTCGCACGCGATATCGACGAGGCCATCGCCCGCGCCACGGCCGAGCGCGCGGTCGGACGGCAAGGAAGCAACCGCCGCTTTGAGGCGGCCTCGCAGCGCCGACACCACTTCGTCCACCTCCGTCTCGTCGCGCATCCGCCGGAACACAGCCTCCTTCACGGCGAGGAGATCCTCGGCGAATGTGACCCCGGTATTCGGCGCGGGTTGCCGGATGCCTGGCGACCACACTCTCCAGGAAAAAAAAACAAAATACCGCTCAAAAAAAGGGTGGCCGCAAGCATCAAACGATACTGTCCGCGCATGAAGATACTCCTGAAAGATGTCCTGCCAAAAACCCTGCGACCCTGCCGAGCCGCGGGGTCGACTGCGTCACGGCACGGCGGGCAGATACCTGCAAACGGCCAGCACCCACGGAGTTCCATCCTCGAATGTGCCGCGCCGGCCCGTACACGCTTGGCCATCGCCACAGTTCGCGTAGGAGCAAACTTGAGCGTCAGGCGGTCCGATGCACGCCTTGCAGTTGTGCGCGGGGTCGGTGCCGTTCGCCGTCGTTTGCGCCAGCACGATCGCCGGGATCGCCAGCACGCCCAGCAGCGCGGGCCACCGCGAGGCCTTCCTCGCCGATGCGCCCGCTCGATTGTCACGTCCGCTTGTCATGAAAGAGGCTCCTTCTGAAGTGGGCCGCATGTGAGGGACGGCGATAGAACCGGATCGGCCCTTTTCCGGTCTTGCCGTGAACGCTCGGGGGAACACATGAGTACCAATCGCGATCCGAACAGTGCGGCGATCATCAGCCCGTTCCTCGTTAGAACCTCGGCCGGCCCGAGAGTTCCACCTCCCCAAGGCGTGCGGACGCCGCAGCCGCACGGAACATCCACCCGCGTCACCATCAGGAACAAGGCCCATGCCGAAAAGCCCAGCAGCAGGGCCACGACGGCGGTCACGCTCGCCCGCGGCCAAATATCAAAGACAAGCGCCGAACCGAGGAGGGTTTCGATCAGCAGCAGCGCGATGAAAGCAGGAGAAACAAGCGAAGGGCTGGCACCGATGAATCCAGCCAGATAGCCGAGCGCTGCCTCGGTATCGTCGGGGTAGAGCGACTTCGACATCGCCGCCGCGAACAAAAACGCGCCGACCAGCGACGTTGCCACCCGGCACACCATCTCGGCGTGCTGCCAGAATCGAATCGGTGACAAGGCGCGATCCATCGCTGAGCCTCCGCGCACACAAATGAGATCACGGTGTAATCTCATCCTGACCTTACATCAAAGGGGGGGGGGCAAGTGAACTCCGATGGGAATTAAACTAATTCTTCATCCTGGGGCGGTTCCGGATGCCGTATGCTCTCTCGCGGCCCTTCGGCACGCTCTTCGCATGGACCTTCGCATCATCTCCATCGGCTGTCTCGACGCGCACTCATTGTGGGGTGAGAAGGAAGCCGTGCGCAGCGGGCACTCGACGACGACGCTGATCCGCTCGGGCAATCGGACGATCCTCATTGATCCGGGGTTGCCGGGGGCGATGATCGAGGCGCGGCTGGCGGAGCGGGCGAACCTGACGCCCAAGGACATCACGCATGTATTCCTGACCTGCTTCCGGCCGGACGTTCGGCGTGGGCTGCCCGCGTTTGAGAACTCGGTGTGGTGGATCAACGGCGCGGAGCGGGAGGGGTTTGGCGTGCCGCTGATCGAGCAGTTGCGGCGCGTGCATGAACTGGATGAGCCGGAACTTGCGGCCGCGCTGGAGTTGGACGTTGCGATGCTGAAGCGGTGCGAGGCGGCGCCGGATGAGTTGGCCGACGGCGTGAGCCTTTTTCCGTTGCCGGGGGTGACGCCTGGGATGTGCGGGGTGGTGATCGCGGAGGCGCGGCATACGACGCTGGTGTGCGGCGACGCCGTGCCGACGGTGGAGCATCTGGAGCGCGGGCAGGTGGTCCGCTGGGCGGCGAACGCTTCGCTGGCGCAGGAGAGTTTCAAGGAAGCGATCGAGATCGCGGATTTGATGGTGCTGGGGCGGGACAACCTGGTGGTGAATCCGGTGAAGAGGCCGTTCTGAGTAGGAAGGCCCTAGCAGCCTGTTGAAGAACTCCCAGCCGCATGTCAGAAACCTCGTTCTGACCCCGCCAGGGGCCTCGAATTCGAGAGATTTGGACTTCTTCAACAGGCTGCTAGGCGAGCCGGGTGCCATCCCGGCGCGCCGGGACTCGACCGTGGCACCCGAAAAAAACACTACTTTGGCCGTGCTACCGATTCCCTTAAGGAATCGGTGGCTCCTGCCGAGCGCGTGGTTCACACATACAACTCACGTTGTTCCGCATCGGTCCAAGGCACGGCGTCGCACTCGACGAGGACGGGCGATTCACCCAACCACCATCGCGCGCTGGACCAGGCCCACTCTCGCGGGTGATCGACGAGCTCGCGCTCGACCGGGTTGCGGTGGATGTAGCGGACTTCTCTCGCGAACTCTCCTTCGTGACGGATGTTGCGGTCGAAGCCGCCGCCTTTTTGCCAGAAGCGGGGGGAGCCGTCGGGTCTTGATATTTTCTGGAGAATCGGGGCGTCGAGTTCGCGCCAGCGAGCGATGACGCGCCTTGCAACAGCCTTTTTCAAGAACTCCAGGACACGGTCGAGCGGATCGTTCTCGGTCGGCCGGAGGATGAGATGGACATGCTCCGGCATGACCACCCACGCGAAGAGTTCGCAACCAAATCGCTTCCGCATCGCGGCCAGCCGATCGGCGAAGAGGTCGCGGATCGCGGGATTTCCGAGCAGCGGCAATCGCCGCTCGCAGGAGAAGGTCACGAAGCGAAGACCGCCCGGGACTTCCACTCGCTTCATCCGCTTTCGGATCGGACCAGTCTCCATCACGGAAGTTTATCGTGCCACCGGTTACGGTCCTCCGTAACCGGTGCTCCCAGGCGACCGTTGACACAACGAAGACACCGATTACCGAGGAACGGTAATCGGTGGCACGGCCGGTTCTCGATGATCTCGTGCCACCGGTTACGGTTCCTCCGTAACCGGTCTTCCCCGGTGGTCGTTGGCTTCGCGAGGACACCGATTACCGAGGAACGGTAATCGGTGGCACGGGAATGGTTTTCCGTAATCGGTGCCACCCGCCGATCTCGGCCTTCTCCACATTGTCAAGCCTCGCCTGTACCCAAGACTCGTGCGAGATCAACTTTTGAAATTCGTCCAATGAAGCCGCGCTGTCGGCCTTGATGCCGTCGAGCAGGCTTGCCAAGTGCTTGAAATGCTCGCGAAGCTCCGCCTCTCGGGCGCGCTCCGAGCAACACGCCCGAATGTTCCCGCCTAGGCAGAGCATAACTGCCCCGAGTGCCGGACCCCAGACACCGATTCCAGCCTGCATGAGCGTCGCCAACGCCACTCCGAATCCACGCTGCGCGGCCTCGTGGCAAAGATGCACCGCGCCCGAGGCGAGCGCATGACTCGCCACCTCCTTGCCGAACTCTCCAGCACCGTGAGCAACGTGTTTCATGGCCTACCTCCCCCCCACCGTCACCCCCACCCTCTTTTCCACGTTTCCGCTTGCGATCTTGTCGAAACCTGAGCCGAGTTCGCCGAGGGGGTCCGGGGGTACTATATCCACCTTTTTCTCGCCGAGTTTGGCTTCGCCGCGTAGGACTTTGGACTGGAACTGGCGGCATTCTAGCAGCAACCTGTCAAGGATCTCCGGCTCGGGGACGTTGGCGACTTTTTCGCCCTGGACGTAGATGATGCCGCGGCGGTCGCCGGCGAAGATGGCGACGTCGGCGCCTTCGGCCTCGCCCGGGCCGTTGACGATGCAGCCCATGACCGCGACCTTG
Source organism: uncultured Phycisphaerae bacterium (assembly GCA_947085435.1). GTDB lineage: Bacteria > Planctomycetota > Phycisphaerae > Phycisphaerales > UBA1924 > JAEUIV01. The sequence goes on from CAMTWL010000004.1 coordinate 26,087, forward strand.
ATGGGGACGGTGATCTCGGCGGCGAGGGCCTTGCGGACGTCCTGCACGAGGGTGAAGAGGTCGACCTGGATGCGGCCGCAGGTGGGGCAGGCGATGAGGTCGACGCCCTTGCGTTCGCGGAGTCCGAGGGACCAGAGGAGTTCGAGGCCGTCTTCCACTTCGTAGATGGGGTCGTTGGCGTAGGAGATGCGGATGGTGTCGCCGACGCCGTTGCACATGAGGGCGGAGAGGGCTGCGATGGAGCGGATGCAGCCGGTTTCTTTCGGGCCGGCGTGGGTGACGCCGAGGTGGAGCGGCTCGTCGAAGCGCTCGCTGATGGCGCTGTAGACATCGAAGACGAAGGCGGCGTCCATTGATTTGGCGCTGATCGAGACGTCAAAGAAGTCCTGCTCGTAGAAGATGTCGAGGTATTCCTCGAGTTTGGCAATCATGAGGGCCATGAGGTGGCCCTGCTTGTGTTCGGCGAAGAACTTGCCGAGTTCTTCCTTGCGTTTTTGTTTGTCGCGGCGTTCGATGATGGAGCCTTCGTTGACGCCGACGCGGATGGGGACCCCCCGGGCGCGGCAGGCCTGGATGACATCGATCACTTGCGAGCGGTCGGTGATGTTGCCTGGGTTGAGGCGGATCTTGTGGACTCCCGCTTCGACGGCTTCGAGGGCGCGCTGGAAGTGGAAGTGAACATCCGCGACGATGGGCACGCGGACCTGCGGGATGATTTCGCGCAGCGCGTCGGTGTCTTTCTTTTCGGGGACGGCGACGCGGACGATGTCGGCGCCGCCGGCGGCCATGCGGTTGATCTCGGCGACGCACTTGTCGATGTCGTAGGTGTAGCCGGCGGTCATGGTCTGGACGGAGATGGGGGCGGGGGAGGTGGGGACGCCGGGGGCTGGAATCCAAGGCAGGCTGGAAGCCTGCCCCACCGGGGAACCTTTGCGCGGCAGGCCGCCGCCGATCTGGATGATGCCGACGCGGGAGTCACCGACGAAGATGGGGCGTGTGAGGCGGCGGGGTTTCATTCGGGGATATGGTAGCGGGGGCTTGGCGGCCGACGGGCGGGGAACAAGAGTTGCCACAGATGACCCAGATTGGCCCAGATGAGCCCGACAGTTGGCTTGCGCATCCTTCGCCCTTTGTCTTATCTGAGACCATCTGGGTCATCTGTGGCTCTGCCTTGTCCTCTCGTTCACCGTGCTGAATAAAGTCACGTCACGAAGATTGATTGGCGTACCGCAGTGCGCGGTAGCCGAGGCCGCAGAGGATGGAGTAGGCGATCATGCCGGTGACGAACGCGGCGAGCATCAGGCCGAGGGCGAGAAGGACGCCGGTGTTTTGTCCGCTGCGGAAGCCCATGGATGCGTTCCAGAGCGGGGTGATGCGTTGAAGGACTTGCGCGGTGAGGGCGACGGCCGCGCCCGAGAGGAGCCAGCCGAAGGAGGCGTGGGCGCAGGTGGTGAGGGCGACGGTTGGAGTGACGCGGTAGGCGTGCTGCTTGCCGAGGAACCGTATGCCGGCGTACTCGACTGTCGAGAGCGCGAGCATGAGGAGGAAGGTGGTTACGAAGAAGGCGAGGGTATAGCCGAGGGGCGGCGACCATGCGGGGCCGGGGAGCAGCGCGGCGGTGGCGAGGAGCGAGGAGATCGTGAGGTTGGTCAGGAGGAGGGCGGCGGATCGCGGGCGCTCGATGCGCACTCTGGTCCAGGCGTTTCGAGGACGGCGGAGCATCATCCAGCCTGTCGCGGCCCACGACGCTGCGCCAGGGTGTTGCTGCCACGGTGATCCGACTCGGCGGGCTGGAAGGGATTCGGCGATCGGTCGGCCGCACTCGGGACATGCGGTGGCGGGGTCGATGCCGTCGGCCGGGTAGCCGCAGGATTCGCAAAGGAGATGAGCGGGTGAGTGGGTGATGGGGTGAGCGGGTGTGAGTGTTGAGCGGGTTTGACTGGGTTTCCGTTGTTTGACTCGGAGTATCCTCTATCTTCCCTTCGGTGACGCGGCGTGGTGGCCGATGACATTGGATCAACGGAGCGTATCTGTGACACGGGTTCAGGTCATCGGCGTTGCAAATCCCCTCTACCGGCAGGCGGTCGATCTGCGCGAGCGCGTGCTGCTGAAGCCCATCGGCTACACCGCCGCGAAGTTCGCGCAGGAGTATCCCGAGGTCGAGCAGAAGGGGGAGCACTTTGTCGCGGTGATCGATCATCCGTCGGGGAAGCGGGTGGTGGGGACGGTGTGTCTGCTGCCGAACTATCCGGAGCGGGGGGTGGGGAAACTGACTCAGATGGTGGTCGATGAGCAGCGGCAGCGGGAGGGGCTGGGGCGGGAACTGGTGGCCAATCTGGAACGGCGGGCGTTCGGCGAACTGGGGCTTCAGGGGCTGTTTTGTCACGCTCAGGAAGCGGCGGCGGGCTTTTATCGGAAAATGGGCTGGGAATCGGTCGGGGAGCCATTTATGGAGGCGGGTATCCGGCATTACCGGATGGAGTTCCGGCCGGGATGAAAGAATCGGCCCTCCACTTGCCTGCGGGGGTCTGGCGTGCGGATACTTAGGGGTTGACTGGAGCACACGGGCGGGACGCCACGGCGACTGTTCCAGACGCCCGTGCCACTCAGATGGAGCGTGAGCATGCTCGCGGATATTCGATCGCTCTTTGCCGAGAAGCGTCTCCGTTGCACGTCGCAGCGCACCGATGTGTACGCGGCGCTCAAGGGCACCAAGTCGCACCCGACCGCCGAGCAGTTGCACCGGATGGTCCACGAACGCAGCCCCGGCACGAGCCTTGCGACCGTTTACAACACGCTCGATGCGCTCTGTTCCGCCGGTCTTGCGCGGCGTATCCCCACCGCAGGGGGGGTGGCAAGGTACGACGCGGACGTGTCGGACCACTTGCACGCCGTCACGTCGGATGGGCGGGTCATGGATGTTCCCTCGGACCTGTGCGGCGAGATTCTCCAGGCCTTGCCGGACCGGATTCGACAACGGCTCGAGACCCGGCTCGGAACGCCGGTTCGGCACCTGAGCGTCCAGTTCAGCGACCCGCCGTCTGGATGAAGGCCAAAACGCCGGGACACTGCTGAAAACCGAACAAACTTGCCCGAACCTCCCAAATGGAGGTTGTGTGTGGACCGTTAATGGTGCAGAATGAAGGAAATGTTAGGCCGGGCCGATAGGAACCCATACGGCCCGTGTGTTTTCGTGCGTGATGGGGCTGTTCCAACCTGTGCCGCGCCTGGATGCGTGGCTGAAGAGGAGGCCGCGTATGCACTCTGGCAAGGATCGCCGACGCCATCCACGATTCGTACTCCCCTCGATGTACACGGAAGTGGAGGCGCGAGAGCTCGATTCGGAGAAGTTCAACTGGAAGGGTCACGCCTACGACATCTCCGTCGGCGGGATGCGGTTCGAGTTGGACCGGCCGATCGCGCCGGGCACGCAGATCGCACTCCGCCTGCAACTCCCCGGCGCGCAGCACCTGAAACTCACCGACCGCAGGCCGGTGTATGTGTTCGCCAACGTCGTCTGGATCGAAGAGGACGATGTCGAGGAAGGCGGGCCGGTGCGGATGGCGTGCGTGTTCAGCCGATTCGTGCTGCCGGGCGATGAGGCGCGGCTGCAAGGACGCTTGCGCAGCGGGCGATACTCCGTCGCTGCATGAGTTTGTTCGAGGGACGCCGAGGTCGCCGCGGCGACTCGCCCGTGGCGAGCTGAGTCCGCGAAGCCTCGGTAGTGTCTCAGTTTGAAATGTGGCACGCCCTTTCCAGGGCGTGACGCGGGGGACACGGGCTGGAAAGCCCGTGCCACATTTCAAACTGAGACACTACCGAAGCCTCGGGTCGGGGGCGTGTACGCGATGCTCACCATGTGGGCCAGTCGTCCATGTGCGCGATCGCTTCGTCAATAGACGTCATGCCCATGATCTCGCGCGAGGCGAGTTCGCGGTAGAGCGCGTCGCGCGCCGCGAAGACCGACTCGATCTCGTCGAGCGGGTGGGCGCCGGTGAGGCTGGGGCGGCTGGCGAGCGCGTCGGGGCCGAGGGATGCGAGGCGCGTGCGAAGGTCTTGCGGCGTGCATCGCAGGTAGGCGACGACGCATCGGCGCTCGCGTTTCGCGTGTTCGATCAGTGCCGCCGCGCCGGGGGCGGTGGGGGTTCCGCCGCCGAGGGCGATGATGGTGCCGCTGTCGTTCAATGCGGCGGCGAGTGCCTTTGACTCCGCTGCGCGGAAGGCCGGCTCGCCATGGCGCGACCATGCTTCCGCGACCGAATCGCAGGAGAGGAAGGCGGCGGCGAGGTCGTCGAGGTCGAGGAAGCGTCTGTTTTGTCGAGCGGCGAGGGCTCGGCCGAGGGTGGATTTGCCCGAGCCGCGGAGGCCGATGAGGAGGAGGCTCGGGTCGGGCGGGATCACGGCGTGATGGTAGTGGGTGGCGAAAGCGTAGAGCGAAAAGCGGAAAGTGGAAAGTGGAAAGTGGAAATTAGGAGCGTGCGAGGAGGGCCGGCGACCATGCCCGCTGTCATTGTTTTCGCTGCCCGCTGTCCGCTTTGGTCATAACCTCTCGCTCTCATCCGCTCACCCCCTCCGGGCCTTCGGACGCGATGCGTAGCATGTGGTGATGCCCGAGGCGCCACCCAAGACCAACACCTTCCGCGCGAGGCACCGGCTCGCCCACGCGCGGCAGTTCCAGGCGGTGTACGGCGGGCGCGTACGCAAGATGCGCGGGCCGATCACGGTGTTTGCCTTGCCGAATGGGCTGGAGCATCCGCGGTTCGGGCTTTCGATCGGCCGACGCTGCGGCACGGCGGTGCGACGCAACACGATCAAGCGGCGGCTGCGGGAGGCGTTCCGCCTGGGACAGCACGATCTGCCTCGGATCGACGAGGCGCTTGGGGCGAAGGCGGGTGGGTACGACTTCATCGCGTCGGCGTCGCCGCATGAGCCGTTGAGCGTCGAGGAATACTCGAAGGCGCTGGCGGCGTGCGCGGCGGAGTTGCACAAGGAATGGGTCAAGCGGATACGGAAGGGGCAGCCGTGATGGCCCGCTGGCTCTCGCTTCCGCTCGTGGCGCTCGTGCGCTTGTACCAGGTCACGCTTCGGCCGCTGATGGGAGGCCACTGCCGGTTTTCGCCGAGTTGCAGCGAGTACGCCGTCGAAGCGTTGCGGACGCATGGGACGATGCGTGCTGGCTGGCTCATTGCGCGGCGCGTGTTGCGGTGCCACCCGTTCGGCGGGGGTGGGTTTGATCCGGTGCCGCTGCGCGGTTCTTCCTTCGCTTGCGCGAAGGGCTCGTATGGCGATACCGATCAAACACAGAACAAAGAGTCCTCGTCATCGTAATCGTGGGCGCGGCGGGGAACTTCCAAAAGGTTCGGGAATGTTGGGGCCAAGGTCCGAAAGTTAGCGTACATTTACTCCGATCCTGTTCACTAACTTGCGCGCCGGATGAGTGGATCATCTGTCGGCTGAGGCCTCTGTGACCATGACAAGACTCCCCGCAGCCAAACGAAGAGAACAACTGCTCGACACGGCGGTGGCGCTCTTTGCCGAGAAGGGGTACGGCGGAGCGACGACCGCCGAACTGGCGAAGGCGGCGGGGGTGACCGAGCCGATCATCTACCGCCATTTCGAGTCCAAGAAGACTCTGTTCATCGCCGCGATCGAGCGCACGGGCGAACTGGTCACCCAGACCTGGGAGCGGCAGATGCGCAACGCCCACGACCCGGCCCACCGGCTCCGCCGACTCATGGGCGCGAACCCGATGGTCATGGAGCGAGGCAAGGGCTTCTACCGAGTCATCGTGCAGGCGATGATGGAGATCGCGGACCCGGACATCCTGGCGGCGATCCAGGCGCACATCGCTTCGTTGCATCGCTTCGTGGCGCGCGAGGTCGCCCTTGCTCAGGACGAGGGTCAGGTGAGCAAGTACTACTCGCCCGAGATCACCGCGTGGACGCTGCTGCACCTCGGCCTCGGCTACGGCATGATGGAGCCGCTGGGCATCAAGGGCCACGCCGAGGACGAGCGGGGCGTGCGCGTCCGCGACCTCATCGAGCGGCTGATGCTCGGCGACAAGGCCCGGACCACCGGCGAGCGGGCCGAGCGGTCGCTGCATCACGACGAGTGAAGAGTTTTTCACTACAGGGACACGGAGACACAGACCGACCAAGGCAGGAAGATGCCACAGATGACCCAGATGGACCCAGATAGGAAAGAGGGATTGAAGAATGGGAAAAGCGCTTTCCACTCCTTTGTAGGGTTCTTATCTGGGCTCATCTGGGCTCATCTGTGGCAACTGCATTCTCTTCTCCGGGCTTCCGCGGTGAATCCCCGCGGATAGACTCAAGGAATGCCCGTGTATCTCGACAACAATGCGACGACCAAGCCCGACGCGGCGGTCGTGGACGCGATGATCGGGATGCTGCGCGAATCGTGGGGGAATCCCTCGTCGGGGCACCGCGTGGGACAGGCGGCCCGTCAGAAACTGGATTTGGCGCGCCAGTCCATCGCCCGCCTCATCAACGCGGTGCCCGCGGAGATTGTGCTGACATCGGGCGCGACGGAGTCGATCAACCTCGGCATCCGCGGCGTGCTGGCGGCGCTGTGGCGCGATGAGCCGAAGAAGCGGACCATCATCACGTCGCCGATCGAGCACGAGGCGGTGCGCGATTTGTGCAAGTCGCTGGTCGAAGAGGCGGACGCGGAACTGCGCGTGCTGCCGTTGAAGGCCGGCGGGGTGGTGGACGCCGACGCGCTGCCGGCGTTGCTCGATGATTCGGTGGGGATCGTGAGCATTCAGTGGGCCAACAACGAGACGGGTGTGATCCATCCGCTGGAGCGGATCGGCGCGATGTGCCGGTCGCGGGGGGTGCCGCTGCACACGGACGCGACGCAACTGATCGGCAAGGCGCCGGTGGATGTGCGGTCGGCGCCGATCGACCTGCTGAGTTTGTCGGCGCACAAGTTCTACGGGCCGAAGGGGGCGGGGGCGCTGTACGCGCGGCGGGGCGTGCGCTTCCGGCCGATCATGCACGGCGCGCAGGAACGCGAGCGGCGCGGCGGGACGGAGAACACCGCCGGGATCGTCGGCATGGGTGTCGCGGCGGATATTTCGAGGGCGTGGCTGGCGGATGGGGGCGCGGTGTCGGCGGCGGCGGACCTGCGGCGGTATTTTGAGGCATCGCTGCTCCGGGCCGTGCCGGAGGCGCGAGTGAACGGCGCGGAGCATCGCCTCTGGAACACGTCAAATGTCGGATTCCCGACGCTCGAAGCGGAGGCGCTCCTGCTGCTGCTCTCCGAGCGGGGGGTGTGCGCGAGCGCCGGGGCGGCGTGCAGCAGCGGGTCGCTCGATCCTTCGCCGGTACTGATGGCGATGGGCGTGCCCGCGGAATACGCCCATGGCTCGGTGCGCTTCAGCCTCGGGCGAGAAACGACGCGGGCGGAGGTCGATCAGGCGGTGGCGATCATCGTCGAGTGTGTTGAGCGGTTGCGTCAGTCGGGGGTGAGACCGAACCCAAATGAAACCCGCTCGCCCGAGAAGCCGAGTCTGAGGGAGTCTTCGACCGAAGGCTCGGATCGGACGCGCGAGAATCGAACGTGAATGGCATGAGTGGGTAAGCCCACAACCCAGGCATTCACGCGCTCGCGCGATGACTCCGGATGTCGGCGGGGGCGTTGCCCATGATGGCTTGGAGAACTTCCGGCCGCATGGGGGTGAAGCGTGCGCCGAAGGTGGCGTCGCTACCGAGTGACGGCACGCCATGAATGATCGTCAGGCCGACCAAGCCCGGCGCGCCGGTTCGGCCGATCATCTCGACGACGGCCTCGTCGCCGGGCTCGAAGTGCTCGATGGATCGGAAGCGGATGCCGCTGGCGGAGATCTCGACGACGGTGAGGTTGATCGTGCCCGAGATCGACCCGGATTCGGAGACTCGCGCGCCGTTGAAGACCACATCGCAGGCCATGCGAGGCTGGGCCCGGCGTTCGTCGTGATGGCCTCGGGCTGGGTGGTGCATCGGCGGCTCCCTGTCTAGCGCGGTTTCGGTTCATTCATAGGGTTTGAGGTGGGGCAGGCTTCTCGAAGAGTCGCCGCGGAGACCAGCCTGCCCGAGCCGATGCCTGCTCCACCAAGGTTGAAACCGGTCTAGGAAGATCGGTCGGAGAAGAGCCGCCGCCGTAGTTCTTGCAGGTCCGATGGCCCACCCGCCGGTGCCGCGTGATCGAACGCTCCCCGGCTGAGGACCAGCGCCACCTCTGCCACACCGGACTTCCGGGCCAGGCTTCGCAGGATTGTCCTTTCCCCTGCGACAAGCCCCATTGCCCGAGAAAGAACTCGGAATGCCCGCTCCTCGGGCGTGGCGAGCCGACGATCGCGCCAGGCGTGGACCGAGATCGCGCCCCCCGCGACGATGCAGAGCATCGCAAACGCAACCAGCCCCAACCAACCCGACTGCGAAAACATCGGCTGGTCGGGATCGACCAGCGTGACGCGTTCCACGGCGATGATGAGTGTCGGCGTGTTCATTCGGTCCCTCCGGTCCGGCTTCCCGCGAGCGCGGGTTCGGAACGACGCGGAGCGAGATGCTCGCGCTTGGCCGGGACGATTCGGCGGACGGATTCGTGGGGTGAGCGCCGCAGTGTTTCAAGGAAGTGTTCGAGGCTCCGCCGGCGCGCGGGGCTGGCGGCCGACGCGAGCGCTCGGGCCGCGGTACCCGCGACGGCGGGCGATTGATCGAGGGCGAAGTCCTGGAGAATCAGGTCGGATTCGGGCGTCGGCTGAAGGCGCGAGAGCGCTCGCGCCGCGTCGAGCCGGACCAGCGCCGACGGGTCCGCGACGAGGCGCCCGAGGGTCCGCAGCGTCCGCTCTCGCTTGATTCCAGCGAGGCCCATCCAGCGGACCAAGCCTCGGCGTGAAGGTTCGGAAAGGCCGGAAATTGCCGCGTCATTATCCAGAAGGCGATCGAATCGGCTGATCCGCTTCGTCTCGGTCGAACGCGACCGGACGAGCAGCAGGTGGGAGACTTCAAGAGTGGCGGCATCCCCCGCGGCCAGCGCGGATTCAAGGGCTTCCCGCGCGATCGGCGCGAGCGCGGGCAGCGCCAGCCACGACACCAGCCGTCGCGGTGGCGTGGAGGAGGATTGCCGACGAGCGAGGGTGCGGAGGGGCATGTGGGCCGGCTGTGTGGAATCGGACATGAAGGCCCGCACCGACGGGCCGGGCGCGTGCGCCACCGCGAGCAGGGCTTCCAGAACGGCCGAGATTCGATTGCTCGGATAGTCCATCGCGGCGGCCGCGAGGACGTGGTCGATCGATGCGCGGAGTTCCGGTGTTTCGATGATCGCGCTCACGCGGCTTGCCGGGTCGTCCAAGGCGATCGAAATATCCGCGGCGATCTGGAAGGTGAGCGCCGCCCGCTGTTCGCCGCCGAACCTCGCTCCGTTCAGGAGCCAGGACGGGAGCGCGAGCCGGGCCGAATCGAGCGCCGCAAGTCGGGTGCGGGAGTCCAGTCGCTGCCACGCGATCAAGACAGATTCGACCGCCGACCAGCCCGGCCCGGCGGGGCGTTCCGCCACATCGAGCAGTTCTGAGACGATGATCGGTACTTCATCCGCCGCTGCGTAAGGCAGCGTCGCCGCGAGCGCGCGATGCCTTACAAATCCCGATCGCGTGCGCAAGATACGAGTTTTGGCCTCTAAGGTCCACATAATCTGCCGTGAGAGTGGATTCGGTCAGCACCGCCCCGGAAGTTGAACGTATGAATACGAACGAGCCGTTTGCCTACCCCGAATGCGGTGGTTCGTCCGAAAAAATGCCGAAGTGCAGTGTTCCGGTGGGGAAAAAGTTTGGCAAAACTCTTGCTAAATCGGCTTCGGCGGCTACACTCAGGGCCGCAAAGAGCGTCAAACACCAAACGGCAACCGATCAACGGCCGCCGTGGAATCTGAGGACGACTGATGAACCCACCCACCAAATCTTCCAGCCTTCAGGCCTACCGCATGGTTCTTTACCGCCGTGCGCTGCACCCGGAACTGTTCCGAGTGAAGTCGCGGAAGACGCTCGATCACGCGGCGTACAAGTTCGAGGCGTGGCTCATGCCCGGAAGCCATCTGCTGCGGTTCGAGTACGAAGGTGGGTGCGCGACCGAACTCATCACCGATCAGGAAGAGGGGATCCCGGATCGTGGGGTGGTGGCCGCCATCCCGTGCGCCGGCGAGCGCGACCACGAGCAGCAGTTCGACGAAAAAATCCGGCTTGTCGCTACGGTTCAGACGGAATCGCTCCCGGAGAGCCTCTTCGCCGCGACGTACAAGGAACTCATCGCCTTCGGCAAGGAGAACGACGCGATGGTCCACACCTGGCTCGATGAAGACGGCGGCAAGTGCGCCTCGATCCTCGACCTTCAACGCTACCGCCAGGAGGTTCACGCCCAGTCGTATCACCTGATGTCGCAGGGCGGCCTCGTGCTGCGGACCCAGACGATTATTGAGCACAAGGAATAAGCCCAGACTTCCCTTGCCCAGATCATCCCAGCGGCCCCGGAAGTCCGGGGCCGTTTTCAATCAAAGACATTCACCGCAGAGACGCGGAGGACGCGGAGAAGACGTTCAGAATTGAACGCAGAGGAAAACAGAGGAAGACAGAGAAGACACTGAGTTTGGAAGAGCCAATGCGATCTGAGCCATGTATCAACTCTGTTTTCCTTTGTTTTCCTCCGTGTTCAAATCTGAATGGCTCCTCTGCGTCCTCTGCGTCTCTGCGGTGAAAAGGATTGAGAGTTCACATGACCACCGAAGCCGGCGAAACAAAGTCAAAATACAAGGGCACGCTCAACCTGCCCAAAACGCCCTTCGCGATGAAGGCGAACCTCGTTCAGAACGAGCCGACGAGTCAGAAGCGTTGGGACGCGCAGGGGCTGTACGCCAAGGTGCAGGAGGCTCGTGCGGGGTCCGCGAAGCGCTTTGCGTTTCACGACGGCCCGCCTTATGCGAACGGGTATCTGCACCTGGGCCACCTGCTGAACAAGAGCCTGAAGGACATCGTGGTGCGGATCGCGCTCATGGAGGGCAAGGCGTGCCCCTACATCCCCGGCTGGGACTGCCACGGCCTGCCCATCGAGCACAAGGTGATGCTGGACCTCGCTGAGAAGGGCAAACTCGCCAAGATCGCGGGGCTGGAAGCGGACGCGCGGCGGATGGCGGTGCGGCGCGAGTGCCGGACGCACGCGGAGAAGTGGATCAAGATTCAGGCGGAGCAGATGAAGCGGCTGCTGACGCTGGCGGACTACGCGCACCCCTACATGACGATGGACCCGGCGTACGAGGGGGCGACGCTCGAGGTCTTCGCCGACCTGATCGAGGCGGGGCTTGTGTATCGGCAGTTGAAGAGTGTTCACTGGTCGCCCGCGAACGAGACGGCGCTCGCGGACGCGGAACTGGAGTACCACGACCGCGAGGACCCTTCGATCTATGTCGATTTCGAGGCGGAGGATCAGGATGCGGTGTATTCCGCGTTCGGACTGGAAGACATTCACCGCGGAGACGCGGAGGACGCGGAGGAAGACGGGGAAGTGGGTGAAGAAGCACCCCGAACCCTGAACCCTGAACCCCGAACCCCGCCGCAGCAGCGGCCTTGCTTCATGATCTGGACGACGACTCCCTGGACGCTGCCGGCGAATGTGGCGATCGCGGTACACAAGGACGCGGAGTACGCGCTCGTCCGCATCGACGGCAACGTGACGGTGATCGCGAAGGAACTGGTGGAGAAGGTTGCAAAGGCGGGGAAGGCCGAGGATGTCCGCGTGCTCGCGGTGACGAAGGGGTCGCGGCTGTTGGGGTTGCGGTATCGGCATCCGCTGTATGCCGACGTGCCGGGCGGGATGCCGGACTTCTCCGCGCTGCCGAAGGAAGCGACGCGGCACGCGGATGGATCGTGGGGAAACGTGTACACGATCGTCGCGGCGGAGTATGTGACGCTCGAAGACGGCACGGGGCTGGTCCACACCGCGCCGGGTCACGGGGCCGACGATTACCGCACGGGGCTTGTTGAGGAGTTGCCGATCTACTGCCCGGTGCGCGAGAACGGCACGTACGACACGAGCGTGCCTTCGTGGCTCCACGGCAAATCGATCTGGGATGCGAACAAGGAGATCGTCGCGGCGCTGGAGACGAGCGGGCACCTCTTCTTCCATCACATGTTCACGCACTCGTACCCGCACGACTGGCGGGGGAAGTCGCCGGTGATCTTTCGGGCGACGGAGCAGTGGTTTGTTGCTGTTGACCTGCCATTCGCGCATGGTCCATTCCATGCCGAGTTTGGGCCAGACTTCTACGGAGAAAGCTTGCGCGAGGTGGCTCTCGACTGCATCACCCTAGATGACAAGGAAAGAGCGGCACTCAGAAGCCGCGCCAAGAGTCAACGCAAAGCGCTGCGTCCCGAAGACCTGTCGAAGTTGAAGGTCTTGAAGTCTATGGAAACCGTCCGCTTCGTCCCCGAATGGGGACGCAACCGCATGCGCGGCATGTTGGAGTCGCGCCCCGACTGGTGCATCAGCCGTCAGCGCGCGTGGGGCTTGCCGATCCCGGCGTTTTACACGGCGGATGCGAAGGTGCTGCTGACGCCCGCGTTGGTGCGGGCCGTCGCCAAACTGGTCCGCGAGAAGGGGTCCGATGCGTGGTTCCTGAGTACGCCTGCGGAGATTCTGAAACATTATGACTACGCGGCGGACAAGGATGCGCCGAAAGGGCTTGATCTCTCGGCGCTCGTGAAGGGGATGGACATCTTTGATGTGTGGTTCGAGTCGGGGTGCTCGTGGAACTCGGTGATGCGGGAGCGCTCGGGCAGGCTGGTCTCCGCGGCGACTCTTCGAGAAGCCTGCCCCACCAAAGACAGGGACTACCCCACCGACCTGTACCTCGAAGGTTCCGATCAGCATCGCGGGTGGTTCCAGGTCTCTCTCCTCACCGCCATCGGCGCGACGGGGGTGCCTCCTTACAAGACACTGCTCACGCACGGCTTCATCGTGGATAAGGACGGCCGGAAGATGTCCAAGAGCGTCGGCAACACGCTCGAAGTCGAAACGCTCCTCAAGGAGTTCGGCGCGGATGTCTGCCGGTGGTGGGTGGCGACGCTCGCGTACGACGGCGACATCAAGGCCGACCTGGAGTTCTTCAAGACCGCGGGCGAGGCGTACCGCAAGGTGCGGAACACGATCCGCTTCATGCTCAGCAATCTCGACGGGTTTGAGGCGGCGAGGGACGCCGCTCCACCGGAGAGTTTCAAGCCCACCGACCTCGACGCCTGGGCTCTCGCGAGCCTCGATTCGCTCTCGCGCGAAGTCCGCGCCGCCTACGGCGAGTACGACTTCCGCCGGGCGACAACGCTGATCTTCGACTTCTGCAACGAGACGCTGAGTGCGGTGTACCTCGCGGCCATCAAGGACCGGCTCTACTGCGAGTCGCCGACGAGCATGAAAAGGCGGAAGACTCAATCGTGCCTGTACCGGATCACGGATGTGCTGTGCCGGTTGCTCGCGCCGATCCTGCCGCACACGGCGGACGAGGCGTGGCGCGCGCTCGTGAAGGCCGACGCGAATGATGCGGAGCGCACCGTCCACCTCGAAGAGTTTCTTGATGAGCGGGGCCTAGCCGCCGACCCCGCGTGGCCCGCGGTCATCAAGGCGCGTGACATCGGGCTTGCGGCGCTGGAGCAGATGAGGAAGTCATCCGACCTCGACAACCCGCTCGACGCCGCGGTGATCCTCCCCGACTCCGATAAATCTCTAGGCCGATTTGATCCGACCGACCTCGCCGACCTGCTGGGCGTGAGTCAGGTCCGCCTCGATTCCCTCGCCGGCGCGGGCGAGGCAAAGGTGCAAGACCTGCGAAGCGAGCCGCGCTGCGACCGCTCCTGGAAACGCGACGGCACGGTCAAGGCGCGCTCCGACGGCGGGATGCTCTGCGATCGCTGCGCGAAGGCGGTGGGGGTGTAGGGACAAATACGAGCCCTTCGCGCAAGCGAAGGAAGTGACAACCCCCTATCCATCCGGGCCCATCCGTGTCCATCTGTGTCGTCTGTGCCAACTCTTGCTCTACTTCTTTCACGCCGCCGGCAGCGGTCCGCCCGCCACGAGCCTCTTGTTCCGCGAATCCACGCGAAGATTCAGCCCCTCCAGCGAGCGCGCGCCGAGCAGCGTCAGGTCCCCCTTCTCCGCGAAAACCACTTCGTCGATGGTGAACGAATCACCGACCTCGATGATCGCGAACCCGACGGCGCGTGTGATCATCTGGCCGTTGGCCATGATGAAGTGCAGGTCTTTTTTCTCGCGCGTGACCCCGAGTTGTTCAAGAACCGGCTCCGGCAGCCAGGTGTATTCGCTCCCGGTGTCAACGAGCATCTTGGCGATGCGGGCCGACTTCCGGCGGTTGGTGTGATTGACGAGGGTGGCGCTGACGTAAAAGGTGCCCATGGTTTCAGATCGTAGGAGCGTGGGGCGGAAAGGCAAAGCCAGACTACACCGAAGAGCCTTCTCGCCCATCCGTGCCCATCCGTGTCATCCGTGCCAACTCTTTCTCCTCTCCGCGTTCTCCGCGCCTCCGCGGTGAAATGCTCTCAGCCGGGTATCGGCCATTCGTCGCCGCCAATAGTTTCGCTCGCAACTCCGAGCGCATCGTCTCGATCTCGCGTTTCAGCCGCGCCAGCCCCGCCTCCGCGCCGTCCTTGAGCAACTCGTCGTGCGGGATCGGATGCCCGACCATCACCGCGATTCGGCCGCCGAGCAGTCGGGGGATTCGGCGGTGGCGCGGGAAGGCGTCGAAGGCTCCCTCGATGGCGACGGGGACAACGGGGCATTTCGCTCGCTTCAACAACAGCGCGATGCCGCGCTTGAAGTCGTGGATCTCGCCGTCGGGGGTGCGGGCCCCTTCGGGGAAGACGAGGACGGGCACGCCGGTCTCGAGGCGGGCAAGGATCTCGCGGATCGCGCCGAGGTCGCCCGACTCCTCCTTGATCGACACGGAGTTCACCGCCGTGATAAGCCACGCGAAGGCGCGGTTCTTGAACAGCCCGGCCCGCGCGAGAAAATGCGTCGGTCGGGCCGTGTTGCACACGCCGACGGTCGGCGGATCGAGGTGCGACTGATGATTCGCCGCGATGAGGAACGCGCCCGTGCGCGGGAAGCGCTCCGTGTGGTACCGCCGAAGGCGAAAGAAGGCTGTCAGCGCGAACAGGCAGAACGCCCAGCAGAACCAATAGAACACCCGCTGGGCGAGCGAGGTGGTTCGTGGGGCAGCGGCGTCCATGCGGAGAAGAATAGTGAATGGTGAGCCGAGAGAATGGGTGCCACCACCTCCCGGCGCGCCGGGATCTTCGGCGGGTGGTGCGCCTTGGGCACCCCGCACCACCGACCGCTGAAGACAGCGGATCGGTGGTGGCACCCCCTTCTTATTCTCACGCCATCGGCTTGCCCATCAGGCGGCGCTTTTCGCGCGCAAAGCGGACGTGGTGCTCGGTGTGGTCGGCGTAGCCCGAGACCATTCCGGCGAGCGTCACCTTGCCCTTCTCGTTATGCACGCCCCAGCGCTGGAACGCCTGCTCGGGCAGCCGGCGGAGGATCGCCGTCATCAGCAAACGATCGGCCCGGTAGATGTCCGCCGCAAGGCGCGCGTCCATGTGCTCGTAAGACAGCCCCTTCGCGAACGCGGTCTCGTCGTACCCGATCAGCAGCGGCGGCTTCTCCTCCGCGATGATCCGCTTCATCCGATGCACGCCGATGACGTCGGAGTCCATCGTGTGGACCACGATCTGCTTCAGCGTCCACGTCCCCTGCGAGCCGGGCGGCGGCGGGGCGTTCAACTCGGCCTCGGTCAGCCCTTCGATCACGGTGTGCAACAGGTCGGCCCCGGCGGCCAAACGATCGATCTCGGTGCTGGTCATGCTCTCTCCCTATTGGCGGATTCAGAGAACGACCCCCGGCGGCGGGACAAATCCGACAAAGATATTAAAATCGCCGATCGGAGGCGGAGTGGGCGAGCCCTGGGTCAACCGCTGCGTCACGTTGCCGATGCGCGTCTCGACCAGGCCGATCGTCCCGGCCGCGACGCCGAAGACGCGCCCGAAGTTATCCGTCGCGATGTTCCTGAGCCGCGCAGTGCCCAGGTCGAGCGCGACGATGAACGAGTTGACGTACGAGGCTTCGCCCCGCGGCAGGCCGTGGATCGTGACCCCCTGGATCGTCGCGCCGGTGCGGAATCCCGCGCCAGAGGATGGAAGCCCGAAGAGCCCCGCCGGCGCGCCGATGTACAGCCCCGAGTCGATCATCGCCCCCGCGAAGAAGTTGCCGGCGCGGCCGGCGACCCGGATGTCGGTGCCCACGACCCGGCCTCCGACGCTGAAGGTCTCGAAGTTCCGAACATCCGGGTTGGGGGTGAGCGAAAGGGTGATGGTCGATGCGGTGAGGTCCCCGCCGATGATGACCGTGAATGCGACTCGGGTCGTGATGGACCCCGCGAAGTCTCCCCTGACATCGAGGCGGTTGATGGCCGACGGGCGGAGTTCTCCCTGGAAGTCGCCGCGCGACACGATGGTGTCAAACATCCCGCCCTGGAGCGAGGCGGCCTCGAACCGCTCCGCGCGGATCGTGGTGAGCGTCCGCTGGACATTGATCGTCGAGTTCAGGATCGGCCCGGAGTCGATCGAGCGGAGATCGCCCGAGTTGACGCGGATCGTTGAGCGCTCGATGCCGCCGACGAAGTTCAACCCGCCGCCGCTGCCGGTCAGTGTCACCTGACCGTCCCGCAGAACGCCGTTGATCGTCAGCGAATCGATCACCGGCGCGGTCCCGCCGCCGTTGACGGCGAGGGTGCCGATGAAGTCCCCGGCGATCCCAGCGCGGCGGTCGCCTTGAACGGTGATGGTGGGGATGAACGCCGCGACGAACGATCCTCCCTGCCAGTCGACCACGTTCAGGCGCGCGACGCGCCCGGAAAAGGCAAATACGGCGTTGTTCATCCTGCCCAGGGAGATCGCGCCGGCGTCGGTGGCGTTGATGAGCGACCAGTTGGCGCCGTCGCCCGAAACACGGAGCGAACCGATCGGCCCCTGGATCGCCCACGCCGAGCCGAAGATCGAGCCGCCGATACGCGCCGAGCCGAGGGTGCGCACGTTCGGGATGTTCTGGTTCAGGTTCAGCCCCGCCTCGAAGTTTCCGTCGATGCGGAGCGAACCCAGGGACGCGGCGACGATGCTCTCCTCGCGGCCGCCGGAGTCGCGCCACTCGCGGGCGCGGATCGACGAGATGCCGACACCCAGCCGAATATCCGAATCGACGACCGAGCCGAAGGCAAACGTCGGCAATCGCGCGGTGGATAATGCCCCGGAACTGAAGTCCGCGTTCGTCGCCGTGCCCCGGACGGTGACGGCCCCGAAGCCGCCCGCGACCACGACGTCGCCGGTCACTCCCCCGTCGAGACGCAGCGTTGCCAGGAACCCCGATTGGATAAAGATGGCCACCGCGTCGGCGGTGTCCCCGTCGTCGTCGATGTCGTCGTCGAGCGACAGGCCCGGCACCACGAACCCGTTGAGGTCGAACCCGGTGATGGCGGAGTTGAACCGGATGGACGACACCGGCGCGGCGGAGACGATGAAGGCGATGGTGCCGCCGGGGGTTCGACGAGCATCGGTGATGCTGCCGACGCTGGCGGCGTTGCTGATCGCGATGCCGATCCGCGCCGAGGGCAGACCGTCGCGGATCGTCACGCTTGAAATGACCCCGTTGCGGCCGAAGCGGACCTGGATCGCCGCCGACAGATCGCCCAGCCCCACGCCGTCGAGATCGAACACCTGCACGCGCGGCCCCGAGGACCCATCGGGAGCGCCGAAGATCACCGAGCCCTCCGGGCTGAGTTGCTGCGCCGGCTGATCGGACAGGTCAACGAGCAGCGCGATCCGCGTGAAGCGGATCAGGTCGGTGGTCAGGAGGGTCAGCGCGCCCGGCCGGGCCAGCACGGCGTCGCGGTCCACCACCGGGATCTCGTCGAACGCGCCGTTGACCGTTTGGCCGTTGAGGATTTGGAACGCCGCGAGCGCGTCCATGATCGCGAGCCCCGCCGAGCCGCGAACCTCGCCGAACGCGGTGAACCCGCCGTTCTGACCGTCGAGGTTCGATGAGTTGTTCCCGAGGTTGAAGAACCACTCGTTGGTCGCGGAGTTGGGGTTGCCTCCCAGTTTGGCCATCGCGATCGTGCCGCGAAGGTTGCTGATGCCCGGCTCGTTCAACACGGACGGGTCTTGCGTGATCCGCGGGTAGTTGTTCGTCCCCTGCGCGGAGAACCCGCCGCCCTGGACGACGAAGCCCGGAACGGAGCGATGGATGAACGTCAGATCCCACACGCCGCGGTTCGCATAGTTCAGAAAGTTCTGAACGGTCAGCGGCGTGCGGTCGCGGAAGAGTGTCACGTCGATGTTGCCCGACACCGACGCAAAGCGAACGACGAACTCCGCCGGCCGGCGCGTGAAGAAGATCAGGTCGCCGCCCTGCGCGCTGTCGCCGCTGACGGCGGCCGCGCCGTTGAACTCCCCGTCGAGGAATCGCCCGTCCGCCCCGGTGATGATGGAGGCGTTGAGCCTGACGCGGTACCGCACGTCGGCGGCGACGCTGGCGCTCACGCGGACCTGACGGCTGGCGGCGTTGTATTCGACCGTCCGCGACACAAGCGTGTCGTCGCCCGTCCCGAAAATCTGATCCGTGCCCGCCGTGGACACCTCGACCGAGGCGCTGTTGATGGTGGAGGCGTTCAGGTCAGCGTTGGCGGTGAGGACGACCAGCCCGCGGTTGTCCGCTTCGATCAGGCTGATCGAAGGCAGGTCGCCCGCCAGGAGCAGGCGCGGCTCGAGCGACTCGAACAAGGGGCCGGCGGGGCGCGCGGCAACCGCCGGACCAAGTGCCCATCGCCTGAGTGTTTTCACTTTCCTCCGCCACCCCATGCGTGCCACTCCTCGTGATCGACCAACCGCCCGCTGACCCTCGATTCATACGCACGGGACCGGCGGGCGGATCGCATGATAGTGATCGGTTCGGGAACGGGGCCGGATGGAACCCGATGCGACAAACGCCCAGGCTTTGCTTCATTTGTTCGGGACCGGCGGGGCGGGAATATTCGGGTCAATCCTGCAGAAGAGGTCGAATCGAGCCGAGGCGCCGTCGTAGTCGATCGTCGCTATGGTGGAAGCGAAGCCTTTGAGGTCCGGGCGGGGGATGATGTCCATGTCCACCTGCATCCCGCCGCCCCGATCGGGCTGGCGGACCGCCACGACCTGGACCCCCAGGCTCGTGTTGCTCGACTTGATGGTGAGGATTTTGCCGGGGAGGACCGCTTTCCCGGTGAAGAGCATCGTGGTGCGGGTCGGGCCGGAGGCCGAGATGCGTCCGAGCGCGATGAACTCGTCCATCGCGTGCCATTGCGTTTTGTCGATGAACCAGTTGCCGCCCTTGATCCGGGCGGCGACCGTCATCATCTCCGCGTCCGGGTGGTCGGTCTCGATCACCAGCCACCGCGGAAGTTCCGCCCCCTTGAGACCCTCAAGTGTGTAGAACACGGCGTAGGTGTCCCGCAGCGCGTCCTTCGCGGGATCAAAGGAGTCGTACATCGGCGCCATCCCGCTGATCGAGAGCACCTTGAAGGGGGTCTTGGTCCGCGATTCGAGCGTGATCCGCCCGCCGAGTTCGGTGACGATCGCGTACCGAGGCCCGCCGTTGATCGTGATCGCGTAGCCAACCTCGAAGTCGAACGGCGCCTGGAATGGAACCGGGTTCCCCTTCTCGTAGATGAGCAACTTTTTGGTGTAGAGGGCGGACTCGCGGGGAAACTCGACCGCGACCAATACGTCCACCTTTTCACCCGGTTGGATCGGCTTCAAGTCGCCGAGGATCGTCGCATCGGTGCAGGAGCACTCGCCCTGGGCCCGCTCCAGTGTGATCGGCACCTTGCCGCTGTTCACGAAGGTCATCGTCTCGGAGATGAACGTCAAAGGGGCGTGCGCCCCGAAGTCCAGACGGGGGCTGACCTGTTGAAGGGCCGGGAAGGTGAAGTTGGCGGGGTCGGGCGCTGGGATCGGAGGGCCCACGCCGGGGGGTGCCTGCGCGAAAGCGACCGCCGCGAACACCACCGACCCGATCCAACCCAGGCACGCCGAATATCTGCGAGCAATCATCATCAACCTCCGTACACCACCGCATGAACGCCGAAAACCCGGCACAATCAGACACCTCACAACAACCCACTCTCATACCCCGATCGGCATCGGAAGTTCCTGACTCCCCACCTTCCACGAACCCCGACCGTCAGGGAGGGGCCTCGGCTCTTCCGAACTGAGTCTCCCCGCCGCTCATAACAACGCCCGGACTCGCGGGTCATCCCACGCGGAACATCGAAGGCCCGCCCGCCGCCGCCGGCCCGCCTTGGCCCCCGTCCGCCGCCTGCCGAGCCACCGCCTGCACTAACTCGACGTACCTCGAACGCAGTTCATGCACCGCCGCCGCCAGATCGCGGCTCTCCGCCTCGGCGAGGTTGCCCCTCGTCTTTTCTTCGAGCACCGCGAGGAGGTCGATGTAGAACCGCGACATGTCAGGGTCGAACACGGCCTGCCCCGTTCGTTTGTCCGCCACGCCGCCGAGGTACATGAGCGCCTGGGTGACAAGCATCCCCACCAGAGACGGGAAATCAGCAGGCGGCAGTTCGCCGGGTTCGCCGGCACCCGCCGCCGATTTCGAGGCCGCGTCCGCGACGCGCTTCGATTCATCCGCGGCGAACCGGTCCTTCTCCGCCTGCGCCTGGCTCTTCCAATCTGAATCGACAATGATCCTGGGCGCTTGCCCTGATTCGCTTGACATGCCGAGGCTCCGCCTGCCGCGCGAGTCGAAGCCCGAACAGGCTCCGATCACTCGACGGGCCGACAGTCTAGCCAACAACGCCGCTGTGAACCGGGTGCCACGGCCCGCCGCGGCGGGCCGTGCGCTGCGACGAACGCCTCGTCAAGTAGACTCCCCTCTCCGCTCCCCGGAGTCGAACCCACATGCCGATCACCGCCGGTGAAGTTGTCCGCAGTCTTGCACATGTGTTCTTTCACGGATCACCGATGACTTTCGGGCGCGGAGGCATCCGACACTTCGCCCAAGGCGGCTCAGTGTCGGCTTCTCGAACACCCCGTTGGCTCTTGAGTTGCGTGTTGCCGCTGGTTTTTCTGATCCCCCTCGCCGGATGCGCTTCGCAATCCGACCACCCAACTCCCGCCGTCGTCACCGCCTCCGATTTCGCGGCCCCGATCGGCGCGGGCGCGGGCGAAACTCCGCATTCCAAAGGCCCGCCGCGCGCCGTGATCGATCCCCTATCCGCACGCGGCGGCCCGGCCGATGTCATCGTTCTCACCGGCGCTCCATCGGCTCCGTCGCAGCCCGCCCTGCCGCCTTCCGACGCCGACCGCAAACTTCTGGTCGATCAACTCGTGGGCCAGATCAACGGCCGGCCGGTGTACGCCAACGAGTTCTTCGCTCCGATGGATGAGCGCTTCAGGCGCGAAGCGGGCCGGATGAAGAGCCGCGAATGGCTGGCGTTTGCTCGCAAGGAGATCGACGCGGCGCTGTGGGACAAACTCCGCGACGACCTCCTGCTCGCGGAGTTCGAGACCGGCCTCAGCCCCGAGGAGCGCCAGGGGCTCATCGCCTTCGTCCAGGACGTGCGCGACGATGTCGTCAGCGGAAACCTCGGCAGCACCGAACTCGCGCAGCAACGCCTGCTCGACACCGAGGGCCTCGACCTCGAAGCCAAGGTCGAAGACCTGAGCCAGCGCGAGTTCATCGCGTTCCAACTCAAGAAGTCCATCGGCAGCCGCGTCAACGTCGCGGCTCGGGACATCGAACTCTATTTCGAGCAGCACGAAAAGGACTTCGCCCCCGCGCCGGTGGCGCGGTTTGTGATTCTCCGCGTGCCGAAGTCTGATTCGGACGCGATCGCGGACGCCGAACGAGCACTCGCCGCGGGCGAGCCCTTTGCGGACCTCGCCAAGAGGCTGAGCACCTGGCGTCCCGAAGCCGGCAACCTGAACGAGGTCGAGATCGAGAACCGCGACTACGCCACCGCCACGCTCTTCGGCCCCGCGCCGCTGAATGACGCCGCGCACGCCCTCACCCCCGGGCAAACCAGCCCCCGCACCGACGTCGGCTCGGACGCTTACTGGATTCGGCTTGAAGCGCTGGACCAGAAACCGGGCAAGTCGCTCTACGACGTCCAGCGCGAGATCGAAGAAAAAATCCGAGGCGAGCGCATCCGCGAAGAGGAACGCCGCTACTTCGACCAACTGTTCCGCCGCGGCTCGTTCAGCGATGTCAAGATGATGTCCAACCGCCTCTTCGAGTTCGCGGCGGAGCGGTACCTGATCCAGGAAGAGATGAAGGACAGGTGATTCCGCGCCTGCGGAAGTATTCACCGCGGAGGCGCGGAGGACGCGGAGAAAACAGGGGAAGCAGCCACGGATGACCCAGATAGGCCCAGATGATATCTCTTCAGCCGTTTGCAAGATGTTCGGGCTCTATTGAAATGCCTTTGTTTTCAGCCCGAAGGGCTGGTCGTCCGTAGCCAGGGGGTGGAGTCCGCGACACCCCCGGAAAGCAACCCCACAAACCCTCTTCCGAACCCCGAAGGGGTGCCACGCGATCGGAACAAATCACCACGGGCCTGTTTGGAGAAGAGGTTTTTGCATCCCGCTGAAGAGTTACCTCAGATGAAACCCGAGTCAGGTGTTTCACGAAACGACCCATTTCCGGCTGAGTTCTTATCTGTCCCCATCTGGGCTATCTGTGGCTAATGTATTTTTTTCTACTCGGCTCTGCGCCACCGTGGTGAATGAGTGATCGACTGGCTCAGGCAACTCCTCCGTTTTTCTCCGCCGCGCGGCAAGGCGCTCGGCGCCGCGGGCGAGCGGCTTGCTTCACGGTTCCTGCGTCGCGCCGGGTACCGCTTTGTCGCCCGCAATGTTGAAGTGCGGGGCGGCGAGGCCGACCTGATCTTTGTCGCCCCCGACCGCCGGACGATTGTTTTCGTCGAGGTGAAGACGCGTCTCGCGCACGAATCCACGGGGCGGCCGTTCTACGACCCCGAGGTGAACATCGACGCGCGGAAGCGGACGGCGATGCTCCGCGCCGCCCGCGCGATCGCTCGACGACGCCAATGGACCGATCGGCCGCTCCGCATCGATGTGATTGCCGTCGAATGGTCGCGCCACGGCGATCATGTCATCCGGCACCATGTGGCGACGATGTAAAACGGAATCTGCTTGAAACCCGAGCGTTAGAGAAGCCGAGTCTGAGGGAGTCCCGCCGCGGCGGGGCTCGGATTGCACGCGCGAGGATCAAGTGTGATGGGTACAAGCGCTCGACTATTTCCTCGCCCGCCCCGCCACCGCCGCTCGCTCGACCAGGCCTCGCTTCGTTTCCTGCGCCCGCGCCGGGTCGATCGCGGGCGGAAGGATCAGGCTGAACATCGAGCCGCGCCCGACCTCGCTGACCAGTTGGATCTCGCCTTGAAGCAACTCCGCGAACTCCTTCGAGATCGCAAGCCCCAGCCCCGTGCCCTGGTGCTGCTTGGTGTGGCCGCTATCGAGTTGGCTGAACTTCTCGAAGACCATCTGGTGCTGCGACGACGCGATCCCCGGCCCGGTGTCGAGCACGCTGATGCGCAGCCGTTCGACGCCGTCGGTCCCCGCGAGTCGCTCGGCCCGCAGCGTCACCTCGCCCTTCTCGGGCGTGAACTTCACCGCGTTGCTCAGGAAGTTAAAAACGATCTGCTGGAACTTCTGCTGGTCGGTCAGGATCAGCGGCAGGTCGGCCGCCCGCGCGTCCGCGACAAACCCGATGCTCGACTGCAGCTGCAGCGTGACGCGCAGACTCTTCCGATCCGCCAGCGGCCGGATCAGCGCCATCAGCGCCTCGCAGGTCTCGCCCACATTCACCGATTGCACATGAATCTCGATCTTGCCCGCCTCGATCTTGGCCATCGCCAGCAGGTCGTTGATCATCTCCAGCAGCGTCCGCCCCGCGCCGACGATGTTGTCGAGGTAACGGCGGCGCTTCACGAGTTTCTCCGGGTCAACTCCGGGCGTCCCGCTCTCGGACTCCAGGTGCGTCGTGTCCTGCAGGATCTCCGCGAACCCGATGATCGAGTTCAGCGGTGTCCGCAGTTCGTGGCTCACGTTGGCGATGAACTCGCCCTTCAGCCGCGCCGCGTCGTACAGCGCCGTGTTGCGTTCCGACAACTCGTTGAGCCGAAGGTCGAGGCTCTTGTTGATCCCGCGGAGCAGCGTCTGCTGCTCGTCGAGGTTGGAGAGCATCGAGTTGAACGCCTCCGCGAGTTGCTCGAACTCGTCCCCGGTCTTCAGGTCGGAGCGGACGCTGGTATTCCCCGCGCGAACGCGTTCGGCGGTCTCGCGCAGCGCCCGCACCGGCTGCAGGATGATCTTCGTCGTGATGAGATAGAACACGATCATCGCCAGTGACCCGGCAAAGATCCCGGCGCCGATCAGAAAGCCCTGGTTCTCGAGGAGCGCAAGGCGAACCGTGGGCGAGCGGCGCTCCAGCACCACGACTCCCTGCGGCCCGCCGTCGGCGCCTTGGACCAGCCGCGCGTACCGGTACAACCGCAAGCGCCCGTCCCACAGTGATTCGACGTGCTCCGCGACGACCCCCGACTCGCCCGCGGAAGTTGATCCGAGCTGTTGCTTGGCTTTCTCAAGAAACCCCGAGGAGAACACGGCCTCGCGCCAATCCGCGATCGGCCACCAGCGGATCACGAGGTTTCGACGATCCTCCGCGCTCTCCCCGGTCTGCGAAGGGCGGAACACGGCCGCGACCGCCGGGTCGACGAGCGGGCTGTCGGCCCAGAGTTCGGCGATCTGCCTCGACGTTTCGAGTTGCGCGTCATCCAGCACGCTGATCTGACGAATCCAGGGCCAGACCAGCGCCGCCGAGACGATCAGCACGACCGCCGCCCCGAAGAGCAGTTGGCACTTGTTGGCGAGCGATACGCCGCGGGACCACATGGCACGAGTGTACGGCGTGTGGTGTCGGGGTCGCGCGCGGGGCGACCACGGGATTCGGCGGCCTCATCCCGAGCGTCCATGCGGAAGCTCACCCGGCGCGTACGGCGGCCTCGACGGCGCGGACCGAGTCCGACGCGGCCTTGAGGTCCGACCGCCGAACCGGGTCGCCCGCGAATCGCGCGCAGTAATACAACTCGGCCAACCTCAATGCCGGCTCGACAACACCCGCGTGCCGGCTATCCAGTGACCGCAGATACGCCATCGCGGGAAGATGCACCGGCTTGGCGGCCCCCGCGCGGGCCAGCGCGCGGAGCATCCGGTTGAAGTGCTCGGTCAGTTCTTGCAGGCGCGGGTCTCGATTGATCGCCGCGCGGCGCGGACCCCCGGCGCGGAACCGCGCCACCATCCGCAGCCCCCGGCTCACCGCCAGATGAATCGCGAGCAGGACACCGATCGCAAGCAGCACCGACCACCCCGCGAGTCTGGTCCAGTAGACCGTGCGGTTGTCCTGGGCGATCTGCTCCTCGTTTGCGAGCAGGAGCGCCAGACGCGTGTTGAACACGCGAAGGGCTTCGAGCGGTTTCAGGGTAAAACTCTGGAGCGCCCCGGCCTGCCGATCGCGGTCGAACGACACAACCGCCTCAATCCACGCGAACTGCATCGCGTCGATGATCTTCCGGAACGCCGACGCGATGGTCCCCTGCGGATGATGCAGCCGCGAGACCTCCGCCGTGGGCGACGGGTCGAACTCTTCCCATAATCCCGGGCGGACTTCCGCTTCGACCCAGGCGTGCGCGTGATTCTCTCGCACGGTGTAGGTCTCGGTGGCGGGGTCGAACTCGCTGGCGACGTAGCCCGTGACCACTCGGGCCGGGATGCCGACGGAGATCGTCATCGCCGCCAGGGCCGACGCGAAATACTCGCAATGCCCGCGCCCGCCGCGCTCCTTGTCGAAGAGGAACATCTCGATGGGGTCTTCGCCGGGCGCTGGGGCGGTCATCTGCGTGGTGTAGGCATAGTGCGACTGCAAGTGACGGACGAGCGCGCTCACCGCCCGCCGGCGCGAGTCCCACTCCTCCGAATCGAGAGCGATCCGCGCCTCGCGCAGCAGCCGCGAGGCAAACTCGTGGATCGGCCCTTCCTGAAACTGCGGCGGCGGCGGGTCGGGCATCGGCTCGCCCCGGTTCGTCACCGCAACGTACACAAAGTCATCGAACGGAGGCCCCTCCGAACGCCCCGACATCAGCGGCACCGGCCCCGGCGGCGCCAACTCGATCGGGGCGCACACCGCCGTGTACGCCATCCCGCCGGGTCGGATCGAAACCTCCGTCTGACCGTCGAACAAGTTGCTCTCGTATCGCTCCTTGCGACCGGCGGTGGCCCACTCAAAGCCGATCGGCTTCCACACCGTGAAGAGACAGTTCACCGGCTGGTCGAGCAGCGTCACATGCACCAGCAGGAACGGTCCGCGCGGGTTGCTCGGCCTCGGATGCTCCGCTGGTCCGAGATGGTGCGACACACCGAGCACGAATCGCCTGTCGGTCGACGCGACGTACGAACTCCGACGCCACACCCCGGTCTCCTCGTCGTACCGATCGAGCACCGCGCCGCGCAGCCGGTAGGGCCTCCCCAGGTTGAACTCGGGGCGTCCCGGGCTTTCGATCCTCGCCTTCAGCACAACGCGCTGCGATTCGGTGATGAGTCCCTGCGATCCCAGTTGAACGTGATCGCGGAAGCCCGTCACGGACGGCGCGTTGGCCGGCTGCAACTGACCGAAGAAGTCCTCCCCGAATCCGCGGGGCATCGCGACGTACACCATCGGCGCCAACGCCGCGATGATGATCCCCGCACACCACCCAACCCGGCTCAGGTCGGCGCGCCCGCGCCCCCCCGCGTGAATCGCCGGCGCCAATCGCTGATGGCTCGGCGTGCCCCCCGCCCCGACCACCCATCGCACCAGCGTGCCCCACCAACTCGGCGCGGCCTTGACAACAATCGGCCCGGCTTGATCGTCCTCAACGGCGGCCGCACGCGCCTGCGCCGCGTACACCTGGTACAGCATCACCGTCA
Source organism: uncultured Phycisphaerae bacterium (assembly GCA_947085435.1). Taxonomy (GTDB): domain Bacteria; phylum Planctomycetota; class Phycisphaerae; order Phycisphaerales; family UBA1924; genus JAEUIV01. The sequence goes on from CAMTWL010000004.1 coordinate 53,229, forward strand.
CCAGCAGCACCGGCACATACACCACAAGCACCGCGCCGAGTTCCGCCGTCACCGACGTCAGGCACGCCCCGACCGCGAGCATCAGGCTCAGCATGACCACCTGCGACTGGTCCCGAGGCGTGCGAGGCTCGAACAGTTTGATCAGTTGCAGCCACACCAGGTACGAACACAGCACGCTGATCGTGTTCCCGAGCGGCTCGGTCCACTTCATCCCCATCGCAATCGTCGCGCCCAAAAGCGAGAGGTTGATGACCCACCTCGGCAGCGGCCGACCGCCCGGGCCGCCGACGATCAGGTACGCCGCGATCACCACCGGCACGGCGATCAGCGCGTACACCAGGTCTTCTTCCGCGATGCTGTACGCGAGGATGCCCAGGCATACCAGCAGATGCACGCAGCGGTAGTAGCGGAGGAGGAGGCTCACGCGCGCGCCTCTCTCATTGATACGCGTGACGCGGCCCGCGCCACGATCAGTCTGGCAAGGTCCGAAGACGCCAGGTGCTTCGCACCCGACGGGCCGAAGGATGGGTCGATCCCCCCCGCGTGGACCACGATGCACGCGGAGCGACGTGCGAGGCTGGAGAAAAAACGGGAGTGATCGGGTGGCGCCGCCGACCGCGCCGGTGGTTCAACCTGCGCGAGCGCCGACATGATCGCGGGCCGCTGACGTGGCGCCGACCCCGGCGCGATCGTGACGCCGGAGTCCGGCGCCGCGAAGCCCACCTCGACTCCCGCCGCGATCGCGGCATCGACGAGGCTCGCCGCGAGGGCCGCCGCCTGCTCCGTCGGATCGTCCTCGGGCTTCGCGCCGCTCGCCGCTTCGGGAGCGTTCAGGTTCAGCACGATCCACAGGCTCCCCGAGGTGGGCGCGGTGTGCTCCCGCACCACGAGGCTTCCCGAACGCGCCGTGGCACGCCACGAAATAAGCCTCGGGCTGTCCCCCGGCACATAGTCGCGCACGCCATAAAACTCGTCGCCCCGCCCCAGCGTCGGCGCCGACGCCAGCCCGGACTCCGAGCGCGAGAGCAGATTCGCCGCCGCGTCGCGCCGCAGGCGCTCGCTCCGCGGCGCGACGACGAGCGAGGCGCGCGAGTCGAAGGTGATGCTCTTGCGCACGAGGCCGAACGGGAACGCTGTCACCAGTCTGATGCCGCTGAACTTCGCCACGCCGCGCCGCGTCGGCACCACGACCACGGGGATCTCCATCGACTCCCCCGGCCCGAGGTGGAGCAACGCCGCCCTCGGCGCGGGTAAGTACTTTGTCCACGACGCCGACTTCGCACGCCGCCTCGGCGTTCCGGCGTGCTCTTCGATCGCGACCGCGAAGATCGGCAGAAAGCGGCTGCGGTTATGCAGGGTGTACCGGATCGTCATCGGCGCGCCCACCGCCGCGGACGCCGGTAGGGACCGCTCCGCCCGCGCCCCCATCATCATCGCCCCGCTCAGCAGTCCTGAAGCGACCCCCGCGCCGATGGCGATCGAGAACGCCAGGAAGAGCAGGTTGTTCTGGCTGTTGCTGGCGCCGACGGCGATGAACAGCGTCACAAGGATATAGAGCATCCCCGGCAGCCCGAAGTGATATCGGCGACGCGCGGCCATGGCTCAACTGTACGCCGGATTGGAGTGGGGGATGCCGCCGTGCGGCGGTTGGCGGCACGGTATGCACGCGGAGTTGATGCCATATCCCATGTGCCGGCACAAACGCCTTGCTGTCCGTGATTTTCAGCCCCGGACGGGGCGGGTTCGTGCCAACGGAACGGGGGATGGGGCAGACTCTGCCGAACGCGCACAATGTCGATGTGACGCTCCTTGACCCTTGCGCAATCGGGGACGGCAAAGGTACATACTACTCCTCCCACGGCTGGCCCCACGAGCTCTATAATACGGAACCCAACTGAACCTCGCGCGTTGGAGAAGCCGAGTCTGAAGGAGTCCCGCCGCGGCGGGGCTCGGATCGCACGCGCGAGAATCAAACGTGGTTGGTATGACATGCCCGTGATCCGCGCGGCGTAACGAGAAGAAGAGAGAGAAAGGGGCGCCCTCTCCACAGGTTCCGGTCGCTGACGCGACCTCCACCCGTGGCTACACCCCAACGCCCCGCCGGGGCTTTCAAGCAAAAACATCGCTACCGCTTGATGCCGCCCTCACCACCCGCCCACGCACACGCTCGCCACCAGCACCGCCGCGATCATCACCGCGAACGCCGTCTTCAGCACCGTCGCAACCAGTCGCCCGATGAACGCCCCCCAGCCCACGCGGCGGATCTGCGCAGACGACCGGCCTTCGACCGACAACTCCATGAACGCCGCGGCCGCGCCCGAGCCGAGCGCCGCCCCGAGCACCGTTCCCACAATTGGAATCGGGATGGCAAACGTGCCGACGATTCCGCCGAGGATGCCGCCGACGATCGCGCCGATCGCGGACCTCTTTGACCCCCCGGCCTTCTTCGCGCCGACGGCCCCCGCCGCGAGTTCCGCGACCTCCGCGAGCAGCGCCATCGTCGCCGCGGTGATGATCGCTCCCCAGGAGAGCAGTTCGGGACGCCACGCTTCGACGCCCAGCGCGCCGAGCACCATGAGCCACGTCCCCGGCAAACCGAGCACCGTCAGCGCAACGCCGATCAGGCAGCCGAGGCTCAGGATAATTCCGGCGAGCATTGCCAAGGCGGTTCACCACGGAGAAGACAGTTCACCACGGAGACACGGAGCCACGGAGCCACGGAGAAAACCAAGTCAGGGGATGATCTGGCAGGGAGTACTTTGGAACGGTCCGTGTTGCCTTCCGGTCAGCAACTCTTTCGGTGCCGATGAGTCACGTTTTTTCGGCCTTTGGATCACCGCTCGAATCCTCGGCCTCGTCGCCCTCCGCCGCCTCCCCATCGACTTCCTCTTCCTCCGGCGGCGGCGGCTCGTAGTTCGGGTGGAGTTTCTCCATCTCCAGGATCCAATCCTCCAGCGGCGTGTACCGCAGCAGGTCGAACTTCATCTCCTTCGACCCGTCGTTCAGCGTCATGTACACGAAATACTTGTGCCAGTCGCGCTTGTCCACCTCCGCGATATCCGTGGGAACAAACGACCTGCCCCCAGGCAGGAACAGCCGATGCTCCGCCGCGTCGTACGAGTAGAAGACCCCCTTGCACCGCTTCAGAAAAACCGCCAGCCACGCCGCCCCGCCGAAGCCCAGCACGAGGAAGACGTATTGAAGCGGGATGTCGTACGCGGCCAGCGGCTTCGGCGCGTTCTGTGTCCCGAGTTTCAGATTCAACCCGTCGAGCGTCGCCTGCGGATCGGAGAAGACCGTGTCGGTGTTCACCCCCGCCGAGCCGCCCGCCTTGGCCATCGCGTCCGTGTTCCGCTGCGTCAGCGCCGACAGACTCTCGATGCGGGAGAGCGAGAGCAGCCACGCCTGCTTGAACGCGTCGCATGTCCGCGTTTCCATCGCGTTCGCCATTTCGAGAGCCGCAAAGGCCGACGCGGGATCCTCGACCGACGCGCCGGCGAGCAACTGCCCGCTCTTGCTGAGGCACTCCAGATACTGCCCCAGCGCGTACTCCGAGTGGTGCCGCCCCTGCGCGGGATAGACCCAGAACGCATCGACCGCCGCCCACACCCCCAGCCCCGCCAGGAAGACGAAGAAGAGGAGCATCTTGAACATCCACTTCTGATTCAAACGGGTCGTCGGTCGGGTGCCTTCGCTCATCGCTTCTCCGAGTCAGTAGTTCCGCCAGAGTTCGTTCCGTTGTCGCATTACCCATCATCGTCCGGTCTGGCCCCGGCGCTCGTCCACCAACCCTTCCTCCCGCACCCGGCGATGGAAGAACCGAACAAGCACGGGCCGCCGCTCGTCCCTTCAGCGGGCCAGTATAGGAAATCGTCAGGGTGGCCTGCCGGGAACCGTACAGCCCGCACCGGTCGAAGTGGCACGGGCTTTCTCGGAGAGTCGCCGCGGAGACCAGCCCGTGTCGGCTCTCCACGGTCGTTGCGGCGACCGTGCCACGTTCATTACCCGCAAGGGCGGCACGGGCCCCTGCAACCACCGCCCCCTACAATGGAACAACTTGGGACGATTCCCGATGAATCCATCGTCCGCCTAAAAGGAGTTCCCCGCCATGGTCCGCAATGTGACTCGTCCGCCGAACGCCCGCTCCGCTCGCCCGTTGCAGGGGGCGCTCGCCTGTGGGTTGGTCATCGCTCTCGCCTCCACCACCGGCTGCAACAACGCCGGAGAAGGCGCTCTTTCCGGCGCGGGGCTGGGCGCGCTCGCGGGGCTTGGCATCGGATCGCTGACGGGGAACGCCGGCGCGGGAGCCGCGATCGGCGCGATCGCCGGCGGCGTGGGCGGAGCGGTGATCGGCGATCAGAACGAACGCAAGGACCGCCGCCGCAATGATGATTGGTGAAGCGCGGCCCTCAATCAGGTGGGGCAGCCAGGTGGGGCAGGCTTCCAGCCTGCCCGGTTGTGGTGGGGCAGGCTTCCAGCCTGCCCAAGTTCTTTCGAGCGAGCAGGCAGGATGCCTGCTCCACCAGCAGGCAGGTCTCCGCGGCGACTCTTCGAGATGCCTGCTCCACTTGAACCGAAACCGCTCTAAATGATCGCGTCCTCGTCCTCTTCGGGGAACTCGTCATCCTCTACCTTGCGAGGTCGGCTTCGCTTCTTGGGCGTCGCCAGGATCACCGCGTGCGCTTCGAGGCACGCCGCGATCAGCGACTGGTGCAGTTTCTCGTGGTCCGCGATCGTCGAAAGCAGTTCCAACAGGTGCTCGACCCGACCCACCGCATGATCCGCCGGATCGACCTGCGCCAGCGCGTGATCGCCCAGCGCTTCCCCCGCATACAGCATCCACGCCACGTCCACCTTCTTGGGCGGCGTCACCCGCGTCCGTACCGTCACCGGGCCCACCATCACGATCGGCCACTGATTCAGCCTCGTCACCGGCTCGCGCACGATCACCGCCACCGACACATCCTCGGAGAGCGCGCGCTCGCGGATCTCGCGCCCGTCCGCGCCCACCAGCAATGGTTCGATCAGGTAACACCCGGGCTGGATCGCTTTGTTCCCCGTCAGGTACGCCTCGACCTCGGCGTACGACGCCAGCCGATGCACCTTCTTCACGTCCGACGCCTGCTGCCGACGCAGCCGACGCGCTTCCTGCAAGGGGAGCAGCACCCGCGCCATCCGCTCGTAGTCGAGCGCCTGATGCGCGCTCTGAAGGCCCTCGAGCGACAGCCGCTCCGCCTCCGCGTACCGTCCGGAGGTCAGCGCCAGGGACGCCTCTTCCATCAACGGGTCGATCCGATCATCGGCGGTCTTCGCGGGGCCGGTCATCACACTCACGCCTCCACGCGGCCTGCGCCGCATTCCTGTCGAACTCACTCGCCCGTTCCCGCCCGCACCAGCCAGGCCCGGCAACGCTCCGCGTGATCCTGCATGTCGAACGCCAGGCAATCGCTCAGGCTCGCCCAGTCCTGCGCCGTCATCGCGCGCTTAATTTCGCCCAACGCCGACGCCAGCCCTTCGATCGTTGACGGCAACTCACCCTGTCCGCCGCCATGATACTGATCGGCTGGCGACGCACGCAGCGAGAGGACGATTGCTTCCTTGACCGTCCGCCACGTCTCCAGAATCTCGCCGATCCCCGCGACCGCCTCATCAACCTTCCCGGATTGGAGCAACTCCGCCGTGACTCGCTGTTGTTCCTTGACTTCAAGGAGCAACTCCGCCGCATCGCGGAACGCATCGCTCAGCAACGAGATGGGGTCCGCGCTGGCGAACGCCAGTTCAGACGCATAAGGCACCGAGGCGGGCGGGTGGTCCAAGTCCGTCGCGGGCACGGGCTTGCCGTCCGCGAGCGCCTGCACCAGCATCCGAGCCCCCGCGTGCGTGCGCGCGGCCTCAATCGCACGATCAAGCGTTGACCCTGATTCGTCGATCAGTTTCCCGTCAAGGTAGACACGCATCCCCATCTCCAAGGTGTTCGGCTTTTCGGACCAACAACGTGAGCCAACGCCCCACTTTCGGGGATTATCTGGGATTCCCCGGTGGCACGGGCCATCCAGCCCGTGTCTTCAGTGGCACGGGCTTTCCAGCCCGTGTCTTCGGTGGCACGGGCTTTCCAGCCCGTGTCTTCAGTGGCACGGGCCATCCAGCCCGTGTCTTCAGTGGCACGGGCCATCCAGCCCGTGTCTTCGGTGGCACGGGCTTTCCAGCCCGTGTCTTCAGTGGCACGGGCCATCCAGCCCGTGTCTTCGGTGGCACGGGCTTTCCAGCCCGTGTCTTCAGTGGCACGGGCTTTCCAGCCCGTGTCTTCAGTGGCACGGGCTTTCCAGCCCGTGTCTTCAGTGGCACGGGCTTTCCAGCCCGTGTCTTCGGTGGCACGGGCTTTCCAGCCCGTGTGCTTCGGCCGACACGCCCTGGAAAGGGCGTGCCACTGGAAAGGGCCTGGCACACTACCGCTCCTCGGGCGTCCTTGCCTCGCGCCGTTTCCGCTTGTGAATCAGCCTGATATTTCGGCCATAAATCACCAGCCCGCTCGACTGCCCCAGCACACCCACCACGTCCTGACGCCACACGAAATAGGCGAACAGCATCACCCCACCGATCAGGCTCAGCCACCAGAACAAGGGCGGCACCACGCTCCGCTTCTCGCGTTCGCTCACGAACCACTGCAAGAGCATCCGCCCGCTGAACGCGATCTGCCCGCCGAAACCGACCGCCACCCACATCAGCCCGGCCCACGACGTGATGTTGAACAGCCGGAACGCCCAGTTGGTCCGAGATTCGGTCGCGCGCTGGAACACCCCCTCGCCGAGAATGTCCTTGCACGTTTGCTCGTCGAATGGTTGGCTGATTTCGCCGTCGCGGTAGAGCAACCGGAACGACCACGCGCCGTTTTCTTGCACCGCTTCCAGCACGCCGCGCGTGTCGGCGATCCGCACCGGCTCGGTCAGCGCGCCCGCCCTCGTCTCCAATGTTCCCATCCGACCCTGGCTGTAGACAAGCCAGAACCCGAGCGCCAGCACCCCCACCATCGCCGCCGCCGGTTCCCATTTCACGATTTCACCTCGATGCTCTCCGTCGGCCGACGCCGGCTCTTCATCCAGCGTACCGCGAAGCAATCGATCAGCCCCGGCATGGCGCGCGTCAGCACGCCCATGCCGTATTTCGTCTCGCCCGCCACGCGAGGCCGATGCGACACCGGCATCTCCACCACCTTGAACCCCAGGTGCCGCGCGGTGACCGGGATGAACCGATGAATCCCCCGGAACTCCAGCGGCAACGCCAGCGCGATCTCTTTTTTCATCAGACGCAACGAGCACCCCGTGTCACGGATCGTGTCGCCCAATATCCACCCACGGAACAGCCGACCGACGATTGATCCAATGCGACGCACGAAGTTGTCGCGCCGGTTCACCGAGCGGTCCCCCTGCACCATGTCGGCGTTCTCGCGCTGCATGAGGTCGATCATCGCGGGCAGGTCGCCGGGGTCATTCTGAAGGTCCGCGTCCAGCACCGCGATCCACGCCCCTCGGCAGGCGCGGAATCCCGCGTGAAACGCCGCCGACTGCCCGCCGCCTTTGCCGGGAGGCGTTTGTGTCATCGCGACGATCCGCAGCCAGGGGCGATCTTTTTGCAGCAACACTGCGCACTCCCGCGTGCCGTCGGTCGACCCGTCGTCCACGAGCACGAACTCAAAATCGCCGTCGCTTCCCCCGAGTTTCCGCGCCAACATCGGCCCGACGCGTCCCACCTCGTCCACCAACCGGGGCACATTGTCTTCCTCGTTGTGCGCGGGGGCGATCAGGCTGATCCGGGGTTCGGTCATGCGGAAGGCTCAGGGTAACACGAGCGGCTTGCGAGCCCGCAATGGCCGAAAGCCCGCGAACCGCATAGACTCGACGCAGCCCATTCCTAATTTGTCATTTATCGCTTTTCGCTTTCGCGCTTTCCCCCCCATGCACTTCCGCCACTCCGATCACGAACACGGCCCGCCGATCATCCCCGTGAAGTTCCTCCTCGAAGACCCGGAGGGACTCACCGGCAAGAGCGTCTCCGACCTCGAGATGAAAGGCTCGCAAGGCGAACACCTCCTCGAACTCGCCCTCGAGCACGGAATCAACATCGAGCACGCCTGCGGCGGAGTCTGCGCCTGCTCCACCTGCCACGTCTACATCGAGCAAGGCATGGAACACCTCACCGAACCAAGCGAAGCGGAAGAGGATCGAGTGGAAGAAGCGCCGGGTTTGCAGCGCAACAGCCGCCTGAGTTGCCAGTGCGAGATGAAGGGAACAGGCCCGATCGTGATCCGAGTGCCGGCATGGAACCGGAACGCGGTGAAGGAAGTGCCGCACTGAAATGAAGCCTTCTCCCCCGGCCCATTTCCGGGGGCGGGGGAGATGCCTGAGTCTTCGAAGGCAGAGGGGGCGGCCTCCCAGTCCCGGAGGGACGCCAGTATGTAGCCCCGGGTGGAGCGCTCCGCGCAACCCGGGGAAAGCGCCCCCCCCACCCTCTTCTTGTCTTGTTCTTGACGCGTGCCGGGAACTCCGGGGGCGCCACGGACGAACCCGCCATATCAGCCATTCATGCGCGCGTGTTGTATCTTCATGACATGGCACGCAACCAGAAAATGCCGAGGGAACAAACGCCTGAGCAGGGATACGCAGAGGCGATGAAGCGGATCGCGGCGGCCCGCAAGAACCGGGCGACAACGCTGGACCTGTCGGAACTGCGACTCACGTCGTTGCCGCCGGAACTGGGGGAGTTGAAGGCGCTCACGCTCCTGTCGCTCCACAACAACCAACTCACGGCGGTGCCGAAGGAACTGGGGGAGTTGAAGGCGCTCACGGAACTGCGGCTCTACAACAACCAACTCACGGCGGTGCCGAAGGAACTGGGGGAGTTGAAGGCGCTCACGGAACTGTCGCTCGACAACAACCAACTCACGGCGCTGCCGAAGGAACTGGGGGAGTTGAAGGCGCTCACGCAACTGTACCTCCACGACAACCAACTCACGGCGCTGCCGAAGGAACTGGGGGAGTTGAAGGCGCTCACGC
>CAMTWL010000005.1:0-51213 GCA_947085435.1 uncultured Phycisphaerae bacterium
CGCGCCGCGTACCAGGGGTGAGGCACTCTCACCCTTGTACCCATCCTCGAAAGGCCACGAAACAAGCCCGATTTGCGTCGCAACTTCCGGCAAACGGGCCGCGGGATCGACGCGGATCACGGCAGTTCAACCCAACTTCGTCGCACAGCCGAGATGTGTATAAGGGTGAGGGCGCAGCCGGGGGACCACGCCACAACTCTCTTCGAGCCCGCGCAAGCGGGCGGCACGTTCGCTCGTCACCCCTCCGCCTATCGCGTGTTTCATGCCAAGGGTCCGACGTTTACGGATTCCACGTCACGTCTCGTCACCCGCGCCAACACTCCCCACCTCCCGACTACACTTGAAACCCAACCGGCCCCGTAGCTCAGCGGTCAGAGCAGGGTACTCATAATTCCTTGGTCCTCGGTTCGAATCCGAGCGGGGCCATTCGAGCACATTTCCCGTGGCCGGCTTATGGCGCGCAGGCGCCGCCCCACGCCGTCAGCACCGCCGTCACGTCTGCAAAATTGACGACCCGATCACCGTTCGCATCGCCCTGTCCCGGCAACGGCGCGCACTGGTTGAACGTAGCAAGAACCTTCGTGATATCGGCAAAGTCCACTTGCTGATCGCCGTCGGCGTCGCCGATGCATGGGAGGAGTCTCGCGGCGTCGATCTCGCGCCGAGCGAGATTCTCGAAAGCGGACAACGTCAGGTGGTTGCGATCCGCGCCGCCCGCCTGATACCAGCCGCTCGCCAGCATCTCCGCCGAGTTGGTAAGCCGGTCAAACCGAGTCGCGGCGGTGCGGGGGCGAGAACCGGCCAGCGCCGATGCCGCCTCGCGATACGACACGAGTTCGGAGTCGTCGGGCGTCGAGACCGGATGCGACACCGAGATCAGGAAGTAGAGTTCTCCCATCGCCCAGCCGTTGAGCGACCAGACCGCTTCGATCCGCGCGATGATCGCGGCGATGTTGTCGGCGAACGCTTCGGGGCTGTCGGGGTCGGAGACGGCGGCGGGGCCGAGGGACGGCAGCGTTTCGTTGCGGTCGTTCAGCCCGGTGTTGATGCGCACGAGGACGGCACGCGGGGCCGTTTGGAGTGCTCGGACATGCTGGAAGTAGAGCGAGAGTTGCCCGTCGGAGGCGGTCAGCAGCGCGGCCGCCATGTCGCGGGCCGACATGCCGCCGGAGGCGTAAAGCGTGTGGAACGAGACGCCTCGGCCGCGCTCGAGATTTTCGACGCGCATGGAGTACGCGAGGAACGGCCCAACGAGATTCGTGCCCCAAGGCGAAAGCCGGAAGCCGAGCGCCGCGTTCCTCTGGGCTGCGGGGAGGTCGAGAGTGATGTGAGCCGTCCCGAACTCAGGGGCGCGCGTCGAGACCACCGGCCCGCTCACCAAGTGGGAAAACGGCGGCTGCTGCAGGCGGATCGAGAGTTGGCACGAGCCGGGGCCGACCCCGGCGAACCGGGCGCCAACGAGGTGAAACCGCAGAGCGGCGTTGGTGCTCAGAGACGAACCCGCGTCGGTAAACATGCCCGCGTTCAGGGACCCGCCATTCGATTCGCCCTCCGGGAGATAGAGATAGTTGAGCGGGGGGACCGGCGAAGAGCCCGGTAGTAAGTTGTCGAGCGTCGCGGGCGCCCCGCTGTAATCGAAGGCTCCCGTGGAGAGTGTCGAAAAACCTTGATAGGTGTAGCCAAGGCCCGAGCCGTTGCCGCCATTTTCGCCCCCGGAGAGCAGGCCGGTGGCGTAGAGACCGAATCGCTCAGAAAGGGCGCGGGTCCAACCGTGGTCCCAGCCGTGGCCCGCGAAGACCTGGTTGGAATCGCCGAGGGCGACGACATCGACGCGGCCCGAGGCGGCACGCACGAAGCACGGGGCAAGGGCCGTGGCATTCACCACGCCCTCGCAGAAGGAATCCGATGCAGCGGAGGCGTATCGCGGCGCTCCGGCGTCACTCCCGGCAACAAAAATCGCTATCGCGACCGAGCGACCGAGCGGTTTCTGACTTGGCTCATCATCCCACGAGCCATTTTATCAGAAACGGACGATGGATGCAATATACGACGACTCTCGGATAAGGCAAGTCTTATCCTGAGAAAAGGAGCGTACGGGACCGATTCCATGAAACTCGCCACGGCGTTGGAGGATCGTAACTCTTCAGCCGTTTGCAAACCGAGGTTCGTGGCCCGTTGAAATGCCTTGATCTTCAGCCCGAAGGGCTGGTCTACAGTAGCCGGGGGTCTAGCGAGTCTTCGAGCGTAACCCCCGGAAAGCAACCCAACAAATCCTCTTCCGAACCCCGAAGGGGTGCCACACGATCGGAACGAATCGCCACGCGCCCGTTTGGAGAAGCGGTCTTTGCATTCCGCTGAAGAGTTACGGAGGATCAAGTCCCCGGCGGCGCGCCGAGTTTGCGGAATGTCCCAGCCAACCGGACTCCCGCCACGGACGATGGAAACTCGCGTTCAACGCGTTTCCGTTTCACGAGCAGGACGCCACTCCAAGAGCGTCTTCCTCCGCGTTCTCCGCGCCTCCGCGGTGAACACTCCCAATCCGGAAATGAAAAGACCCTCGCAAGGCTCACCTTGCGAGGGTCTCTGATGCATTGATCCCGTCTACGGGCACGTCGCGCCGAACGCCGCCAGCACGGCGGTGACATCGGCAAAGTTCACCACGCCGTTGCCGTCGGCGTCGCCGGGGCCGAAGGGCGCGGTGGTTTCGCCGAAGCGGGCGAGGACCATCGTGATGTCGCCGAAGTTGACCGAGCCGTTGCCGTCGGCGTCGCCGGCGAAGCCGAGGGTGAGCGTCGCGGCGGCGCTCGTTGACGGCATGGCGCAGGGATCGGCCACGACGCAGTCGTAGTTACCCGCATCGGCGAACGTGAGACCGGTGATGGAGAGCAAGGCCGTCTCGGCTCCCGAGATGGTCGAGCCGGTGCCGCTCGGGCCGTCTGTCAGCGGCACGCCGTTGCGGCGCCAGGAGTAGTTGAGCTTGTAACCCGTCGCGCCGACCGTGAAGACTGCGACACCACCGGCACAGGCGGTCTCGTTCTCCGGCTGCACGCCGAAGGAAATCGCCGGGCAGACGGTGACGAACTGCCGCATCATCTCGTGGTCCTCGTGCTCGAGGACGTGGCAGTGATAGGGGAAGTTGCCGGGGAAGTCGTTGAAGCGCGTGATGACGCGGGTGATGTGTCCGGGGGAGGCCTGGACGGTGTCTTTCCAACCGCCTTCGTTCGCGGGGCGCGGGACGCGCGGGCCGGTGGGCGTGACGACGCCGGCGACAAGCTCGAAGTCCTGGCGATCGAGCACCTGGAATGACACAAGGTGCATGTGCATCGGGTGGACGACGCCGGAGGCGTTCACCCACGACCAGATCTCGGTCGTGCCGAGGACCGGGTACTCGGTGATGTCGTCCCACATAAGGTCGTTAATGGCCCACAACTCGCCCTGGGGGCAGTGCAAGTCCAGCATCTTGCGGAGAATGAACGTCCGGTCAGCGACGGCCTCGCTCTCGGGGATCGGCGGCACCGGAACGAGCGTCGCCGGCAGCGGATCGGTGTCGCCCGGGTCGGCAGTGACGATGAACTTCATGATGTTGGGGATCACGCCGACGCCCGGCGTGCCGGGGAAGGGTGCGGGGGCATCGTTCCGGAGGATGACCTCGGTTCCCGGCGCGAGGCCCGCAAAGTCGATGACGATGTCGGCCCGCTCGCCGGGGCTGAGGGTCAGGCTCGTGAGCGGAACGGGGGCAGGCAACAGGCCGTTGTCGGTCCCGATCTGCCAGAAGGTCGCGCCGTTCGAGAGGGACAGCCGGTAGACGCGCGAGTTGCTTCCTTCGAGGACGCGGAAGCGGTACTTGCCCTGCTTCACGCTGAGGTAGGGCCAGACCTTGCCGTTGACGAGGATGAAGTCGCCGAAGAAGTGATCCATCCACATCGGGTGGTACTTGAGCGAGCCGTCGGGGTTGAAGGAGCGATCCTGGATCGCAAGCGGCACTTCAAACTCGCCGCGCGGGATGTTCAGCGCGTCCTCGAAAGCGTCGCGGATGATGAAGTAGCCGGCGAGGCCCATGTAGACGTTGAGCCGCGTGATTCCCAGCGCGTGATCGTGGTACCAGATCGTCGCGGCGGGCTGATCGTTGGGATAGGTGTAGACCGGCGACTGCTGCCCGGGCGGGAAGGCGGCCTCGGGCTGGCCGTCGTTCTCGGAGGCGACCTTGGAGCCGTGAACGTGGACGACGGTGACGGGCGTGCTGCCGGTCACGTCCGGGCCGCGGAGGCATTCGTCCACCGGAAGGTAGTGCGTGGTGCGGAGGTTGCCCTGCGGGTCGCGCAGGTCGTTGACCCAGGTGACGGTGACGGTCTGATTCCGGCGCGCCTCGATGGTCGGGCCAGGGTAGGAGCCGCCGTAGCCCCAGACGCGGGTCGGCGGAAGATCGCGGTGGAGTTGCTGGTTGAACTCCGTCATGGCGATGACGTAGTGAGCCGCGCCGCCGGAGGTGCCGCTGACGGGCTGCGCGACGGCGGGGAGGGGGAGCGGGTCGACGTATGGAGTCAGGATGATCGGGCACGACGCGCCGACGCATGTCGAGTTGTTGCCTTGATAGGTTCCGCCCTGCGCGGCGCAGGCGGAGGCGGTGGTCTCGGTGCAGAGGCCGCTCGGGAGGCAGCAAGCGCCCATCGCCTCCTGCGGGATGTAGTAGGTGATGGAGAGCATGGGTCGGCGGGTCGTGTCGGCGTTCTGGCGGGATTCGAAGCGGCGCTGGCTGCGCGCGATCGTCTCGGCATCGCGGAGCAGCCAGCCGTGGTTCAGCGTCATGCCGCTGAACCAGGACTGCACGTCCGCGATGAGCCCGGATCCCACCCATGTGTTGAACCCCGTGGCGGCGGGGACGCTCAGCGTGGTGCTGGCGGTAGAGTTGTAGTCGCCGCCGGGCGTGGTCCAGAGAGATGTGCCGAAGAAACGGTGGATCCATGTGGCGTCGTTGGTGCTGGAGGCGGCGCCGTTGGATTCGTTGCCGCTGGCGTCGGACGTGCCCTCGCCCCAGGACTGGAGGGCGCGGTGGACGGCGACGTTGTTCGGGCCGGTGGCCTGCGTGAACCCGACGTAGAGGCGCAGACGCGCCTCGGTGACGATCGCGGCCGGCGGGATGCCCGAGACGTCGAACTTCACCACGCCGCGGCGGCGGAGGATCGGGTTGTCGGATGTTCCGGCAAAAAAACCCTGACCCGCGCCGTTGCTGAGCGCGCCGGTGGCGGACTCGTAGAGCGTGTTGTCCGACATCGAAACGAGTGTGACGGTCGTCGAGGCTGAGCATGGGTTGGGCGTGCAGGAGGCACCGTTGCCTTGATAGACGCCCGATTGAGCCGAGCAGTTGCCCGCCGTGGTCGTGATGCAGGATCCGTTGGGCAGGCAGCAAGCGCCCGTCGGCTGCGGGCAGGGGTTGGGATTGCAGGAGGTGCCGTCGCCCTGGTAGGTTCCCCCCTGCGCGGCGCAGGTTGTCGCCGCAGTGATGGTGCAGGAACCATCGGTGAAGCAGCAGGCGCCGGTCGGCCCGCCGCCGGGCGTGAAGTTGACGGTCAGCATCGGGCGGGTTGAGATCGATGTGTTCGTCCGGCTGTTGAATCGCTTGGCGGTCTGGTTCGTCGATTCGTCGCCGATGAGGGCCCAGCCGAAGTTGCCCGAAGGGGCGCCGACCCAGGTCTGCACGTCGGCGGCCATGGCGGCGGTCGACCAGGTGTAGGAGCGGTTGGCGTTGTCCACAAGGATCGAGGCGCTGGGCGCGGCAAGATAGTCGCCGCCGGGCGAAGCCCAGAGGATCGTGTTGTAGAAGCGGTGCGTCCAGGTCGCGTCGTTCGTCGCCGCGGCCCCGCCGCCGCCTTCCTCGCCCGGGGCGTGCGACGTGCCCTCGCCCCAGGACGCATTGACGTAGTGCAGCGCGACCGGCACGGCCTGGGCCCGGGTGCGCGAAACGAAGAGCGTGAGCGAGACGCTGTTGATCGTCGAGCCCGCCGGCACGGCCGAGAGATCGAAGCGAAGGAGGGAGCGGCGGAGCTCCGCGGCGTCCGTCCGCCCCGCGAAGAGGTGGTCGCCCGCGCCGTTGGCCTCCGCGCTGCTCTCGGAGTAGAGCGTCGAGTCGGCGACAGGGATCAATGTGACGGTCTCCGCCTTCGTAGCCGAGGCGAAGGGAATCACCGCGCAGAAAGACAACGCAAGCCGTCGAACAGCGCGCCTCGTGAACAAAGATGGCATGAACTCTTTTCCTTTCAGCCTGCCCCAAAGGCTGCTGTCCACCCACGGGGCGAAGGGACCGCGTCAGGTCCAGACCGAAGCAAGTGAAGCGCGCCCCTTTGAACAAGTCAAGAAGCCGGCACGGTGAAATAACGGATTTCAGGATGCATTATTCCGCTTTCTCGGAGTACTCCGCCCGTCCCGAGGTGTCAGGGAGTTCGTAACTCTTCAGCCGTTTGCAAATCTACGAGTCGCTGCGGCGACCCGAGATTCGTGATCTCGTGAAATGCCTTGATCTTCAGCCCGGAGGGCTGGTCTACAGTAGCCGGGGGTGGAGTCTTCGACACCCCCGGAAAGCAACCCCACACACCCTCTTCCGAGCCCCGAAGGGCAACGCCGTGCACTGAAGAGGGAAGCGATGCGAACCGCGTGCCCCGCCGGGGCACAAGAGGCCGACAAAGCAGGTCTTCCAGACCCGCGCCGAAGACGGCGGGGTCTGGCAACACTCGCGCGCCGCTCCGCGGCGAAAACCACGGCGATTCCAGCGCGGTTTCGACGATTCGGCGCGTTCCAGTGCACGGCGTTGCCCGAAGGGGCACCAAGCGATTGAAAACATCGCCACAGCCCCGTTCGGCGATGCGGACGTCGCATTCCGCTGAAGAGTTACGGGAGTTCCATGCCGGTGCCGAGCGTGAAACACAAAAAAAGACCCTCGCAAGGTTTACCTTGCGAGGGTCATAAGCCGGCGACGACCTACTTTCCCGCGGAGCAGTATCATCGGCAACCAGGGCTTAACTACTGTGTTCGGAAAGGGAACAGGTGTGACCCCTGGTTTATGGTCACCGACAAAGCCTGAGGCGCGATGTTCTCGCGCGTCAGACCGATTGAATGCCCGACACGCCCATTGAAGGGCGGGCCGGACCTGAAAGGTCCGGGATTCGTCAGCGGGTGGCCCCCTCGCCGCGGAGCGGCGAAGGAAAGTGTGCGAAGAGACATTCCGAAACGACAAACTGAATCGTAACCCGCGGGCGAACTCCTTTGAGGGAGGTCGCTTCGCGGACTTGTTGAAAGAAGAAACAAACGAGGATGTTGGACATTGCTCTTTTCCGAAGCCGATTGGATCGGCGTCCGGTTGGAGCGATCAAGCGTTCGACCGTTAGTACCGCTCTGCTGAAGGCATCTCTGCCCTTACACATGCGGCCTATCAACCTGGTAGTCTTCCAGGGGTCTTTCGCTTACGCAACCAGATCTTATCTCTGGGGGGGCTTCCCGCTTAGATGCTTTCAGCGGTTATCCCTGCCGCACTTAGCTACCCAGCGATGCAACGAGCGTTGCAACTGGATCACCAGGGGTGCGTCCCTCCCAATCCTCTCGTACTAGGGAGAGATCCCATTAAATCTGGAACGCCCATGACAGATAGGGACCGACCTGGCTCACGCCGGTCTGAACCCAGCTCGCGTACCACTTTAATCGGCGAACAGCCGAACCCTTGGGGCCGCCTTCAGTCCCAGGATGTGATGAGCCGACATCGAGGTGCCAAACCGCCCCGCCGCTATGGACGCTCGGGGGCGATCAGCCTGTTATCCCTAGGGTACCTTTTATCCGATGAGCTACGACCCTTCCACACGGGATCGCAGGATCACTAGAGCCCTCTTTCGAGACTGCTTGACCCGTCGGTCTCGCAGTAAAGCCGGCATATATTCTTGCACTCGACACGCGGTTTCCATCCGCGCTGAGCCGACCTTTGCACTCCTCCGTTACTCTTTTGGAGGAGACCGCCCCAGTCAAACTAACCAGCACCCATTGTCCCTCGCCCGGGTAACGGGAATCGAGGTTAGGCCACGGGCGTACGAAGGGTGGTATTTCACTTGTTGGCTCCGCCCAGGCCGAAACCCGGGAATCAACGCCTCCCACCTATACTACGCATCATATGTTCATGGCCAATAGAAGCCTATAGTGAAGGTCCATAGGGTCTTTCCGTCTTGCCACGGGTAGACGGCATCCTCACCGCCACTACTATTTCACCGAGTCGGTCGCGGAGACAGTGCTCCAGTCGTTACGCTATTCATGCGCGTCGGAACTTACCCGACAAGGAACTTCGCTACCTTAGGACCGTCATAGTTACGGCCGCCGTTTACGGGTGCTTGGGTCGCGAGCGTCGCATAAAGCTAACCCACTTCCGTGACATTCCCGTACCGGGCAAGCGTCACACTGTATACTTCCACTTGCGTGTTGGCACAGTGCTGTGTTTTTGATAAACAGTCGCCAGAGCCTTTTCTCTGCGCCCTCTCCACACTTTTACATGCGGAGGAGGGCCCCCTTGTTGCGAACTTACGGGGTCAATTTGCCTAGTTCCTTCGCGACCGTTCTCTCGAGCGCCTGAGGCTATTCGCCCCACCCACCTGTGTCAGTTTTGGTACGGACTCTTGCTTAACTCCACAGGCTTTTCTAGGAACCCCTCCATCCCGCATCGGCCTCAAGGGCCTCAGACGGCTGGCGCTTCCGCGGAACTTTGGGATCCGCACCTGTTTCGATACACAAGAGGCGCAGGAATATTAACCTGCTGTCCATCGACTACGCCTCGCGGCCTCGCCTTAGGATCCGGCTAACCCTGGGCGGATTTACCTTCCCCAGGAAACCTTGGGTATACGGCGACCAGGATTTTCACCTGGTTAATCGTTACTTAACCCGGCATATTCACTTGCTGACGCTCCAGCGACCCTTCCGGGACGCCTTCTCAGCCGACAGCAACGCTCTCCTACCGCTCTTACGAGCCCGCGGCTTCGGTACAACGCTTATTCCCGATCATTGTTGGCGCCGGATTCCTCGACCAGTGAGCTATTACGCACTCTTTAAATGGTGGCTGCTTCTAAGCCAACATCCTGGCTGTCATAGGAATCCGACTTCCTTTACAAACTTAGCATTGTTCAGGGACCTTAGCCGGCGATGAGGACTGTTCTCCTTTTGACGACGGATATTATCACTCGCCGTCTGACTCCCTGGTCTTGGCCCTTGGTATTCGGAGTTTGGTTGGCCCGGGTAGACTTGCGTCCCCCAAAGCCATCCAGTAGCTCTACCCCCAAGGGTTGCCTCCAGAGGCTATACCTAAATATATTTCGGAGAGAACCAGCTATCTCCCAGTTTGATTGGACTTTAACTCCTCCCCACAGCTCATCCCATATCTTTTCAACGATAACGAGTTCGGACCTCCAGGCGGTGTTACCCGCCCTTCATCCTGGCCATGGGTAGATCACTGAGGTTTCGGGTCTACGCCGTACGACTTATCGCCCATTTCGGACTCGCTTTCGCTCCGGGTGCGGACCGTTAGTCCTTACCCTCGCCGTACAACGTAACTCGCCGGGTCATTATGCAAAAGGCACGCTGTCACCCCGCTTGCGCAGGGCTCCAACCGCTGTGTAGGCACATGATTTCAGGTACTCTTTCACTCCGCTCGCAGCGGATCTTTTCATCGTTCAGTCGCCTTACTGATTCACTATCGGTCGTTAAGTAGTACTCAGCCTTGGAGGGTGGTCCCCCCATGTTCATACCGGGTTCCACGAGCCCGATACTACTCGATGGGCTACCCCTTCACCGCGTTACAGGGCTATCACCTTTTTTAGCGCGTCTTTCCAGACGCTTCGCACGGTTCCGGGTTTATCCGCTTTCGCTCGCCGCTACTCACGGAGTCGCTGTTGCTTTCCTTTCCTGTGCCTACTGAGATGTTTCAGTTCAGCACGTTCGCTTCTTACGACTATGCATTCATCGCAAGATGACCTTTCGGCCGGGTTGCCCCATTCAGAAATCCCAGGATCAGGGCTTGTTTACCAGCTCCCCTGGGCTTATCGCAGGTTACCACGTCTTTCATCGCCTCTTAACGCCGAGACATCCTTCATGTGCCCTTGTTCGCTTGATCGCACCAACCGTGACGCCGCTTCCATACCAAAGATCGCTCTTCAGACTTCCGCATCGCCACGCTCGCTGTTTCTCATTCTTCGAACGCCACGCCGATTCCACTCTTCACTCGGGCCGCCCCTTGATCCGAGTCATACCGATCGCGGCACGATCGCCGTTTCTAAACGCTCTTCGCACTTTCTCGGTGGCGTCGACTCGATGCACGCGGAGGGAAAGACTGACTAACAAATAGTCCGCGCGCCGAATCGACGCAATTTACCCGCTGACGTATCCGGTTTTCAAAGAACTGGTGAACATCAATCTTCTAGACCGAGCCCACCACCCGAGTCGGCAGTTCCACCGGCCTTCTCGGGGCGCTGCCTGATCTGCAGCGGGGGAGAGAGTGTACCAAACCCTTCGGGCTTGTCAAGGTCATGCAAGCAACACGATTCCCCGGCAATCCTTGGGGATTCCTCCGGGAAAACCCGGCGTCAGAACTTCTCGCGTCCAGGCAACTCCCCCGGACCGCCGGGGGGACGTTTGGGTGGCGGCCGCGGCGGGGCCTTCCCAGGCTCCCCCCCACCGGCATCCTGAGGCCCCTTGGGCCCCTGACCGACGGGTGCCGGCTGCCCCGAACCGGGCTCGCGAACGATCGCGGTCTCGGCCTGGCTCGCCGAGGACTGGAAATGCGCTCGCCTCGACGCCTCGGCCGCATCGCTCGCGGGCCGACGGACGTGGACCTCGCCCAGGGTGCCGCGAAGGTACGCCTGAGCCGCCCCCGCCGCCCCGCTGATGATCGACGCCGTGTCGAGAAGGAACGCCCCCGTGCTGATCGCGCGGTGCCGCTCGACCGCCGGCCGACCTTTGATACTGAACGTGCCCGCGCTCCCGCCGAGTCGCTCCAGTTCGTATGTCACCAACTCCGGCAGTTCCAGAGAACCCGCGACGGGATCGCCTGGGGTCATCGAGATCGTCGTGCGACGCCAATACCCGTAGAAAAACTCGTACACCTCCGCCCCGGCACGCGCCGACGCCGCCAGCGGACCGCCCGCCTCGCTCGCGCTCGTGATGAAGAACTCGACACGGGGTTCGATGACCACCGGCTCGGACCAATCCGACGCCTCGCCCGATACCACCGGCTCGGCCGCCAGTGACTTCTGATCCTCAAGCAACTTGTCGGTCTGACCATAGAACGGGTTGGTCACGCGGACCCGGCTCTTGTACCGGTACGTCGCCCCGGGCTTCGCCGTCAGATCGTGCGTCCAGAGCGTCACCTGCTTCATCTCGGCGCTCGCCAACGAACCCAGCGGCTCATCGAGGAACGACGGCGGCGCCGCCACCTCTGCTCCCACCCCCTTCTTGGCGAGTTGTTCGACAAGTTCCGTTTCGCGCTTGGTGAGTTTGGCGATGGCTTCCTCGAGAACCTTGCGGGCCTGCGCTTCGCGTTCCTTGCGGCGCTCTTCGGACGACGACCCATCGGACGGGGGCGGGCCGCCGGGTCCGCCCCCGCTGCCGCCCGACTGCGCGTACCAGTTATTCGGGATCACCGGCCACCGGCCCGACGCGCCCGCATCCCCCGAATGCCACACCGGCGAAGACTGCCGGCGTGCGTCCGCGCTCGGTCCACGATCACTTCCCCCGCCTCCACCGCCACCGCCGCCCGGGTCCTTAGGCGGCCCATCCGGCGGCGCGGGAGGGTTGTTCGGCTTGTCGCCGGGCTTGCGAGGCCCCTGGATCAATCGCTCCAGACGCTTCTTCAGTTCTTCCAACTCCGCGCGCACCGAAGCAAGATTGCGCTTCAGACCCCCCACATCCTCGGCTCCTTGGACCGTCTCCTCTTTCTGCCGGAGCGAAGGCCACGCCCAAGCCCGCCCCGAGATCGTCGCGTAGAACATCGGCCTGCGGATGTTCAGCCGCTCGACACGCTCGCGCTCCAGCAAGTCCCGGTAGTCAGCGGGTTGGAACGGGGTCTTTGACGCCAGGTCCCGCGGCGTATCCCGGCCCGGTGGCGGGGAGATCACCGCTTCGTTCCCCCACTGCCCGTCGGAGCCCAGTTCCTGCCGGGACCATTCGACGTCCACCAGTTCGACCTTGCCCTGCCACAACGCGTCGGGCAGCGGCGAAACATCCGCCCCGTCCGGAGCCTCGATCGACCGCCGCAACGCCTCCGCGTCAAACGTCGCTTCGATCGACGGCACGCGTGCGTCAAACGGCTGAGCCGGCGGAAGGAGCGACGCGAGCGACGGGCCGATCTCCGCAACCTCGATGGGGTCCAGCGTTCCCTCGAAGACCGCCGCGATCGGCGCCGACGGTTTCGACACCTTGATCGCCGCGAAACGGACTTCACCTCCCCTTTGCAACGCGATCCCGGCCGCGCCGGGATCGCCCGCCCCGCCGCCCATTCGGAGCGAGGGCGGGCCGAGCGCCGCCAGCGATGCCGCCGCGCCGGTCGCCGCGACGAACGCCTCATCGAACACGCGCGCCGGATCGGGGAGCGACGCGGGGATCGCGGTGGCGACCTGGTCCGATTTCAGCCGACCCTGCCGCTGAATCGCCAGGTCTCGCACCCCCTCCATCGCACGGTCGAGCGGGCGTTCCGAGTCCCCGACGCGGACCAGCCGACCGCCGCCCACGAGCCCGGTCTGCAGCAGCAGCACCGTCAGGACGAACATCGCGAACGCGCCCAGCACGATCTTTTCAACGTGCCGTTCGAGCGGGTTGATGCCTTTGATTTTCATGCCGGTGATCCTCGATGAAAGAAACGGGTGTTGCTCGCGTGTACCAAAACAAAGCTTTCAACCTGGCGCGGCCGCGCCCTCCGCGGGCGCCGGCGCGGGGGCAACCGGGTCGTCCGGCATGCCCAGCGACTTGCGGACCTCCAAGGGCATCCACTGCCTCATCCACGAACGAAGCCACACGGTTTCCACCCGGAGGGTCGCACGCACGAGGTGGCCGGGGCCGACGTCATACCCCGCCGAGAGCGCCGGGACGGGATCGAACTCGTCGAGGTCAACGCCAACAACCGTCATGAAGTTCACGCGCCCGAACGACGCGATCACCCGCGGCAGACGCGCCGAGTCCACCACCAGCACGATGTCCGCGTACCGGATGTCGTACAACGGATTCGGCACCGCAGGCGCGGCGGCCCGCCCCGTGTGGCTCAGCGTGTAGTTCCGCTGCACCTCGGCGGCGCCGTCGGGCCCTCCGCCCCCGCCCGCTGCCGGCGCCTTGTCGGGCGATTCGCGCCCGCCGCCCGTGCTCACCGATTTTTCGCCGGGCTTCGTCACGCTGACCGATTCGACGATCTTTACCGGCCCGAGATACACCGGCCTGAAGGCGCCGAGGGTATCCGAGTTCGCCACCATCAACGCTCTCATCACGTCGCGATGCACCCAGTAGGTGTGCTGCCACTCCCACGCCGTCGCCATGGGCAAGACTTTCGACTTGTCCCAAGGCTGAACACCCGTGAAGATCGAGGGCAGCGCGTAGTAACTGATCTCCGTCGCCGCCTGCCGATACAGATCGAGCCGCGTCTTCCCGAGGAGTTGCAGCACCTGCTTGTGCTCCTCCTCGGTGAGATTCGCTTCGTTCCCGCCCGTCGTCCGCCTCTCGATCTCCTTGGCCTTGAGTTCTTCCAGCACCGCCTTGACGCGGGCCGGCTCCGGAGGCGGACCCGCGTGGAACGCCGCGATCAACTCCGCGTTCGCCTTGGGCCACCGCTCGATCAACTGATCGAGCAGGTTCAGCCTCGCGCTGTCGTCCTTGTTGTCGGGGAACAGGCTCTTTTCAGGGGTCGCGCCCTGGATCAGCATCGGCTTGTCATCCTGATTCAGCGCGATCGCTTTCTTCAGCGCCGATTCGCTCCCCGCAACGATGCCCCGGAGCAACGCCGCCACCGCGTTCGTCGTCGCCTCGTTGGGCGGAGACTTGACGCTGATCTCTGGCTGCCCCGAGAGGTACGGATCGATCACATAGTTCACGCCCGAGCTTTCGAGCTGCTGGACGAACGACGCCACCTCACCCTCGACCTCGGTATGCAGCGACTTCTCCCACCCCTTGGCGAAAAAGAGCATCACCGGCGCCGCGATCATCGCCACCACGACCGAGACCATGCTGACCAGGTTGGCCTTGAGCCAGGGAAGAACCTTCTTCACTTGGACGCCTCCTGTCCCTTCGAGCCTTCGCTCGACTCTTTTTCCATCTCGGAGATGGGCCGGACCTGCGCGATCCACGTCACGCTGTAGCGGTAGGTCGTCTCCGTCTTGGGCGGCGCGAGAACCCCCTCGGGGATCGGCGCGAACCGGTCGAGGTCGCCGTCCGGCTTCTGGCCCGCGGGCTGGCCGGGAACTCCGCCCTGCTGCGAAGCGGGCGGCCTCGGTGCCGAAGTCGGGGGCGGCGGCCCATTCGTTTTGCCGCCGATCGCCCCGGGCCCATCGTCCACAGGCGGCGAGTCGCGGTCCCCGCCCGAAGGCAGCGGCGTCTGAGGCTGCTTCGGACTCCTGGGCGGCGGAGGACCGCCACCACCCAACGGACCCTTTGTCTGATCCTTCGGCTTGGCCGGCGCGATCGCCTGCGTCGAGATGTCCGCCGCCGCCGGGATCCCCACAATCGTGTACGGAATCCCCGCACGCTGCGCGTTCGTCCGAAGCCACGCGAGGAACGAATCGTTCACAAAAGCCCGGCTGTCCTGAGGCGAATCAAACACCAACGTAAACTTCACCGCCCCGGCCGGCCCAGCCGTCGCCGCATCGCCCGAACCTCCCGCAGCCGGAGCCCCGCCTCCCAATTTGCCCAAACCTCCCAATCCTCCTTGTTCACGATCGCCGGGGGGTTCGCCCGCTGGCGCCTTCGTCCCCAACGCCTGCCCCGGCGGGAGATAATCGGTGTCAAACGTGCGGAGTTCGGCCACCATCGTCCCGGCCGGCAGGTTGTTGGCCTTCCCATACGCCTCCGCCGCGTCGAACATGCTGCTGAGATCGTTCAGGAACATCGGGAAAAGATCGCGCCCCTCGAAGAATCGTCTCATGTTTTCCGCGACGAATCCGGGTTGTTTCCCGCTGCTCGCCTCGATCCACTTCGATTTCAACGAGTTGCCGAGAGATACGACCTGCCGGATCGGATTCGTGATCTGGGAGTCGGTCTTCGCACGATTCACCGCCATGCTGTCGAGCAGCGGACGGGCGAACGACAGCGCCCCCCCCGCGATCCCCAGCCCCGCCGCCGCGACGAACCAAGGCACCTTTCGCTTCCACATCGCCAGCCGGACCACCGTCAGGGGCATGAGGTTGACATCAATCGTCTGGAGACCAAGCCCTTGCAGCGCCAGCCCGTAGGCGGTCGCCATGTTCGGGGCCGAGGCCTCGAAATCCGCCGCCGCCGCACCCTCGATGCTCAGCCGCTTGGCACGCTCATACCGGAAAACGTCCATCTTCAACTGCTGGCTGAGCAGTTTTCGCAGCCCGATCAACTTGAACGTCGACCCGACCCCGACCACCCGGCTGATCTGCGCGTCCGGGTGCGTATCCCGGTAATACCCGATCGACCGCTGCACATCCTGCACAAGTTCCTGGAGCACCGGCTTGAGCGCCTGAAAAATATGCCGCTTGTATTTCGAGGTTTCCGCTTCTTTTTTGAGTTTCTCGGCCTTGCCGTAGGTCAGTTTGAACGTCGCCGCGAGCGCCTCGGTGAAGTTATGCCCGCCCAAGGGGAACGTGCGGATCCACACCCGCCCCCCCTCCGCGATGACCAGGTCGGTCGCCGTCGTTCCGATGTCGAGGATCACCGTGCCGGGCGTCTTGGCGGTGAACGCGATATCAAACGCCACCGCGTTGTACACCGCCACCGGGCTGAGCGTGATGATGTTCGGCACCAGCCCTTGATCGCCGTATTGGGCCAGAATCTCAGCGATTTTGGCCTTGGTGACCGCGAAGATCCCCACCTCGATGTCCGGGCTGTCGTTGCTCGCAAACGTCTGATAGTCCCACTCGACATCATCAATCGGGAACGGGATCTGCTGCACCGCCTCGAAGCGAACCAGGTTGGCGATCCCCTTCTTCTCCACCGGCGGCAGCTTCGCAAACCGGGCGAACGCGCTGTGCCCCGGGATCGAGAGCGCGATCGTCGCCCCCTTCAGCGCGTCCCGGTACTGGCTCATGAATGCCCCCAGCGCCACCGCGATCGCGTCGTCCCGGTTCAGTTCGGGGGTCGAGAGCACCTTCTTATGAGGCACCACCGCAAAGTCGGCGATCCGCAACTCCTCGCCGTCGCGCTCGACCTTGATCGCCTTGATCGCGCCCGCTCCGATCTCAACTCCCCAGCACACGTTTGATAAAGGCATGGAGGCTCCTGAAAGGGGGGCTTCGGAGGCCCGGATCGCGCTTCAATCAGCGCGGGCAATGCGAATCGGTCATGCTACCAACCGGCCCCCACAGTCAGCCGAGAACCCGACCCCAGGAACCGGCACTCCGATACGGCCCGAAACACCCCCGGTTCGGCCTGAAAACGATTTGCCCTCTCCATACTGGCCAAATCGTGCGGAAGATGTAGACTAATCCGTTCGATATCTGTCGGGCTTGGTGCCGGTGGGCGGCACCGGTGGGGCCCGCAACCATTTTCCCCTTCTTTTCGAGCGATCTCCCATGACCCAGACCTCGGACTCCGCCTCTTCGCCGGAGACGACAGCCTCCGCATCATCCGCCACGCCGCCGGCCCCGGCGCCCGCCATCAGCGCGGACTTCGCCGCCGAGATCGACGCCGCGATGAACCAGTCGATGGACGCCGCCGTCTCGACCCATCACGTCAGGCCCAAGCGCGAAGAGATCGACGCCGCTCACAAGCAAATGACCGGCCCGAAGATCAAAGGCCCCCGCGTCGTCGAGAGCGGCCGCGAACGCCGACCGGGCGTCGTCGTCTCCGTCGGGCAGTCAGACATCTTCATCGAGTTCGGCCCCAAAGAACTCGGCGTGATCCCGCGCATCCAGTTCACCGACGCCGACATGCCCAAGACCGGACAGACCATTGAAGTGGTCGTCGAACGATTCGAGGCCTCCGAGAGCCTCTTCATCTGCAACAAGCCGGGCTCGGTCCAGAAGGCCGACTGGGAACTGCTCGAACCCGGCCACATCGTCGAGGCCCGCGTCACCGGAGTCAACAAGGGCGGCCTCGAACTCGAGGTCGCCAAGCACGCCGCCTTCATGCCCGCCTCGCAGGTCGATACCCGCCGAATCGAGGACCTCTCGGTGTTCGTGGGCGAAAAACTCAAGTGCGAAGTCGTCCGCGTCGACCGCACCGGCCGCGGCCAGATCACCCTCTCACGCCGAAACCTCGTCGGCGACGAGCGCCAAGCAGAGCAGGACAAACTGAAGGAATCGCTGAAGGAAGGCGACGTCAAAGAAGGCACCGTCCGCAAGATCATGCAGTTCGGCGCCTTCATCGACATCGGCGGCATCGACGCCCTCCTCCACATCTCCGACCTCAGCCACGACCGCGTCGCCAAGGTCGAAGATGTGCTGAAAGAGGGCCAGAAGGTCACCGTCAAGATCCTCCACCTCGACTGGGAGACCAAGCGTCACGCCCTCGGCCTGAAGCAGTTATCCGACGACCCGTGGACCGCCGCGATCAAAGACGTGGTCGAGGGTGCCATCGTCACCGGCAAGGTCACCAAACTCGCCGAGTTCGGCGCCTTCATCGAGGTCGCCGCCGGCGTCGAAGGGCTCGCCCACATCAGCGAACTCGCTTGGAAGCGCGTGGATAAAACGAGCGACGTGGTGCAGCCCAACAAAGTCGTCAAGTGCAAAGTCCTCCGCATCGACCCGCAGACCAAGAAGATCAGCCTCTCGATCAAGCAGGCGATGGAACGCCCCGCCGACGACGGCCCCCCACGCCGCGGCGGCCGAAACCGAGGCGAAGAGGACACCCGCAAACCCGAAGAAATCCTCAAGGAAACCACCGCCTTCCGCCGCCTCAAAGAGCACTCCAAACTCCAGCACAAAGGCCCGCTGAAGAACGGACTCGGTAGCGGGCTTGGGATGGGGCTTGGGGATTTGAAGCTGTAGACGAAGACGCTTCGATGCCCCTCGCCCAACCGACTGGCATAACGCCCGTATTCCCCCTGTAGACTATAGTCCGTGGTTGATGCTCGCCGTGGACCATAGTCTTCGCTCGCATGAGCCTCACGGAGTCGTTTGCCCGGTCTCTTCGAGCAAGAAGAGAACAAGCCGGGCTCACCCAGGAACTGTTGGCTGACCGGTCCGGGCTCGACCGCACCTATGTGAGTCAGCTTGAGCGTGGCCTAAAAAGCCCGACGCTTAACACCATTGAGTCTCTTGCACGCACGCTCGGCATTACCCCCGATAAACTGCTGCGGGTCTCTCCCGCTGTGGCTCCGCGTATCGGTAAGGACTACATCGTCCGCAGCGTGAAATCCCTGACAATCCAGCGTGGGCAAGAACAGATTCTCACCGACGCCGCCCCTGTGCTTCAAGCCGTTGACGCGATGCATGACCTCTTGGACGACCTGTACGCTTCGGAGTTGGATATTGCCCGCTTGCTCGGCATGAGAAACCTGAGCGCCTTCGTGGGCGAGTTGATGTCCGCGGCGATCCTTGCGAACGGAACGTTGCCGTTCGTGAAGAACCCGCATCAGGACGGCTATCCCGATCTGCTCCTTCTTGACCACTTCGGGCGAAAAACCTGGGAAGGACTGCGGGACCAACTCAACGAAAAGCGGCCCTTCAGCCCGTTCGCCGGCGGCGGAATCGAGGTCAAGGCGACGTGCGGCGGCGTGCCCACCCCTGCGGTTTGCCGAAAGCGGGGCCAGACTCGGCCGGACCTTGGCGATCAACGAATCGGGTGCGTCAACTCCTACGACTGGAAGGCCCATCATCGTGACACCAACAACCTCCTCGGAATATTCTGGGATTTCATCGGTGGTCGTCCGCGCATCGCCGCACTCTTCTATTCGTCGGAGCTCACGATCAATGACTGGGGAAGGATCGTGAGCCCTCGCGAGGGTGGAGGACGCACGACGAGCGTCTCAATCATCGCGGACTCGGGCCGTCGAAAAATGCTCGAAGGATGGCTCTGCGTGCTTCGGCACGGAGGGTACGTCGAGTTCCTCAATCGCCGGAACCGAGGGGAACTGATTCCTGCTTCCGAGCGTTGAACAGCGGGCCGAACTTCGGTGCCTGCGAAGGAACCATCGAGCCGCAACGGACCTTCACGAGGTGTTCGACGATGACGCGAAGCCCCTCGGGCGGGACACTTTCGCCGATCACCTCGCGGACCAACTTGTCGCTGACCGGCTTCCCATCCTTGCGCTTCCACTCGTACGGAAAGCGGTCGATGGTGTGGACTCGAAAAGCCTCTCGCAGCGACAACACGCGGTTCTGTTCCGGATGAAGTTTGTTGTCGCTGCACGCGTAGGAGAGATTGCGGGTCAGCGTGCTCGCGGGCTCGTCGTATGACATCCGCTTGTACGCGGAGGTGAAGCCGCGCATGATCTCGTGCCTGCCTTCGCGTTGAACCGACGGCCTCGGCAGAACGGCACCGCATTTCATGCAGCGAATCGGGGTGGCGTCGGAAGTGCGGTTAATGCCGTCTTTGCCACGGCGCGCGACGTGAGACGGATTGCCGGAAAAGCCGCACGACACGCACTGATTGTCGAAGGCGCTCTTCTCGGGCGGCGTGTGACGAACCCACCAATACTTCGATTCGTCGAGCAGGGGAACGCGGTGGAAAGGAACCTCCGAGACCGCTCGGCTTCGCTCGCCGGCGTCGATCGGCGGAAACTCGGAGATCACATCGCGCAGCGTCACCCAAGGCTGGCGTCCGCCTCGGCCACTCTTTGAATGAGTCGCCTCGGGAAGATACGTCCCGGTTGACTCGAACCAGCGACGCATCGTCGGCTCCCGCGAAAAGATTGTGATGAGACGTTGCCGACACTCCGGCACCCCGTAGTCAGCAAACTCGATGACCTCTCCGCGTCCGACGTACTCCGGCCCAAGCCTGCATTGAATCAAATCCAGAATCAGGAACGCTTCTCCGCCCTCGTCCAAGACGACCGTGTTCGCCATCTCCGGAACATTCTCGAACAGGATCGTTCTCGGTTGGAGTTCCGACGCCAGCTTTAGTGTCGGCAGAATCAGTCGATTCCGCTCGTCGAATGGCGGCTTCTTGCCAGAACGAACCGCGCTGAGCAACTTCCCTCGTCCGTTCTTGGACATTCCCTGGCAAGGAGGTGTCGCGTAGAGCAGATCGAGTTCACGACCCTTCAGACGTTCGCGCGCCTGCTTGACGATCTCTGCGATCTGGTGCCAGATGTCGCCGGTCACCGCGGCCGTCGAGGGAAAGTTGTGCTCAAACAACGAATGCCGATCCGGCATCAACTCGTTTGAAACGAGGATTTCGCAGCCGGCGGCCACCAGAGCCAAGTCGCCGATACCGCCGGACGAAAAAAGGCTAAGAACAGTTGACGGCTGGCTCATAATGCGTACTATAGTCTACAATACGGTATGACTCGGTATACCACCCATAATCCTAACGAACTCCCCGCGGCTGTCAAGCGGCCTGCCTGGAAATCACCGGCAACTGCCGCAACCGCACAGACTCGCTCATTATCCTCAACTTTGCGAACTGCCGGAAAATCAGGCTCGCCAACTCCGTGCCACCGGCGTCGCATCATCTACCCCGCCTTCTCATCGCGAGCATCCGCCTCCCTAGCAAACTCATAACAACAGAAAAAACACGGAATTCTCTGGCTTTCCATCGATTCCATTGGTAAATATGGAGCGGGGGAAAGTGGGGATTCGTATGAACATCCGAAGACTCGGCCTCGCGCGGACCCTTGTATCCCTGGTCGCACTCGCCTCATGCTGTCATGTTCCAGAGCAAGCACGCGCCCAGTCCGGCGAGTGTGCCGCCGGCGGCTGCCTCAGCGATACTCAATATCCGTTCGGCACGCACTCGTCCACGTCAGCGACGTTCGTCACCGTCGCCAACGATATCTTCGCCGGCGAGTGGGCGCGATACAGCGTCACATCGGGTCAGACCTACGAATGGTCGCTCTGCCCGGCCGACGGCGGCAGCGCCGCCTACGACGCCACCCTCACCCTTCGAACCGACGCAACGCCCGGCTCGGCGATCTGCTTCAGCGACGACCACTGCGGCGCAAGCCCGAAAATCCGCTGGACCGCCACCGGCACCGGCACCGTCCGCGTGCAGGTCAACCAGTGGGTGAGCGTGGCCAACGTCTGCGGCATCAACGCATTGGCCACGACGCTCCGCTGGCGCTGCGCCTCGTGCCTGCCGCCCCCCGTCGCCACCATCTTCGACGCATCGTGGACCAGTCAGGTGAACCTCGACGGCGACTCGTGCCCCCGCTCCGGAACGTTGACCTGGGACCCGGACGTCGCCGATTGCGTCGGCACGCTCAGCGTCTTCGAGAAGGTCTACTTCAAGCCCGCGGCCAGCGGCACATGGACCCTGTTGACCACCACGAGCGCGTATTCCATCACGGGGTGCCCCAGCACCGACACCCGGGCGCTGGCGATCACCTTCGCCGGTGCGTGCGGCGCGATCGACTGGATGATCGAGATCTTCCGCGTGGGCCAGGCGACCCCGGACTACACCAGAAGCCCCGCGAATGACGCCGACCTGAACGACCACCCCGAGGAATCGGCCGCGAATGACGCGCCGCCGAATCAACCGCCCACCAACGGAAGCCCATTCAGCCAACTCCGCGCCGATACCAACTCCATTATTCCGCAAGCCGGTTCGATCCCCTTCGGGACCGGGGTGTATTTCCGTGTCACCGTCAGCGACCCGAACCCGGCCGACACCGTCCGCCTCGAAGTCGAACTGCGCCAACTGCCCGCGACGTTCACGGGCGTTGCGAACTTCGTCAGCCCGTTCGTCGCCAACGGTGCCGTCGCGACCACCACCACCGCGACCGGACTCGCCGCGGGAAACTACGGCTGGCGCTGCCGCGTCGTCGACAACATCGGCGCAGCCAGCACCTGGATTCTCGAGGCGAACCCGGACTTCACCGTGACCGCGCCTGCGGTGCCGGATATCCGCGTGCAGCCGACTTCGGTGACGGTCAACTGTACTCAGGGCAGACCGGCGGAAGAATCGCCCGTGACGTGGGAGGAGCCAGACACAGCAGACGCTGCGGCCGCCGCGCCGCTGGTGATCGTCCCCCGACCCGGCGAAGATGCAGCGCGGCTCGGTGTGGTGGCCCGCGCGCTCCAAAGCCCGAAGATCGCGCCGATTCATCGCGAGATGCTCGACCGCATCTTCGACATTGAGCGTCGCGCCGACGCGGGCCTCGCCGTCTGCTTCGCCCCGGGCACGGACGACGAAACTGTCGCCGCCTTTAACGACGCCGTCGCCCTCATGAACGGGGAGCGTTTCAACCAGGCTCCGCGCTGGGGCATCACCGCTTCCGGCCCTGCGGGAGCGCAAGGCGATCCCGTTGTCCTCACCTACTCATTTGTTCCCGACGGCACCAACATCCCGTCCGGCGTCGGCGAGCCCGCCGCCCCCAGCAACCTCTTCGCGTTCCTCAACGGAATCTACGGCAGCCCCGCGAACTGGCAATCGCTCTATGCGCAGTTCTTCGCTCGCTGGTCGGCCCTCTCCGGCATCACCTTCGTCTATCAGCCCACCGACGACGGCGCGGCGTTCTTCAACACCCCCGGCGTCCTCGGCGTCCGCGGTGACCTCCGCCTGGCGGGCAAAGCCATCGATGGAAACTTCGGCATCCTCGCCTACAACGGCTTCCCTCAGAACGGCGACATGGTCATCGACACCAACGATACCTTTTACACCGACACCTCGGGCAATTCGCTCAAACTCCGCAACGTCCTCTCCCACGAGCACGGCCACGGCATGGGACAGGCTCACGTCTGCCCCATCACCAACACGAAACTGATGGAACCGACCGTCACCACCGTCTTCGACGGCCCGCAGCACGACGACATCCGCAGCGCTCATCGCCATTACGGAGACCTCGTCGAGCCGGACAACTCCGTCGCTTCTGCCACGGACCTCGGCCCGCTCTCAGAAGGGCCGACATTGGTTTACGGCCCCACTCCGGCACCTGCTGTGAACTTTGGCTCCGTCCTCTCCATCGATGCCGACGGCGAGCAAGACTTCTTCAAGTTCACCGTCATCGGGCCCAAGCGACTGACCGTCAGCGTGAGCCCCATCGGGCTGAACTACGACGATTCGGAGCAGGCCTGTCCGGGCCAGTCGGCCTCCTGCTGCTCCGGCTCGTTCACCAACTCCCAGAACATCGCAAACCTCGCGCTACAGGTGATCGCCTCCAACGGCATCACCGTCCTGGCCACCGCGCAAGCACAGCCGGTGGGCACAGCCGAGACCCTCGTCGATATCCCGTTGCCCGCCGCCGGCGCTTACTACGTCCGCGTCTACGAGACGAGCAGCCCGGCGGAATCTCAGCTCTATCACCTGTCATTGCAGATCTTGTCTCAAACCGCGTCCGACTGCTTCACCATCTTCAACGACGGCAGCGCCACCCTCAGCGTCACCTCCGTCACCAAGCCCGCGTGGGCCACGCTCGTCCCCGCGCCCCCCTACTCGATCACGGGCGGCGGCTCGCAGCAGGTCTGCGTGCAGGCCTGCTCCGCCTGCGCCGGCAGCGACCTTGTCGGCAATCTCACCATCAACAGCAACGACCCCGACTCGCCGAGCGTGAACGTCTCCGTCCACGTTGATTGCCCCGCGATCATCATCCCGCCGATCGTGACGGACATCCCCAACTCCATGATCCAGGCGCCGAACGCGTACACCGGGCCGACGCCGATGCTGACGCAGGGGACGCAGCCGGTTTCGTGGTCGCTCGTAGCCAACCCCGCGGGGATGACGATCAGTTCCTCCACCGGCGTGGTCTCGTGGCCCACCTCGACCGCCACCGGCAGCCCGCACACCATCACCATCCGCGCCACCAACACCGCCGGCTTCGACAATGAATCGTGGTCGCTGACCGTCATCCCGCCCACATGCCCCGGCGACGCCAACAACGACGGCCAAGTCACCTTCGCCGACATCACCAGCGTCCTCGAAAACTGGGGCGTCTCCTACCCGGGATCGACGGGCCCGGGCGACGCCAACCGCGACGGCGTCGTCAACTTCGCCGACATCACCAAAGTCCTCGAAAACTGGGCCACGGCGTGCCCGTGATTTGACTCCCCCTCCCCCTGGGAGGGGGTCCGGCGTAAGCCGGGGGGGAGGGACACCCCACGCGCCCGCCTACACAAAATGTTGGGCATCACTCCATCCGTGCGCTCATTTCGCGCCCTGCGCAAATCTCCCCTTGCTTCCCCCAGAATCTGATGAATACTTCACACCGCGCTCCGCGCATCTCTTTCAACTTGCTCTGTCGAAATCGTCCCGGCGCGCCGGGAATCAGTGGTGGCACCCGCTCGCGTACGAAGACGCGCCGAAGCGCGCAAAAACGCGCGGAACCGAACAAACCGAGTACTCAAAATCGCCCCCGACCCCCGCCCATTCACTCCAATCAGCGATTTTGCGCACAAACCGCGACGATACCAACGCACCGAACAACATCTTAACAAACCCGGCAAAACATTCCGCCGGAATTCGGGGAATCCCCAACCCTCCGGCAGGCTAGTATTCGCTCTCCATGCTTGAAACCCAACCCCTCGTCGGAACGGACTCGGACGCTCCTCTTTCGCCAGCCGTCTTCGCGCCGCGGAAAAAACCGCATGACCCGGTCATCGCGGAACTGAAGCCGCAGCAGACCTCGAAACTCCCGCGCTGGCTCCGACTGCCCAACGGCGTGTCGTGGCGCGCCGTCCGCTGGCCCGTCACCCTCACCATCGTCGCGCTCCACGGCCTCGCGCTCCTCGCCGTCCTCCCCTACCTCTTCTCGTGGACCGGAGTCATCCTCTCCATCCTCGGCGTCTACGTCTTCGGCACCCTCGGCATCAACATCTGCTACCACCGCCTCCTCACCCACCGCTCCTTCAAGACTCCCATGTGGCTCGAGCGCACCTTCGCCATCCTCGCGCTCTGCTGCCTCGAAGGCTCGCCGCCGTCGTGGGTTGCGAATCATCGCCAGCACCACCAGCACTCGGACCACGAGCCCGACCCGCACAGCCCCGTTGTCGCCTTCCTCTGGAGCCACGTCGGCTGGATGCTCGTCGAGAATCGCGACGTGAACGACATGGCCACCATGACCCGCTACGCACGCGACATCTTCCAGGACCCCTTCTACTTCGCCCTCACACGCAAAAACCTCTGGCTCCTCGCCTACCCGATCCACGCCGCCCTCTTCTTCATCGCCGGCGCCGGCGTCGGCTACGCATGGGGCGGCACCACCGCCGCGGGAGTCCAACTCGGCCTCTCGTGGGTCGTCTGGGGCGTCCTCGTCCGCACCATCCTCGTCTGGCACATCACCTGGTCCGTCAACTCGCTCACCCACCTCTTCGGCTACCGCAACTACGAAACCAACGAGAACAGCCGCAACAACTGGCTCGTCGGCCTCCTCGCCAACGGCGAAGGCTGGCACAACAACCACCACGCCGACCAGCGCTCCGCCGCCCACGGCCACACCTGGTGGGAGTTCGACGTCACCTACCTCACCATCCTCTTCCTCAAACAGATCGGCCTCGCCTCCAACATCATCACGCCGAAGAAGGTGCCGGGGCGCGGGCACTGATCCGCATCACCCCTTCCTCACCGCCCCGCCGCGCACACAAGCCCCCAGTTCTCAAGCACCTTCGTGATGTCAGCAAAGTTCACGGCCCCATTGTGGTCCGCGTCGCCGGGGCCGGTCGATCCGGGATAGTTGGCGCCCCAGTTTTCCAGGACGCTGGTGATATCGGAGAATGCGACCGTGCCGTTGTCGTTCGCATCGCCGGGACACTCCGCGGGAGGAACAAGGGTGTCACGCAGGAACGCGTCCGTGGCCCGATTGGTGTCGCCGGGAACGAGATTGCCTGCGTATGAAGAGAACGCAACCCAACGTCCATCCGAAGAGACACCGCCGAGAGAAGGGAACTCGCCGACAGTGCCCGCGTCACCCTGAGCGCCGCTATTGCCGAGGCTCACCCGGATCGTGCGGCCGGTCGCGCGGTCGTGCATGAACGCATCGGTGACGCCGTTCGTGTCGTCCGCGACAAGATTGGAAGCATCGGAGTTGAACGCGACGTATCGGCCGTTGCGCGAGATGACTGGATAGCCGATGCTCGGACCATTCGCCTCCGTTCCGTCCGACGCGATGCTGACCCGCGTCGTCGTGCCGGCCGCGAGATCGCGGACGAAGATGTCTGGCCATCTGAAGAAGGCGACTTGGCTGCCATTGCCCGAGATCGCGGCGTGCTCTCCCACACTGACCCACACCGCGGCACCTCCGGCGCGCGGCACGATGTAGATTCCTCCGCCGGAGGTGTACGCGACCCACGCCCCGTCGCCCGAGATCGCAGGTTCGTATGAACCGCCGGACCCCTTGGTCGATTGACTTATCATCCTCGTGGTTCCCGCCACCACATCTCGGACAAACACGTCCTCCTCAAGGTAGTAACACTGCATCTTGCTGTCCGGCGGACAGAACTCCGCGCTATCGGGAAAATCGAGATTCGGCGCGTCGGAGTGGAAGGCGATGTAGCGGCCGTCGCCCGAGATGCTCGGCGCATCCGTGAAGCCGACGCCGTTGTGCTGCTCACCGGCGCTCGAAACGCTGATGCGCGTCGTGGTCTGGAGCAAGCGATCGCGCAGGAAGATATCGCGGGCGTTGTTGGTGTCGGCAGGCAGATCCGGCGTGCCGATCAGACGGCCTGACTGAGAAGTGAATGCGACGAAACGTCCATTGTCCGAGATCACGCCGGGATCACTGGCGTCCTCCGTGTGACCGTAGAAATCAACGCTGACCAGTTCCGTAAGCCCGGAGCCGGTTTCATGGACATAAATCTGATAGTTGTCGACGGGGCCGCAGGAAGGCAGATTCTCCGCGCCGGACACGAGAACGAACTGGCTCGCATCCGGCGTCATCGCACTCACGCCGCTGCTCAGGCACAGCGGCGCTGTCCCCTGAAACCCGGATGACGAAACAGAGGCACGGATGGTCTCTGCCGTGTCGAGGTCGCGAAAAAAAATATCCTGGCGGGCGTTGGTATCACCCGGCACGAGGTTCGCGGCGCCGGTCGAAAACGCCGCGACGCGACCATCGGCGGAGAGGAGGCAATGGTCGCTCGCATCACCATCGCCTTGACCTCCAGACTCAGAAACACTCACAACTGCGGTGGTTTGCATGAGGCGGTCACGAACGTAGGCCTGGAAACGGCAGTGGGCACCGCCGTTGATGCCGTTGGACGTGAATCCGACAAACCGACCGTCGGCGGAGATGGACGCGGCGTTATCCACGTCCAGTATCGCCCCCACGTCGTTGACGCCGACCAACTCAAGCGTCCCATTCTGGCGGTCTTTGACGTAGGCCCCTCCGGGTCCGAAGTCGTCGTTGAGTCGGAAGGCCACGAACCGCCCGTTGTTCGACACCGCGGCGGTCTCCGGGCTGCTGTGTTGCTCGATTCCGGCCGGTGTCGCGACCACTGCTACCAACTCTGTTTGGCTCAGCATACGATCGCGCAGGAAGACCTTTCGCCCCGGGTCCGCCGCCATCGGATCGAGCGTGGTCGCCTCGCTGGTGAACACCACGAACCGGCCGTCGGCGGTCACGGAGGGATTGACGCACTCGGCGTCGCTCTGCTCCCCTCCGGTCCCGATGCTGATTCGTTCGGTCACGTTCGCCACGCGGTCGCGGATAAAGATGTCGCGCCGGCCGTTGGTGTCGCCCGGCACGAGATTGTCAGCGTCGGAGTTGAAGACGACGTACCGCCCATCCTCGGAAGGCGAGATCGCGCAGTGAACGCTCTTGCCGTCAGCCTCGCCGCCCGCTGTCGGGACGCTCACGCGCTCGTTCACGCCGAGCAGTGTGTCGCGGACGAAGATGTCGGTGACGCCGTTGGTGTCCCCGACGATCAGGTTGGTCGCGGCGCTGGGAAAGACGACAAACCGCCCCGTGAACGAGACACCCATCGAGCCGTCGAACTCCTCGGGGTCGAAGCCGCTGAACCCGTCGGTGTCGCCGCCGGTGGACGACACGGCGATCCGTATCGTCTCGCCGTTCGTCCGGTCGTGCAGGTAGACGCCGCCGAACTCCGGCGCGCCCCCCGGGGCCAGATCGGGGATGAACGACACAAAGACGACGCGGTTCCCGTCGCCGGAGATCGCGGGCAGGCCGGTCGTCGGGCACCTCGCCGCGTCCGCGAACTCGCCCGCCGAGTTGCGGCTCAGGAGGGTGGTGGATTGGCCCATGATCGGCAGCGATGCCGCCGCGACCACCGCAGCGCCGAACATCACCGATGCCCGCGACCGCCTGTGCAAGCCAGTGACCACGCCACAAACGTTTCTCTCGCGCTTGTTCATGTGGACTCTCCCATGAGCACGACCGCGCCGTGCCCACTACAATCTACCCCACGATTGGCGGCGAGAGCACGCACAAGCGCCGATTTTCCGCGAATTCGAGCAACTTTCTGATGCGCCCACGAACCCCGCATCGCTCGCCCGTTTCACGGGCGAAGTCGATGGCCCTCACGGCTCAACCCTAGACCCGGAACCCTGAACCCTAGACCTTGGGTAACTCTTCAGCCGAATGCAACGGAATTCGGCAAAACCCGGTTTTCACGCTAAAAACGCGGGTCAGATGAGTTCAAGCAACCGCGATTCTGACCCGCAAACGCCTGTTTTGCATTCGGCTGAAGAGTTACGACCTTGGAACCACCCCTACTCCTTCTTCTTCTTCTTGAACAGATCCTTCAGCCCCTCGCCGATCTCCGGCGGGATGATCTTCTTGATGTCCTCGGGGATCAGGTCGTCGATCGCGCCCGGGATCGCTTCCCGCAGGAGCAGTTCCATCTGGACTTCGCTCTTTGGATTGTCGAACGAGCCGTGCGTGCGGATCGGGATCATCGTCAGCGCCTCGATCCCCGGCACATTCCGGATCAGCCCGGCGATCTCCTCCGCCAGCGCGGAGAACGGCACAAACGTCACCACGTCCATCTTTCTTGTATTCAAGTCGATCTTGCCGCGCGTATGGATGTTGAACTCGCCCAGCGGGAGTTCGATCTTCTCGTAGGTGACGACGCCATTCTTCGCCACGAACTCAAACGGCTTGATGCGTTTGCCGACCTGGCCGCTGTCCCGGCCCCCCGCGAACTTCACGAGTTGCCCGAAGAAGTTGGAGGTGTTGAAGCGCAGCGTGCCCAGGTCCACCTGCGCCACGCCGTTGATCTTGCGCGTGTCGCCGTCGGTCGGCACCGTGAGGCCGGTCGCGTTGACGGTCGCCGGCTCGTCCTCGGCGGTCTTCTCGACTTTGCTGATGATCGGGATCGCCGTCTCGAAGAACCGCTTCGAGAGCTCGGGAGTGATCCGGCTCAGAGTGATCTTCGTCGGCCCCTCGGCGACAAACGTCGCGTTCCGCACGCTGCCGCGCACGCTTGCCTTCGCGTTGTCGGTGGTCACGTCGGCCGACAGCGTGCCCGCCTGCTTGCTCAGCCCGCGCGCGTTCAGGTCCACCTTGGTCATCTTGCCCAGCAGATCGACCAGCATCCCCTTCTGATTCCCGAGCGCGTCGAGGACCGCCGTGGGAAGCGTTCCCGTCACCTGCGCCGTGACCGATGCGTTCGCCGAATCGATCCGCCCCGATTCATCCGCGAAGTTTGTCACCTCGCCCACCGCGCGGACGGGGTTCGTCCCCCCAGCGCCCGCGATGCCGACCTGCTTGGTGTTGATGTCGAATGCGATCGAGCGCTTCGAGTCGTTGCCGGTGATGTTCGCGGCGAGCGATTGGATATCGACGCTCTGCCCGTCGGCCGTCCGGAGTTTGATCGTCGGCGAAGACGCGGTCGCTTCGAGCGCGAACACTCCCGGTTTCAAGGGCGTCTCGCCCGGCGCGATCGCGAAGCGGTTCAGTTTCATGCTGAGTTTCACGGTGTCCGCCAGTTGCAGCGGCGCCGGCGAGCCGTCCGCGTTCGGCGCAAAGACGTAGCGGTTGGCCCACGCGGCGGGCACTTCGAGTTCGACCTCGCCCGGCGAAGTCAGACGGATCGCGTCCTTCGTGTTCTGGAGCGAGAGGCTCGTGTTCAGCCGCGGCGATTTCACGACAAGGTCAACATCCTGCACACCCGATTTCGCTCGGCCCGTCGCGCCGATCCCCGCGGCGTCGCCCATCAGGTCGGCCAGCAGCCCCGGCCGCCCCAGCAGCCGATCGACGCGGGCGGTGTCGATGTTGTCGATCTTCGCCTCGAACGTCGGCGGCGGGTTGATGAGGATTCCATCGGCCTCGATGCTCGCGATCACCGCCGCGGGCTCGCCCGGCTCGAAGAGTTGCGCCTTCAGGCTCCCTTCGCGCTTCAACATGTCCTGCGAGTTCCAGGTGAATCCCGCTTCGATGCCGCGCAGCCCCGCGTTCATCGGCTTGCCCTCGCCGCCTCCCGGCAGGTTCATCAGCACGAGGTCATCGGGCGAGGTCAGCATCGCGCGCAGAGGGCGCAGCGTCTTCATGTCCGGCTGGTTGTCCGCCGTGAGGTCGAGCGCGGTCGGGAACACAGTCAGGTTCACGCGCGCGTTTTTGGCGAGCGTTGGGCGCGGCTGGTCGCCGCGGCGACCCGCGTACTGCGCAACCGCTGTTTGCACGAGGCCGGGGGTGAGCGTCATCGCCACGCTTGTCTGGCCGATGTTCACCGTCTTCTCCGCGAGCGAGAACGAACTGGTCGCGTTGATATTCGAGCCCTTTATCGCGAGACCAGCGCTGCGTGCGCCGGTCGCGCTTCCCGCGCCGCCGCCGGGCGCTGGGGCGACGATGGTCAGGTCCACGCGCTCGCCCGCCGCCTCGCGGACGATCGGCCCATTCGTCGCGTCGAACGCGGCGACGAGCGCCGTCGGCACGCCCAGCGCTTCGATCTTGCCCTTGGGCATCATCGCGCCGAGGTCGAGTCCCTTTGCGCCGAGCAACTTTCCGAGCGCAAGGTCGCCCGCGATCGTGAACGCTTCGCCCGCGTAGGAGCCGCGAGAATCGAGTTTCACCGATACACCGTCGGCTTTCGTCAGCGAAAGCGCGGCGTCGAGATTCTCAGCGGTCACGCGCTCCGACTTTCCTCCGCCGGCAGCGCGCACGTCCATCCCGATCCCCTCGCTCTTGACGCGCACGCTGGTCTCTACCTGATCGAGCGCGAACGATTCCCCCTTCGACGGCAGCGCCGCCGAGAAGTTCGAGATGGTCAGCGTCAGCGGCGTGTTCCAGCTCACACCGGCGACCGGCGAGTTTTCCTGCCTTTGCAGGAACGACCGAACCAGCGGCCCCGGCTGCTTCACCGTCGCACGGAAACCATCGCCTGTTGACCGCACGGTCTGGTCGTCGAGCGTGAACGCGCCCGTCGCGTCGATCCCCTGCCCGGTGAGCGCGAGGGTGAGGTCGGTCTTCCCGGCTTCGTCGCGCGTGCCGTCGAGTTTGATGTTGATGTCCGGGCCGAGCGCCCGCTCCGCTGATTCGCGCATCTCCTTGGGCACATAGCCCAGCATGTCGCTCGGCAGCCCCTTCACTTCGAGCGAGCCCGACGGCCGCAACTTCGCGGGGGTGAACTCGACGAAGGGCCAATCCTTGTCGCGCTTGGTGATGAGGCCGGGCAAGTCGAACGCACCCGTCGCGGTGAAGGGACGCCCGCCGGAAGCCAGGTCATGCTTCATCGAGAGTTTCGGCGCGGCATCGCCCGCGAGCGTCAGGGTTGTGTCGAGGCTCTTCACGTCCAACGGCCGATCGCCCGCGCCCTCTTCGATCACCAACCCGCTGACGTTGACGCCGAGCACGCACGCGAGTCGGCCAAGGTCGGGCAATCCTCCCGACATCAGGGGCACGATGACATCGCGCGCGACAACACTCAGCCGTCCGTCGCCGCTGAACTTCAGATTCTGATCCTTGGTGAACGCGCGGATCGCGGGGAGGAGGCGCGAGGCCTGCAGCGTGAGGCCCTCACCGCTGAGGCGGAGTTGCTTGTCGTCAATGTCGGCGGCAAGGGCCGCGTTCAGGTAGGCGGCGGTCACGGTCGCGGTGATGCGCGCCGGCGGGATGGCGGCCGAGCCGCTCGCGGGTACATCCGTCGTCCGCACGATCACCTCGGCGTCCACACTCGGCCCGACCACGTCGATCAACGAAAAGCCCTGGTCCTTGACGAACGCCTCGGCGAGCCGCGTCGGCACACCTTTCAACTTCAGTTCGCCGCTGATGCGCCCCGGCACACCGGCCCGCACCATCCCCTTGTCGTCGAGCAACCCCTGCACGTCCGCGTCGAGTTCGAGCGAACCGGCGTCGTTCCCGTCGAACGAGCCGCGGGTGCGGGCCTTCATCGTGATCGCCTGCGCGAAGTCCGGCGAGACCAACTCGAACTCCACCGGCTCCACACGGAAGGGCTTCGCGCCCCCGCCCCCCCCGGCGAGCGCGATCGTGCCGATGACGGGGGTGGTCGTGACCATCACGCGCAGCGCGGCCCCTCGCAGATCAACCTTGCCCGACGAATCGGGCAGCGGCAGGTCCAGCACGCTGATGGTTTTGGTAATGCTCGGCGACGCCTGCAGGCTCACCGCGGCGTCGGCTCCCGCGAGCATCTCGATCATCGCCTGCGGCACGGGCCCTTTCGCGGTGACGGGTTTCGCGGGATCAGCAAGGCGCAGACGGCCGCCCGCGATTTTCAGATGCGCGGACAGTTCGGTGGGCGCTGCGCCGGATGACGTTGACCCCGCCGCCGCCGCTTTGTTTAGCACGAGGCGTGCGATCGCTTCGACGAACTCGCCCGGTGCGGCGATGGTGGCGTTCAGGTCGCCCTCGGCGCTGGAGAGCGCGAGTTCGCCGCTGGCGTTCACGAAGTTCCGCGCGGAGCCTTTTACGTCGATCGTCGGCGACTTTGCGCTGATGTCGATCGTTGCTTCGCCCGTGCCGAGGACGGTTGCAACGGCTTCGAGGCCGTCGATTGTGACGGGGCTGAGGCCGCTGCCGGCGCGTGGGGTGTAGGTGATGTTGATGGGTCTGGCTTCGAGGGTGGCGCGCAGGCCGCGCGGGATGGTTGTCGGCTTCGCACTTGCCATCGCGCCGCTGGGTGTCGGAGGAGTCGGCATCGCGCCCGGCGCGGCGGAGAGTTGCTCTTCGGTCACGTCGATCGTGCCGGAGAGAAGGACGGTGCCGATGCTCCCGCCGCCGAACGCCGCGCCGAGGATCGACGTGCGCGCTTCCGCCGTCAGGTCCGCCATCGCCTTGCCCTGCGCGTCGGCGAGTGTGATCTTCCCGATCTTCTGAGGCCCGCCCCACGCGATCGAAACATCCCGCAGGCTCACGGTCCCTTTGCCGGACGGCAGCGCGACTTCGTGCGATCCGGTGAGGTACGACGCCGCGATCGGCGGGACTAACAGCACGACCGCGCCGACGAACACGACGATCAACGCGACGAGGCCGATCAGGAACTTCTTGAGCGCCTTGCCGGCGCGATGGGGGGAATGGATAGGCATGCGTTTGGTTCTCCCTGAACCCAACAGGATAGGGGCTTGGGGAGGGCGTTGCGGACACCGAAACGGGCCGGGCGCCACCCTTCCTACGGCGGCACCGGGTGTCGCCCGCTTCGCGGGCTGGGAAGTTTTGATGGAGCCTTTCCCACCGGCTTACGCCGGTGGCAAACGGCTTGCGCCTGCTCCGCAGGCTGGGAACAACGGAGTTTTCAGTGCGTTTCAGCCGCCGAAGGCGGCGCTAGCCGTTAGCCACCGGCGCGAGCCGGTGGACGTATCTCCATCGCGCTGATTTGGTGCAAGCCTCAGAGCAGGCTCACGCGTGGTACCCGAGTCGCGCCGCCCATTCGATCCCATTCAGTCCACCGCCACCGGGTTGCTCAGCACCAGCATCCGCTCCAGCGCGTCGAGCGCCGGCCGGCGCGCGTCGGCGTGAACATGAACTCGGTTCACCACCTTGCCCGAAGCAAGGTGATCGAGCACCCACAGGATGTGCGGCTCATCGATGCGGTACATCGTCGTGCAGAGACATTGGCAATCGCTGAGGATGCGCACGAACACGCCGCGATCCTTGGCTTCGCGCGCGAGGCGGTTGACGAGATGGATCTCGGTGCCCACGGCCCAGCGGCTGCCCGCTGGCGCTGCATGAAGAGTCTTGATGATGTATTCGGTCGAGCCGTTGAGGTCGCTCTTGTCCACCACTTCCTTGCAGCACTCGGGGTGGACCAGAACCTTCATCTCTTTGTCGTCTTCGCGGATCTCGTCGCAATGCTCGGGGCGGAAGAGTTTGTGGACCGAGCAGTGCCCGGCCCAGAGGATCACGCGGGCTTCCAGCAGTTCGGCGACGGTTGCACCGCCCAGCGCCTCGCCCTGGCGGCTGCGTCTGGGGTCGTAGAGGCAGGTTTCTTTTTTGACCTTCATGCCGAAGGCGGCGGCGGTGTTGCGCCCGAGGTGCTGGTCCGGCAGGAAAAGCACCTTGATGTCCTCGTTCTTTTTCCTGGGGATGGTGCCGCCCGCCATCGCCCAGTCGAAGACCTTGCGCGCGTTGGAGGAGGTGCAGCACGCGCCGCCGTTGCTGCCCACGAACGCTTTCACCGCGGCGGTGGAGTTGACGTAGGTGACGGGGACGATGCGCCCCTTCCATTTCTTCTTCGCGAGGGCGGCGTGGATGTCGTCCCAGGCGGTGAGCGCGTCCTCATACGCCGCCATGTCCGCCATCGAGCACCCGGCGGAGAGGTCGGGCAGGATGACGGCGGTGCCCTCGGGGACGAGCAGGTCGGCCGACTCCGCCATGAAATGCACGCCGCAGAAGACGACGTACTTCGCCCCCTGCTCGCGGACGCGGTCGGCGGCGAGTTGCGAGAGTTTCAGCGAGTCGCCCGTGAAGTCCGCGTGGCGGATCACCTCGTCGGTCTGGTAGTGGTGCCCCAGGATGACGAGGCGCGGGCCCAGTTCCTTCCGACGCGCGGCGATGGCGTCAGCCAGTTCGTCCGGCTTGAGTTTGTAGTAATGCTCGGGAAGTGCGGGCTGCCACAACTTCATGGTTCAATGGTAGGCGATTGTCGAAGTGGCACGGGCTTTCGAACCCGTGGCGTTTTGTCCGACCGCCGCCGACACGGGCTGGAAAGCCCGTGCCACTACGCGGCGAGCGCGGCGGCGGCCTGTTGGACAAACTCGAGCGCCACCGCCTGATGATGGTGGTCGATCGGCGTCACGCGGCGGACCCGCGCCCGCACCATGTCCTTGGCCGAGATCACCGGGCTGTCATCCCACGACACGACGAGGTCGAGTTCGTCGCCGGGGCCGAAGGGGCGGGCCCGGTCCACCCGGATCAGCGCTCCGCCGACCGACACGTCGG
Source organism: uncultured Phycisphaerae bacterium (assembly GCA_947085435.1). Classification (GTDB taxonomy): domain Bacteria; phylum Planctomycetota; class Phycisphaerae; order Phycisphaerales; family UBA1924; genus JAEUIV01. The sequence goes on from CAMTWL010000005.1 coordinate 35,558, forward strand.
CAGTTTGCCCCGGCGCGAACGACGCGGTCCGCGCATCGCGGATTTTGCAGTGGCGTACGACGGCCTGGCGGGGGTGTTGCCTGCGATCGCTCATCTCGGAAAGGCTCATGCCGGGGCTCCGGAGGGGAACGAATGAACGCGGCCGGCCTCCATGCCGAATCCTGCGGCGTCCCTATACCTGTCGGCTCAACTATGGGGATTCCTCGGCCATCCCCAAAGAATTCGCATCGTAGGGGGCCGCTGTTTTTGGTCGAATGGGTGAAATGCCCGTAATTCACGGGTAATTGGCGGGGTTCCACCCAGAACCGGGCGGCTGAGGATCGGTGCGGAGCCTCTCCACTTTCACTGGTGCAAGGCCGACCGGCCGGGGTCGGCACCCGATCCGACCGGCCGCCCGAGCGTGGAGCGCGGTGGAAACAGGTTCGGATTTCCGGGGTGCGAGCCTCGGGACCGGCCGCCGTCCCCAAAAACTTGCTGAAAAAGTAGATGTTTTTGCGGGTTGATAGCCGAAAACCGCTTGTGTCGCACTTGATTTTGACGTAAATACAGCGTTTGTAGGGGACGCAAGGAGGAACCCAGCGCCCCAGAGTGCCACGCCCCGATGCACGATTCCCGTGCATCACAACGATTGGAGAATCGACCATGGCGAAGAAGATGGCTGCAAAACCCGCGAAGAAGCCCAAGATCGAGAACGTCCGCGGCAAGCCGCGGAGCAAGAGCGACACCCTCGCCACCATTGCGGGTCAGACCGATCTGACCCGCAAGCAGGTGCAGTCGGTGTTCGAGACCATGACCAGCATCATGGCCGCCGACCTGAAGACGGTGAAGATGTTCCAGGTTCCGGGCCTCATGAAGGTGGTCCGCATCGACAAGCCCGCGACCCGCGAGCGGACGGTGCCCAACCCCTTCAAGCCGGGCGAGATGATGACGGTGAAGGCCAAGCCGGCGCGCAAGACGGTGAAGATCCGCGCGCTCAAGGCTCTGAAGGCGCTCGTCTGATCGCTGGCGAAGATTTTTTGAGAAACAAAACGACCCGCGGCACCGAAGGGTGGCGCGGGTTTTTTTCATTCATCGTGACGCGGGCGAATCAGAACTGGAGCGCGACGCGGGTCTTGATGTCGTCGTCGGTGTCGGGCGTGCCGTCCGGGCCGTCGGAGATGGCGAGAAAATCTTTGGCGTCGCGCGGGTTCGCGGCGTCGAACTTGAAGCGGAGCGGGCGGCCCCATTGGTCGTTGAATGAGGAAGGGAGGGCGTCCATGTCTTCGTACGAGGTGGGGACTTTGCCGTCGTGGTCCATGCGGTAGGCGGCGATGAGCGTGGCCAGTTGCCGCGTCTGGATGTCGATGTTGAGGTTGTTGCCTTGCTTCTTGGCCTCGACGACGGTCTGGACGTAGGACTTGCCGCCCATGTTGCCGAAGTAGAGGAAGAGGCCGATGGCGACGGCGAGGAGGAGGACGAGCAGGCCGGCACCGGAGAAGCCGCGATGGCGCGAAGAGTTGGCGGGCGTTGGGGTCTCCATTGACGAATGATAGGCCCGCGACACAAAACCGGGTGCCACGGCCTGCTGCGGCGGGCCGTGGCACCCGGTCTGATCTTGGGTGGCACGGTATTCTCCTCACATGCTGCCGCAGATCGGAACATTCAAGATCGAGCGCGAACTCGGCCGGGGCGGCATGGGGGTGGTCTACCTCGCGCGGGACACGCGGCTCGACCGCGAGGTGGCGATCAAGGCCCTGCCGGCGGACTTTGCGGGGGACGCCGGGCGACTCGCTCGCTTCCAGCGCGAGGCGAAGGTGCTGGCGTCGCTCAATCATCCCGGCGTCGCGTCGATCTACGGTTTGGAGCAAGTGGGCAGCGAGCACTACCTCGTGCTGGAGTATGTCGAGGGAGAGTCGCTTGCAACCAGGCTGGCGCGCGGGCCGCTGCCGATCGACGAGGCGCTGGAGATCGCCAAGCAGATCGCCGAGGCGGTGGAGGCGGCGCACGAGAAGGGGATCGTCCACCGCGACCTGAAGCCGGGGAACGTGATGCTGCGCGCGGACGGCGCGGTGAAGGTGCTGGACTTCGGCCTGGCGCGGACGGGGGATGATTCGCAATCGCCGAGCCGGTCGGTGTTCCATCCCGACTCGCCGACGGTCACAAGCCCCGCGATGCCTGTCAACAGCCCGACGATCGCGGGAGCCATCCTCGGCACGGCCGGGTACATGTCTCCCGAGCAGGCGCGGGGCAAAACCGTCGACAAACGCAGCGATATCTTCAGTTTCGGTTGCGTGCTGTTCGAGATGCTCACGGGCGCGCAGCCCTTCCGAGGCGAGACGGTGACCGATTCGCTGGGCGCGACCTTGCACCGCGATGTGGAGTGGGCGCTGCTGCCGCCGGGGACGCCGGCGTCCGTGCAGCGGCTGCTGCGCCGGTGTCTGGCGAAGGACAAGATGCAGCGGCTGCACGACATCGGCGATGCGCGGCTGGAACTCGCCGAGGCGATTTCGGGAGCGAACGAACCAACCTCGGCCGCGGTGATCCCATCCGCGCGCGGCGCGCGAAGAATCCTCGTACCCCTTTCGATGCTGGCGCTGGGCGTCGCGGGCGCGTTGTTCGCGGTTCGAGCCTTGTCGCCGCGTGAGACTGCCGAAAGTGCCGTGTTCGCATCCATCGACCCCGCGCCCGGTACGACGATCGCCGCCAGCGGCGACGTGGCCGGCCCGGCCGTCATCTCGCCCGACGGCCGCCTGATCGCCTTCACGGGCACCGACAAAGACCGGCTGAAGACGCTGTGGCTCCGCGCCCTGGACCGGGCGCAGCCCGAATCGCTGCGCGGCACGGAGAACGCGCTCTTCCCGTTCTGGTCGGCCGACGGGCGCTCGATCGGGTTCTTCGCGGACGGCAAACTTCGGCGGATTGATCTGGGAACCCGCGCCACGCGGACGATCTGCGACGCACCGGCCGGTCGAGGCGGGGCCTGGCTCGAGAGCGACGAGATCCTCTTCGCCCCGACGTTCCAGTCGGGTGTTTTCCTCGTTCCCGCCGGCGGCGGCGAGCCCCGGCCCGTCATCGCGGTTGACAAGACCCGCTTCAGCAGCAACCGCTGGCCCAGCGCCGTCCGCGGGACCGACCGCTTCCTCTACCTGGCCGTCAACCACGATCCCGCCCGGCACGAGGAGATCAGCGTCTTCATCGCGTCGCTCGACGGCGCATTCAACAAAGAGGTGATCAACACTCCTTTCGGCGCTCAGGTTGTCGGCGACCGCCTGCTTTTTCTGCGCGAAAGCACTCTTCTCTCGGCGTCCATCGACGTTGCGGCTGGCGTGCTGCGGGGCGAGCCGGTGCCGCTCCTCACGGATGTTTCCGGCGAGCCGTCCACCTGGCACCCCAGGTTCAGCGCGTCCGAGACCGGGACGTTGATCTATCAACCGACGCCGCCGCCCGAGGTCGATACTCCGCAAACGGTTCCCCAGCCCGGACTCGGCGAAGCCGTCCGCGCCACCATCGTTGACCGCACCGGGCGTCCTGCGGTGATCGTGGTCGACGGGATGCTCCAGAGCTCGCTGGCGGCGTCGCCCGATGGGTTCAGTTTTGCTATCAGCGGGCGCTGGCCGAACGAGACCGGCGCGGCGTCGTACGACATCTGGGTCTTCACCCTTTTCGGCCCCGGGACCGATTGGGAAAAGAAGGCGTTCGATCCGATGGTTCCCGCCGCGCCGCCGCGACGCTTCACGTTCATGCCGGGCGATGAGGTCTCGCCGCAGTGGTCCCCCGATGGGAAGTCGATCGCGTTCGGCAAGGTCTACGGCCCCGAGCCGCTGGGGCTTTTCGTCAAACCGCTCGACGGTGGCTCGGAGCGGCTGGTCCTGCGCTTCGGGCCGAGCGACCCCACCGTCGTGCCTACCGGATGGTCGCGCGACGGGCGGTACATCATCTGCTACAAAGGCCCCTTCATTGGTGGTGGTGGGGGCGACATCGTCGCGGTTCCCGCGGAGGGCGGCGAGCCGATCGATCTCATCGCGGGCGCGGGGAAGGAGCAGGCAGGCGTCGTCTCGAACGACAACAAGTGGCTCGCGTTCGACTCGTGGGAGACGGGCGTGCCGGAGGTGTACGCAACGCCGTTCGCGCCGGGGTGGGAAGCGGATCGGGCCGCGGGGAAACCGGTGCCGGAAGCAAGCGAGCGGTACCGGATCTCCATCGCCGGGGGCGCTTCGCCGGTGTGGGGAACGACGGGGCACACGCTCTTCTACGCCTCGTCGAGCAACTCGATCATCGGCGTGCGCTGGAGCACCGAGGGAACGAAACTGACCTTCGACGCGGGCCAGCCGTTGTTTGACTTCCCGATGGAAGCGGGCGCGTCCTTCGACGTGCTGCCCACGGACGAGTTCTTCATCGTCAACGCGAGCCTCGCCCCGCGCGACGGCGGGCTGCGGATTGTGCTGAACTGGGCATCGCTGCACGCGAAGTGATTCCCCGCGCCGTCCGGCACCAGGTGGGGCAGGCTTCTCGAAGAGTCGCCGCGGAGACCAGCCACTGCTGTAAACATCTTCTTCGGGCGCGATGCCGTTTCAGCCCCGCCAAGATGCTTGCAGCGGTGGCTTGCAGCCTGCGAAGCGGGCGCAAGCCGTTAGCCACCGGCGTGAGCCGGTGGACCGGATCGGTTCCTGATTTTTTTCGAGCCCGCGGAGCGGGCGGCAGGCTGATGCTTGGGCCGTCAAGCGCGAGATGTGTCGCCCGCTTCGCGGGCTTGGGAAGGAATGGTGACGCTTGTCCCACCGGCTCACGCCGGTGGCTAACGGCTTGCGCCCCGGCGCGCCGGGACTGATGAGTGGCACACCTGATACCAATCCCACCTGAATCCCGCGCGTTTGAGAAGCCGAGTCTGAGGGAGTCCGCGAGCGAAGGCTCGGATCGGACGCGCGAGAATCAAATGTGGTTGGTATGAGGTCTTGCGGCCAATGCCGTAAAAAGATTCCTCTGGCGTGATCCCGTTGCAGCCCAGCCAAGATGTTTACAGCAGTGGCTGGAAGCCCGCCCCACCAATACTCTCCGGCATCCGGCCTGAAACAACCTTTTCAGGGGCTTCAGACGCGCCCCGCGACGGGTCGATAACCCATGTTGTGAACGACGTTCCGATCGAACCCTTGCCGCCCGGCCCGGCCGACGATGACCTGATCGCGGCGTGCGAGCACGCGGCGTCGCTTCGGCAGGCGTTGGACGCCGCGACCGCTGCCGCCGCGTTCGACGACACTCCCGAGATGGACCGCGCGGCGTCGGTGATCCGCCCCTTCGCCTCGCGCGGGTGCCTCGACGCGGACGACGCGGCGTCGGCGGCGCACCGATGCCTGCCCGGCGCAATGGGACTCGCGCCGACAGCGTGGAACACCGAGATGCCTCGCCTCAGCGCGCCGATCGCGCGCCTGTGGCGACGATTCGAGGCGGAACGATGGACCGAGCCGCTCTTCACCGGCCGGGCGACGGCGTGCCTGGCGCGGCGGATGATCGACCCAAACGATGTGGCCCGACAGATCGCGGATGGGCTTGACCCCGCGCGGCCGGTGGTCCTGCTCGGGTTCGAGGAGAACGGCCGGCGCCTGGCGCACCTGCTGGTCGCGTGCGGGATGATCGTGAGCGCGCGGGATGACTCGGTCGGTACGCCGATGATCGAGGAAGTGGGCGCGGGGCTTGTGGTGGTCGGGCCGGGGTGCGCGCCTTTGCACGCGCAGGCGCAGTACGTCTGCACTCAGGCGGACGACGGCGCGATGGTCGATCGGCTGCCGGTGTGCCTGGACCTTGTCCGCTGGTCCGAGGCACGCGAGGCGCTCTTCGCGCGCACCGCGATGAGGCTGCTGGTGTCGTGGCCGATGCCGGAGCGGGCGCGGAAGGCGGCGTAGGTCGGAACCCGATTGAAACTCTCGCATTGCATGGACGCCGAGGCTGAGTCTTCGAAGCCTCGGGTCGAATGGGCGCTGACGACCCGAGGCTTCGCGGACTCAGCCTCGGCGTCCAGAAGGTTTGCTCCGATCAACGCTTCCGGCGTCGAGCGCCGAAGAATACGGCGAGAAGCGACAGCGCTCCCGGCCCCGGCACCACGATGAGTGTCAGACGGTCGCTGCCCCAGATCGGCTCCAGGCTCAGGCCGTTGGGCAGGCTCATGCCGAAGTAGTCCTGGAACTCTCCTTGACGCGAGGCGAAGAGCATGACATCGAAGAAGTTGCCGAGAACGGGGACGTAGCCGAGGACAAGCGAAACGCGGAGTTCGCCCAGGCTGGTTCCGCGGCCGTCGCCGTCGAGGTCGGCGATGCCGGTGATGCGGAGTTGGTCGTAGGTGTCGCCTGCGATGAGACCGCCGAGGCTCACCTCGAACGCGCCGGTGGAACTGATGGCGGCGTCGCCGTCGATGTCGAGCGCGCCGGTGACATCGCCCGTGATCGCGCCCGGCGCGATCGCTCCGTCCCAGACGAGGCTGCCGGGGGCGATGCCGCGGGCTTCGGTGGTGATGAAGTTGACGTTGCCGGTGCCGGCGAGTTTGGCGTTTTCTCCGAGCAGGAAGTTGTCTCCCAGGTTCAGCACGCCGCCACCCAGTTCGAACGCGCCCAACTCCTGCGTGAGTACGCCGCCGACGGTGAGGCTGCTGGGGAGGAGGGTGCCGCGGAGCGGGCCTGGGCCGGAGCCGGTGACGCGGAGACTGCCGCGGACGGTGAGCGCGCCGGGGACGCTGAGCATGGCTCCGTTGCGGAGGGTGAGGCTGCTGGCGATCTCGATGGTCTGGAGCGCGGCGAAAGCGTCGGCGTTGCCCGCGGCGTTGTCCTGGAAGTGCGGGACCGGCATCATGCCGCTGAAGAGTTGCGAGTCGAGAACGATTTGGCTGGGATTGCCGACGATGCCGATGGTCTGGACCGCGAGCCCCGGCGCGCGGAGGATGCCGCGCACCTCGAACGAGCCGTCCGAGATGATGTTGCCGCCGAAGTTGACGAGTTGATTCCCGCCGACGTTCGGCACCACGAACTCCGACCCCTCGCCGATGACCAGTTCGCCGTTCGCGGCGACCGCGAAGGATGAGGCGGTCGAGAAATCAAACCCGCTGGCGAGTTCGATCCGCCCGTTGTTGCCGATGGTGTCGATCGCGGTAAGGGCGTTCGCGCCCGCCGAGTTGCGGACGGGCATACTGCCCTGCGGCACGTCGAGGATGAGTTCCGCGTTCACCGTATCGATGCCCATCGCGCCCGCGTCGAAGCGGAGCAGCCCCGTGCCGTGGACCTCGAAGCGGCCTCCGGTCAGCGTGCGCGTCGTCATCGGGTTGAAGTTGTTGAGGGTGCTGCCCATCGGCACCTCGAAGGTCGATCCGGGGTTGATCGAGATCATCCCCTGGTTGTCGAAGTTGCCGCCCGTCGTGAGCGAGCGCGTGCCCAGGAGCGTGAGCGTGCCGGTGGCGGCGATGGTGTCGGTGGCGGCGAGTGCGTTGGAGTTGTCGGCGTTTTGGATCGCGGACGCCGCGCCGTTCAGAGTCACGCTGGCGGCGATGGTGTCGATGCCAGCGCCCCCCGTGTCGAGGCGGAAGGTGCCCTTGACGTTGTAGATGCCGCCGGTGAGCGCGCCGGCGTTGAAGTTCGAGAGGGTGGCCCCCGAGGCGAGTTCGAGTGTTCGCGTGGATTCGATGTCGAGGGTGCCGGGGTTGGTGAGGATCGCCCCCGCGCCGGAGAAGAGGAGTGTGCCGCTGCCAACGCGGATGGTGCCGTTGTTGGTGGTGGGGACGTTGTCGATGGTGAAGGTGGCGGCGCTGATCCCGCGAACGATTGTGCCGTTGTTGACGATGGTGGGGGTGCCCATCGCGGTGGTGAAGGAGTTGGAGTTGTTGAGATTGAGAATCCCGGTGCCGGTGACGCGGAAGATGGAGTTGCCGTTGAGGATGACCTCTCCCGCGGCCTCGATGGTGCTGGTCCCCTCGTGGTCGATATCCGTGTCGCAGAACTCGTCCCCCGCGCCGGCGAGAATGAGATTGCCAGACGACCGGACGCGTGCGACGTTCATGAAGCGCACGCCGCCGAGGGTGGAAGTTGAGGCGGCGGCGAGGGTGAGTTCGCCGAGGCCGTCGCCGCGGACGGTGTTGTTGTTCGACGCCGAGAGGCCGCCGGCGAGCGTGAGGTCGAAGCCGTTGAGGCGGAGGGTCGCTTCGCCGAGAGCGTTGTCGATGGTGAGGTTGTTGATGGTGACGTCGAGGTCGAGATCGACGGTGTAGAGCGCGCCGCCGACGGTGATGAAGGCGTTGTACTCCGTCATTCCCATGTTGTTGGGGACGACGCCTGTGTCCCAGTTGCCCGCGGTGCCCCACAGGCCGTTGGTGGCGTTGAGCCAGGTGGTGTCGATGGGCACGCCGGCGCGCGCCGGGGAGGACAGACACGCCGCCGAACCCGAGGCCAGAACGATGGCGCTGCAACGAAGAATGCGCAAACTCATCAACCTCTCTCCTTGTACCTCCGAGTTGCGCTGCCCTGGTCGGCGGCCCGCTGATCCCGTTCCCGATCCAACTACTCCAACTTTACCACCGATTTTCGCACGATGTCAGGGGAAACCCGCCAGATGCACGATGAATTGGGCGTTTTCGGAGTCCCCCTACTTTAACTCTTCTTTTCCGGTCTCGTTGAGCAGCACCCGGCAGGTTTCGATCGCCGCGGCGGCGTTCGCCAGATCGCTCGATTTCTCGGCCAGCACGCCCGCGTCTCGCAGAACCTCAAGATGAGACAGCCCTTGCTGGAAGCGGTCGATCGCGGATCCAAGGACCGCTTTTCGGTCGGCGCCCGGCACGGCCCCGGCTTTGACCAGATCGCGGTCGAGCACCCCCCGCTTCAGGATCGCCTGCGCGAGATCGCGGCGGTGCATGTGCGTCGCGTCCGTTCTGAAAACCTCCTCGCGCACCGCGACCGATCGGTCGAGCAGCGTCCGAGAGCGCTCCCACTGCCGCAGGTCGATCAGCACGGTGCCCACCTTGTTCAGCATGATCGCCAGGTCGCGCTGCGCTTCGAGGTTCGCCTCGTCGCTGTTCCAGAGGCTCTCCGCGATCGCCAGCGCCCGCTCGAAGAGCGAGAGTGATTCCGCGCGGATGGTTCCTGATTCCTGCTCCGCGTTGGCGGCCTCATCGCCCGCGAGCATGTCGGCGAGATCGCCCCACGCCGAGCCGAGGCGCATCTTGGCGTCGCCCGCGTTGTGAAGGGTGAGCCACTCGCCGCGCTTGTAACTCGCGTTCGCGGGGTGGCGGGCCGCGAGCGCGGCGAACTCGGTGTTCGCGTCGAGGGACATGCCCGATGCACGCTCGAAGAGTGGCATGGAGGCGCGGATCGCGTCGATCGCCTCGGCTTGCTTCTTCTCTTTGACAAGGGCATTCGCCGCGGCGCGGCGCGACTGCCCGAACTCGATCTCCACCCTGGCCCGCGAGTCGGACGCCTCGCCCAGCGTCTTCGCGGCGTCAACATCCTCCGGCGTCGCCGCGATGCGCCCCTTCCAGTAACCGATTGATTCGTCGTAGATCCTTTTGACCTCTTCGAGGCGGGCCGGGTCTTTCGGCTCGCGCTGCTCGCGGAGCGTGTTCGCCAGGTCGATCCGGACGCGGGATTGTTGATCGGCGAAGCGCTGCCGGAGCGGCTCATCGTCGGCGGGAGCCGCGGCGAGGGCTTTGTCCATTTCCGCGATCGCGCTGCGCAGTTCGGCGGCGGCCTCGGCGTGCTTGCGCTGCCGGCGCAGCCCCCACGCCGTGCGCTGGATGCTGGAGGCGTGCTCCGCGATCAGCCCGGGTTTCGCCGGGATTTCCAGCGTCAGCGCCTGCTTGCGCAGCCGCCTCGCCTCGGCGTAGGACGCATCAGCGGAAAAACTCCCGCCGACGTTCGGCATGAACAGCCCGCCCTGGATGTCGCCCACCTGCTCGTAGATGTCGGCGAGTTCGCGCGTGAACGCGATGTCGTCGCCCGCCTGGTCTTTGACCTTGTTCAGGTAGGCGAGCCCCTCGTTCATGAGGCGTTCACGGGCGGCGGTCGTGCCGCGAAGCCCCGCCACGGCGTTGCTGAAATCAAAGATGAAGGCGCGGACGAGGCCCCGCACCGCCTTGAAGTTCTCCTCCGCGAGTTCGCGCTGGGTCTTTTCCTCGACCTGCGCCGCCACCGCCGCCGCCTCGCCTGCTTCGGCATCGACGCGGGCCGCCGCCGCCCGGCTGTAGAGGAACCCCGTCACCACCGAGGACGCCGCCAGCAGCATGAGGAACCCCGCCGCCGCGCTCACCGACCCCTTGTGCCGACGGATCGTCTTGTTGATGAGGTACCACCCGCTGTCGCGCTTGGCCTCGATCGGCTCGCCCGCGAGGTACCGCTTCACGTCGCGCGAGAGATCGCCCGCCGACTGGTACCGCCGCTCGCGGTCCTTCGACAGCGATTTCAGCACGATCGTTTCAACTTCGTCGTTGATCTGTTTGCGGATGGTGCTGGGCTTCGCTGGCTCGGCCCGGATGATGTTGTCCAGCACGTCCCGCATGTTCCCGATCACGGGGTACGGGAACCGCCCGCCAGTCAGCAGTTGGTACAGGATGACGCCGAGCGAATACACGTCGGCGCGGATGTCCACGTTGGACCCCGCGCCCGACGCCTGCTCGGGGCTGGCCCAAGGGAGCGAGCCGATGAACTGCCCGGTCATCGTCATCAGCCGCGCCTCGGGATCGTTCAGGATCTCGCTCGTGGTCGTCTTCGCAAGCCCGAAGTCCAGCACATGAGGCTCGCCCGCCTGGTCGACGCGGATATTCGACGGCTTCAGGTCGCGGTGGATGATCCCCTTCAGGTGGGCCGCGTTCACCGCGTCGCAGATCTTCCCGAAAAGCAGGAGCATCTCGTCGATCGACCGCCCCGTGTCGGCCATGAACACATCGAGCGTCTTCCCCGAGACGTAGTCCATCACGAAGAAGAACGTGCCGTTGTCGGTGACGCCGCGGTCGATGATGCCGACGATGTTGGGGTGATCGAGTGTCGCCAGGATGTCCACCTCGCGCTCGAAGCGCGCGCGGTCCCGCGCCCCGGCGTATGGCCCTTCGTGGAAGACCTTGATCGCTACTTTTCGCTTGGTCGCGCGCTGGATGGCCTGGAACACCACCCCCTGCCCGCCGCGATGGATCTCGCGGACCACGTCGAACCCGGGGAACGACTGCGGCGGGCTGTCCATCCGCAGCGCGTGCGACGAGTCGGCCTTGTGCTCGACCTGCATCCGCGCGTTGGCGATCAGCCCCTTCTCGCGGCTGCTCGGCGGCTTCACCGATGATGGATCCGATTCACTCACCGCGCGCTCCATCTCCCTTGTGACGGGGAGTCCGGTTCCAAGCGACGCCGCGGGCGATCACTCACGCGGGCGTGCTGAAAAACTGCGACGACGACCCTAACACCTCCCGGAGTTTGTCGTGGGCCCTTGCTCGAAGCATGAAGATGGCCCCCGCCGACCGGCCCATGACCGCCGCGACTTCCTGAGCCGACCGCTCTTCGAGATCGTAGAGCACAATCACGCGGGAGTAATCGGGCGGCATCTTTGCGAGGGCGGTGTCGATGGCGCCCTTGAACTCGCTCCGCGCCGCGTGCTGGCTGGGCGTCGAGTTGGTCACGCCCAGAAGTTCGACGAGCGCCACGAACGATTCTTCGCCGGGCGGGCCGTGGACGCGCTTGCGGGGATCGGGACGCTTGGCCCGTTCCAGGCTCTTGATCGCGTCCTTCATGTTGTTCTCGGCGATCTGGGCAAGCCAGGCGCGAAACGACCCCGGCCCGGCCGACTGGAAGCGCGCGATCTGCAAGAACGCTTCCATATAGGAGACCTGCATCACGTCGTCGGCGTCAAACGCGGAGCGCCAGGTGACGCCGATCTTGGCTTCCATCCGCTGGCGGACGGTCGGCCCCTCCTGCTCGAGGAGTTCCGTCAGCGCTTCGGAATCACCGCGGATCGCCTTGGCTACCAGATCGGATTCGCTCGCGGTCATCGGCCCCGCCTTTCCAAGCATGATCCTAACCGTGCGGATGGTCCGAGCCAACTGAGAGTGGCACGGGCTTTCTGGGAGAGTCGCCGTGGAGACCAGCCCGTGTCCCAAGGCACACGCCCTGGAAAGGGCGTGCCACGACGACGCGTGAGCGGTTCTTCCATCCGTCGCTTCTTGATTCGAAGGCCGACTTCACGACTCCAGGCAGGATCGGCTCTGTGCTCGCGATCCTGTTCAGCCCCGGCATGTGCCGGGGTTTTTTCATACGAGCCCTTCGCGCAAGCGAAGGATCCTCGTGACTCTGTCTCCTTTCCATCGCTGAACAATCGGAAGCGAACACGTCACTCGCAACGTGGGCGAAGAGGGAAGCACCAGGAGCCCGCCCGGCCCCAACCGGCCGCGCGGGGATTCAAGGCAAGGGAGTGGTCCACCGCTCCGGCACGCGATCCCATCCTTTGGCCGAACCATCGAACATCGCGGCATTGAACGCGGCGCGATGCCACCGCCCCAGCCGCGCAGCCACATGCCCGGCGTTCCGGAAGTCGATCACGCTCGCGGTCCGCGTCGGCGGCGGGGCACCGCCCGCGATCGCCGCCGCCGCGGAATCGACGAGGAGCGCCGAATCGCTCGTCCGCGAAACCAGATCGAACCGGATGTGCGAGCGCGAGGCGGCGTCGTCGAAGTTGCCCCGATCACCGGGCAGCCCCGCGTGGCCCGTGGCGTTCATCGCGTAGGTGCGGGTCATCTCGACGCCGTAGTTCGCGGCGCACGACGGGCACACCAGGATCGTGTTCGGCACAAAGAGCGCGCCGGGCGTCGAGCCGACGCGCTCGCCCGAGGCTTGCACCATCAGCCCCCAGTTCGGCAGGGCCGAATAGGGTTGGCCGATCGCGGGGCCGAAGCCGTCGTTCTCGTTCGCGTAAGCGCGGCAGGTGAAGAACACCTGGCGCAGGTTCGAGAGGCACGAGGCCGAGCGTGCGGCGTCGCGCGAACGCGAGAGCGCGGGAAGAAGCAGGCCAAGCAGCACCGCGATCACCGCGATGGTGACGAGGAGTTCGATGAGAGTGAAGGCACGGCGGGGCATGGTGGTGGGATAGTATGGCAACCCACTCCATGTCATGGCACGGGTGTGCAACCCGTGTCTCCGCCGGGCGCTCACGGCTCGACATGCTTCCACACGCCTTGGTGTGCGATGATGCGGGCATGGCGCGATCGGTGCTGTTGCTTTTGAGTCAGTTGCCGCAGGACCCGACGGGGGGCGCGGTGCGGTCCTTGCGGACGATCTGCGAGATGCTGGCGGCCCCCGGAAGTGGGTTTCGAGTGGCGGCGGTGGGGACGACGGCGACGGATCATCTGGCGGGTCTGGATGCGCGGGCGGTGCTGCGGGATCAGGGAGTGGCGGTGCATGAAGAGAGGCCGACGCGGAGCGACGATCGGGCGGTGCTGCGCTTTGTTCAGCGGGGGATCGGGTACGCGCTCCTCGACACCGGGTCGATGCGCTCGGGCGAGTGGCACGCGCCGCACGGGAGGCAGTTCGATTTGTTGCTCGCCGCGGAGTTGGAACAGTTCAAGCCTGATGTGGTGTTGACGATGGGGGCGAACCCGTTCGAGCGGGAGCGGCAGCGGCGGTGCCGCGCGAACGGGGCGGCGGTGGTGCTGGGGGTGCGGCAGCATGGGTACTACGACATTCGGGCATTCGAGCATGTGGACGACGCGCTGATGCCGAGCGAGTTTCTGGTGTCGTGTTATGAGAAGAAGATCGGGTACCGGGGGACGGCGATCCCGCCGCCGATCGAGCCGGCGGATGTGGTGCCCGCGGAGCGGAAGCCGGTGTTTTTTACGTTTGTGAATCCGTCGGTGGAGAAGGGGGTGATGCTGTTCGCGCGGCTGGCGGAGGAGGTGAGCGCAGCGCGTCCTGATATCCCGTTCATGGTGGTGGAGTCGCGCGGGCTGGGCGGGACGCTGGTGGCGGCGGGGCTTGCGGGCGGGTTCGATCTGCGGCGGCACAGGAACATTTTGGTGTCGCCTGGGGTGGCGCAGCCGAAGATGTTTTATGCGGCGACGCGGGTGTTGCTCGCGCCGAGCGTGTGGGAGGAGCCGTCCGGGCGGGTGGCGACGGAGGCGCTGGTGTGCGGGATTCCGCCGATGGTTTCGGATCGTGGCGGGTTGGCGGAGGCGTGCCGGGGGGCGGGGTTTGTGCTGCCGCTGCCGGAGGGATTGAAGGTGGAATCGATGAAGCCCGTGACGGCGGAGGAGGCGCGGCCCTGGGTGGAGTTGGTGGTCCGGCTCGCGGATGATGGGGAGTTTTATGAAGAGGCGTGCGCGAGGGCGCTGGCGGCGGGTGAGGTGTATCGGGCGGGGGCGCTGGCGGAGCGGTATGTGGAGTACTTTGAGCGAGTAGGCACTGGGCACTAGGCACTGGGCACTGGGGAAGAGTGAGAGATGGCGCGGAGCGTATTGATGTTGATGAGCCAACTGCCGCAGGACCCGGCGAGCGGCGCGCCGCGGTCGGACCGGACGGTGAGCGAGTTTTTGGCGAAGGCGGGGTTCCGGGTGCGGTGCCTGGCGACGACGGCGACGGAGCAGCGCGGGCCGGGGTCGGCACTGGGGATTCTGAGGATGATGGGAGTGATGGTGCGGACGGTTCCGGGTGAATCCGGTGCGCGGGCGGTGCATCGGTTCGAGCAGCGCGGCATCGCGTACACGCTCCTGGACACGGGCGAGCACAACATGGACTCGTGGATGCGTGAACACAACGCGCAGTTCGACGCGCTGCTCGAGCGGATGATCGCGGAAGAGTTGCCGGAGGTGACGTATGTGTACGGCGGCGTGCCGGAGGAGCGTGCGCGGCGGAAGCGGCTGCGGGACGCGGGGTCGATCGTCGTTTTTACGCTGCACAACTGGGGGTATCTGGACGCGAGAGCCTTTGAGGACATCGACCTGGTGCTGACGCCGAGCCAGTTTTCGGCGGAGAAGTATCGGGAGGAAGTCGGGGTTGATTCGACGGTTGCGCCGATTCCGATTCTGGAGGGCGACGTGGTGCCGGCGGCGGCGAAGCGGCGGCCGACGTTCGTGACGTTTATTAATCCGACGCACGACAAGGGGGTGTCGATGGTGGCGCGGATCGCGGAGGACCTCTGCTCGAAGCGGGGCGACATCCCGTTCATGATTATCAACGCGCGGGAGACGGCGGCGAACCTGGTGCGCGCGGGGGCGGCGGGCGGGTACGACCTGCGCCGGCACAGGCAGATCGTGTATTCGGAGGGGGTGCCGAGGCCGGCGGAGATCTATGCGTTGACGAAGGTTTTGCTGGTGCCGAGCGTGTGGCCGGAGCCGTCGGGGCGCGTGACGGCGGAGGGGATGATGTGCGGGATCCCGACGCTGGTTTCGGATCGGGGCGGGGTGTTCGAGACGTCGCGCGGGGCGGCGTTTTGTCTGCCGTTGCCGGGGCACTTGCAGAGCGGGACGGTTCGGCCGGTGTCGTCGGCGGAAGCGCGGCCTTGGGTGGGGGTGATTGAGAAGTTGTTCGACGATCCGGCGGAGTACGCGGCGGTGAGCGCGCGGTCGCTCGCGGCGGGGGAGTATTACGGTGAGGAGAGGTTGACGAAGTGGTACGCGGAGTTGTTCGGGAATGTGGTGAGGCGGGCGGAGCCGGTGGTGGGGTGATGGGGTGATGGGGTGA
>CAMTWL010000006.1:0-97381 GCA_947085435.1 uncultured Phycisphaerae bacterium
CGGGACACCCCCGGCTACGAACGACCAGCCTTGCAGGCTGAAGAAAAACAAATGCATCGCACGACCGAACCACTCACCCCATCCCTCCCTCATGCTTTTCTTCTCTGTGTCCTCCGTGCCCCGCCGCGGCGGATCTGCGACTCCGTGGTGAATGTCTTTCCGTTTCTTATTCCCGTCCCACCGTCATCCCCACGAACTTCCGCTTGCGGATCGCCTCGTTCCCCAGTTGACCGCACGCGGCCATCGAGTCGCGTCCCTTGGTCCGCCTGCGCTTGCAGAACTGGCCGCGCGATTCGAGTTCTTTCAGGAACGCCCACACCTCCTCCTCCGTCGGCGAAGGCCACGGCGAATCCCGACGCGGGTTGTAGGGGATCACGTTCACGCAGCACCGCACCCCACGGAAACGCTCGCACAGCTCCGCCGCGTGCTCGGCCCCCGCGTTCACTCCGGGGATGAGCACATACTCGACGCAGATCGCCCCGCTCTTGCGCCTCGGCCACGTCTCCAGAATCGGGATCAACTCGCCCAGCGGCATCGAACGATTGATCGGCATGATCGAATCCCGCACCGCATCGTTCGGCGCGTTGATCGACACCGCGAGGTTCAGCGATTTCCACCCCGGCTGCGTCACCCGCTCGCGCAGCCGAAGCAACCCGTCGATCCGCCCGACGGTGGACACCGTGATGCTCCCCATCGCGATCGAAGGCCCGCAATGATCGCTCAGCACGCGGATCGACTGGATCACCTCGTCGTAGTTGTCCAGCGGCTCGCCCATGCCCATGAACACGATGTTCTTGATCTCGTGGTTCAGCACATGCCGCGCCGCGTACCACTGCCGCACGATCTCGGCCGCCGTCAGCGAACGGATCAGCCCCATCTGCGCGGTCTCGCAGAAGGTACACCCCATCGCGCACCCGATCTGCGAGGAGACGCACAGCGTCTTGGTCGTCGAGTGACGCCGCTGCATGGGGATGACGACGGACTCGGTCTCGAGCGCCGGTTCGCCCTCGCGTCGCGGCGGGACCGACAGGAGAAACTTCGTGACCTCACCCTCGGGGCTGTCGGTGACAAGTGTCTTCGTCGGTTCAGGGGTCAGCCCGGGGAACTGCGCCGGCCCTTCGCGAAAAAACCGCTTGTACGCCTCCAGCGCGGCGCCCTCCCGCTCGCCGCGCGCGGCCGCCTCGCGCACGAACTGGTCGTGCGTCAGCCCCATCGGCGAAGGAAGGCCATGATCGAACCGAGCCGCCGTCATGCGGGAAGAGTAGGAGATCGGCGGGCGACGCGGAAGAACCAGAAAGACATTCACCACAGAGGCACGGCGACACAGAGAAAGGCATCAGAATAGGTGTCAAGGCAAAAGGCAAAGATCTCTCAACCCCGCGTGATTCGACACCCGGCCCACCGCCGCGACACGCAACCCCAAATACCAAACCCTATCCCCCTTGCCTTTCTCTGTGTCTCCGTGCCTCTGTGGTGAATGTCTTCTTCCGGGGGTACGCTTACCCACAAAATGCCCCTCCAACTCCTCGCCATCTCCGTCGGCAACACCACCACCCGCTTCGGCCGCTTCGATGGCTCCGAACTGTCACGCTCGCTCCGCGCGCCGAATGCTTCCTTTGCGCCGCTCGTCGAGCAGGTGGTGGCCCTCGCCGGCGAACTGCCGTCGGCGGACGACTCGCAGCCCTCCGTCATCGTCCTCGCCACGACGAACGCTCCCATCGCCGATCGGCTCACCTCCGAACTCGAAGCGCGAACCGGCCGCAAGGTCTTCCGCATCGGCCACGACCTGCCGATCCCGATCGAGACCGCGCTCGACAATGATTCAATTCCGGGCCAGGACCGCCTCCTCAACGCCATCGCCGCCTTCGATCATCTCAAGCAGGCCTGCGTCGTCGTGGACTGCGGCACCGCCGTCACCGTTGACTTCATCGACGGCGACGGCATCTTCCAGGGCGGCGCCATCGCCCCCGGCGCAAACATGCAACTCCAAGCCCTCCACCAAGGCACCGCCGCCCTCCCGCACGTCCACCTCGCTGTCCCGACCCCGTCATCCCCCTTCGGCAAGGACACCACGCAAGCGATGCTCAACGGCGTCTACTACGGCATCCGCGGCATGGTCCGCCTGCTCGTCGAGCGCTACGCCGAGGCTTACGAGGCCTACCCGCCCATCATCATCACGGGAGGCGATGCGCCCCTCATCTTCGACGGCGACGAACTCATCGACCGCATCATCCCCGACCTCACCCTCTTTGGAATCGAAGCCGCCTGCCGGAAGGGGCTGCTCTCCGATTCGATGGACTTTGAGGTGGAGTGAACTTGCGACAAAGGCGCTCACCACAGAGATGCGGAGACACAGAGAAGACAAGAATGAGGGGAAGTATCTCTTCAGCCGTTTGCAAACAGACCCATGTGCGCGGCTGAAGAGTTACGAGATTTCAATCCTCACTCCTGCTCCGCTCCCATCATGTCGCTGTAGCTGACGGCGATGACTTCTCCGAGCACCACGGGGCCGAGTTCCTTGACGATTCGGTCCACTTCGCGGCGGCAGAGGCCGACGTGCTGGCGTGGGGTGACGAGGGCTTCGATCTCGAAGAATCGGCCGAGGCGTTCGACGTCGTCGATGTGGAGGCGGACCTCGCCCATGAGCCAGACTTCGCGCGATTTTTCGACGATGACCCAGACGGGGAGGGGGCGCTCGCCGTAGCGGGTGAGGGCTTCCTGCTCGGTGTAGATGGTGAAGTTGCTGAGGCGTGCCTTGGGGCGATCCTGGCGGTGGTAGAAGACCCACTCCGTGCCCTCGCCCTCGACCTCGCGTTTTTTCAGGCGGCCGTCGGGGACGCGGAAATAGGTGTCGCGTTGGCGGAGCGTCGCGGCGAGGCGCGCGCCCAGGCGCGCGATGATCGACCGGCAGAGGTCGGGCTCGCGGAGTTCGTATTTGACTTCGACGTTTTGCATGGGAGAAGAATCATTCACCACGGAGGCACTGAGACACGGAGAAGACAAGAGCATGGCCACAGATTGCCCAGATGGACCCAGATAGAAAGGACTTCAAGAGGGGTATGAGCTCGACATCTGGCTCGGTCACTCTGTTCCCTATCTGGGCTAATCTGGGCCATCTGTGGCTGCTTTGCCTTTGAGTTCCTTGAGCAACCTGGCCTCGTTCCAGACTTCGATGCTGAGTTCGGTGGTTTTTTCGAGTTTGGAGCCGGCGTCGGGGCCGGCGATGACGAGGTTGGTTTTTTTCGAGACGGAGCCGGTGACTTTGGCGCCGAGGGATTCGAGTGTGTTCTTGAGGGCTTCGCGGTCGAAGTTGTCGAGGGTTCCGGTGAGGACGATGGTCTTGCCCGCGAAGACGCCGGAGGTAGTTTTGCGTGCGGCGTCGTCGAGGTCGGGGTTGTCGAAGGTGAGGCCGACGGATTTCAGTTCGTTGAATGTTTTTTTGCCTGGGGGGGAGTGCAGGTATCGGTGGACGACCTCGGCGCGGACGGGGCCGAAGCCTTCGATGGTTTCGATGTCGGCGGCGGATGCGGCGATGAGGTCTTCGAGTGTCCTGAATCGTCGGGCGAGCAGTTTCGCGTTTGAGGCGCCGAGGTGGCGGATGCCGAGCGAGCCGAGGACTCGGGCCATGGGGCGCGACTTCGCGGCTTCGATGCCAGCGATGAGGTTGTCGACTTTTTTTTCACCCATTCGCTCGAGTTCGATGAGTGCGCTGCGATGGTGCGGAAGGCGGAAGATGTCCGCGAAGTGACCGAGCGGGATGCCTTCACCCTTCTGAGTGCCTTTCTCCGCGTCCTCCGCGTCCTCCGCGTCCCGCCGCGGCGGGTCTGCGACTCCGCGGTGAAAATCTTTGGTTCCTCGGATGAGGTCGATGGTTTTCTCGCCCAGCCCGTCGATGTCCATCTGTTTTCGGCCGGTGAACCAGATGAGTTTCTCGCGGACCTGGGCGGGGCATTCGGGGTTGATGCAGCGGCGGCCGGTTTCTTGTTTCGTGTTGCGAGCGGATTCGTCGGGTTCGACCTCGGTGGGGCCTTCGCAAGCGGGGCATGTGTCGGGGGCTTTGACTTTGGCCCGTCGCTTGCGCTCGGGGCTCTGAAGATCGACGACTTCGATCACCTGCGGGATGATCTCGCCGGCTTTTTCGACGATGACGGTGTCGCCGGGGCGGAGGTCTTTTTCGGCGATCTGGCCGTAGTTGTGGAGGGTGGCGTGCCGGACGGTGGTGCCCGCGAGGAGGATGGGTTTCAGTGTGGCGCGCGGTGTGATGCGGCCGGTCTTGCCGACCTGCGGCTCGATTTTTTCGAGGACTGTTTGCTTTCGTTCGGCGGGGTATTTGTAGGCGATGCACCAGCGCGGGCTTTTGCTCGTCACGCCCAGTTCGGATTGATGTGCGAAGGAGTCCACGCGGACGACCATGCCGTCGATCATGCAGGGTTGTGATGCGATTTGGCCTCGGAAATCTTCGATTGCGTTGACGATTTCGTCGGCGGAGGCGCAGGTGATGGCGGCGGCGGTCGGCACGCCCATCGCGCGAATCTTCGAGAGGAACTCGGTGTGCGATTCGGCGAAGTCTGGTGGTTCGATGACTCCTCGGCCGTGGGCGACGAAGCCGAGGCGGCGCGAGGCGGTGATCCTGGGGTCGAGGTTTTTGATGGTGCCTGCGCAGGCGTTACGGGGGTTCATGAAGGGTTCTTCGCCCTCGGCTTCGCGTTCGTCGTTGATGCGCTGGAACTCCTTGGTGGGCATGAAGACTTCGCCACGGATTTCGAGGACCGATGGGACTCCCTGGGCTTCCGGAGTCCCTCCCCCGTCGCCGCGGCGACACCCCCTCCCAGGGGGAGGGGGAGTCAAGACAAGCGGAACGGCCTTGATGGTGCGGACGTTGCTGGTGACGTCGTCGCCCTTGGCACCGTCGCCTCGGGTGAGGGCGCGGATGAGGCGGCCGTCTTCGTAGCGGAGTGAGATGGCGATGCCGTCGATTTTGGGATCGCAAGAAAACAAGAGGGTTTGAGGGCTTGGGGGTCGCCACGGCGACTCGCCCGGAGCGAGCTTGGGGGCTTGGGGAGAAAACAAACCCCTTGCTTGCGCGCGGGGCTCGTTTGAAGCGGCGCTGAGTGACTTTTCGCAGCGCGACACCCACGAGCGGACTTCTTGTTCGCTGTAGGTGTTGTCGATGCTGAGCATCGGGAGGGAGTGGGGGAAGGTTTGGAAGCCGGTGGAGGGCTGATCGCCGAGGCGCTGGGTGGGGCTGGCGGGGTCGTCGAACTCGGGGTGGTCGCGTTCGAGTTGCGAGAGTTCGGCGAGGCGTTCGTCGTATTGCTGGTCGGAGATGAAGGGCGTCGCGTGGACGTAGTAGGCGCGGTTGGCGCGGTTGAGGAGATCGCGGAGTTCGCGGATGCGGGATTCGGGGGAGGGCTTCGACACGGGGAAAAGGTACAAGGGTCTGGGGTCTGGGGTTTGGGGTCTAGGGTCTAGGGTTCAGGGTTCAGGGTTCAGGGTTCAGGGTTCAGGGTTCGATGAGGCGGAAGCCTGCACCCCAGCACCATCACTGAAGCCCAATTCCCGATTCCCGATCCCTGAACCCTGAACCCTGAACCCTTTCCTGACTGCCCATTACCATGCTGCGATGCCCGCACGCTTGCTTGATGGAAAAGCCCTTGCCGAGGCCGAGAAACGGCGGATCGCCGAGCGGGCGGCGGGGTTGCGGGCGTCGGGTCGACCGGTGAGGTTGGACGCGGTGCTGGCGCACGGCGGGTCGGACGCGGCGTCGATGGTGTACGCCGACAACCAGCGGAAGATGTGCGGCGATCTGGGGATCGACTACCGGCTGCACGAACTGCCGGCGGGTTGCCGGGGCGAGGAGATCGCGGAGCAGGTCGATCGGCTGAACCACGATCCGAATGTCCACGCGATCATGGTGCATATGCCGCTGCCGGAGGGGGTGGATGCGTATGGCATCCAGAGTTTGATCGAGCCGCGGAAGGATGTGGAGGGGGTGAACCCCGCGAACATCGGGAACGTTGTGTACGGGCGATCGTCGCTGGCGCCGTGCACGGCTCTCGCGGTGTTGAAGATGATCGATGCGACGGGGATTGATTTGAAGGGGAAGTTCGCGGTGTGCGTCGGCGCGTCGGACATTGTTGGCAAGCCGGTGGCGGTGATGCTGATGCGGCGGGAGGCGACGGTGGTGTCGTGCAGCAAGTTCACCGAAGACATCGCGGCGCTGACTCGGCGTGCGGATGTTTTGGTGGCGGCGGCCGGGTCTCCGGGGTTGGTGAAGCGGGATTGGGTGCGGGAGGGGGCGGTGGTGATCGACGTTGGGATCAATCGAGTGGCGGGGGCGGATGGGAAGACGCGGACGGTGGGGGACGTGGCGTTTGATGAGGTGCGCGAGGTTGCGGGGTGGATCACTCCGGTGCCGGGGGGCGTTGGGCCGGTGACGGTGGCGATGCTGCTGGACAATGTTCTGGCGTCGGCGGAGCGCGGGGTGGGGTGAGTGCGCCGAACGCCCCCTCCGCCCTCGCAGACTCGGGCACCTCCCCCGCTAGGAGCGGGGGAGGAGGTCAATCGCGCTGCGCGAGTTGATCCGCCTTTTCAAACATCTTCGCCGCGTCGGCGGTGCGGCCCATTTGCTTCAGGACGAGTGCTTTCATGCGTGTGGGGGCCGGGTTGTCGCGGGCGAGTTTGATGGCTTTGTCGAGGCTGCGGATCGAGGCGGGGAGGTCTCCCTCGTGGCGTTGCCACATGGCCTGGGCGAGGTAGCCCTCGTGGCGGTCGGGGGCGAGGGTGATGAGTTTGCTCGAGAAGGTGCGGAGTTGGCGGTCGTCGCTCATCAGGACGGCGACCTCGGTGAGGCGGATCCATGCTTCGATGTCCGACGCCCCGACTTTCTCTTCGACGAGGCGCATGAGGACTTCGCGTGCTTCGACGGGTCTGCCGGTTTCGACGAGGCAGCGGGCGCGCATGTGGCGCACGTCGCGGCGGTCCTTGTATTTGGGGCTGTCCATGAGGCGTTTGAGGCTTTGTTCGGCGTCGGTGAATCGGCCGGCGGCGATCTGGGCGCGGGAGAGGTCTTCGACGAGGGCGAAGTCGTCCGGGCCGAGGACCGAGGCTTCCTGGA
Source organism: uncultured Phycisphaerae bacterium (assembly GCA_947085435.1). Classification (GTDB taxonomy): domain Bacteria; phylum Planctomycetota; class Phycisphaerae; order Phycisphaerales; family UBA1924; genus JAEUIV01. The sequence continues at coordinate 7,118 of CAMTWL010000006.1, forward strand.
AGTGCTCGACGGCTTGGGTGACATCGCCGCGCATCATGGCGATGTGGCCGAGCATCTGGCGGAGGCCCGGGCTGTATTTGAAGGAGGATTGATTTTCGACGAGGAGGGCTTCGGCCTGGTCCAGCCAGCCCATCTCGGCCATGATTTCGGAGGCGGCGAGGCGGTGCTTGAGATCGGTGGGTTCGATTTCGCTCGCGTGCTGGAATGCTTCGAGGGCGGCGGTTTTGCGGCCGACGCTTTCGAGGACCACACCGGTGTAGTAGGAAAAGTCCGGGTTTTTGGGGTCGATCTCTTGGCCTCGTGCGAGGGAATCGAGGGCTTGGTCGGGCTTTCCCATTTCGAGGAGGATTCGGCCGCGGAGGAGGTAGGGGACCGAAACATCAGGGGTCAGCGCGATGGTCGCGTCGACGGTGCGGAGCGAACGGTCGAGGTCGCCCGACTCGAACTGCTGCTTGGCCATGTCGAACTGGGTGGCGGCTTTGAGTTGGCTGGCGCGTTTCTCGGCGTCCACCCTCGCGGCGGTGGTGAACTTGCCGTGGCCACAGGAGGCGAGCGCGAGGCACGCGAACGACAACGCACACCCGAGGAGGAAGCGGCTCATGGTTGCGGCTCCTTGCCGTCCGGGGCGGGTTCTTCGGGAGTCTGCGTTTCGGGTTCGGGGGCGGGAACACTGCCCATGTCGTCGTCGTCGGGCGGCTCATCGGCGGCGGCTTCCGCGTTGATGATGCGCTCCAGCAGGCTGCGCTCGGGCCAGGCCTGGGGCGAGTTGACGAGCGTGTCGCGCAGCCGAACCGCGTCGGGCTGCATCGGGTGGAGTTCGAGCGATCGACGCACCGACCACAGGGCACCGTCGAGATCGCCCTCGTTCCATCGGCGCTCGGCGTCGAGGTTCAGACGGGCGCTCTGGCGTTCGCGGCTCCAGGGGAGCAGCCCCTCGCGGCCGCCGACGCGGACAGTCTCGCGCCACGATTCGGCGTTCTGGCCTTGCTCCACGATGATCTTGTCCTGCATGACGGTCGGTTTGATGAGGAACATGATCTCGACGCGGTCCACGCTGTCGTCGCGTCCCTGGAACGCCGCGCCGATGATGGGGATATCGCCGAGCAGCGGCACCTGCGAGCGCGAGCGCGAGGTGTCTTCGCGGAAGAGGCCGCCCAGCACGGCGGTGTAGCCCGCCGGGATCTGCACGTTGGTGTTAACGGTCTGGATTCGTTCGTCGGGGATCTGCTGTTGCCCGACGCCCTGGGCCGCGACGGTTCGGAAAGTTGCGGTGGAGACCTTGGGGGCGAGTTCGAGGCGAACGGTGTTGTCGTCGAGGATGAAGGGTCGCATGTCGAGTTCGATGCCCGTGTCGAGGTACTTGATCGACTGGAGGGTCTGGCTCTGGTTCATGGTGGTTTCGAGGTAGCCGACGCGCGTGCCGACGAGGACGCGGGCCCGCTGGCGATTGAGGGTGAGGATTTTTGGGTTGGAGAGGAGGGTGACATCGGTGACCTGGTCGAGTGCTCGGATGAAGACGGCGGCGTCTCCGGCGATGATGGCGCCGCGGACGGTCGCGGGGCCGAGGCCCGTGTTGCCGGGGGTCGAGGAGATGAAATCTTTATTGAGAGGGGTGGTGTTGGCCGGTGGGTCCGTCGTCGGATTGAGGGGTCTCTTGTCGCTGCGGAAGAAGTTGAGCGGATCGAAGGAGGGGGGGAAGCCGAAGAACTCGGTGAACTGGACGTCGCTGAGGAGGGCGAAGTCCACGCCGAAGGCGTTCTGCTCGGAGAGGCTTGTCTGGACGATTGTTGCTTCGATGAGGACCTGGGCCGGTTTCTGGTCGAGGCTTTTCAGGAGTTCCTCGATCTCGGCGATGTTCTCGGCGTAGTCGTGCAGCACGATCGCGGAGATGACCGAGTACTCGTCTTTGTCCGGCGAGTAGATGGAGCCGTCGGCTGGGGTGGCCGAGGATTGGCCGGACGAGGAGGAGGATGATCCGCCCGATGGGGCCGCGCCGGCGCTCGCGGTCCCGGAGTCGGTTGCCTGGGCTGAATCATCACCGGCGCGGTCCTGCGTTGCCTCGATCCATCCTTTTTCTGAGAGCAGACCCCTGGCGAAGCGGTGGGCGTCGTCGGGGCGGAGGTAGTTGAGGTGGATGGTTTTGGTGAGGCGTTTCTCGACGTCGGTTTTGACGAGGGTGAGTTCCTGCGCGGTGAAGACGTAGATGAACTCACCGCGCTCGATGTACCCGAGGCCGTTGGCGTTGAGGAGGGCGTCGAGCGCATCGTAGAAGGGGGCGCCGTAGACGGTGCAGGTGACGCGCTTGGTGACGCTCGAGGAGGGGACGATGTTCCTCCGCGCCTGCACGGCGAGTTTCTGGAGGACGTTGCGGATGTCGTCGTTCTGCACGATGAGGTCCACCGTCATGAACTCCGACACGCGCACCTCGGAGTACGAGGGCATGTCGGATTCGGGATCGGACTTGGCGCTCGGGGACATCGCGGCGCCTGTCGGCGGCGCCGCGAGGTTGAGAACCAGTGGCGCGGCGGGCGCCTGGTTGGCTTCTTGTCTCGCGTCGGCGATGGCAATGAGCGATAGCCACGTCGCGGCACCCCACATGGCGAGGTGACGAGACTCGAAACGGACCCCACCGCCGCTCCAAGTCAGGTGTTTCACGGTTACCAACTTAGCCGAGGAGGTTTCACTTGGTCAATGTGGGGGGTGCAAGGGGGGCGGTCGGCGCGAGCCACCCTTCCCACGGCGTGTCCGAAACCGACACGGGCTGGTCTCCGCGGCGACTCTCCGAGAAAGCCCGTGACTTCCCGCCCCACGCCCTGGAAAGGGCGTGCCACATTCAAACTGAGACTCCGGCGGATTTTCGATTGACTTGGGGGCTTCCGCGATGTACGCCTATGGGCTGGAATCCCCGTTGTTCCCGGAGTGCTTGCCTTGTCCGGACCACCTCCCGCCCCCGGCCCCGCCCCCGCCAGCGCCAACGGCTCGATCGCCGGCAAGCCCGCCGAGACCGGCGCGCAGCGCGCGTACAAGGCCGGGATCAACTATTTTCTTGGTCCGCTGCTCCCGCTGCTGAATGATGAGGCGGTCTCCGAGGTGATGGTGAACGGGCACGAGCACATCTACGCGGAAAAAGGCGGCAAGGTGATGCGGGTTGAGGCCCGGTTTGAGAGCGAACTGGCGCTCCGGGCCGCGGCGAACAACATCGCGCAGTTCGTGGGCAAGACGATCACGGACAAGGACCCGATCCTCGACGGTCGGCTGCCGGATGGATCGCGTATCTGCATCATTCTGGGGCCGATTTCCGGTGCGGGGACGTCGGTCAACATCCGTCGGTTCAGCCGGTCGGCGGTGACGCCGGACTTTTTGCTCAAGCGGAACGCGGTGACGCCGGACGCGCTGGAGTTTCTGACGATCGCGGTCGAGGCGGCGCTCAACATCGTCGTCAGCGGCGGCACCGGGTCCGGCAAAACCACGCTTTTGAATATTCTTTCGACCGCGATTTCGGATTCGGATCGGATCGTGGTCATCGAGGACACGCGTGAACTGCAGATTCAGAAGGAGCATGTGGTCCAACTGGAGGCACGCCCCGCCGATGCGTATGGGAAGGGGGCGATCACGGTGCGGGATTTGTTCGTATCTTCGCTGCGGATGAGGCCTGACCGGATTGTGGTCGGCGAGGTGCGGCGGGGAGAAGCGCTGGACATGGTGCAGGCGATGACGTCGGGGCACCGCGGGTCGCTGGCGACGCTGCACGCGGACAACCCGTCGCAGGCGTGCGGTCGGCTGGAAACGATGTGCCTGATGGCGGACATCGGGTTGCCGATTGTGTCGCTCCGCAGGCAGATTGCGTTGGCGGTTGACCTTTTTGTTCAGACGTCGCGGCTTCACAGCGGCCGACGGCTGGTCACGCATATCAGCGAGGTTGAACTGGACGAAAAAGCGGGGATTTACCTGATCCGGGATATTTTCAATCTGGACACGACGGGGGCGGAGCCGACGATGAAATGGACGGGGGAGCGGCCTACCGTTGCGCGTGACATGGGGTGGCTGGGTTTGACGGATCGGATCAAACTGACCAAGCACATTTTCGAGGCAAAGGCTGGGAGCAAGGACGATGCGGCGCGATCCCACTGAGATTTTGAGCGACGATCACGGGAACTTGAACGTGGAGTATGTGCTCGGTCTTTTGGGTTTTGTTATGCCCATGTTCGCCCTTGCGCCGATCATCTTCAACCAGATACTGAGTTACTTTTACCAAATCGCGGGGCTGCTGGCCCTTCCCTTTGCCTAAAACATATCGTATGGTTTACTTGCCCATGGACGCGGGCTCGGGTTTCGCGTCCTGAGGCAGTTGAAAACGGAGATAAAAATCATGCTCAGCAAAGCGCGTTCGTTCTTCGTCAGCCTTCACGAAGACGAGACTGGTCCGACGACAGTCGAGTGGATCCTGCTCATCATCGTGGCGCTCGTGGTTCTGGCTGGCATCCTGATCTTCGCCGGAGCCATGAGGACCAAGGCCGTGACAATGGAAGGCGAAGTCACCGACATGTCGACCACCACGGCGCCCGCTACGCCCTGAATATGCTCGCAGCCTGATGGTCTGCAAGCGGCGGCATGAGTTCTGCTCGCCGGCCCGCTCGGATGTTGTTCTTCGTTGCCCCCGGTCGTTACGGTCTCCGTCGCTCCCCACGGCGTCGGGCTCCACGCGCAGCGCCCCCGTCCCCGGCGGCGCTTGAAGCGAGGGTCAGTCGTGAGTGAAAAGCAGACAACCGAGACGATCGAATCGCCCGAGGAACTTCCGCCGAGCGGGTCGGCTTTTTCTTTGTCCGCGACGGGTGCGGCACCGGAGCCTGAGCGAAGTCGGCGCGAAGGGGTGTGGCCTTGGTGGATCGCGGGGCTGGGGCTGGCTGCGGCGATCGCGTCGGTGATCCAGATTCTGGCCGACCTGCGCGAGCGTGGCATCTTTGTGTTGGTGGTGTGTTACCTGGTGTGCATCGGTGCGGCGTGGCTCGACGCGGCGCTGCGGCGGATCCCGAATGTACTCACCTACCCGGCGCTGCTCTTCGGCCTTGCGGTGAACTGCGTGCTGGTGCCGGTGCTGAGCGCCGTCGATGCGACCACGGCGTTGGCGTGGGTAGGCTCGCCCGGAGCGGCGCAGGCCGGTTGGGGGTTTCTGCTGTGCGCGGGGTTCGGGATCATCAGTTTCATGGCGCGGGGGCTGGGCGGGGGCGATGTGAAGTTGCTGGCGGCGGTCGGGGCGCTCATCGGGCTTTCGGCGGTGGTGCCGGTGCTCCTTAACACGCTGGTGATCGCGGGGGCGATCGGCGTCCTCAACTGGGCGGTGCGGGGCGAGCTGGTGGCGCGCATCCAGGTGGTGTCGCTGGGGCTGCTCCAGTTTGCGGCGACGCGTCGAGGGATCGCCAAGGTGTACCCTTTCAGGCCGCGCGAGGCTCCCTTTTGTCCGTCGCTGCTGCTGGGCCTCATCACGTCGCATTTTTTCGGTGTTCACGAGTTGGTGCTGCCGCTGATCCGAACATGACACGCGCACCCGGAAAATCATGGATCGTCGTCGCGGCCGCGCTGACGGTGCTGGCGGTTGCGTGCCTCTACGGCGTGCGTTTCGGCGGGATCGGCGCGGTGAGGCTCGGCTGGATCGGTTCGGGTTCCGTGATCGACGTTTTTTTTCTGTTCGGCGTGGCGGCGATCGGGTTCATGCTCATGCTCGGCGGTTTGCTGTTCGATCGGTTGTTCGCGCGGATCAAGCGACCCGGGCTCGCGTTGGGGTGCGAGCAAGGCGTGGTGCTGGTCGAACTCATCCTCATCCTTCCCTTCCTCCTTCTGATCGCGGGCACCTTGATCCAACTGATGCTGATCCTGAATGCGTCGATCGTGGTGCGTTACGCGGCGTTTGCGGCGGCGCGCGTCGCGGCGGTGGGGTATGACCGTGACGGGGTACACGCCGAGGAACTGCCCGACCCCGGCCTGGAGCGGGACCTCTTTGAAACCGCGGTTCTGGTGACGGCGACGCTGGCGCCTGCATCGGGGCAGGGGACGGCGCTGTCCCAGGCGGGGGACGATCCACGTAACCCCACGCCGCCGGCTGGTGGGGGATCGGGCACCGGAGAGACGGACCCCGCGGCGGCCCTGCTGGAAGGGGTTCTTTCGTCGGAGGGCAATCTGTACGGGGCCCGCACGGTGGCGATGCGTCAGTCGTATGCCCGTCGCTTCACGGAGGTTTCGTTCTTCGATTGGGTTCCGCGGTCGCCCTTCGAGTTTTCGAGGGCGCGGGATCTCTACCCGACGCGTGTGGTCGAGGTGACGGTTCACTTTGATTTTTTTCTTGCGCTCAACGGGTTTATTTTTCTTCCTGGATTGTCGGAGCCGCTGCCGGCGGGGGTGCCGGGGCGGACGTTCCCGCTGACGGCGACGGCGACGATGCAAACAGCCGGTTCGCGGGTGCATAGCCCTGGGGCCGGCTCGGGAGCGCTGCCGCCGCCGTGACTCGCGTGCTGTTCCATTTCGTTGCCCGATCGGCTCGCCGGTTTCACCGGGATGAGAGCGGTCTTGTGCTGGTGCTGTTCGTGCTGGTGGCGCTGATTTTCGCGGTGCTGATCGCGCTGAACTGGAACACGGGGCGGATCGTGAGCGCCAAGATGCGGGCTCAGGCCGCGGCGGACCAGGGGGCGCTCGCGGCGGCGACGTGGCAGAGCCGGGCCGTCAACCTTGTGACGGGGAGCAACATGCTGATTCTGCGGAACGCGTCGGCGGAGGTCTCGGCGCGTGCGATCATGGCGGTGGTGCATGGTGTGAGGCGTAACTGGCAGGATGCGCTCAACGCCTGCCCGGACAACCCGTGCCGGCAGAGCCTCCTCAACCGCATCGTCCGTGCCCCCAACAACGAGATCGGCCCGTATATTGAGTTCATCGCGCGGTCCGGCAACTTTGCGAACGGCGCTCTGGAGAGCGGGACTTTTTCGCGCCGCATCGAAGAGGTCCATGAGTTTCAGCGGCGGCTGGTCGAGTCGATCCCGGAGGTGGTGGACGAGCAGCGGGAGCTGGTCGCCGAGTTCCACGAAGTTCGGCTTATCCTTGCGGTTCCCGGCCGGAGCGACGGTCTGATCGTCCCGCCGCTGAGGATCGGGAGCGTGGACTCGTTCGAGCGGATGCTCCGGCTGAGGCGGGAACTCAGCGATTACTGGTTGCCCGAGGAGGCGAACTTCGATCGTTTTTCGGGGATCGGTGGGGCGCGGCAGCTGTGGGACGACGCGGTCGAGGAGGCGATTCTCGATGTCAGCGCGCGGTACGGCGGGTCTCATTATGTTCTGGTTTCACAGAGCGGAGCCGATGAGTTGAGTCCGGCCGAGGCCGGCCGCGAGGCGTTCTCGGTCTTTGCGACGGCGGTGGTGGATGAGGTCCGAGAGGACCAGTTTCTGTTCAAGGGATTCTTTGAGTTCGAGATCAGCCCGGCCGACTGCGCGACGGCGTCGGCGCAGGCGGAGACCTTTAACGGCTACGACGAGCGGTACGATCGCCGCAACCGGGTTGCGGCGTATCCGTTCCGTGTGTGGACGACTTTGGGATGGAACTGGCAACCCCGGCTGACGCGCTCGGACCTTGTTGCGGTGACGCTTGGAAGCGACCCCGATACCCAGGCCGCGTGGCTCGGAGCGGGGATTGAAGAGGGCTCCTATGACTCGGTTACTTTCGGCATTCAGCATTGATGGTGGTCAGCGGGTCGCGTGCGGTTTTCGCCGCGGAACGTGCGTGACCGAGCTGGCGATGGTGGCGCCGATCATTGTTTTTTTCATGGCTCTGTCGTACGGTCTGTGGCGGCTGTCCGCGGTCGAGAACCAAGCATTCGCCACGGCGCACAACGCGACGGCGGAGAAGTCGGTTCGGTTTCTGTCCCTGGAAGAGATCGAAGCGCCTCCCGATTTTGTCGACGCGAGCCGGTCTCCCGAGGCCGCGGCGATCCCCGTGCTGCCGGGCGTGAGCGAATCCACGCTTCGGGCGTTCGAGTTGCTGCCGAACTCCGCGGCGCACGCGGGTGGGGCGGTCTACTTCGAGCCGATCACCGGGATCAGCGAGGACTTCGGCGGATTCAACATTGCGCGTGACGGGATGGTGGTTCGGCCGTCGTGGGTGTTCAACGGGTTTCCCTATGTGAACTCCCAGCACCCCACCGAGCGGGACGAGGTGCGTGACTGGTACTACGAGGCTCAGGACGCGACGCTTCCCCGCGAGATGCGGGAGCGGCTCGGTTTGAGCGAGTAATACGGATTCCATTTCGATCACGCGCGAAGTTGTGATCGGATCGTGCGGCGGCCGCCGCCCCCTCCGCCCCGCCACGGCGGGTTTTCGATCTCGAAAGACTCCCGCCACGGCGGGCGCGCTCGCACCTGTCGCCTTAGCGACCGGGGGAGGAGGCTCAGGCACCGGGCGAGGAACTATTTGGATTCCGTATTAGATGGGACGTTTGGTGGAATCGCCTGGTTTGACGTTCGGGCCTGGCGCGGCGCCCGGGGTGCGGAACGCCGGGGGGGCGACGCGGAGGGATTCCGCTCCCGCGGCCAAGTGCAACTCGTGGTCCGAGGGCTGCGCGCCGATGGCCATGTTGAGCGCTCCGACGGCGCGTGGGGTCGAGAGTTGTCCGGTTTTCATCGATCGGATCTCGCGTTCCAGTTTTTCATCGAGTTCGCTGACGCTGGTGGCGATGATGCCCGCTTCGATGCCGGCACGGAAGCGGAAGACGGCGACGGCGAGCGCGAGCATCAGGGCCACGGGCATGAAGAGGTGGGCCCCGAAGAACGATGGCGCGCCGGGGGCGGAGGGATCGTTCGCGCGCACGAGCAGCGATTCGCTGACGAGACGGTCGTACGGGATGAAGACGCCTCGGAAGGGCGTCTCGGGCAATATCCCGGACAGCGGCAGGCAGCACAGCACGACGATGAGCACGATTGTGCCGGAACTCACGGCACATTCGACGCCCGGGATCGACGCCGCGCCGGCGAGCATGACCGCCTGGAACATGAGCGCTGCGAGCAGCAGGGCCGACATGACACCGACCCATTGTGCAGTGATGCTCGTTCGCTGGAGGAGGAGATCGTTCTCGCCCGGAACCTGGTTTACATCGGCGCGCGGCGGGGCCTCGGAGATGTCCTGGGCGTTCCTGGGGGTGCCCGCGGTCTGGGCGCGCGGCGGCGTGGTGACGACGCGGAGCGGGGCGGCATCGCTCTGGCCGACCTGAGTTGTGCGCGCGTCGGTGAAGTGAACGACGGCGAAGAGGACGGCGCGAGCGCCGAGCGCGAGACCCAAGGCGATCGCGCAGACGAAGATCGAGAAGCGCAGGTGTGAGAGGGCCGCCGAGAGGTGTGGCCGGGGTCTGTAGGGCAACGATTGGCTCCGCGCCGGTGTCAGCCCGGCGGGTGGTGTATCGGCTATGCGGACGTTGGGCTGAGGGTCCGAGGCTGGTTAGGGCGTCAGGGATGGATTTTCAACAATCATTGAAACCTGTTGGACTTTGGGCTAGGGTATGGCTCGCCATGGCATTCCGGCACGCAGATTTGATGAACGAAGCACCTCACGCCGACGCGCTCGACGCCGGGTTTTTGGCGGACGTGGCGGCGGGGGCGGTTCGGCTGACCGCGGAGCAGGGGCTGGAGTTGTTCAAGCGGGCACCGTTGATGACGCTGGGGCGGTACGCGGATGCGCGGTGCCGGGTGCTGCACGGCGATTCGATCCGGACCTACATCATCGACCGCAACATTAACTACACGAACGTGTGCAACGCTCGGTGTACGTTCTGCGCATTCCGGCGCGACGGCGACGAGCACGATGCGTACACGCTGGAGCCGGCGCAGATCTATGAGAAGATCGCGGAACTGGTGGCGATCGGCGGGACGCAGATTTTGATGCAGGGTGGGATGAACCCGGCGCTGCCGCTGGAGTGGTATGTGAATCTGCTGCGCGGGATCAAGGAACGGTTCCCGAAGGTGCATGTTCATGCGTTCAGTCCGCCGGAGTTCGTTGAGTTCGTGCATTTCTTCGATCCGCCTGGGGGGTCGCTGGAAGAGAAGATTCGTTGGGTGATGGTGCGTCTGCGTGACGCGGGGCTGGACTCGCTGCCGGGCGGTGGCGGTGAGATTTTCGCGGGGCCGGTGCGAAGGAAGATCGGGCTGGGCAAGTGCGACGCGGAGGCGTGGCTGACGACGATGTACGTCGCGCACACGCTGGGGATGTTCACGAGCGCGACGATGATGTTCGGGCACATCGAGGGGTACGCGGATCGGGTGCATCACATGAAGTTGGTGCGGGAGTGGCAGGATCGGGCGCTCTCCGAGTCCTCCAAGCCCTCAAGCCCCCAAGCCGACAGGCCCTCTTCTCCGATGGGGCATTACAAGGCGTTCATTTCGTGGCCTTTTCAGCGGGAAAACACGCCTCTTGGTCGCGTGAAGGACTGGGGCGCGCGGCCCGAGGAGTTGGAGGCGGGCGCGGTTTTTCCGGGCGATGTTGTCGCACGATTGGACGGCGAGGGCGATCCGAAATCGCACGCGGAGTTCGGGCGTCGCGTGCGGCGGAGCGGGTCAACGGATTACCTGCGGACGCAGGCGCTGAGCCGGCTGTTCCTCGACAATATTTATTCGATCGGGGCGAGTTGGGTGACGATGGGGCCGCACATCGGGCAGGTGGCGCTGAACTACGGCGCGAACGACATGGGCAGCGTGATGATGGAGGAGAACGTGGTGTCGGCGGCGGGGACGACGTACTGCCTGAGCGAGCCGGTGCTGTGCCGATTAATACGAGAGGCGGGGTTCGTGCCCGGGCAGCGTGACAACGTGTACGACCTGCTCCGCGTTCACGCGGGGGCCGCGAGTCCGGATTTGATCGTTGATGATTGGTCGAAGCATCGGGCGAAGAGGCTGCACGCGCAGGTGGTGGATGCGAAGGCGATGCAAGTTCAGTTGACAGCGAGTGCGGGGGAGTATGGCTGAGATGTCAATGAGATTTCGGGTGCCACTGGTGGCTTGTCCACCAGTGCTACCGGCTCTACCACCACTACTCTTCCTGCATTTCGGGCTGACGAAGGCAGAAGGAGAGGAGTAGAAGAAGTAGAGGGGGTAGCACTGGTGGACGAGCCACGAGTGGCACCCGAGGTGGCACCCGAGGGGGGAAGGAACGGAGTGAGCCACGGCTTGTTACCGTTGCGTGCATGACCAAGGTCAAGCCCGGTCATCGGAAGACCGTGAAGCACTTCGATGTGCCGGGGCATGTGCATGAACTCACGTTTTCGTGCCTGGATCGTCGGCCGTTGTTGGCGGACGATCGGTTCCGAGTCCTGCTGGCGGATGGTGTTTCGGCGGCGTGCGAGCGGCATTCTTTTCTGCTGCTTGCGTATGTGTTCATGCCCGAGCATGTCCACCTTCTGGTTGTGCCGACGAAGAAGGAATACCGCATCGCCGACCTGCTCTTTGCGATGAAACGGCCGGTTTCGTTCCGCATTAAACGGACACTCGAAGAGTCGGCAGAGTCGCATGATCGGGACTTGCTTGGATCGCTCATCGTTCGTGAGCGGCCGGGGCACAACTCGTTTCGATTCTGGCAGGAAGGCCCCGGGTACGACCGCAATCTGTTCGAGCGCGACGCGATGGTGAACTCCGCGAAGTACCTCCACGACAATCCGGTCAAGCGGGGCTTGGTGAAGAAGCCTGGGGAGTGGGTCTGGTCGAGTTGGAGGAACTACCACGATGCCGACCGGGCCGGTCATACACCGATCGTGAATACGTCGGTGCTTCGGACGGGTCGGATGCCTCATCCTGAGAGTCACGAAGAGAAGAGGGAGTAGAAGAAGTAGAAGGAGTAGAGGAGGTAGCACTGGCGGGCAAGCCGCCAGTGGCACCCGAAATACGCACCCGAACTTCGTTCACGCCTCCAAGTTCTTTTTCAACTCCCGCCGCATGATCTTCCCCGTTGGATTCCTCGGCAGTTTCTCCACCGCGCGGATTTCGCGCGGCACCTTGTAGCCCGCGAGTCGTTCGCGGCACCAGGTCCGCAGCGCGGCCTCGTCGAAGGATTCACCCTCCTTCAACTCGACAAAGGCCCACGGCAGTTCGCCGCGGATGTCGTCGCGCACGCCGATGACCGCCGACGCGCCGACCGTTGGGTTCTTGTCGAGAACTTCTTCGATCTCGCGGGGGAAGACGTTTTCGCCTCCCACGATGATCATTTCTTTCAGGCGGCCGGTGATGAAGAGGAAGTTTTTTTCGTCGAGTCGGCCGATGTCTCCGGTGCGGAACCAGCCCTCGTCGTCGAAGGCGGCGGCGGTCTCGGCGGGGAGTTTGTAGTAGCCGCGCATGACGTTCGGGCCTTTGATGCGGACCTCGCCGTCGCGTCCGGGCGGGAGTTCGCGGCCGGTTTCCCAATCGACGATGCGTTCGCGCACGCCGGGCAGTGGGGGGCCGACGGAGTGGGGTGTGTTGGCGTCGGCGGGGCACCAGTTGGTGACGGGGCTGGTCTCGGTCAGGCCGTAGCCCTCGCAGATGCGCTTGCCGAAGCGCTCGAAGAACGCCGACGCGACGGCTTCGGGCAGCGGCTCGCCCCCCGAAACAATGAACCGCAGGCTGGCGACATCGTCGGGTGTTGCGCTCTTGACGTGCCGGAGCGCGTTGTACATCGAGGGGATGGCGATGAACGCGGTCGCGCGGTGCTCGCGGCAGAGTTTGAGGAGGCGCTGCGGGACGAAGCGGGCGGTGTAGACCGCGCTCGCGGCGACCGTGAGCGGCAGCAATGTCAGAACGGTGAAGCCGAAGGTGTGGAACTGAGGCAGGACGCCCAGCACCACATCGTCGCGGTTGAAGCGAGCGAACTCGACGCACTGGGCGATGTTGGCGCTGAGGTTGGCGTGGGTGAGCATGACGCCTTTGGGCCTGCCCGAGGTTCCGGAGGTGTAGAGGAGGACGGCGAGGCGGTCGTCGGGGACGAAGGCGGGCCATCGCGGCTCGGGGAGGCCCTTGAAGCGCATCTCTTCCAAACGGAGCAAAGTTCTCACGCGGGGGGTGGCGCCGAGGAACTCCAGCATCGGCCCGGCGGAGATGACGAGGTCGGTCTCGCAGTCGTCGATGACGTATTGCAACTCGTCCGGCTTCAGAAGGAAGTTGAGCGGGACGACGGTTCGGCCTGTGAACCACGCGGCGAGGGCGGCCATGGGGAAGGCACCGCCCGCCGGGAGGAGCACGCCGACCGTCCAGGAGTTCGAGCGGCGCTCGATCTCGGACGCGAGGTGAAGGGCGCCGATCAGGAGGTCAATGCCCCGCCAGCGGCGCTGGTCGTCGGTGATCAGCACGCGGGTCGGGTTTTGCAGGCAGGTTCGGATGATCGGCCAGTGAACAGTCACCTTTGCTCCTTGCGGCGATCCGCGGCGAAAGGCCGATGATATTCTTTCGCCCTCTTGCCGCACGGTTTTCTCAAAGGCACCCTCAATGACGAACCACGCTCGTTGTTTTTTTCCGGTAACACTTCGGCGGAGTGCGAATTCCGCATTGCCAAACGGGGCGGTGGTGAAGTGTTCCGATCGTGTGGCACCCCTTCGGGGTTCGGAAGAGGGTGTGCGGGGTTGCTCTCCGGGGGTGTCGAAGACTCCACCCCCGGCTACTGTAGACCAGCCCTTCGGGCTGAAGATCACGGAATTTCAAGAGAGTACGAACCTCGATTTGCAAAGGGCTGAAGCGCCACTCTTTCCGATCACGCCCCCTGGTCGAATGGTTGTGATTTGGTGGTGCATCGCGGCGTGTGCGGTGCTGGCGGCGTGCTCGGGCGGCGGGTCCAAGCGTGCGCTTGAGCTGTATCAGCAGCGTCAGTATCCCGAGGCGCTGCGCGAGGGTGAGCAGGTGGCGCAATCCGCGAAGCCGCCGGAGAGTGACAAGGCGGCGCTCATCGCGGGGATGAGCGCGTACGAACTGAAGAAGTACACGGAGGCCGAGCGTTGGCTGCGCCCCGCGTCGCGGAGCTCGGACCCTCAGATCGCGGGGCGTGCGTCGGCGACGATGGGGCTTGTGAACGCGGCGCGCGAGCGGTACTCGCCGGCGGCGATTGATTTCTCCGCCGCGGGGCGACGGCTGGAGGGGGATGAGGCGGCCCGGGCGCACTTCTTTGCGGGCGAATGCTATTCGATCCTGGGCCGGCTCGACGCCGCCAAGCGCTCGTATGACCAGGCGAAGGCCGCGGCGCAGGACCCCGCGCTGCGCAGCCGCGTGAGCAACCGGGTCAACGCGAGCGGCTACACGTTGCAACTTGGCGCGTTCTCGAACCGGGCGAACGCGGACAAGATGCTGGCGTCGGCGTCGCAACGGGCTTCCAAATCAGGGCTGGCTTCGCCGACGATCATTGCCACGCCCGACGCGACGGGCCGAACGATCTATCTCGTGCAGGTGGGCCGGTTCACGACGAAAGAGGAGGCGGCGGTGGCGAAGTCGAGAGTGGGCGGCGATGCGGTGGTGGTGCGGATGCGGTGAGGGGTGGGAGGTGACAGGTCGCAGGTGACAGGTGACAGGTGACAGGTGACAGGTCACAGTGGAAAGTGGAAAGTGGAAAGTGGAAATCACAAGGGCGATGCCTTGGGATTACTCCCAGAGGTGGCCGGTTCTTGGCTTGGGAAGGTGTTCGCCGAGGCGGCGTAGTGCTTCTCGATCTTCCTCGCGGAGTTCTTTCGGTACGACGATTTTTGCCGCGACCAGGAGATCGCCGGTGCCTTTTTCGGTCTTGATGCCTTGGCCTCGCAGGCGCAGGCGCTGGCCGCTGGATGTTCCGGGGGGGATGGTGACCTCGGCTTTTCCGGTGAGGGTCGGCACGCTGACGCTCGCGCCGAGTGCGGCTTCGGCGATGGTCAGCGGCAGGTCGAGCACGAGGTCCAACCCTTCGCGTCGATAGAGTTCGTGGGCCGCGACGTGGATCGTGACGATGAGGTCGCCCGCTGACGCTCGCCCCGTGCTCGCCAGCCCCGCTCCGCGCATGCGGAGTTTCGTTCCTTCCGCCACGCCGGGCGGGATCGTGACTTCGATGGTCTGGGTGACACTGCCGCGAGAGATGCGGATTGATTTGGAGCCGCCGCGCACGGCTTCCATGAAGTCGAGGACGAGTTCGTGCTCGATGTCGCGTCCTCGGGTCGGTTTGGCGCGGGCCTTGGGTCCGGTGCCGAAGCCGCCGCCGAAGTGGTCGGATCGTCCGCCGAAGATTTCCTCGAAGATCGAACCGGCATCGACCTCGTTAAAATCGCCCGCTGCGCCGGGTCTGCCCGCGACATTGGACCACGAGTAGGTGGCGCCGCGTCTGCTGCCGGAACCTGGGCCGCCGCCGACGCCAGGGTCCGCTCTGCCGAAGCGGTCGAAGTTTTCGCGCTTGGCGGTGTCGGAGAGGACGTCGTAGGCCACTTGCACTTCGTTGAACTTCTTTGGCGCGTCGGGGGATTTGTTCATGTCGGGGTGGAGTTCGCGCGCGAGGCGGCGGTAGGCCGACTTGATCTGGTCGGCGGTCGCACTCTTTGCGATTCCAAGCACTTCGTAGTAGTCACGCGACGGCGGCATGGGATTACTGTATCGGCCGAAGGTCGGAGGGTGCCACCACGGACCCCGCTTCGGGTCCGTGGTGCGATCAGGCGACGTGCGATCGATGCTCGCCGTTCCGCACCACCGGCCGAAGACGGCCCGGTGGTGGCACCCTTCGGAGTTATTTCAAGCGGAGGATGCCGCACTGCGATTGGATGGAAAAGGCCACCGCGGGCTGATCGGCGATCCCACGCAGATCAACGACCGGGGTCACGCCGCCCGAGACCGTTGACGCGGCGACCAGATAGGCGAGCAGGTCGAGCCGCCCCGTGCCCGGCTCGACCCTTCCCGCGGGGCCGAGGTCGGAAAGCCGCACGCTCGCCGCCGCGGGGCCTGTGAGGGCGAGCGCCTTGGCGGGGCTGACGGAGATTTCACCTGAGAGGAGGATGGTCGCGGGGTCGATGCACGCAGCGACTCCTTGGGCGGTCCATCGCTGAGGCCACGACGAGTCCGCGAGGATCGCGCCGCTGGTTCTCGCGCGTTCGGCGACGGCGGCGATGATCCCGCCCGCCGCCGCGTCGCTTGGCAATGAAACGCACAGGACCGCTTGCCCCGGGGTCAACGAGGCCAGGTCGGCCGCCAGGACCAGCGCGTCGCCCACGGCTTCGGCGGCGCGGTCGGCGTTCGCGCTCTCAAGAAAATGCGAGGGCGGGATCCAGAGGTCGATGCCCGAACAAATGAGTTCATGCCGACGCAGGATCGCGGCGACATCGCGGCGGCCCGTGCGGGAGAGTTCGCGTGCGCGCGAGCCCGCCGCGCCGCCGTTGAGTTGGACGGCGCGGTAGCCGAGGTTTGCGGCCCATTCGATCTGCTCGCGCAGCGTCGTTGGCGACGATACGCCGGCAAGCGCGAGACTCAATGGGAACCGCGGAAGTGCAAACATGGGGTCAGGTTAGCGGAGAACACCGCGCCCATACAGAGCCGCGACCGTCAGGGAGCGAAACGGGTGGGAAGGGAACCAACGCTCCCTTCCGGTCGCGGCTCTGTATGAAGCGAAGTCCAGATTCGCTCCCTTCCGGTCGCGGCTCTGAAGGGAATCCCCCTATCATCCGGCCCTGCGCGACCTCCCCTTCCAACTCCCAAAGGTCACCGCGAAAGCGCGCGAACGCGCTCGCCGCATGTTTGTCGCGCTGCACCGGCGTTACCCGGACGCGGTGTGTGCGCTGGACTATTCCAATCCGCACGAACTTCTGATCGCGACCATCCTGAGCGCGCAGTCGACCGATGTGGGGGTGAACAAGGCCACGCCCGCGTTGTTCAAGGCGTTCAAGATGCCCGCCGACTACGCCGACGCCACTCCCGAACAGGTCCAGCCGTACATCAAGACCATCGGCCTTTTTCGCAACAAGTCCAGGGCGATCGTCGAGGCGATGCGCGTGGTTGTACGGGAATTCCAGGGCGCGGTGCCGCGCACGATGGCCGAACTCCTCACGCTCCGCGGTGTCGCGCGGAAGACCGCGAACGTCGTGCTCGGCAACGCCTTCGGCGTCAACGAGGGGGTGGTGGTGGATACGCACGTTGAGCGACTGGCGAAACGGTACGGGCTTGCTCCGCGCGGCGCGAGTGTGGCGATGGTGGAGCGCCGCCTGATGGCGCTGTTTCCGCGCGGCGATTGGTCGATGCTCGCCCATCTGCTTATCTCGCACGGTCGGCGGGTGTGCAAGGCTCGCGGGGGTGCGTGCGAGATGGACGCGATCTGCCGGGAGTTTTGCTCGGATGCGAAGGCCAGCGCGAAGGGATCGAAGTGACCTTCGCTGAAGAAACTTCCTCGTTCGATTCGCGTGCCCCTCCGGGGCACAAGAGGCTGAGAAGACAGGCCGTCCAGACCCGCGCCGAGGACGGCGGGGTCTGGCAACCCCAGCGCGCCGGGACGCGCCGCTTGGCGGCGAGAACCAAGTCGATTCCCATGAAGTTGCAGAGTTCGGCGGCTTTCAGTGCATGGCAACGACCTTCAGGGTGCCGAAGAAGTATGTTGGTGTCTCGTTCCGGGGGTTACGCTCGGTCGCCGCGGCGACCGCTCGACCCCCGGCTACTGACGACAAGCCCTTCGGGCTGAAGTCGATGACCGTGCAACGGATCAAGAAGCGATGAGCACATATTTACATCTAACAACCCCTCGGATCGGTGTGATCGCCGCCGATGTTGAGATTCTCCGCGGCGATGCGGCCGGTCGCGTTCGCGTCGCCATGAGCGCGGTAGACTGATCCCGCATGAGCCGGCTTGCGCAACTCGAGACACTCCACTCAGCGGACGCGGGGGATGCCGACGTGATGTACATGATTGCGCAGGAGCACGCGAAGGGCGGGGGCTACGCCTTGGCGGTTTCGTGGTACGACCGATGCCTTGGTGCCGATGCGGGCTACGTTTACGCCTATTTTCACAAGGCCCGTGCGCAGCAGGCCGCCGACGATCTGCCGGCTGCGATCGCAACCGCGCGTGCGGGGTTGTCACGCGCACGCGAGCTCGGGCAGGCGAAGGCGCAGAACGAACTGGCCTCGCTTATCGACGAACTGGAGCCTTGACGCATGGCTCGACGGCATCCCGTGCATCCCAGCGACCGCAAGCGGATGGACCGCCTGCTCGACGCGCCGGCGGGCGGCACCTTTCGGCTTCGGACAACGAAGGAAGGCCGCGTCACCATTCTTGTGGGCGGTCGATCCGTCGGGACGATCGCGGGCGACCTGGCCGATCGGATCAATCTTCGATCCGGGCGTGCGTGGTCGCCCGAGCTGGCGCTCCGGGTGTCGAAGGCGGTTGAAGAGGACATCGCGCGCGAGGCGGCGGCGCGGCTGCTTGAGGTGCGCGAGCGGAGCAAGGGGGAACTGTTGTTGCGGCTGACGAGGCGCGGCGTGAAGCCCGCGAAGGCCGAGCGGATCGTCGCGGCCCTTGCGCACAAAGGCGATGTGGACGATGCGCGGTTCGCAGGGCTTGTGGCGCGTTCGATCATCAGGAAGAAGCCCGCGGGCGAGCGGTTGATTCGCGCGAAACTGCGGGAGAAGCGTGTGGATCGGGCCACGGCGGCGCAGGCGGCGGCGGAAGCGCTCGCGGGGCGCGATGCGTTTGCTGACGCCGTCGCGCTGGCGCGATCGCGGCTGCGGACGATGGGGACGAAGATCGACGATCAGGCGCGGGCGCGGCGGCTCCTGTCGCTTCTGGCGCGGCGCGGGTTCGATGAGGAGACGGCGATGAGCGCGGTGCGGTCGTTGGTGCGGGTGGAGGAGCTCGAGGAGTAGGCGGGGCAGGCGAGGTTTCAGTTTTTGGTGGGGCAGGCTCCTGCCTGCCCGTGGGTTCTGAGCCGGGCAGGCTGGTCTCCGCGGCGACTCTTCGAGATGCCTGCCCCACCGGGAGGTCAGCGGCCCGGCGAACCATCGAGTGTGGCCTCATGCCCGGTTGCCTTCATTCCCGCCAGCCTCGAACTTTTTTGCGGCGCGTTTTTTCGCGGCCAGCAGCCCGGAGGTTGTGCTCGTTTCCTTGTCCGCTTCTACGACGGGCGCTTTGCGGGAGACATCCTCTTCGGTCGCGACCTTCGCGGCCATCTGGACCCGCAGCCGTTCGCGTCGGGCTTCGACGGTGCGCTCGTCGACGACCCGGGCTTCGAGTTTTTCCGCGACGGGCGCTCCGGCGGGGGCTTCTCCGGCGCGTGCCGAGGCGCGTTTGAGGGAGGCGACCGTCGCCGCCACCTGTTCGGAGCGCGCCCGCACGGCCGACGCGGCTTGCTCCTTCAACTCGCGGGCGAGTTCCTTGGAAAGGAGGCGATCCCAGGCGACGCGGCGGGTGCCGATGTCAAAGACGAGGATCGCCACCGCCCACGCGAGGAGCAACGGCCAGATCGGTGAAGCGGCACGCATGGGCTTCACGTCGGTGCGATCGAAGAGGTTGGCGTCTTCGGGTTTGGCCGGGTCGAGCAGTCGCCCGCCCGTGATCTCGGCGATTTCCTTCAGCAGGCCGACGTTCGATTGCGTGACGCGGAACTCCGCGCCGATCGCTCGGGATGCACCGCCGATGATCGAGGGCAACGGCTGATCCCCCTGCTGCGGCAGCAGGACCATGTAGTAGTTCCCGCGCTTGGTCGCCCGCTCGCGCCCCTCGTAGACGCCCGAGCCGACCTGCGACAACTTGATCTCCGTTTTTTCCCGGTCGGGGCCGTAGAGCACGCCCGTGATGCTGAGCAGGTCCATCGGCTTGCCCTGATCGTCCACGGCGTCGTAGCGGACGACCAGGTCGTCGCCCACCAGTTCGGTGGTGAGTTCGCCGCTGCGTTCGGCGGTGGGCCTCGCGGTCTGGCGGACGATCTGGGTCCACATCGCGGCGTATCCGGGCCAGTCGATCCAGTTTCGCGCCCATCGGTGGGCGTCAGAGGTGAACGCCGCGACGCGACCGCGACCGACAAACCAGGTCGAGAGTACCGGCTCCCCCTCGGGTGTTGCGAGGATGTTCGTGACCGTTGCGTCCTTGCGTTTCTGGGTGAGGACGAGGCCGTTTAACGCCGGCATCGGACGCGACATCCCCGCGATGAGCCCGCTGCCTGAGCCGAGGTCCACGGGAACGAAGGGCGCTTCGCGGATCAAGGGCTTGCGAATGACGCGGATCTCCTTCAGGAAGATGCGCGGCAGGAGGTTGGGGTCCACGACTTGATAGAACTTCCCGCCGCCCTCGGCGGCGATGCGGGCCAGTTGCTCGTTGTCCGCGCCGTCGCCTACGGAGATGGTGGAGACGGTGATGCCGCGGTCGCGCATGCGGCCGGCGAGGGCCTCGAATGAATCGGTTCCGCCGGGCGGTTCGGATCGGCCGTCGGACAGCACGATCACATGCCGCACCGAGGACTTGGCCGCCTCTCCACGCGAGAGTTCCTGCATGGCGCGGGCGAGCGCGGGAAAGAGGTTCGTGCCGCCCCCCGCGCCGATGGCGCGGACCTTGGCGGCGGAAGTTTTGCCGTCCTTGTTGCGTTCCATCGGGACGACGATCTGGAAATCGCTGTTGAACGCGATGACGCAGAGCATGTCGGTGCGGTCCAACATTTCGACCGCCGTCGCGGCTCCCTCGTTGGCGATCTCCTGCTGCGAGCGCAGCCCGCCGCCGACCGGGGCGCTCATGGAGCCTGAGTTGTCGATCACGAGCACCACCGCGGCGGAGGGCACCAGCAACTGCTCGGGCAGGTCGATGTTCACCGGCAGGATCGCTTCGATCGGCGTGCCCTTCCACCCGCCCGCGCCGAATGAGTCGGGTCCGCCCACCATGACCATGCCGCCGCCGAGTTCGCTGACGTAGTCCGCGAGCAGCTGCTGCACGGGTGGGGGCATCTCTTCCGCCGCGACGTCCTGCAAGATGACAAGATCGAACTCCTGGTACGAGATCAGGTCGGTCGGGAGTTCTTCCACGCGGCTGGTGCGGACTTGGATTCCCGCACGTTCGAGGGCGCGAGAAAGCGTTCGGCCGGGCGAATCGGGGGCCGCCGCGCCAACACCGTCGATCACCAGCACCGACCCAGCGCTGGGGGTCACGGTGAACGATTCGGCGGTGTTGTTCGCCGAGTTGCGATCCTGCGACGCGCTCTCGGCGGTGAAGACCGCCTTGAAGCGGTGGACCGGCTTCCCTTTTTCCAGTTTCACTTCGATGTTCTCGACGTTTCGTCCCGGCTTCAGCGTGATGTTTCGGCCGGTGCCCGCGTCGGCACCGTTGATATCCAACGCTTCTTCCGAGTACTTCAGTTCCAGCGTGCCGCGCGTTTCCTGGGTCGCGCTCAGCACCACACGGACGACGACGGTCGATCCCTCCGCGCTCTGGGGCGGGGCGTCCACGAGGTCGATCATGACTTCGTTGTCCACGTGGTACGAGATGGGCAGCACGTCCACCGGGATTCCGGTGGACCCGGCGCCGCCGACGGATGACAGGCGGTGAGCCGCGTCGAGGGCATCCCCATCCGTCTGATTGCCGTCGGAGACCAGCACAAGCCGCCGCGCCGCGTCCGGCGGAAAGATCGCCCCGGCGAACCGCAGCGCCGATCCGATGTTCGTTCCCTCTGAAAGGCTTTGCTCGAACGACAACTCGTTCCACCAACCGGCCTGATCTTCGCCCGATGTTCCCTTGACGACTCGCGGCAGCATCACCGCCGCCGACGCGCCGTCGAAGACGACCGCGCCGAAGAGGTCGTCCGCGCCGGTGGCGCTCGCTTCCGCGGCCGATTGAAGCCACCGCTTCACCGCGTCGGTGTAGGCGAGGCGCTTCCCGCCGTCGCTGGCGGCAAGGTCGGCGTACTGCTTGACGGACTCCGAGATATCGACGACGGCGATGACCGCGAGTCGTTCGGTCGTATGAACCGCCGACGCCCCCGCCAGCGCCGCCGCCAGGAGCGCCAGCAGCACCCCCCTCGCCACCACCGCCGACCAGGCCCGCGCCCGGCTCATCGCGGTGAACCACCACAGCCCGATCACCCCCGCCGGCGCTGCAAGCAGCGCCGCCACGAGCCACCAAGGCTGTTCGAAGGATACGGGCACGGCGTCAGTTTAGGGTGAGCGGGAGAGGGGGTGAGCGGGTGATGGGGTTTTGGTGGTGTCTCAGTTTGAATGTGGCACGCCCTTTCCAGGGCGTGAGACGCGCCGACACGGGCTGGAAAGCCCGTGCCACTTCAAACTGAGACACCACCGGGGTTTTCAGCCCGGAGGGCTGGTCGTTCGTAGCCGGGGCGTGTCCCGGCGCGCCGGGAGCGACACCCCCGGAAGAGAAGATTGAAAACCATCTTCACCCCGAGGGGGTGGTCGTTGATCTGCGTTCATTCTCACGACCACGCCTTCGGCGTGAAGAGGTTTGCTTTGTTCTCCTTTCCGGGGGTGTCGTGGACTGTATAGACCGGGGACATCCCTGACAGTCGTTCGGGGACATGGTTGACACATTTGGCTGACCTTGTTGGACCTTGGAAGGAGGTCTTGCATGGCTTGGCGGGAGGCGTCGATCGTGGAGCAACGGCGTGAGTTTGTGGTGCTGGCATCGGTGAAAGGGGCGAACGTCGCGTTGTTGTGCCGACGATTCGGGATCAGCCGCGAGACCGGGCACAAGTGGATCGAGCGGTTCAAGGCGGGCGGCGCGGTGTCGCTGGCGGACCGTTCGCGGCGGCCGCCCACCTCGCCTGAGAAGACCGCCGACGCAGCCGAAGCGGCGGTGCTGGGGTTGCGCGATGCGCACCGGCCTGGGGCGGGCGCGGCTGCTGACGCTCGGTCGGCCCGACGTGCCCGCGGCCAGCACGATCACCGCGATCCTGCATCGCCACGGTCGGCTGGACCCTTCCGAGTCGGGGAAGCACACGCCGCTGCGGCGCTTCGAGCGTGAGCGACCCAACCATCTGTGGCTCGCCGCGGCGAGGACTTCAAGGGGCATGGGCCGATGCACACGGGCGGCCGCTGCCACCCGCTGACGGTGTGGACGCGTCATGGCAGCACGCGCTGGATCAACATTTCGACGAGCCTCGCGAAAGCGGTGGATTACGTTCTGAACCAACAGTAACCCCCCTTGCCTGCGCGCGGGGCTCGTTGCGGAAGCGTCGCCGCGCGCATCAGAAACTGAACCGGATGCCCACCTCGACGCGGAGATCGATCTCGGCCCGCTCCTCCACGCCGTCGTACATGGGGAACTCGACGAGCGCTTCGACGGCGAAGCGGCGGGCCTCGTACATGATGCCTGGCCCGCCGACGATCTCGTAGTCGCCGTTGGATTCGTACACGCCGTTGACCTCAAAGGTCGCGTACCAGGCGCCGGTTGTCGCTTCCAGAAACTCCTCAGGGGCGAGGCGGTACACGAACGACGTGTCGTGCATGAGCGCCTCGGAAGGGCCCTTGCCGGGCAGGTTGAAATCGTCGTCTCCGTTGGTGTTCCAGCGGAAGAGGAGGTCCTGATTGATCCCGAAGCGCCCCTTGATGGCGGTCACCACCGCCCCGAACCGCGGGCTGACGGCGTTCGAGGAGAAGTCGTGGTCGTCGCCGCTGGGGAACGATGCGCCGCCCAGCAGCGCGGCCCGGATCGTGCCGAGTTCGTCGAGATCCTTGCGGAAAAATCGGTACTTAAAGGTGAGGTCGATCTCGCCGACGCCGTTGTCGGATTCGTCCGAGCCGTCGGCCTCTTCCACCGTCCGCCATTGGACCGGCAACTCCACCTCGACCGCGAAATCGCGCGCGAGGCCGATCTGGAGGATGTGAAGCCACTCGATGTTGGTGGTGCTGGTCGATCCGGTGTCGGGGTTCAGGCCGTACTCCGTCCAGTGGATCTGCTCCAGCAGAACGAACGTACCGGGCGACGGCATGGTGGCGGCCTCTGTGTGCAGGGTCTGCTGAGCGCGGGCGGGTCCGACGAGCGCGGCGCACAGCAGGGCCGCGGATGCGTGAATGGTTTTCATGGGGATGGATCCTTAGATGGGGAGTGGGTGTTACTTCGCCTCGATCCGCACGAGCGTGACCCCCGCGTCGGCCGCGGCGTCGGCCAGGCGCTTGGGAGAGGGCTTCGTGTTCCCCGGCATGTCGATGACGACTTTCCCCGTGGAAAGATCGACGCTGCTGTGGCTCACGCCTCGGATTCGCAGGAGTTGTTTGTCGATGTTGGTGACGCACAGCGGGCACGACATGCCGTTGATATAGAGCGTCGCGCGGTCGGCCGTGAGAGGCTCGGTGCTCTTGAGCGCCTCGATGTCCGAGGCGGTGGCGGTGTAGAGGTCGGCGGCAGGGGTGGAGTCGGAGGCGGTCGCGGACTTGGACGAGCCGGCGCAGCCGACGAGCGCGGTCGAGGAAACGATTGCAAGCAGAGCGATGCTCTTTGAGATGTGCATGGTGATGCCTTTCGGTTGGATTGCACGGCGGTCAACGCCGCGCGACTGGAACGTGAAGATGAATGAACGAACGGCGAACGAGCGCGCAGTGCCCGCGCCGCAGCTAGGTGATCCGCACGCAGAGGCGCGCCAGGCTCACTTGGTTGGGGAGCCGACGGCGCTCACGGGCATCGGCGGCGGCACCCGAACCCATGAGCAGAGTGTCCCGAGGCGAAAAAATGAACTCATCGGCATCGAGCGGAACCCAGGACAACTCACGGGCATTCGTGCTGCGCGGCGCCGGGGCGGGGGTTGCGGGTTCGGAGTTGTCATCCGCCGCGCAACCGCAGCCTTCGCATCCACACGGATCGTATCCGCAGCAGTATGTCTCAGCCGCCGGGGGCGACGCCCGCACGCTCGGCAGCACGGGCACGATCATCTGTGCCACGAACACGGCGATGAGGAGGATGCGGGCGATCACGCGGGCATCATAGGCAGGAACTGGGGGTGCCACCACCCGTCCGTCCTCGGCGGTAGTGTCTCAGTTTGAATGTGGCACGCCCTTTCCAGGGCGTGAGGCGGGCCGACACGGGCTGGAAAGCCCGTGCCACTTCAAACTGAGACACCACCTCTTCGGCGGGTGGTGGTCGCGTGCGCGGCCTCACCACCGATCCCGGCACGCCGGGAATCGGTGGTGGCGCCCGGCACCATTCACCCCCGCCGGATCACGCGCCCGAGCGCCTGCTTCAACTTTGGCGAGACCGCCTCGCGCCCTGGATCGTCCGCCACATGCGCCAGCCGGATGTCGCGCGTGGCGCAATCGACGTACCACAGCGCCACATGCTCCAGATACATCGGACCTGGAGCGCCGCCGTATAACTCGTCCCCGACCAGCGGCAGCCCCAGCGCCGCCAGCATTACACGGATCTGATGCAAGCGGCCCGTCAGCAGACGGATGAGCGCGTGACACTCACCGGGCCGGTTCGGTGTCGGCTCGATCGCGACGATTTCAAGGAAAGACTGCTTCCCCCCCGCGCGGACGATTGTCGCGTGCGTCCCCTCTTCCTTGATGTGCGCCTTGTGCGTGCCGATGAGTTCCGCGTGGTGCGGGAACTTGTCGGGGCGCGGCTTGGGGATGCGGGCGAGGTAATACTTCTCCCACACCCCTTCGCGTATCTGCTCGCCGTAGAACGCGGCGGCCTCCTTCGTCAGCGCCACGATCATCACGCCGCGCGTGACGCGGTCGAGGCGGTGGACGAGTCTGATCTGTGTCCCCGGCGCGGCGGCGCGGCGGATGCGTGAGACCATCGCCACGCCGCGCGGGTCGTTCGTGAGTTCGGTCGCCATGCCGGCGGGCTTCGAGACGACAAGCGTCGCCTCGTCCTGCGAGAGAATCGGGAAGTCGAGGCGTGAGGGCTCGATGATCACGCGGCGGTTATAGCAGCGCCCACGAGCCCCACGCGCGAGCACGGGGTCAGCGCGGGACTCGCCTATTTCCCCTTCGCCTTCTCAGCCTCAAACTCTTTGATCCTCCCCGCCACCTCCGGCAGCAGATCATTCGGGATCGGCACCAGCAGGTTGTACTGCTCGATCTTCCAGCCCCCGCCGCGTTTTACGAGCACGCCGGAGCCGCGGCAGCGCCCCCACTTCGCGTTGTCCAGCCGCTCATCGAACCACGCAGTCTGGCCGTCGCGGGAGAAGTAGACAAAGCGCTCGGCAACGGTGTAGGTCCAGCCCTTTCCCTGCGAGAAGTACGGGTGCGCGTACGCGCGGAACTGCTCGACGGTCCATCGTTCGGTGTCGTCGGTGCCGAGGAAGATGCCGTCCTTGGCGAAGAGGGAGAAGTAGCGGTCTTCGTCGGCCTTTGCGGCGGCGTCGTGGAGAGAGTCGAGCACGCTCGACACGGCGACCTGACGAGCCGCAGGCGCAAGCCCGCGATCCGGAGTCGCGCACGCGCCAAGCAACGCCAGCGCGAGCACGCTCACGAACCCCGACCGTAAGGGAGCGGGTCTCTTCGGGCAATCAACTTCCATCCCGTCGCTTGCGCTCGGGGCTCCGTTAATACAGTTCATCGCGCCACCTCCATACACCTCTCCACCACCTCCGAAATCTTCACAAACCCACCCGCCCCGCCCCCCGGGGGCGCGCTCCGCAGCCTGAACTCCACCGATTCCTCCGCCAAACTCTTATCACCCAGCGTCAGGCGGATGGGGATCCCGATGAGGTCGGCGTCCTTGAACTTGACGCCGGGGCGTTCGTCGCGGTCGTCGATGAGGACGTCGAAGCCGGCCGCCGACAACTTCCCCGACAACTCGCACGCGACCTGCATCGCGCGCGAGTCCGGCTCGATCCTCATCGGCGTGATGATGACGTGGTACGGCGCGATCGGCAGCGGCCACTTGATCCCGTCGTCGTCGTGGCTCATCTCGACGCACGCGGCCATCGTTCGGCTGACCCCGATGCCGTAGCAGCCCATGATGACGCTCTTGCGCTGCTGCGTTTCGTCCATGATGGCGAAGCCCATCGCGTCGGAATACTTGGTGCCGAGTTTGAAGATGTGCCCGACCTCGATGCCGCGCTGGGCGACGAGGGCGGCGCCCTTCGAGCGGGGCGACGGGTCGCCTGCGAGCGCGTTGCGGGCGTCGATGACTCGCGTGCTACCACGGGATTCGTGCGGGGACGCACTCATCCCGAGCGTCGTCACATCGACGCCCAAGTCGCGCGCCCAGTTGAAGTGTTTGAGGTGGTAGTCCTTCTTGTCCGCGCCGGTCGCCCAGAACATGGGCTTGCCCTTCGCATCGTCGAAGGAGATCGCCGCGTCCTTATCGATGAGCAACAAGACGCCGGGCTTTTTCGCCGCAGCGCGCGGCGACACGAAACCAATCTCAAACCCCGCGGCGCGCGCCTGGGCCGCGTCCGCCAGTTTCACCTTGAATCCGCAGGCGTCGCGGACCTTGCCTTCATTAACATCGTGGTCGCCTCGCACCACCGCGACGACCCAAGACCCGTCGCTTGCGCTCGGGGCTCCGTCGGATTGAAAGACCACCGTCTTCAGCATGTTCGGCGGCTTCACCTTCATGAACTTGCACACGTCCTCGATCCCCGGACAGCCGGGCGTATGCACTTCTTCCAACGCGCCGCTGGGATCGCCGGCGAAGTAGCCCTTGCTGGGCATCGCGCGCTCGCCCATCTCGCACTTCTCCGCGTTCGCGGCGTAGCCGGTGACGGGGCACTTCAGGATCGTGTCCTCACCGCTCTGGCAGTTCACCATGAACTCGTGCGAGGCGCTGCCGCCGATCGGGCCGCTCTCGGCTTCGACCACGCTGAAATCGAGGCCGCAGCGGGTGAACGTGTTCACATACGCCTGGTACATCGCGTCGTAGGCCTCGTTCAGCCCGCCTTTGCCCTCGACATTCATGTGGAACGAGTAGGCATCCTTCATGATGAACTCGCGGCAGCGGAGCAGCCCCGCCCGCGGCCTGAACTCATCGCGGAACTTCGTATGAATCTGGTACAGCGTCGTCGGCAGCGACTTGTACGATGACACCGAGCCGCGCATCAGTTCCGTCACCACCTCTTCCTGGGTCGGGCCGAGGGCGGTGCGCCGGCCATGGCGATCATCCATCTGGAAGAGTAGCGGCCCATACGTCTCCGCCCGCCCCGTCTCCGCGAAGAGTTCCATCGGGATGAGGATGGGCATGAGGAGTTCCGAGCCGCCCGCCGCATCCATTTCCTCACGGATGATGTCGGAGATTTTCCGCAGCACGCGCGTGGCCAGCGGCAGGTAGTCGTAGACGCCGGCGGTGAGCCGACGGATGTACCCGCCGCGCGCGAGCAGTTTGTGCGAGGGCGATTCGGAATCGCCCGGCGCGTCCTTGGTCGTGGGGATCAATGTGCGCGACCACAAGTGGATGACGCCGCGGCGTGTGTTGGAGATCGGGGAAGGAGTCGGGGTTGGCATGGCGGCAGTCTATCGGAGCCCGAAGCGCCAGCGAGGAGCCGACCCGTCGCTGGCGCTCGGGGCTCCGAAAGCCGTGGATGCTCGCCTGTAGGCACAGGTTTCAGATGTCAGATCTGAGATTTCAAACTTCAAATTTAAGATTTCAAATTTGAGATTTCAAATTCAAGACTTCAGATCGGTGCCCGCGTGCGTCGCTGTCCCAGTCCTGATACCCTCCCCACCATGAAATACGAACGCTTCGAGGGTCTTCCCGTCTGGAAAGCGGCGCAGGACCTGGGCGTTCGGATTCTGATACTCGCGGAGGATCGCGCGTTTCGTGGCAAGGGCGACCTGGGCGATCAACTCCAGCGTGCGGCGATCTCGACCAGCAACAACATCGCCGAGGGCTTCGAGCGCGGCTCGACCGCCGAGCTGCTCGCGTTTTTGTGTTACGCGCGCGGGTCCGCGGGCGAAGTTCGTTCCATGCTGCACCTGATGGATCGCCTGCCGGACTTCACTCATCTCAAATCTGAAATCTCAGATTTGAAACTCGTCGCCGAGTCCTGCTCCCGTCAGATCCGTGGCTGGGCCGATTCCCTTCAGAACTCCGACATCAAAGGCACCAAGCATCTCAACGAAGTATCGCGCTCCGCCTGGGACCAGAAAGAGCGCGCTCAGTCGTTCCTTCGGCGACTTGAAGAGGTCAGGGCCGAGGCTCCGGTGCAACGCGAGTGATTCCTTCCTACCGCCACTTCACCACGCTCAGCAGGTCCGAATAGTCATCCGTCCACACCCGCATGTCAGGCGGGGCTTGTTTCAGCGTGTGCCACTTCGGATCAATCGCGAGCGATCCCAGGTCCTCGCGCGTCCGGGCCAGCGCGATGTACGCCGAGGGCTGTTTCCCCGCCGCTCTCTCCGCCGGCGACAAGGTGCGGTCCTTGCGGAGGACGCCGACCAGCCCCGCGTTCTCCGCGAGTTTCGACAGCACCGGCTCGAAGTCGATGTACAGGTTGCTGACGTTGAAGAGCAGCAGCCCGCCGGGCTTCAACTTGGAAAGGTAGACGGCGACGGCTTCGCGCGTCAGGAGGTGTACCGGCACGGCGTCCGAACTAAAGGCGTCCATCGCGATCAGGTCGTAGGAAGACTCGGCCGCCCGCGCGACGGTCAGTCGGGCATCGCCCAGCACAAAGTCGATCGGCGACGCGCTGTCCCGGATGTACGAGAAAAGGTCGGGGTCGGTGGCGATGTCCTTCACCACCGGGTCAATCTCATAGAACGTGATCGCGCGGCCCGCGCGGCCGTAGGCGGCGAGGGTGCCCGCGCCGAGGCCGATGACCGCGAGGTGCTGCTCTTGGTGGAGCGGGCTTCCAGCCCGCTCGATCCGCTCGTCCAGCAACGCAAAGACATCGCCCACCGGCCCGCTCCGGGTGAAGTACGTCGTCGGCTCGCGGTCAAGCCCCGGCACGCGCCACTGCCGGCCGTGCTCGGTTCGACCGTGGACCAGGCGGTGGGACGTGTGCCCCGGCGGCCCGTCGCTGACCACCCGATGCACGCCAAAAAACGTTCGTATCTGCAGAACTTCGCGCTCCACCAGGCGGCTGTCAAACCACGGGATCGAAAGGAGCATCAGCACCGCCGCGGCGAAGAGCCACTTGCGCGAGAGCACGAGCATCGTCAGCGCCGCGGGCACAAGCCAGCAGAGTTGGAAAAGAAACGACCCCGGCTCCGCGGGCGCGGTCGGCCCCATCAGCCACGCCATCATGAATACATAGAACGGCACGATCGAGATCACCGCGATCCACAGCACGGCACTCAGCGTCCGCCGCCCCCGACGCAGCCCGGCGGCGGACGGAACCCTCGCGTTCGGACGCTCGCGCAGCAAGCAGGCACCGACGATGAAGAGCGGATACTCCACGATCCCGTTGAAGATCGCGGGGGCCGTGATCCCGCACACGATCCCCGCGAGCACCCCGCCGACCGACAGCAACAAGTAGAACTCGGTCAACCGCTCCGTCCCCGGCCGGAGGCTCGCCAGCCGTCCGTGGCACGCCATGGCGGCGAGGAAAAGAAGGAGAAAATGCATCCCTACCGGGAACCACGTCGGCGTCCGCAGCCCCACGATCGCCATCACCGCCACCCCAACCACCACCGGCGGCAACAACCACCCGCACAGCCGCCCCACCGCCACCCCGCCCCGCGCAAACGCGATAGTAAATGTCATCAGGTAGATCGACAGCGGCAACACCCACAGCAAGGGCACCGCCGCGATGTCGATGGTGATGTGCTGCGTCGCCCCCATCATCAACCCCGCCGGCACGAACGAGAGCACAAGCCACATCAGGCGCTGCCGCGTCAGCGCGCGCTCATCCTGCAACTGTTCCGCGGGACGCCGAGGTCGCCGCGGCGACTCGCCCGTGGCGAGCTGAGTCCTCGAAGCCTCGGGTTGCTTCGCGCCGAACACCCGAAGCTTCGTCGCGGACTCCTCAGCCTCGGCGTCCTCGGATCGTCCCCGCCCCGCCACCACCCCGCACACCATCGCCACCGCCACGAACACCCCAAACCCGACCGACCACGCCACGCGCTGATGCGACAGCGTCAGGCTCGGCTCAACGAGAATCGGATACCCCAGCAGCGCCGCCATGCTCCCCACATTGCTCGCGGCGTACAGAAAGTACGGGTCCTTCGCCGATCGGTGCCCCGTGTGCGCGAACCATTTCTGCAGCAAGGGCGAAGCCGAGCACAGCACAAACGCCGGCCCGGCACACGCCGCAAGCAGCATCATCAACACCTGCCCCGCGGCGAACCCCTCCGGGTCGGGCAGCCATGCTTCGCCCTTCGGCAAGCCGATCGGCAGGAGCAAAGCCGCCGCGAGCATGACCACGCCATGCACCGCCAACTGCCGCCGAACGCTTTTGATCTGCCCGAGCGCGTGCGCATAGGCGTAGCCCGCGAGCAGCATCCCCTGAAAGAACAGCATCACGGTGTTCCACACGCCGGGCGACCCGCCGAGCAGCGGCAGGATCAACTTCCCCATCATCGGCTGCACCAGAAAAAGCAGCGACGCGGAGAGAAAGATGGCGATGGTGAAGAGGGCGAGCATCCGCCGCCAGTCTACTCGCGTTCATTCCATCGCAGGGCCGAGAGGATGTCGCAGTAGTCGTCGGTCCAGACGCGCGCGGACGCCGCGCCGCCCCCCGTCCCCAGCGGCCTCCAATCCTTGTCGTACATCAGCGGCCCGAGCGCCTCCCGTGTGCGAGCCACGACGACGAGGTCGGACGAGGCCCGTCCCTCAGACTCCTGCTCCCGCGAGATCACGTCGTTCCTGATGAGCCCGACCAGCCCCGCGTCCGCCGCCAGTTGCGCGACCACGGGTTCGAGGTCGAGAAAAAGGTTGCTGATGTGCCACGCGATGACGCCGTCGTCCCGGAGCGCTGCGAGGTAGATGCTCAGCGCTTCTTTGGTCATCAGATGGGTGGGGATCGAATCGGAACTGAAGGCGTCGAGGCAGAGCAGGTCGAACGATCCTGTCGGCCGGCGCGCGAGGGTCAGACGCGCGTCGCCCGCGACGATCTCCACCGTGGCGTCGGAATCGCTCACGAATGAAAAAAGTTCGCGCGACCGGGCGATCGCTATGACCTCCGGATCGATCTCGAAGAAGGTGATGGTTGTCCCTTCTCGCCCGTAGGCCGCCAGCCCGCCGGCGCCAAGCCCCAACACTCCCATCCGCTCAAACCCCGCCCGGCCCTGCATCATCGCGATGACCTGACCGTACGGGCCGTCCGGTGTGTAGTACGAGTTGGGCTTGCCGCGCTCGCCCGGGCTCACGCACTCGAGGCCGTGCAGGGTGCGGCCGTGGTACAACTCGTGGAACACCTTTCCGGCCGAATGGGTCCGCAGCACGCGGTGTACGCCGAAGAAGGTCCGGACCGTCAGCAGCGTCTCCTTGCCGCGCGGCTCGTAGACAAGCGGCACGATCAACATGCACGCAAGCGCCGCCGCGAAACGTACGCGAAAGAGGATCACCGCGAGCGCCAAAGCCGTCGGGACGGCCCACAGCAGCACGAACCGCGCGTCGCGCCCGAACACCCCAACCCCAAGCCAGCCAACCTCAAAGAGAAAGAACGCGGGAACCACGAGCGCGACAGGCGCCCAGCACAGCACCTCCCAGATGAGCCGGCGCTTCGAACGACCAGCGGAGACGGCGCTCGTCCCGCGCCCCAGCAGGCACGCCGCGACGATCGCGATCGGGTACTCGGCGATGCCGCTGAAGAGATTGGGCGCCCAGAGCGTGTTCACGAGGCCGGCGAGTACGCCGCCGAACGCGATCAGCAGGTAATACTCCGTGAGGCGTTCGGCTCGTGGCAGTTCCGTTGCCAGACGCGCGTGGCACGAAACGCCCGCGAAGAAAAGCAACGCGAGATGAGCCGGGACGATGAGAGCAAGCGGTGATCGAGCGTCCACCATCAGCATCGCCGCCACGCCCGCCGCCGCGGGCGCCAGGAGCATCCCCGCGATCCGGCCGAACCGCGCCCCGCCCGGCCCGAACGCGATGATGTAGGTGAGCAGATAGATCGAGAGCGGCAGCACCCAGAGGAACGGCGCCGAGGCGATGTCCATCGTGATGTACTGCGTCACCGCCATCGAAAGACTCGCGGGGACAAGCGCGAGCACGATCCATCGCAGCCGCTGCAAGGTGAGCGCCCGCCCATCCGTCGCCCCGGGTGCGACGGCCGGCGCAGTCGGCCGTGGCGGAGGCGGTTCTTGTGCCCGACCCCCGCGCCGCCACGCGACCAGCCCGCACGTCAGCAGCATCACCCCCAGGCCCGCGAACGCCGCCGACCAGATGGTGCGCTGCGCCGACAGCGTCAGGTTGGGTTCGACGGCGAAGGGGTACGCGAGCAGCGCGATCATGCTGCCCGCGTTGCTCGCGGCGTAAAGAAATCCCAGACGCCGCGCCCGCCCGGGGTCGCTCAGCGCGAACCACCGCGAGATCAGCGGCGACGCCGAGCACAGCACAAACGCCGGCCCGCCCACCGCGACACCCAGCAGCACCAGCGCGAAGAGCGCGGGCGACCCCTCACCGGCGTTCGTCGCCCATTCGGCCGACGGCAGCGCCACCGGCAGCATCGCCCCGGCCACCGCGAGCAGAGCCGCATGCACCACGACCTGCGTCCGAATGGCGCGCGCCGACAGCCAGTGCGCATACGCATAGCCCGCGAGAAGCATCGATTGAAAGAACAGCATCACCGCGTTCCACACGCCGGGCGATCCGCCCAAGAGCGGCAGGATCATCTTCGCCGCCATGGGCTGAACGAGAAAAAGCAGCGATGCGGAGAGGAAGATCGCGACGGTGAAGAAGGCGAGCATCAACCACAAGCCTACTCGCTGACGCAGTGATCAATAGTCAAAGAGCCGTCGAAGCAACTCTTTCCGTTCGATCCCGTGGGAGGCGGGACATCGCGCTCGACAAATCATCTCCCGACAGATCACGCGGCAACTTCATGCCGCGATCACCTCGTTACGGAACCAGTGCAGCCGAATCACGCTCGGCCGCTTGCCCTCATCGAAATGGCACCGGACCGCGTCACGCACCGCGTCGTGAAGCCGGGATTCATCATCCGCCTGCGTGAAAAATAGAGGCCCCAAGGGCCCGAGCGATCAGCCCGCCCTCCGGATCCTGCTCGACGATGAAGACGATCTCGCTCATGGTTGACTTCATTGTATCCCGAACCAGCCCTATTGATCTCTGCGCAGCCAAAGGTATGCGGCCATTCGTACGCCCGCTGGTTTTCAGGCTGAAAGCCTGGTAGTTCGTAGCCGGGGGCAGAGCGAGGCTCGGCGAGCGCCGCCCCCGGAAAAAGGGAGACAAAATCATCTTCGCACCCTGTAAGGGTGCAAGTAAAAATCGACTGGCCGTCGCGGACGCCAGCGAATCGTGTCCTCGGAATCGTACCTTTAACTGCGCAGAGATCAATAACTACTTCTCCGTGCCTCCGTGGTGAACACTCTTCGATAGACTGCAAGCGTGCCCGACCTCGCCATCCTCACCATCGACGCGCGCATCGCACGCCTGACGCTCAACCGGGCCGACAAACGCAACGCGCTCTCGCTCGACCTGCTCGCCGACCTGCACGCGCGCGTCGATGAACTTGCGAAGCACCAGGACATCGCCGCCTGCATCATCACCGGCGCCGGCCCGACCTTCTGCGCGGGCATGGACCTCAAAGCGGTCCTCAACGAACCGAATGCACCGCTCAAACTGCTCACCAGCATCGCGGAACTCACCATCAAGATCCGTCGTCTGCCGCTTGTCACCATCGCCCGCGTCAACGGGGCCGCGATCGGCGGCGGCTGCGGCTTCGCCTGCGTCTGCGACCTCAGCGTCACGCACCCCGACTCCAAAATGGGCTACCCCGAGATCGACCTCGGCGTCTGCCCCGCGGTCGTCGCCCCGTGGCTCGTGCAATCCATCGGCGCGGGGGCAGCGCGGCGGATCCTCCTCCAGGGCGGCACGATGTCCGGCCTGCGCGCGTTCGAGTTGGGAATGGTCTCCCACTGCGTCCCCATCGAAGAACTCGACAAACAAGTCAACGAGATCGCCGCAAGAGTTTCCACCGCTGGCCTCAACGCGCTCCGCGTGACAAAGAACCTGTTGAACGAACTCGACGGCGCAGCGCTCGAGTCGATGGTTCGGAAGGGGGCGATGCTTTCGGCGCAGGTCGTTGAAGGCGCGGAAGCACGCGCGATGCTGAGCAAAAAACTCGGTTCATAATCCAACGAACGCCGACACATCACTACTTCCCCAGCCCGCGCAGCGGGCGCAGGTTCCTTGCCCCGGGCGCAGCCCGGGGATCGCGCCATGTTCACTTCTTCTTCAGCCCGTGAAACGGGCGCAGGAATCGCATCGGGGATGAGGGCGGAGGCGCGGACAATGCTCGCAAAGAAGTTGGGAAGTTAGCACGCACGAGCGCAGCGTCGGTGATTGAACACTGCAACTGGTAGACTCTTTTGCCAAGCGGTGCTTCAGCCCGGATGTGAGTGCCGGGCAGTCCGCGCTACTGACAAAAAGGAGACCGAGCCGTGAAGAATACTCCATTCCTGATCGGGGCCGCCGTTGTTCTCGCCATCTGCTTTGCAATCGTCTCGCGCGCGGGCGATCTGAACCCTCCCGATGGACCCGTCGCGCCGTCCATGCACACGATCGACGACCTGTACTCATTGATGGGTCAGCAAAACCCGAATCGCCCTTGGCAATCGAAGGTCATCGAAGTGCGTCTCCAAACCCCGAATGCAGAGCAGATCATTTTCCCCGAAGGAACGTCAGGCGTGGTCCATGCCATGCACTTTGTGAGTATCTATCAATTTGACTGCCTTGAGATGGAGCCGAACGCGTTGCCACTTTTCAGCGTGGAAGTCAACAACAACGCAATTTTCATCAGTCTTCCGCTCGACGTTCAGTTCACGAACGGGCTCCGGATGCGACTTCGCAACGGTTCAATTCTGAACTTTCCGGTCTCCATCACCATCTTCTACCGCGAGGACAGCATCGTTTCGCCGCCGCGTCCGTGAGCTGCCTCGCGCCATGCGGAACGAAATCCCCGGCCGCATGTGGGGGCAGCGCTGTCACGTTGTTCGGATTAATGATCACGCGCACTACAGGAACGTCGTGAACTACATCCTCGAACACTTGAACGAAGGCGCGTGGGTCTGGGAACCAGAGAACTTCCGCGCTCAACCCTGAGCATCGGCGGACCGATACTCAGGCGTCAATCGGAGCAAGATTTCAACACTCTCCTATACTCTCGTTGGATGAGCGGGACCACCCTAACCCTCGAACGCGACCCATCGGGCGTCGCTGTCCTGCGCCTCTCGCCGATCCCCTCGGGGTCGCCCGTCGTGGTGCTGAACCGCGCGATGCTCAGCGCCATCAACCACGCGCTCGACCAACTCATGGAATCCCCACCCAAGGGGTTTGTCCTCACTTCTGACTCACGGGTCTTCATCGCTGGCGCTGATCTCAAGGAGATCATGGCCCTCACCGATGCCGAACTTCACGACTACCTCCGCTTCGGCCAGCGCGTCTATCACCGGATCGCGGCGCTCCCCTGCGTCACCGTCGCCGCCATTAATGGGGCGGTGCTGGGCGGGGGGCTTGAGATCGCCATGCACTGCGACCACCTCATCGCCGCTGACCCCTCCTCCCCCGCTCCCAATTCCGGGGGCGGGGGAGGTGTCACGAGTCTTCGAGTGACGGAGGGGGCAACAGCGCCCGC
Organism: uncultured Phycisphaerae bacterium; assembly: GCA_947085435.1. Classification (GTDB taxonomy): domain Bacteria; phylum Planctomycetota; class Phycisphaerae; order Phycisphaerales; family UBA1924; genus JAEUIV01. The sequence goes on from CAMTWL010000006.1 coordinate 43,712, forward strand.
CAAACCGCCACGCCCCTACCCCATCGGCCTCCCCGAAGCCAGCCTCTCCATCTGCCCCGGCTGGGGCGGAACCAACATGCTCCCCGCCCGCATGGACCCCGTTCGCGCCATCCGCATGACCGCCACCGGCCAGACCTTCACCATCACCGAGGCCGCCGAGGCAGGCCTCGTCGAACAAATGGTTTCCCCTGACGATCTTCTCGCGCGCGCGAAATCAATCGCCGCCCGGCCCAAGCACGTCGCCCGCGCCCGCCCGCGCTGCATCGAGGACACGGATCGCCGCGAAGCCGTCCGGGCCGCCCTCGCCCATGTCGCCCCAGAACTCCCGGATTCCCAGGCCGCCCGCGCCGTGGTTGACTGCGTGAAGATCGGACTGGACAAAGGCTGGCCGGCGGCCTTGGATACGGAGCGGGAACACCTCGTCCGTCTCAGGAACACCCCCGAAGGACGCGCCGCAATCGAATCGTTCTTCGCTCGCGCCGACAAGAAGTAGAAAGACATTTTTCACCACGGAGGACACGGAGATACACGGAGAAGAAAAGGCGTTTGCCACAGATGACCCAGATCGGACCCAGATCAAGAAAAGACAATGATGAATGGGATGGATGCTGGGGTTCGGATCAACCCTTCCGCCGCGCGCTCGATTAGTTTTCATCTGGGCCTATCTGGGTCATCTGTGGCTGATTCTGCCGCCTTCTCCTTGCGCCTCCGTGCCCTCCGTGGTACCAAAAGGATTCAATACAGCCATGGCCGACATCAAAGCCGACCTCAAATCCATCAAAGGCATCTCCGCCAAAGACTCGAAGATGCTCGCCGACGCCGAGATTCTTCTGGGGCCCGACCCCGAGGAGATGGGCTTCGTGCAGAATCTTTTCTGGGGCAACCTGCGCGAGGAACTGGTCTTCCCATATCCAAAGCAGGACGCGGAGGAGACCGCTCGCTGCGACCAACTCATCGCCGCCGTGGATGAATACTTCAGCACCGAACACCCCGCCGTCCGGATCGATCAGGAGCAGGAGATCCCGCGCTGGGTCATCGACCGTCTCTTCCAACTGGGCGTCATGGGCATGACCATCAGCAAGGAGTACGGCGGCCTGGGCATGGGCGTCACCTCCTACGTCCGCGTCCTCGAACGCATCGGCTTCTACTGCGGCTCGACCGCCGTCCTCGTCTCCGCGCACCAATCCATCGGCTGCAAAGCCGTCATGCTCTTCGGCAACGACGAGCAGAAAAAGCGCTGGCTCCCGCATCTCGCGAAAGACTGGGTCTCCGCGTTCTGCCTCTCCGAGCCAAACGTCGGCTGCGACGCCGGCGGCCAGGAAACGCACTGCGAAAAAACCGAGGACGGCGAGTTCTACATCCTCAACGGCGAGAAAAAGTGGGCCACCTCCGGCGCCATCTCCAGCCTCTTCACCGTCATGGCCAAGCAGAAAATCAAAGACCCCAAGTCCGGCAAAGAGATCGAGCGCGTCAGCGCCCTCGTCTGTCATCCCGAGATGGAAGGCGTGGACATCTTCCAGAAGAACCGCTCCAAATGCGGCATCCGCGGCACCTGGCAGGCACGCATCCGCTTCCACAATGTCCGCGTCCCCAAAGCCAACCTCCTGCACCACGAGGGCAAAGGCCTCAACGTCGCGCTCACCTGCCTGAACTACGGCCGCTGCACACTTTCAGCGGGCATGTTGGGCGGCGCGGTTCGCGCCATGAACCAGGGCATCAAGTGGTCCCGCACCCGCTACCAGTTCGACCGTCCGCTCGGCGACTTTGAACTGACCCGCCAGAAGATCGCCCGCATGGCCGCGCTGTGCTACGCAATGGACGCCATGCTCTACATGACCACGGGCTTCCTCGACCGCCACGACGAGGACATCCGCGTCGAGACCGCGATCTGCAAGACCTTCTGCTCCGAGATGGGCTGGCGCGCCGTCAACGACGCCGTGCAGATCATGGGCGGCGAGTCGTACATGACCGAGAACGAGGTCGAACGCATCTTCCGCGATTCGCGCATCAACACCATCGTCGAAGGCGCGAACGAGGTCATGCAGTCCTTCATCTTCGGCTACGGCGGCAAGGCCCTCGCCGAGCAGATGGTCGGCATCCAGAGCATCCTCGGCCCCGACCGCGACAAAAATCCCATCGCCAACCTCTTCAAAGCCGTGTCCGGCGTGACGACCCCCACCGGCCGCGCCGCCATCGCCAAGGCGCTCCCGCTGGGCGCGGAACTCTTCCTCGGGATGAAGCGCCCTGCGCCGAAGATCACGCTGCTGCACCCCTCGCTCGCCGAGCACGCCGACCGCGTCTGCGGCCTCATCCGCGACCACAGCCACTACTTCAAGCTCGCGAGCAAGGAGAACGAGGAGAAGATCATCGACCGCCAGTGCGTGCAGGCCCGCATCGCCGACGCCGCAATCTACATCCACGGCATGATCTGCACCCTCAGCAAGCTCGACAAGCAGATCCGCGAGGGCGAGGAGGGGATCGAGTTCGATCGCGACCGCGCCGCCGCGTTGCATTACCTCGACCTCGCCGAACTCTGGACGAAAGAATGCTGGCGCTCGCTGAGACTCAACGCGGACGAGAGCATGCGCGCCGCCGCCGACGCCGCCATCGCCCACAACGACACCATGCCCAACAGCCTCTTCTCCATCCCCGAACATTCCCAGGCGCCGGGCGCCCGAGGCTCGGGCCGAAAGATGACCCAGGACGGCATCAAACAGTTCCCCGGTGACAAGCACGCCCACGCGAAGTCATAAAACTCACCACGGAGACACGGAGCGGACGGAACACAGAGGGAAACAAAGGAAGACAGAGGAAGAATCAGATTGGGATCTGTCCAAACCAATCCTCAAATACCATCCCAGGCTTTCTTGTCTTTGTCCCTACTCCGTTTTCCTCTGTCTTCCTCCGTGTTCAATGGCTTGGTCTTCTCCGCGTCCCCCGCGCCTCTGCGTGAATAAATCCGAGAACCGAAATGCCCAAAAAAACCATCTACGAAGCCAAAATCGAACATATCCAGATCCTCGACGAGCAAGGCAGACTCGACGAGAAACTCGCCAAGGACACGCTGTCCGATCAGGACGTGGTGTTCCTCTATGAGCAGATGTCGATCTGCCGCTGGCTCGACGAGATCGCCTTTAAACTCCAGCGCTCGGGCCGCATGGGCACCTACCCGCAGAACAAGGGGCAGGAGGCCGGCCCCGCCGGCGCGGGCCTCGCCCTCTCTCGCTTCGGCGACAAAAACTGGATCGTCCCGTGTTACCGCGAGAACATCGCGCTGTTCTTGAATGGCCTGCCGATGGAGAAGATCCTCCAGCACTGGATGGGCGACGAGCGCGGCAACCAGATCCCCGAAGGCGTCAACATCCTCCCCATCGCCATCCCCATCGGCACCCACCCGCTCCACGCCGTCGGCATCGCCTACGCCAAGAAGTACCGCGGCGAGAAGGGCGTCGCCGTCTCATTCTTCGGCGACGGCGCGACCAGCGAGGGCGATGTCCACGAAGCGATGAACTTCGCCAGCGCCTGGAAAGTCCCCGCCGTCTTCTTCTGCCAGAACAACTTCTGGGCGATTTCCGTGCCGCGCTCGATGCAGACCGGCTCCGAGACCATCGTGCAGAAGGGCCTCGCCTACGGCATGCACTGCGTCCAGATCGACGGCAACGACATCTTCGCCTCCTACAAGATCATGAAAGAAGCCGTCGACCGCGCCATCAAGAAAGGCGAGCCCACCTTCATCGAAGCCGTGACCTACCGCCTCGGCGACCACACGACCGCCGACGACGCCCGCCGCTACCGCGACGAAAAAGAAGTGGAAGCCTGGCGTAAGAAAGACCCGCTCATCCGCACCCGCAAGTACCTCGAATCCAGGAAACTCTGGAACGACAAGAAGCAGGCCGAGATCGAGGCCCGCGCCAAGGAGATCGTCGACGGCGTGGTCGAGCGCGCCCAGGGGATCGAAGCGCCGGTGTTCGAGGACATCTTCGACTCCACCTTTGCAAGCCTCGACGGCAACGAAGAACTCCTCCGCCAACGCGCCACTCGTAGGACCAACAGCCTCGGGCAGGTGCCGGAGCAGGAGAGGCTGAATGCCTAGGAATAACTCTTCAGCCGTTTACAAACCGCAGTTCGGTGTAGGAGTGGAATGGGCGGCGCGAGCGGCTTGGGGCACTGGAAACACCCATTCATCAAATCGGCACGTCACCGTTTGCTGGGCAAATGACGAGTTTTGAATACCGCTGAAGAATTGCCTTGGTTTTACCACTCCAACCAAAGGAGGATCAAATGTCACAAGCAGAGCCAGTAGAGACAACATTCGAGATACCGAAGGAAAGACTGTACAATCCAACGAATCAAGACGACGTAAGGATGATTCCACTCAGTAAACTCATACCGGATAATCAGGGTATCCGAGCGAGCGTGCATAAGCAACACAACGGCTGGCCTGAGTTCGTTAAATCTATCATGAACGATGGAGTCAAAAAATCCATCCTTGTTCGCCAGACAGATGCCGAAGGCGGTGAGGTTGACAAGTTCATTATTATCAACGGATTCCGCCGTCACTCTGGTGCAATGGAAGCACTTGACCTCCGCAACGAGGCGCTCGAAGCCCAAGGACGGGCTCAAATCTCCGTTGACGAGGTACTCATTCCCGCCATCGTCCTCCGAGGCAGGTCACTCCAGAGCTGCAATAAATTGGAGATTCTCAAACTCCAACTCATCACGAACGCCCACACTATCCAGACTCGCCCCATTCAGTATTCTGAGCACCTCCAGAGGTTCATGACGACCTCAGGCTTCACTTGCACCATTGAAGAACTCAGCGCTATTGTGGCTATCTCTCCGGCTTGGGTGAGCAATATGTTGAAACTTGCTGGGCTCAGTGCCGAGGCAAAGAAGTACGTCGAGGAAGCGGGCGTTACTGCGGCAAATGCTTATCATCTCTCACGCCTTGAAGAAAAGGATCAAAAGCATTTTTTGGATCTTGCTGGCGGGATGAATGCCCCCCAGTTTGCAGAGGCCGTTGGAAACTATCTCGCTGATCTCAAGACAAAAGCAAAGGGCGAGAAGCCTGATCCCAACGAGATCCGTGCTACTGCGAAGCACCGTACAAGGACAAGAACAGTGACTCACCACCGCGATGACGACATCTCGATCCCGAGCCCAACGTATTGCGTCGTCGGCCGCCGCGAGCAAAATGTCCGTCTTCGATTCAGTGGTCAACCCGCCATCGAGTGGCTCATTGGGCGATCGGGAGCAGGCTGGAAGTATCTCAACATCACCAAGGACGGCCAAGACCTCTTCCCCTTCCTCCGCGACAGTTCGGACGCGGATGAACTCTCGCATCTCACGATCGCGCTTGCAGTCACGATGTCAGGCCTTCCTCCCTCGACGGCCGCAGACCTGACGGATGAACAGCGGAAGTCCATTCTGAAACGCATCCGGGACGTTGTGGTCGACGTGGTCCATGTGTGACGCCGGAAAAGACCTCCGGGCTATCATTCCAGCCGGAGGCGTCATCCCATGAAAGAGTCTATCGAAAAGGCTGTCAGGAACACGCCGTTCTCGCCCTTTGAGATTGTCATGGTGGGTGGAAGCCGACTCAAGGTGCGGCACCCCGAGTTCATCTACGTTCCTCCGGGACGCTCGTACTATTTCGTGTGGACCGATGACGACGGTGTGCCCGCGTTCTACAATGCCAACCTGGTCGAAACGGTCCATCCGCTCCGCGCGCAGCATGGTCGCCGTAAAGCTGGCTGACTTCGTCCGAGGCAGACTCATCACGGTGATCTATGCCGATAAACCCAAAACGATCCGCATCATCTGCGTCCGCCGCCCGACCCGCCGCGAGGAAGTCCAGTACGCGCGGCAAGATTGAGCGCTACGCCGACGGCACTCGCAAGGAGTATGACTTCTCGGGCGGAGTGCGGGGCAAACACTACGCCCGATTCGCTGGAATGGCGGAGAGCCTGATCCTGCTGGATGATGACGTCGCGAAGATGTTCCCTGATTCCCGCACCGTGAACGAAGTGTTGCGAGCCATCGGGAATGCGGTAAGGAAGCCCCGCCGCCGCAAGGCCGGATGACACCTCGGAGAATCGACCCATGAAAGAAGCCATCGAAAAGGCCGTCAAAATCACGCCGTTTTCCCCCTTTGAGATCGTGATGGTGGGCGGAAGCCGACTGAGAGTTCGGCACCCTGAGTTCATCTACGTTCCTCCGGGACGCTCGTACTATTTCGTGTGGACCGATGACGACGGCGTGCCGGCGTTTTACAACGCCAACCTTGTCGAAACAGTCCATCCGATCGGCGCGAAGAACGGTCGTCGCAAGGCCGGCTGATTCCCTTTCCACTCCCCACTCCCTCCCCATGCTCATCCCCCTCACCGACGCCGAAGGCCGCGAGACGTGGATCAACCCGATCCACGTCAAACTCGTCCGCACCCGCAAAGGAATGCTCGGAGGCGGCAAGGGCACCGAAATCTGGTTCTCGTTCCACGGCACCAGCGAAGCCGTCTACTTCAGCGAAAGCCCATCCGAGATCGCCGCCGCGATCAACTCCGCCATGCCGCCGGTCATCGCGCTCGACACCTCGGACGACGAACCGCCGGCGACCAACCCGCAAACCGGCGGGTGAAGGGTCGTTCTGGCCTTAATAGCCCGGTTCTTCGCGGACGAAGTCCCCCCTGCAACGCCCGCCCCCGTCCCCCGTATAATCCTGCGTCAAGCAAATCGGGCCACAAAAACGCACACATCCTCCGTACAGGCCCGCGGAGGTAAATCGGGGTAGGAACCTCATGTTCCCGCGCCGTCTCATCGGGTTGGCGAGCCTGCCTTTGACGCTGGGCTTCGCCACGGACACATTCGCACAACGCAGGCCGGAGCCGCCGCCGCCCGTCGTCGTTCAGACGCAGGCACCGGAGCGGTACCAGATCGCGGAGCAGGAGAGGCTCGCGCGGCTGCGTGAGCCTCCGCCTCAGCAAAGCACCACGGTGGTGGTGACGCACCAGGCCGAGCCGGTCGATGCGTACTACGGGCGACGGCGCTACGACCCGCCGCCGCTGCCGTGCCCGCCGCCGGTGGTCTATGTCCAGCCGTCGTGCCCGCCTCAGGTTGTGTACTACTCTCCGCCTCAGCCGGTGTATGTGTACCCGCCGCCGCGGCCACGCTACTACCACCGGCCCGTCTACTCCGACCATTACTCGCGCTACGACTCGGGCCTCTCGCTCTCCTTCAGTTTTGGAGACGGCCACCACCGATCGAACCGCCACCACGACGGCGGCCATCACGACTACGGGCACGGCCACCATCGCGGACACGATCGCGGGCATCACGACGGCGGCGATCACCACGATTGAGGTCTCTGACTAATCGGTGGGGCAGGCTTCTCGAAGAGTCGCCGCGGAGACCAGCCTGCCCGTCGCCTTCATTCTTGACGCGAAATCAGGAGGTGTCACCATACCGCAAGCCTCTGTATTGGGATTTTTCAGAGATCGCGACTGAGATTCGTGTTCTTCACACGCACCCCTTCAGGTCCGCGGGCGGTCGCCACGGCGACCGCCCGCGTTCTTTTTTTCGCCCCCTCCCCCTGGGCGGCGGAGGGACACCGCACGCCGACTTCAGCCGTCGCATTCTGCCTGTCCCGCCCCCTCTCGTGGCACGGGTTTGTGACCCGTTTCCGCTCGTCCACCACCTTCGGCTTCCAGACTTCAAGCAGGTATCCTCACGCCGACGCACCACACGGAGCCATCGCCTCATGCGCGCCCCACGCTTGCTCACACTTCTCCTCTCCTCCCTCCTCACCCTCGCCGCCTGCCAGCAACCCCCGCGCGGCGACGACGGCGGCCGCGTCTCCGTCGGCGGCACGACCCCCGGCGAAGCCAACTCGGGCCTCATGCGCACCTCCGACCTCGTCGCCGCGAGCGACGATGTCGCGCTCGCCCTCGCGCAGGACGTTGACCAGATGGTGACGCAGGACTTCACCGGCCAGCGCGTCACCGTCGTCTTCGGCGACCTCTCGAACAAAACCTCGAAGATGTCCACCACCGACTTCGAGTTCGTCCGCGACCGCGTGAAGAGCAAACTGATGGACAGCCGGATCGTCCGCGACAACGCACGCTTCGTCGAGAACCGCTCGCGCCGCGAGAGCCTCCGCCAGCGCGAACTCGGACAGACCGGCGACCAGAAGATCGGCGCTACCTCCGACCTCCCCCAGCCCGCGGTCAACGAGGACTTCTTCCTCTTCCTCAACGGCAACATGTACAGCGTCGACCGCCCCGATACGCGGCTCTACTACCTGAAGTTCGAACTCATGCGCTCCAGCACGGGCGAAACGGTGTTCTCCAGGGACTACGAGGTCAAGTACGGCCGATGAGGGAAGGCATGGCCACAGACGACACAGATGAAGGCGGGGATGAAGCGCCGGAGACACAACGTGTTGCTGAAATGCCCGTGTTTCAGGCCCGGAGGGTCGCCTCGACTCGCCGCGTGCGAGCTGGCAGCCAGTAGCCGGGGGTCGAGCGGTCGCCGCGGCGACCGCTGGTCTGGAAAAGGCTGTACTTGCAGCCTCTTGTGCCCTGAAGGGGCACGCGGATCGAATCAAAACAGACGATTCAGTTCACGGCGTTGAGCGGCACCCGAGAACTATGTGGGGTCCGTATCATACCAACCACATTTGATTCTCGCGCGTCCGATCCGAGCCTTCGCTCGCGGACTCCCTCAGACTCGGCTTCTCAAACGCGCGGGATTCAGGTGGGATTGGTATCAGGCATGAGCTACCCGCGCACCAGCCGCAGGAGCGCCGCGAAGATCAGCGGCAGCGCCGGCAGTCCCACGATGAGGAGGATGCGCAGCGCGCGGAGCGTTCCCTCTGGGATCGGCTGGATGCGCGGGATGTCACGAGATTGCGGGCCTGGGGCGATGTGGTCGTCGCGTGCGGCGAGCCAGGCGAGGGAGGCGTCGAAGAGTTCGAGGTTTCCGGGGAAGAGGAGGACGCGGCGGCCGGCGACTTCTTCCGAGGCCTGGGTGTAGGCGTCGTGGAGCCATTCGGGTGAGGCCACGACGACGAGGCGCTGGGGTGATGAGGATTGCGCGGCGCGGGGCGAGGGGACGTTGGCTGTTCGCGCTCGTTCGGCGGCGGCGGCGATGGTGATGTCGGCGGTCGGGGTCGCGTCGCGTTGCGCGTCGATGGTTGGTGATTCGGCGAGGAGGAGGGGAGCGAGTGGGCGCGCGAGGCCGCGGCCGACGAGGTCGCGGAGGAGGAACCACTGGGATTCGCCCCAGGTGTTGGTGTCGTGGGGGAGGGTGAGGAGTGGGGTGAAGGTTGCGCCAGCGCTGATGAGTCGGGCAGGCTGGAAGCCTGCCCCACCGGCCGAAGCCTGCCCCACCGAAGAAGTCCATGGAAGGACGATGCGCAGGCCGGTGATGGCGTGGCCGATGGGGTGGGCTTCGTTTGCGGTGGAGAGCGTGTGATGGGTCCGGGTCATCGGGCCTTGCGGGCTTGCTTCGCGTCGGAGGAAGGGGCGGGCGGAGTCGATTTTGAGACCAAAGTTTTCGAGCGCGCTCGCGACGGGGTCGGGCTCGCCGATGGAGGGGAGGTCGGAGGGTTCGATGCAGACAAGCAGGTGTTCGCCGGCGTCGATGAGGGAGTTGATGGCGTTGGCGAGTTTGGTGACGCGGGAGTTTCGGTCGGCGAGGCCGTCGTTGGTGCGCGGCGGCGCGCCGAGGATGATCCAGACGACGGGTCGCTTGCTTTCAGGATCGAGGGCGGAAAGGTTTGGCGGCAACGGTTGCGATGCGACGGCCCATTCGGCGGGGGTTGTGCGTGTGAGGCGGAGGCGGTCGAAGAGTTTGCGGAACGCGCCGAGGGCGGGGGGCGTTGGTTCGCCGCGGTCGTCGAGGAGGTTGACGGTTTGCGCGTGGACGAAGACGGCGATCGGGGCGGCGGGCTGGGTGAGCGCGCCGAGCGCGGTGGAGATCATCTGCTCGCCGATGAAGAGGGTGTCGCGCGGGTCGGCGGTGGTGGGATCGACGATCGCGGAAGCGGGGAAGAGGGTATCGAAGTTGAGGGCGATTGTTCCTTTTGTCGACGTGACCAGGACGGCGCTGGTTTGCTGGAGGACGCGGGCGATGATGAGCGGGTCGGTGGGACGGGCGCGGGCGAGGGCGTCGGCAGCGCGGGCGGCGCGGTCGCGCGCGGCGGCGGCAAGTTCGGCGAGCGGCTGGGCGGCGGATTGAGTCCGCGCGAGCGTGGCGGCGTAGTCGGCGACGGCGGCGGCGACACGCGACGCTTTGGCGAGGGGTTCGGCGGCGGTGTCGCGGGCGGTGTCAACGGCCGGGAGGGAGACTTGGCTGATCGAGTGGTCGGCGGCGGCGCGAAGGGCGTCGCTGAGCGGGTCGAGCGAGGTGGCGATGGTGCGGACGAGGCCGGCCTGGTCGCGCATGTTGGTTCGGGCGGCGGGGGCGAGGGAATCGCTGGTTTCCGCGATGGATTTGAGCGAATCGGAGATTGACCGCAGGGAATCGGCGATGGAGGCGGCGTCGTCGGCGGCGTCGGCGAGCGCGGATTTTTGTTCGGCGAGTTCGTCCGCGTGTGGTTGCGCGAGGGAGGCGATGAGGGCGTTGAAATCGCTCTGCGCGGTGGCGGAGCCGGTGTCGATCCAGGTGGATTGGATGTTCTTCGACGCGCGGCCGAACTCGTCGAGGAGGTCGTTCATGCGGAGGCGCGTGTCGCGGTCGAGCGTTTTCAGGTCGGCGCTGACGATGATGGTGGTGGGTTCGGTGACGGAGTTGAGGACGAGTCGGGTGCGTTCGGAGAGGGTGAACTGGCGCGTGGAGGTGAGGTCGATGCGTTGGTGGATGCGCGAGCCGAGGACGGCGATGAGGAGGCAGGAGATGGTGGCGCAGGCGAGGAGGATGATGGAGGAGAGGAGGAAACGGGGGCGGGGAGAGGGGGTTGTCATCGCCACCTCCTGGATTCGACGACGACGACGGTGAGGACGACGAACCATGCGGAGGCGGCGAGGAATGCGGCGATGTGTGCGGTGTCGATGACTCCCTTTGCGAGGTCGGCGATACGGAGGAAGATGGAGAGTGAGAAGAGGGCTTCGTCGAAGGGCGGGCCGAGCCATTGGCCGCCGGTTGTGGAAAGCAGTTCGAGGAGGATGAAGAAGAAGACGGTGGAGAGGAGCGAGACGATCTGGTTTTCGGTGACGGCGGAGGTGAAGAGTCCGACGGCGAGGTAGAGGGAGCCGACGAGGAGGAGGCCGAGGTATCCCGAGAGGATGGGGCCGTAGTCGGGGTCGGAGATGGTTTCGAGGAGGCCGACGTAGGCGAGCGTGGGGAGGAGCATGGCGGCGAAGAATGCGAGGGCGCCGAGGTACTTGCCGACGACGATCTGCCAGTCGGAGATGGGTGCGGTGATAAGGGCCTCGAAGGTGCCGGTGCGTTTTTCGTCGGCGATGAGGCGCATCGAGATGGCGGGTGCGACGATGAGGAGGATCCACTGGGATACGCCGAAGAAGGCGCGGAGGGTGGCGGGTTCGCCGGGGCGGAGCGCGGCGAAGGCGATCCAGAAGCCGCTGAGGAGGAGGTAGAGGGAAATGGCAACCCAGCCGATGGAGGAGCGGAAGTAGGAGGCGGTTTCGCGGGTGGCGATGCGGAGGATGGTCATCGCGGCGCACCTCCCATGCCGGCCCCCTCCGGCCCGCCGCGGCGGATCTTCGACCTCGAAGACTCGGCACCTGTCGCCGCGGCGACCGGGGGAGGAGGGATTAGGGCAGAGGACACAAGACGCAAGTAAACGTCTTCGAGCGTCGTCACTCGTGCGTGCAGTTCGCGGACGAGGAGATTTGCTTCGGCGGCGGCGCGGGCGATGTGTTCGCGTTGGTCTGGGGTGCTGCGGGAGAAGGTGATGGTGCAGCGCTGCCAGCCGTCGGCGAGCGCGGCGCTCTCGACGGATTCAACGCGCGGCAGAGCGCGGAAGAGATCGTCGGCGGGGCGATCGCCTCGGGATTCGATGGTGTATTGCTCGCTGCCTGGGAGTTGGCGGATGAGATCGTCCGGCGCTCCGTCGGCCTGGATCAGGCCGCTGGCGAAGAGGACGATGCGGTCGCAGGATTTTTCGACTTCGGGGAGGATGTGCGAGACGATGAGCATGGTGCGCCTGCCCGCGAGTCCCTTGATGAGCGAGCGGGTCTCGGCGATCTGTGCCGGGTCGAGGCCGCTGGTCGGTTCATCGAGAATTAGCACTTCCGGATCGTGGAGCAGGACGGAGGCGAGGCCGGTGCGTTGTCGGAAGCCCTTGCTGAGTTCGCCGCAGCGACGGTGCATGACGGCGTCGAGTTGGCATTGCGCGGCGGCGCGACTGACCGCTTCGGCGCGGCGTTTGCCGGTGAGGCCGAAGAGGCCGGCGCGGTAGCGGAGGAGGTCGCGGACGCGCATCTCGCGGTAGAGCGGGGCCGACTCGGGCATGTAGCCCATTTTCCGCCGAACTTCGAGGGACCGGCCCACGGCGTCCATGCCGGCGACCTCGACGCTGCCACTGGTGGGGGGGATGGCGGCGGCGATCATGCGGACGGTCGTGGTTTTGCCTGCGCCGTTAGGACCGAGAATCCCGACGATCTGGCCTTGCTGGATGTCCAAGGAGACGCCCCGGACGGCTTCGACCCGGCCGAATCGCTTGTGGACTTGTCGGAGGGAGATCATTGAAGTCAAAGGAGAAGAATCCTTGCAGCCGATGCATCCTATGGGACGTATCGGAAACGGGCGCTGCCGCAAGGGATTGGGTAGTGTCTCAGATTGAAATGTGGCACGGGCTTTTCGCAGAGTCGCCGTGGCGACCTAGCCCGTGTCCCCCGCGTCACGGTCGCCGCGGCGACCGTGGGACGGGCCGACACGGGCTGGAAAGCCCGTGCCACCGTTGCGGGGACGCCGGCTGGATCGGGGTATTGTTGGGTTCTAGGATATGGATGGAGAGAGACGAGAGAACGTGCCGGCCGGAGCGTCGGGCACCTGAATCATGACGGGCCATATGACCAAAGGCGATTCGGTGGAAGGGCAACGGTTCGATGCCTGTGGTGTCGAGCACGACGCCGGCCTCGTAGTCGAGGCGCTGGCGCAGGGGCTTTGCGTTTGTGATTCGTCGGGCGGGGTCGTGCTTGCCAACCAGATGTACCGCGAGTATTCCTCGGCGATCCACAAGCGGGTCGCCGAGTTGTGCAAACGGGCGTCGTCGGCGTTCGCGGCGGACGTGCCGCTCGGCAAAGTGCGGCAGCGGATCTACCGCGTTCATCTGACGAAGCGCGACCGATCGTTCGAGGTGGTGATCTCGCCTTTGACGGGGACGGCCGGGCGGGTGGTGGCGCTGGTGCGCGACACGACGAACCAGGAGCGGATGCGGCGGAAGGTTCTGACCATCGATAAGGCGGGGAGCGAACTGGTCCGGCTGGAAGCGGACGCGGTGCGGACGCTGCACGTCGCGGAGCGGCTGAAGTTGCTCGAGAACAAGGTGGTGCGGTACGCGCACGAACTTCTGCATTTCGATCACTTTGCGATCCGCGTGCTGAACGACAAGACGAACGAGCTCGAACTCGTGATGGCGACGGGGCTGTCGGAGAAGGCGCTGGCGATCAAGTTGTACGCGGATCGCGAGAAGAACGGCATCAGCGGGTACGTCGCGGCGATGGGCGAGCCTTACCTTTGCAACGACACGTCGAAAGACCCGCGGTACGTTTTCGGGATGGACCAGGCGGGGTCGTCGCTGACGGTGCCGCTGCGGCTGTTCGATCGGGTGGCCGGGATTTTCAATGTCGAGAGCAACCGAACGAGCGCGTTCACGCAGCACGACCGGCAGTTCGCGGAGATTTTCGGTCGGTACATCGCGATGGCGCTGCACATCCTGAACCTGCTGATTATCGAGCGGTACACGACGAGCCAGAAGACGACGGGGACGGTGCAGGGGGAACTGAGCGAGCCGCTGAATGATCTGGTGGTCGAGGCGGAGGCGTTGAAGGACACTCGGATGGACCCCGAGGTTGCGCGGCACGTCGAGCGGATCGTGAAGGATGTGGAGCGGATCCGGATGCGGATCAAGAGCGTGTCGCGCGGGCCGCAGACGTTGCTGGGGTCCGACGACTCCGACGGGCCGCGGGATATCGATCCGGTTCTGGACGGCAAGCGCATCCTGGTCGTGGACAACGAAGCGGAGATGTCGGGCACCGTGCGCGACGTTTTGACTCGTCGCGGCTGCGCGGTGACGGTGTGCCACGACGGGGCTTCGGCGATGAAACTGTTGAAGCAGTGGCAAGTGGCGCAGGACCCGGACCAGGGCTTCGATCTGATCTTCAGCGACATCAACATCGGGGACGCGACGGGGTACGAGGTCTTCGCCGCGGCGAAGGAAGCGAGCCGGGATATCCCCGTGATCCTGATGACCGGGTTCGGCTACGACCCGCACCATTCGATCGTGCGCGCGAGCCAGGAGGGGTTGCAGTGCGTGCTGTTCAAGCCGTTCACGATCGAGAAGATGGTGGACGAGGTGAAGCGTGCGGTGGGTCGTGAGGTCGGGGGGCAGCCGGACGCGACGTGAGTTTTGTGCCGGGGAAAAAAGAGGCATTCACCGCGGAGACGCGGAGAGCGCGGAGAAGGAAAGAAAGACGGGGGGATGGCGTGATCGGGTGACTTCACCCCGGAGCGCGTGAGTGGTTGATTTCACCCCGGAGGGCTGGTCTGCAGTAGCCAGCGGTGCAGGTCGCGCCGGCGACCGGAACCCGTGGAAAGAACGATGGAATCATCTCTTCGCCCCGGAGGTGCGGGGGAGGTTTTTCCAACGAGAGTTGATATGAGATGATCCTACTTGGCCCACCTCGGAGATGAATGCATTGAGCCACGAAGAAGGCAACCCGATTCCGATTCCTCCGGCACCTGCTTCCCACACCTACTGGAGGGAGAGCGACGCCCGCGTGAAGCAGTTCTGGTATGTGTCGTTCTGTCTGATGATGTCGAGCGTTCAAGACCGCTTGACCGGACTCGCGCTCCGCGAGAAGGGCAACCTGAACTGGATGACGTCCGGCTCGCAGATGCTGGGGATCGCGTAGCCCCCCGAGCCCATGCGGCGGCAGTCGATCTCGTCGCCGCTGTCGATGATGGTGATGTTGCCGACCATCGTGCCCGCTTTCTTGGCGAAAAGATGCAGTTCCTCGCGGAGCGAGCCGAGCGAGACTTCGAGGTCTTCGAGGATGGTGTCGGACTCGTCCTGATCGGTAAAGGTTTTTTCCTTGGTGCCGGGGATGGTGTGCAGGCCCTTGTAGTACATGCCGCGGAGGCTGAGCGTCTTGCCCGCGTCGAGAAGCGATTTCACGCCGCTGCCGAGCAGCATCGTCTGCATGAACTTCTTGGCCTGGCCGACGTTGAAGAGATTGCGCTTCTGCGCCGCGTCGCCCATCTGCAGCGTGCGCCGCTTCTTGTTGAAGGTGGTGTTGGCGAGGGTCCGCGCCGGCACATCGACCCACGGGTCGCGGGAGGCGAGCGAGGTCTTGGCCACGCCATCGGCCATGCCGACGAGTTGCTGCATGGTGTGCGCGTCACGCTGGGTGACGGAGCGGGAGGTTTTGGATTCGGTTGGTTTCTTTGCCATTGGTTTTCCTGCTTCCTCTCCCGTGTTCCTGCACGGGAGAGGACTGAGGTGAGGGCTCTCTCTTCTTCAATTCTCGCATATCCCCGTGCGCGTTCGTGCCGCTTGCCAAGGCACATCAGGGATCACTTGAAGATCGGCGGGCGTGTCGTCGTGCGCTTCTGCCGGTTCGAGAGTTGTAGAAGGGGTAGAAGCAGAGCCCTCACCTCTCCCGGCGCGCCGGGACTCTCCCATCCGAAGCGGCTGGGAGAGAAAGCCGGAGGGAGGCGCGTCGCGCTGGGAGACGGGGCTTGGCGTCTTAGATTCTGGCGGTGATCGCTGGGCCATGGGCACTCCGTTGCCAGGTTTCTCGCGAGGGTACAGCCCGCACTGGCCACCATTATTCAAGTGTCGTCGCGCTCGATAAAGCACCGCAGGCTTCCTGTTGTGATGAGTACGCGGTGTCGGTATCGGTTTCGAAAATGGTGAGGCTGAATTATTTCTGCGGACGCAGAGCAGGCGATTGGGGCTGAGGAGTTATCGATTTGGCCTGGCTCATGCCAAATGCGGCCATTAATCCAGTTATGGTCACCGGTCTTGATCTTGAATCCCCAAACGTCAGCGAGTTCCTCGGGCCATGCCGCAAACTCCGCACGCCGCTTTGTGATCAACGAGAGAAAGTACGCCGTCAAGTCCGTGGGCTGCGTGTTGAATGGCGCGTCGAGCAACCTGTCGAAGAGCGCGACGACCATTTCTTCGCTTTCTCTTGGCCGGAGGAGTCGCTCCGACTCTTTCCGCATGCGGAATGGGCTTGGCCACGGCTTGAACTCAAGGAGCACTGCCTCGATGATTCGCCGAGCAACGCCGCTCACGTTCGGTCTTGACGCCGCCCAATGAGCGTTTCGTACGGTTGGGTCCAACATCTCGCTGGGCCTTGCGCGCACATCATTTGCCAAGGACGCTACATCCGGCAGCACGTCGGAAATCTCTGCGATCGGGATTGAGCAATTCGGCACTTCCCTGGGTGTGCATGTGTCCAAGCGGACAAGCCGTGATCCATCGTGGTCCATTGCCCAGCCACGACACGCCTCAATCTTGGTATCCAGTTCACTCACGGGATAACCAGAAAACAATGGCGTATCGCAGCGCCTCCAGCCTTCAGAGAGGATTACTTCACCTTCGACACTGGCCGATGGAGGACGGGATCCGAATTGGCTGGGCCGCTCGCCGTGCCCGCCAAAAACAAGTCGATGCTGGTCGTCCACATGCAGGCCAGCGAGAAAAACCAGTTTCGGTGCCGTAAGATTGGATAGGTCTGACAACTGCATTGGGAAAGCAAAGCGTGGATCGAGAAGGGCGCGAGCGAAACTCAGTGGAACCGGTCGATCGGTTCGCCCGATGGCGGACAGATAAAGCGCAGCGCTCAGCGGCGAGATGCCGAGCATTGTGGGTATTTGGGCTCGTACCGACCAATGCCCTTGTGAGTGGCCAGGCGAGCCATAGGAGTTGTAGCCTCCATACACATACGCGCGAAGAGTAATTGGCGCGTTGTCTTGGTCATCCTTCGCGGGCGGTCCAAGGATTTCGCGCCACAGCCTTTGAGCGGCTTCCGGCCCGGAGTTGAGAAGGGTCTTCTCGGTCGATTCAAGCGCCCCAAGGATGTGGTGGCCATTCATGCCGGAGGTGGCGCACCGCTCCTCCCCAAAGAACAAATCAATGTCCATCGCATCTTTGGTTTGCGCCGACCAAAGCGGGCTGCGCTTGTAGATTGCTACCGGAACGAGTGGATCGCTGGGATAAACCAAGGAGAAATCGATTGTGTCCAGCCAACTGCCCGTAGCGATGGTCATGCAGCGCCTTCTTTCTGCGGTCGGAAGTGATCCAGTACAAACCGTTCTGCACCACTATTCTACAGTTGGATGCTCTCTTGGATTCAACGCTCAGGCCATTCCCAATTCCCATTGAAGGGCCTTTGCTCCTGCAACCCCCGAAGAGACGATCCAATCCATCCACGCGGGTAAGCGGGATTCAAGGATTCTCGATAAGTTTGGTCCGACGACGTATTTTACCCCGGTCGCTTCTTTGGCACCTTCTTGCGGACGAGGAGGACGTGTTTGCCCGGCGCGGGCTTTGGCGGTGGGGGGAGATCTTCGAAGAGGGATGGGGGCTTTGGGCTTGAGGGCTTGGGAGTCCGCTGATCCTTCTTCACTTGCACCCCTTCAGGGTGCGAGGATTTCTTCTTCCGCTTTTCCGGGGGCGGCGGTCGCCGCGGCGACCTCTGCCCCCGGCTACTGACTTTCAGGCTTTCAGCCTGAGAAGAGGCCCGCTCCCTTACGGTCGGGGTTCGTTGAGCGTCTTTCGCCTCCGCGATCGCGATCAAATCCTGCTCATCCAGCGGCTTCACATACACCGATTCGTCGCCTTCGAGTTTTTCGCTGGCTTCGACGACTTTGCCCTCTTCGTCGAGCGTCAGGTCCATCTCCTGCGTCTTGCGCTCGGCGGTCTTCATCAGCGCGTCGTAGAGCGCTTTCGCGTCCTCGCCGTTGATCGCGCTGACCGCCTTGGCGATCTCGCCGATGTAACGCAGGAAGATGCTGCGGCGTTCGCCCGCGGCCTTCATCTTCTGGCGGCGATTCAGGTACGTCTTGAGTTTCCGGCCGCACTCTTTGAGCGCCAGTTCCATCTCCTCGCGGATCTCGTCGTAGTCGGCGACGGCCTCCTTGGATTCGCTGGTGAAGGGAACCCACACGCTCGCCATGTGGATCATCACGACCATGGGGCCGACGGGGAGCGAGCCTTTCGGCTGTTGAAGTGAGTAGTTTTTCCAGTTTGTTTCCGAGACCGCCTTGAAAGAAGAACACGCGCTCTGCTGATACAGCAACGGCACACGGTTGGCGAAGCGGAAGACCTGCGCGGGTTCGTCGCCGGGGAGATCGCCGCCGAAGGCGATGCCCGCTTCGATGACAAACGGCCGACCCCGATACACGGCCGGCGGGCGCGACGACACCGCGATGAAGTCCGGCTTCAGGCCGCGCTCAAGCCCCTTGAGCATGGTCTTGACGCCGATGGGTGAGAGGCAGTTCGTCGGCGGGGCCATCACCTTCGCTTCTTGCAGCGCCTTGTACAGTTTCTCGGCCTCGCCGTGCGAGACCTTCTTGGTGCTGTAGCGAGTGGACAGGCCGACGGACTCGCAGATGGACTTCGCAACGCCCGGCCCGATCCGGCAGAACTCTTCGGTGAAAAAATCTCTCAGCGTGCCGTGCTCCGTGCGTTCGAGCATCCCGATGAGCGTGCCGAGTTCGATGCCGTGGGGGTGCGGCTTGATCTCCTCCGGCTGGTGCGGGAGTTCATCGACCGAGCGCTCGAAGACCTGTCGGCGGCCTTCTGGAAACTGCGAAGTCGGCGGCGTGATGTAAGTGAACCGGGCGTGCGGGTTGGCGATGGCGGTGAGTTCGACGTACTCATCGACCGATCGTGCGCCGGTGAAATATTTACCGGAGAGTTCGATCTCGACGCGCGTGCCGGTGTTTGTGGTGGCCCGGGACTCCGTCCCGGGTGGGCTGAATAAGGCATCGTCCTCGGGATGCTCGGTCTCGCTGACCACGTCGGCCCGGTTCTTCGACGTGTCCATTTTCAGGACGACCTCGTGCGCGGGCTTTTTCGCGTGCGTCTTCGAGATGATGAGGACGGGCTTGCCCGTGGTGATGAGGCCGTACATCCCGGCGGCGGAGATGCCGATGCCCTGCTGCCCGCGCGACATCTTCAGTCGGTGAAACTTCGAGCCGTAGAGAAGTTTGCCGAAGATGTTCTCGATCTGCTTGCGGACGATGCCCGGCCCGTTGTCCTGGATGATGACGCGGAAGCGCTCGTCTTGGTTGGCTTTGGTGGCCCGGGACTCCGTCCCGGGTGCTACTGCTTTGCCTTTGCCTTTGTTTTTCTCAGACCCGGCACGGAGTGCCGGGCTACCAGGCACAAACCGTATCTCAATCAAAATGTCCGGCAGGATGCTGGCCTCTTCGCACGCATCCAGCGAGTTGTCCACGGCCTCTTTCACCGTGGTCAGCAACGCCTTCCGCGGATTGTCAAAGCCGAGCAGGTGACGATTCTTGGCGAAAAACTCCGAGACGGAGATCTCGCGCTGCTTCGTCGCCATCGTCTCGGCGGTGACACGGGGCGCTTTCGGCGTGCGAGCGGGTGTTTCGGGTGGTTCCAAAGTCGCGGAATCTGGCATTCGGTCGCCCTCCCTGGCGGGCCGTGCGGGTGTTGCTCGGTTGACGAGAAGTGTATCAGCGGGGTTTCCTCAGCGGGCCGGGCGCGGCTTCTATCCGCTATTCTGTGCCCGAAAGCACCCACCCTGAAACCGGAGTCCTGTCGGCATGGAAACCACCCTCATCATCCTGAAACCCGACGCCGTGCAACGCGGCCTCATGGGACGCATCATCACCCGCTTCGAGGAAAAAGGCCTGCAAGTCGTCGGCTGCAAACTGATGAAGATCAGCCAGCAACTGGCCGCGACCCACTACGAATCGCACAAGGAAAAAGGCTTCTACCCCGGCCTCGTGAAGTTCATGACCAGCAGCCCCGTCCTCGTCATGGCCCTCCGCGGCAACGCCGCCATCACCATCGCCCGCAACATGATGGGCGCGACCTTCGGCTCAAAGGCCAACCCCGGCACCATCCGAGGCGACTTCGGCGTCTCCAACTCCTTCAACCTCATCCACGGCTCGGACAGCCCCGAAGCCGCCGAACGCGAACTCACACTCTTCTTCGCGCCGGGCGAAGTGCTGGACTTCCCGCGCGCGATCGAAGCGTGGGTCTACGACATGAGCGGCGGGAAGATCGAATAGGTCACAGGTCACAGGTCACAGGTCACAGGGGTGAGGTGGCGGACGGAGGTCCGCGGGAGGTGCATATGAGCAAGGGTTCGATCATCACGCTCGTTGTTCTGGTCGCCTTGATCGTCGGCGGGATGTTCGTTTGGAAGGCAATCCAGCGGACGAACGCCGAAACCGAGGCGCTCGCCGCGCCCCTGAGCCTGCTCGCGCAGTCCAAGGTGTACAAAGACCACCGCGACTACCTCGACGGGCTGCTCCGCGAGGCGCACGGCCCTTCGTTTGCCACGGCGTACAAGCCCGGCTCCCTCTTCTTACCTTCTGAATGGGACGAGCAGGCGTACGTCGAGTCGGTGTTCGATTTCGTTGCGGCGCGGGCGGAAGCCGACGGGAAGCCGGACATCATCCAGGGTCTGCCCGGAGTTCACAAGAAACCGCCGGGGTATGTGGAGCCCACGCTGGGCGGCGGGTGACGAACGCACAGTAATCGGGCGTTCGAGAAGCCGCCACTGAGCCGCTTTGGGCGAAGTGGCGGATGGTCCCGCCCGGAAATCAACTGTGATCCGTGTCAGTTCGTACTCGTCGGCGTCCGCACCGCCTTGCCAAGCCGCATCGCCCACACGAGCAGCATCGCCGCGCATCCGATCAGCACCGCGCCGATCGCCTGGTGCGCCGTCGCAAGAATCACCGCTGAAAGCGAGTCAACCTTGCCGGGCTGATAAGGCAGCACCGCCATGAGCGTGACCAGCCCGAGGATCGCCTGAAGCCCCACGGAATGCACGACCGCGTGGCCCAGCCTGCGGACAGGTGGGATGCTCTTGCAGCGTGAGATCGCGCGGAACCCCGCCATCGCGGCGAAGATCACGACGAATACCGCAAAGCCGACGTGCGTCCAGAGAATATGCGGGTGGTGCAGGTGCCGGGCCGCCGAACCCATCGAGAGTTGCAGCACGAGCGCGCCAAACAGCAGGATCGCGAACGTGCGAAGCGATCGTTCAGCGGGGCGCTCGCCGTCGCGGAGCGTGATCCATCGGACGCTGAGGACGGCCGCGAGCGCGCACAAGAGGGCGAAGAAGAGTTGAGCCGTGATTCCGTGGACCATCGCCAGCACGAGCGAAGATTTGTTGTCGGCCAGCGAGGTCGGCGACATCTCGGCGCTGACCACGGTGGCGTGCCGGATGCGTTCCCAGCCAAGCACGCCCTGTCCGCACACAAACAAGAAGGCGAAAAACGCAACCCCCTTGATCCACTTCCGCGGCTCGGCCAGCACCACGAACACGAAAAGCGTCAGCGTTGTCAGCCCCACGAGCGAGCCAAACAGGCGATGCGAGTGCTCGTAGTAAATCCCCCCCGTCATCTTCGAGAGCGGGTACAGGAACATGTGAGCGCCGTACGACGTTGGCCAATCGGGAACGGCGAGCCCCGCGCCGGTGCTGGTGACGAGGCCACCCGAAAGAAGCACCGGCAGCGCGCTGACCGCCGCAACGAACGCGAACCGCGCGAGCCAAACGCTCGTGGCGGAGACGCCCGGAACAAGTGGTTTGGTGGTCCGGCGTGCCAAGGCCTTGCCGATCGACGCGCCGACCAACCCGAGGGCCGCCCCCGTCGCTATCGTCCCAAAGACGATCGCCGGCCAACCCGAGCGGAGCGCGTTGGTTTCGGAGTCGGAAGCAATCACCGAGCCGACGATCAGGAGATTGAGGAGCGCGCTCAGTATCCCGGCCCCGAGGCCGAGCCGCCTGTGGCACAGCGTGCCGGCCAAACGACCCGCCGCGACCCCTCCCAGCAACTGGATGAGCAATAGGAGACCCGCGATTCCAGAGGGCGGCAGCCCCGTTCCAGGGAGGTGGGTCAGGAACCCAGCAACCCACATCGCCACACTGCTGCCAATTCCAACTGTGACGGTCGCGGCGAGCAGGTTTCCGGTCGATAAGGGCCTAGGCTGGGTCATGGTCGGTGTACTCCTCGTCCGATAGGTCCGATAAGAACCCTTCGCGATCAGTTGAGACTCAGACTCAGTTGAAAAATGGATAGTTTCAAGCCTTGACAAGGTATGGCATTCCCTGACAGATTACGAGTCTTGGAATATCTTGTCCAAGCGAAATTTTTCCCGCCGGCCAGTACGGCGAGAATGCACGGTAAGTAAGCGTTTGCGCCGCGGGAATTGGCCCGAGCGCAAAAAGGGCCAGGCGTTGCAGGCCCGTTGGGAGCGTGGGCGTGGCGAACATTTTCCCGAAGTGGCTGAACGCATTGCCGACTCTTGCCGCGGTATTCGGCGGACTCGGCGTCGTCGGCGTGAGCGCGGGGTACATGTACTACTTCACCCCCGACTATTGGCGCGTCGGCTACGAGCCGGTGCAGCCGATCGACTACAGCCACCAGATCCATGCGGGAAAACTGGGCATCGACTGCCGCTACTGCCACACGGACGTCGAAGACTCGAAGCACGCGAACATCCCCGACACCGCGACCTGCATGAACTGTCACACCGGCGTGGGCGAGACGGCGTACCTCAACACCAATCTCTGGAACGCGCACAAGATCAACCCCAACCTGATGAAGGTCCGCGAGGCCTACGCGTCGGGCAATGCCGTCGAATGGCGACGAATACACAAGGTTCCGGACTACGCGCATTTCAACCACTCCGTCCACATTCATGCGGGGGTTTCTTGTTTTTCGTGTCACGGCCGGATCGACCAGCAGGCGGTCGTGCGGCAGGTCCACGGCATGGGGATGAGTTTCTGCCTCGATTGTCACCGAAATCCTGAGAAAAACCTTGTCAGCGCGGACGACACGGTTGCGAATGACGTGCCGAAGATCACCGACCTCTCCGCGATCGAAGCGCTGTTGTCCGACCCGAAGCAGGTGGAGCGCGGCCTGGTGATCGCAAAGACGAAACAGTTGCAGCCGCCGCAGTTCTGCGGGGCGTGTCATTACTAGGAAGGCACTGGGCACTAGGCACTAGGCACTAGGCACTGGGCATTGGGAAGACAGAGACAGGGCGAAGCAGAGTTACGAGAAGCGAGACTGCCACATGAGCGATCGGCGAAAGATGCTGGACCAATGCCCGACTTCGCACGACAAGCCCGTGCCCGCGGGGACGATTCTGGCCGCGGGGCAGGTGAGCGCTGCATCCGGAAAAATCTATTGGCGCAGCCTCGATCAACTCGCGGGCACCGATGAGTTCAAGGGCTTTTTGCAGCGCGAGTTCCCGTCGTACGCCAGCGAACTGCTCGACGGCTCACGCCGACATTTCCTGCGGATCATGGGGGCGAGCCTGGCGCTCGCCGGCGCGTCGACGCTGCCCGGCTGCCGTCGCCCCGAGAATCACATCATCGCCTACAACAAGCAGCCGGAGGAGATCGTCCCCGGCATGCCTCTCTACTACGCCACCGCGATGCCCCTCCCCGGCGGCGGCTGCGAAGGATTGCTCGCCGAGACCTTCGAGGGGCGGCCCACGAAACTCGAAGGCAACCCGCTTCACCCCGCGAACCTCGGGAAGTCTTCGCTCGCGTCGCAGTCGAGCGTGCTGGACCTCTACGACCCCGATCGTGACCCGGCGATTTACTCGGCCCTTGCCGCGGAGCGCGGACAGACCCTCACCGCGACCAAATGGGAAGACTTCGTCGCGTTCGCGCGGAAGCACTTCGGCGCATTCGACGCGACCCAGGGCGAAGGGCTCGCGTTCCTCGTTGAAAAGACCACCAGCCCATCACGCGACGCGATCCGCGACCGGATGCTCAAGAAGTGGCCCAACGCCAAGTGGCACGCCTACGAAGCCGTCGACAATGAGGGCGCGCTCGACGGCAGCCGCGCGGCGTTCGGCGCTCCGATGCACGAATCGCTCGACCTCTCGAACGCCAAGGTGATCGTCTCGTTCGACCGTGATTTCCTGGGCGGCGAGGGCTGCACACTCGCGGAAGCACGCGGCTACGCGGCCGGTCGGTACAACGGCGGCACCGCGCCGGGGCGTGTCGCCGCCGACTCCGACATGAGCCGCCTCTACGTCATTGAACCGATGATGACACTGACGGGCGGGCAGGCGGACCATCGCTACGCGGTGAAGCCCTCGCGCGTCGGGGCGGCGGCGGCCGCGGTGGCGCAGGCCGTGTTCGCACGCATCGGCGGTTCGGCTCCGGCGGGACTCAGTTCGGCGATCGGCGCCGTCGCACACGCAACGGCGGGCACCGATCTGCCCAGCAAAGCAGCGATCGACGCGATAGCCGACGATCTCGTCGCCAACCGCGGCGCGAGCGTCGTGGCGACCGGGCCGACTCAGCCCGCCGCCGTTCATGCGCTCGTCGCGGCGCTCAACAGCGTGCTCGGCAACATCGGCAAGACCGTTCGCTACACGCCCGTCACGGGCGACGCGGCGGCGTCGAGCGCCGCGTCGATCACATCGCTCGCTTCCGACATCGACGGCGGGCGAGTGAACACACTCGTCGCGCTCGGATGCAACCCGGTCTACGACGCACCCGCCGACCTGAACTTCGCTGAAAAATACGCGAAAATCCAGCACCGAATCCACCTCGGCGCGGGCGACGAGACCGCGATGGCGTCGTCGATGCACCTGACCCGCTGCCACTACCTCGAATCATGGTCCGATGTCACGGCGTGGGACGGCACGTTCAGCGTCGTCCAGCCGATGATCCAGCCCCTCTTCGCGTCGAAGGGTGAACTGGAGTTCCTCGCCACGATCGCGGGCGAGAACGACACCGATCCCTACACCATCGTGCGCGACACGCTCCGCGCCCGCGTCGGACTGGTCGGCTTCGAGACCACCTGGCGTCGCGCGTTGCACGACGGCCTGATGCCCGTCACCGGTGCGCGTGTCGCGCCCGCCGTGAACATGTCCGCCGTCGCCTCCGCCGTCGCGTCGCTCGGCGAATCCGCCAAGGCGAACAGCGGCGTCGAACTGCTCTTCCTCGCCTCGCCGCACGTCCACGACGGCCGCGCCGCGAACAACGGCTGGATGCAGGAACTCCCGCACTCGGTCACCAAGATTTCGTGGGACAACCCGGCCCTCGCCGGCCCCGCAACGATGAAGAAACTCGGCTTCTCGACCGAGCGCCACCCAAAGACCCAGCAATACAACCACGCGGCGTTCGCCACGATTGCCGCTGGCGGTAAGTCAGCCGACATCCCCCTCTGGCCTCAGCCCGGCATGGCCGAAGGAACCGTCGCCTTGCATCTCGGCTACGGCCGGCGCGTCAGCGGCCGCATCGGCGCGGACACCGGCTTCGACACTTACACCATCCGCTCCAGCGGCGCGATGCGCATCGCCCCCGGCGCAACCGTCACGCCGACTGCGGGCAAAGAGCCGCACCTCATCGCCACCACGCAGGACCACTGGACGATGGAGGGCCGCGACATCCTCCGCGAGATCGACCTTCCCGCGTGGAAAAAGTTCGGCGACGAAGACATCATGGGGAACGACGAGGTCCAGAAAGACCCCTACGACCGCACGCGGAACCTGAACTTCGCGGGGCGCCTCGGCATGGAATCGCACACCCCCGCCAACGTCGATATCTACACGAGCGGCAAAAAACAGGAGCAAGGGCTCCGCTTCACCGAAGAGGACGCCGAAGGCAACCCGCTCCGCGACGCCAAGGGCAACATCGTCCCCATCCTGAACAAATACAAAAAACCCATCCAGCAGTGGGGGATGTCGATCGATCTCACCACCTGCTCCGGCTGCGGCGCCTGCACCATCGCCTGCCAGGCGGAGAACAACATCCCCATCGTCGGCAAGATGGAGCTCGCCAAGGGCCGCGAGATGCACTGGATCCGCGTCGACCGCTACTACGGCACCGCCGCCACCAGCGAACCCGAAAAGAACACCTTCGGCGTCGGCGGCGACAACGACATCACCAGCGATCCCGACATGGTCGTCATGCCCGTCACCTGCGTCCACTGCGAGAACGCCCCCTGTGAAGTGGTCTGCCCGGTCAACGCGACGGTCCACGACGAGCAGGGCACCAACAACATGGCCTACAACCGCTGCATCGGCACGCGGTACTGCTCCAACAACTGCCCCTACAAGGTCCGCCGATTCAACTTCTTTGACTACGGCACCAAGCAGTTCCGGGGCAACTACGCCGGCAAGGAAACGCTGAAAAGCCTGCCCGAGATCGTGCGGCCCCCCAGCGAATACTTCGTCCCGCCGCGGCTCCGCCAGAAGAAACTCGAAGTCGCCACGATGCAGAGCAACCCGCACGTCACGGTTCGCAGCCGCGGCGTGATGGAAAAATGCACCTACTGCATCCAGCGCGTCAACATGGCCCGCGTCGAGACCAAGGTCGCCGACCTCTCGCACATCCCCGACGGGTTCATGCAGACCGCCTGCGAGCAGGCCTGCCCCACCAACTCGATCGTCTTCGGCGATATCTACGACCACGACGCCAACGGCGGCGCGGGTAGCCGCGTGAAGCAGAAGCGGGGCGACGGCCGCTCGTACCAGTTGCTCTCGTTCCTCAACACCCGCCCGCGCACGACGCACATGGTCCGCATGCGGAACCCGAACCCCACGCTCGCGGACGCCGCGCGCAAGGCACGGTGGGAGCAACCCTTCCATCATGGTGCGCACGGCGGCCACGCCGAACCAGCCCACGGCACACACACGGAAAAGAAGGCCGAGGGGCACGTCATGAGCCTGCCCATCCTCAACGCCGGTAACGGAGCGCTCGCATGACCACGATGCAGCCCGACCAAGCCACGGCTCTCGGCCTCACGCGCCTCGGCGCCCCCGGTGGCGGCTTCGACCCCGAGACCCTCGACGGAACCCTTGTCAGCGATCCTGCGCTCCGCCCTCCGTTCGTCCTGGGAAACCGCGACTTCCACAGCGTCACCAACACCATCTGCGGCTGGATCGAAAACCCAACCCCCAAGTGGTGGATGCCCGCCTTCGCCGTCGCCTCCGGCATCGCCGGCCTCGGCACCGTGATGATCGTCTTCCTCATCATCACCGGCGTCGGGGTGTGGGGCTTGCAGAACCCGGTGATGTGGTCGTGGGACATCACGAACTTCGTGTGGTGGGTCGGCATCGGGCACGCCGGGACGCTGATCTCCGCGATCCTGTGCCTTCTGAAGCAGAAGTGGCGGACGAGCATCAACCGCTTCGCCGAGGCGATGACGATCTTCGCGGTCATCTGTGCCGGGACGTTCCCCGGCATCCACATCGGCCGCGTGTGGATGGCGTGGATGCTCTTCCCCATCCCCAACTCCAACTGGATCTGGCCCAACTTTCGAAGCCCGCTCCTGTGGGACGTCTTCGCCGTCGGCACCTACTTCACCGTCTCCCTCCTCTTCTGGTACATGGGAATGATCCCCGACCTCGCCACCCTCCGCGACCGCGCCGTCGCACGCATGGGCGTCAAAGTCAGGCTCGGCCCCATCGGCCTGCCCGGCATGGGATTCCTCGACAACATCACCAACAAAATCGAACTCCCGCTCAACACCGTCGCCGCCTACGCCTACGGCTTCCTCTCCATGGGCTGGCGATTCAGCACACGCCACTGGCACAACTACGAGAAGGCCTACCTCATGCTCGCGGGCATCAGCACGCCCCTCGTGCTGTCCGTCCACTCGGTCGTCTCCTTCGACTTCGCCGTCTCGATCGTCCCCGGCTGGCACACCACCATCTTCCCGCCTTACTTCGTCGCGGGCGCGATCTTCTCCGGCTTCGCCATGGTGCTCACCCTCCTCATCCCCGCCCGGGCGCTCTACCCGGGCATGAAGGACTTCGTCACCGCACGCACCATCGAGAACATGTGCAAGATCATCACGGTGACGGGGTCAATGGTCGGCTTCGCCTACATGATGGAGTTCTTCATCGCGTGGTACGGCGGGAACACCTTTGAGATTCAGGCCTTCGTCCGCCGCGCCTTCGGCCCCTACTGGTGGGCCTACTGGATCATGGTCTCGTGCAACGTCATCTGTCCCCAGGTCTTCTGGTTCAAGTGGGCCCGCACCAATATCCCGTTCATCTTCCTCATCTCGATCCTCGTCAACGTCGGCATGTGGTTCGAGCGCTACGTCATCCTCACCACGCTCTCGGGCGACTACTTGCCCTCATCGTGGGGCTATTTCAGCCCCACCTGGGTGGACATCTTCACCTTCGTCGGCAGCCTCGGAATCTTCATGACCTTCTTCCTCCTCTTCTGCCGCTTCCTCCCGATGCTCGCCCTCAGCGAAGTCAAAAACGTCATGCCCCAGGCCAACCCGCACTGGAGCGGCTACAACAAGGGCCATGACACGCACCCAAAGCACGCAAAGAGCGGGGGGGGACACTAAACCATGGCGCACGACCACGAAGCACATCATGCATCGCCCGCCGCCGGACCTCTGTGGGGCATGATGGCGGAGTTCCACGACCCCGCCGCCCTCACGCACGCCGCCGAGCATGTGAAGCAGGCAGGGTTCGTGAAATGGGACGTCTACTCCCCCTTCCCGGTCCACGGTATGGACGAGGCGATGGGCCTCAAACCCAGCAAGGTCACGACGATCATGGCCTTCATGTGCGTGGCCGGTTTTTCGCTCGCGTGGCTCATGCAATGGTGGATGGGCGCGGTGGACTATCCGATCCCCGTCGCGGGCAAGCCCCTCTTCGCATGGGAACAGGCGATGCCGATCCTGTTCGAGTCGTCGGTGCTCTTCTCCGCCTTCGGCGCGGTGTTCGGGATGCTGATGCTCAACCTGCTGCCGCGATGGAACCACCCGCTCTTCGGCAAGCAGCGCTTCCTCCGCGTCGGAGACGATCGCTTCTTCATCGCGGTCGAAGCCGCCGACCCCAAGTTCACCGAGGCGAGCGTGCGTGTGATGTTCGAGTCGCTGGGCGGGACGCACATCGACCGAGTTGAGGAGGAAGCGTGATGACCATTGACCATACCTTCGAGCAGCCGACCCCGAGCCGCCTTGGGCGAAGTGTCGGATGCTTGCTGCTCCTCTCGCTGAGTGCCCTCGTGGGTTGTCGAGGCGAACGGAGCGACAACCGCCCGCGCCAGTTCTTCCCCGACCTCGACGACCAGCCGAAATACAAGGCGCAGTCTTCATCGACATTCTTCGCCGACGGCCGGAGCATGCGCGACCCCGTCGCGGGCACCGTGCCTTTCGGCGCCAAGCCCTTCACCGAAGAGTTCGAGGGCGTGGACTTCTCCAAACGCGACGGCTACCTGAAGGCCGACGAGCGAGTCTTCACCGGCAAGGAGACCGTCCTCGACGCCGATGGGAAGCCCGTCAAGGATGAGACGGGGGCGATCCGCAGTATGTACGTCGAGCGCACCCCCGTCGAGGAAATCCTGGGAGTGAAACGCACCGACGCCGAGTTCGGCTCGGCCTACGGCCAGTTCCTCGCGATGGGCGAGAAAAAGTTCAACATCTACTGCGTCGCCTGCCACGGCCCCGTGGGCGACGGCAAGGGAACCGTCGGCACGCGATGGTCATACCCGCTGCCCACCTGGCACGCCGAGCAATACCAGCGAGGCGGCGAAAAGGGCACCGACGGCCAGTTCTTCTTCACCATCCGCAACGGCGTCGCCAACGTCGGCGAGAGCGTCCCTTACCCGCTCAAGATGCCCGCTTACGCGACGAAGGTCAGCGAACGCGAATCGTGGGCGATCGTCGAGTACATCCGCGCGCTCCAGAAGCAGCAGGGGACTCCTTTGCAATCGGTCCCCGAGCGCGAACGCAACGAACTCGAGAAGCGCCGCGGCGCCACGCCGCAAGCCGCCGCGGAAACGAAGCCGCGAAAGGAGGGCTCCTCGTGAGCCACGCCGTCGATCTCAACCTGGTCATGGCCCGCGACAACATCGAGTTGTCCGAGGGCGCGGGCCGCGGCCTGTCGAGTGTCCTCATCGCCGTCGGCGCGGTCGGCATCGGCGCCACCATCCTCGCCGCCCTCTCGGGCGGTCAGGCGACGGCGTCCATCGCCGCCCACGCCTATCACGTCGGCGTCATGGCCGTCATCGGCTTTTCCGTCGCCGCCATGGGCTTCGTCATGATCCTCCATCAGACCAACGCCGGATGGTCCGCCACCGTCCGACGCCAGTTCGAGAACATCATGAGCCTCATCTGGGTCGGCGGCCTGCTCTTCATCGTGGACATCGTCTTCCAACTCCTGATGAACCAGGCGAAGCACGTCTACATCTGGGACTGGATGAACGCCGCCCACACCACGGGCGACCTGTTGTACGAGCACAAGCAGATTTTTCTGAACGTCCCCTTCTTCGCCGCTCGCTGCATCGCCTACTTCATCATCTGGCTCATCCTCTCCCGCAGCCTCTGGGAGTTCTCGACCCGCCAGGACATCGACGGCGACAAGTGGCACACCGCCCGCGCCCGCACCCTCTCCGCTCCCGGCCTCCTCCTCTTCGCCTTCACCTTCGCCTTCGCCGCCTTCGACTGGATGATGACGCTCGACTACCACTGGTTCAGCACCATGTTCGGCGTCTACTACTTCGCCGGCAGCATGGTCTCGATGCTCGCCCTCGGCACGCTCATCCTCATCACCCTCCGCGCCTTCGGCCGCCTCCACGGCGCCTTCACCGACGAGCACCTCCACGACCTGGGCAAACTCATCTTCGCCTTCACCGTCTTCTGGGCCTACATCTCCTTCAGCCAGTACTTCCTGATCTGGTACGCCAACATCCCAGAGGAAACCGCGTGGATGGTCCGCCGGAAGTCCGGCCCGTGGGAGTGGATCTCGTGGCTCCTCCCCATCGGCCACTTCATCGTGCCGTTCATCCTCCTCTTGCCGCGCCCCATGCGACGCAACGCCAAAGCCGTCGCCCTTGTCAGCCTCTGGCTCATCGTCATGCACCTCTTCGACCTCTACTGGGCCGTCCGTCCGGAAGCACAGGTGGACGGCGATCCCGCCATCCTCGGCCCAAACCTCATCGACATCGTCGCGGTCCTCGCCCCGGTGCTGGTCTTCGTCGGGTTCCTGATCCGCAAAGTCGGCTCCGGCCCCCTGATCCCCCTGAAAGACCCGAGATTGCCCGAGGGGCTGGGGCACAAGAACTACGTCTGAACATCCGCGATAGTGTGCCGGAGACAACCGCATGAGCCATTCACACAGCGACACCAAAAAACTCCACGACTCGGCGACCTTCGAGCACGACCTCGACGAGCACGACTCGTGGTTCCGCCACGATGCAAGCGAGCCGCACCACCAGCAGTCCCACGGCGGGACCAGAGCCTGGGCCATCGTCGCGGTGATGGCGGTGACGCTCGGCGTCGTGCTGATGACCTCGTTCGTCACCTACTACGGCGCCTTCGAGCCGTTGATGAGAGCGGAGCGCGAAAAGGCGGAGGCCCGTCCCCTCGACGCGGACTTCCTGACGGCCCGCTCCGCCGCCCAGTCGCAGTTCAACTCCTACGAATGGGCCGACCCCAAGAAGGGACTCGTCCGCGTCCCCCTCGACGTCGCCAAGCGGTTGCAGATGGAAGAACAGAAGGCCTTGGGAGCCAAGCGTTGATAAACGGCGGGCGTGCTAACTCGGAGTCTCCGCCGCAACGCGGCGCGCGGATGTTGCCAGACCCCGCCGTCCTTGGCGCGGGTCTGGTTCGCGCTGCCTTTTTGATCTCTTCCGCCCTGAAGGGGCGGGCGGGATCAACATGTCAATCTCCAACTACCGCCGCTCCGCGGCTCAGAAGAAATTCTCTTGAAGCGTCTACCCCCGGGCTTACGCCCGGGGCTACTGGCTGCCGCCGCTCCGCGGCTCGATACCCGCACGCGATTATTCTTGCCCTGCTGATGACTTTCTTTGCCTTCACCCCTCCCGCCCGCGCCCAACTCGTCCTCGAAACACTCCCCGAGATCCAGAACGTCGGCATCGTCGAGCATCGCGGCGATCAAGTCCCCCCCAATCTCACCTTCACCGACACCCTCGGCCGCAAACTCCAGTTCGGCGAGTTCTTCGACGGCCAGCGCCCCGTCATGCTCGTCATGGCCTATTACGATTGCCCCCTCCTCTGCACCCTCGTCCTCAACCGCGTCCAGCGCGCGCTCAACGAGTTGAAATGGACCGCCGGCGAGGACTTCCGCGTCGTCACCGTCTCCTTCGACCACTCGAACACCACCGCGATGGCCCGCGAAAAGCAGCAGTCCTACCTGCTCGGGCTGACGAAGCCGGTGCCGGAGACCGCCTGGCCCTTCCTCACGGGCGACGTCGAAAACATCCGCGCCCTCACCACCGCCGTCGGCTACCACTACAAGTTCCTCCCGGAAAAGAACGAGTTCTCGCACCCCGCGTGCATCATCTTCCTGACCCCGCAGGGCAAGGTCCACAACTACCTCGAAAAACTCGATTTCACCTCGGGTGAGGTGCTCATCGCCCTCGCCGAGTCGGCCGACGGGAGCATCGGCACCATCTTCGACCGCATCAAGCACTTCTGCTTCCGATACGACCCCAAGACCGGCCAATACTCGGCCGATGCCTTCGCGTTGATGCGGATCGCCGCGTCCGCGTGCGCCGTCGCCCTCGGCGGCTTCGTCTTCTTCGTCGCAAGACAACGCGGCCGACGCGCACACCCCACCGCAACAACGCAAAGCCCAGAGATACACGATGAGGAGGTTCGAGTCTGATGCTCACCACGGGCGCACACATTGTTCCGGCTTCCCCGCCACTCACGCTCGCCGTCGCATGGTGGGATCAGTTGTGGTTCCGAGGCGACGTGGACGCCTCCACCTTCGCACCCGCCTGCGACGGCGCCTTCTTCTACACCTTCTGGTCGTCGGCCGTCGCCTTTGTCATCCTCATGTTCCTCATGTTCTGGTGGGCGTGGAAGTACCGCCGCATCGCGGGAGTCGCCCCCGAGGCCAGCGTCTCGCACAACACCGTCCTCGAACTCACCTGGTCGATCATCCCCACCATCCTCTTCGCCATCATGTTCATCTGGGGGCTGGTCGCCTACATCCCCATGAAGATCGCCCCCGCCGATTCGGAGGTCATCATCGTCACGGCCAAGAAATGGGCCTGGACCATCCAATACGACAACGGCGCCACCCCGCTGAAAACCGAACGCCTCGCGGACATGGATTCACCCATCTTCGCCCTCGCCGTGGACCGTCCGACCAAGTTCATCATGTCCAGCCAGGACGTCATCCACAGCATGTACCTCCCCGCCTTCCGCATCAAGCGCGACATCTTCCCGAACTTCTATACCGGCCAGTGGGTGCAGCCCACCAAAATTTCACATCAGTGGAACGAATCGGAAAAATCCTGGGAACCCTCCGACCCGCTCCACAAGGGCTACTACCTCACCTGCGCCGAATACTGCGGCGACCAGCACTCGCAGATGATGGGCCGCATCATGGTCCTCGCGGAGCCGGACTACCAGCGATGGAAGGCCGAGCAGGCGAATACCGAAGCCATCCCGCTCGACCTGCTTGGTGCGGGCCTGTACAAGAGCAAGGGCTGCGTCGCGTGCCACTCGGTTGACGGATCAACGAGCACCGGCCCAACTTGGAAGGCCGTCTGGGGCAAAACGCACAAGTTCAAGGACGGCGGTTCGGCGATCGTCGACGAAAACTACGTCCGCGAGTCGATGCTCGAGCCCGGCAAACACATCGTCGAAGGATTCTCGAATCAGATGCCCACGTTCCAGGGGCAGATCACCGACCGCGAGATCATGGCCATCTCGACCTACATGAAGAGCCTGAGCGACAACGACGCTGACAAGGACGCGGCCGCCGCCGCCGCCGCCGAGGAAATGAAGAAAAAGACGGAGGCCAAGCCATGAGCGAGCGCCACGACGCCAGTTATCTGGCCTACAAGGACGGTTTCTGGAAGTCCATCTGGGCGTGGGTCTACACCCTCGACCACAAACGCATCGGCGTCATGTACCTCGTCGCCACGCTGCTCGCCTTCTTCCTGGGAGGCGTCTTCGCCATCGTCCTCCGCACCGAACTCTGGGAGCCGACCCGCACCGTCATCAACGACGCCGGCCAGGCCACCGTCACCGGCCAGGCTCTCTTCGGCTGGAAGGAAAACGGCGAGCAGGTCACGGCCAACAACGCCTACAACCGCGCCTTCACACTCCACGGCACCATCATGGTGTTCCTCTTCATCATCCCCGCCGTCCCCGCCGCACTCGGCAACATCTTCCTCCCCATCATGCTCGGCGCCAAGGACGTCGCTTTCCCCAGACTTAACCTCTTCTCCTGGTACATCTACGTCTTCGGCAGCATCTTCGCCGTCTGGTCCATCATCCACGGCGGCGTCGAGACCGGATGGACCTTCTACACCCCCTACAGCACCAGCACCAACTGGGGCGGCGTCACCAGCATGGTCCTCGGCGCTTTCATCCTCGGCTTCTCCTCCATCTTCACGGGCATGAACTTCATCGCCACCGTCCACAAGTTGCGGGTGCCGGGCATGGGCTGGTTCGACATGCCCCTCTTCGTCTGGGCCATCTACGCCACCGCCATCATGCAGATCCTCGCCACCCCCGTCCTGGCGATCACCCTGATGATGCTCGTCTTCGAGCGCACGATGCACATCGGAATCTTCGACCCCGCGCTCGGCGGAGACCCCGTCCTCTTCCAGCATTTCTTCTGGTTCTACTCGCACCCCGCCGTCTACATCATGATCATCCCGGGCATGGGGATCATCAGCGAACTCATCGCCGTCAACTGCCGCAAACGAATCTTCGGCTACCGCGCCATCGCCTTCTCCTCCATCGCCATCGCCGCCATCTCGTTCCTCGTGTGGGCCCACCACATGCTGACGGCCCAGACCGCCGCCCTCAACGCCATCTTCTCCGCGCTCACCTTCCTCGTCGCCATCCCCACCGCCATCAAGGTCTTCAACTGGATCGCCACCATGTACAAGTCGAGCATCAACCTGAACACGGGAATGCTCTACGCGATGTCGTTCCTCTTCTGCTTCACCATCGGCGGCCTCACCGGCCCACCCCTCGCAACCCTCGCCGTCGATATCCACCTCCACGACACCTACTTCGTCGTCGCACACTTCCACTACGTCATGATGGGAGGCACCGTCCTCGCGTTCCTCGGAGGCCTGCACCACTGGTGGCCAAAGTTCACCGGAAAGATGTACCACGAAAATACCGCACGCCTCGCTTGCATCATGGTCTTCCTGGGATTCAACCTCACCTTCTTCATCCAGTTCTTCCTCGGCACCCAGGGGATGCCCCGTCGCTACGCAACCTACGTCGATGAGTTCGAGTGGATGCACAAAATCAGCACCATCGGCTCCTATGTGCTGGCGGGCGGCCTGACGCTGCACCTGTTCGTGTTCATCCAGTCGCTCATGGCCGGCGCGCCCGCACCCAAAAATCCATGGGGCGGCCTCACCTTCGAGTGGGAGACCGACAGCCCCCCCATCGAGCACAACTTCTCGCACGAGCCGGTCATCACCCACGGCCCGTACGACTACGACACCGAGTACCCGCCGCACTGCGACCCGCGCGAATGGCCCCTGCCCGATCAGGCCAAGGTCGCCGCCCTCGCTCATCACTGAGTCTCTCGCGCCCATGACTTTGAACGAAGGAAACGACGTATGACGACCTTGCCCATGGGAAACCCCGCGATCAACGAGGAACTCGAGCCGCACGAGCGCTACGTCCCGGGACATCACTGGCGCAACGCGCAGGACGAGATGGAAGCCGCCAAACTCGGCATGTGGCTCTTCCTCGCCACCGAAATCCTTCTCTTCGCCGGCTTCTTCTGCGCCTACACCGTCTTCCGCTACTGGTTCCCCGAAAACTGGCACGCCGCTTCGCGCCACTACCTCAACTGGAAGATCGGAGCCGCCAACACCGTCGTCCTCCTCCTCTCGTCGTTCACCATCGTCCTCGCCATCCGCGGTGCCCAGACCAACCGCAAGCCGATGATGCTCATCAATCTCTTCCTCACCGAACTCTGCGCCGCTTTCTTCCTCATCGTCAAGTTCGGCTGGGAATACGCCCCCAAGTGGCAGAAGGGCGAACTCCCAGGAGCCAACTTCACCTACGGCGGCCACACCGTCCAGCCCGGCGAAGCCGCCGCCACCCACGCCGGATTCGTCGATTCAATCTTCCACGTCGACCACGGCTCCTACGTCACCAACGCCTACGACCACATCTTCATGTCCATCTACTGGATCTCCACCGCGACCCACGGCTTCCACGTCTTCGTGGGCATGATCGTCATCGCATGGGCCATGTGGCTCGCCGCCAAAGGACACTACGGCCCCAAGCACTACACCTCACTCGAAAACATCGGCCTCTACTGGCACATCGTCGACATCATCTGGATCTTCCTCTTCCCGCTCCTCTATCTCGTCTAATCGCGCGTTTCGGTCGGCCTGCTCCGAACCAAGACCCAAGACAAAAGACATTCACCACAGAGACACAGAGAGCACAGAGGAAGACAAGAAGAATGGAATAGGGATTAAGAATTCAAGACCCAAGACCCTGAACCCTGAACCCTAGACCCCAGACCCCCGCCTCAGGACTCCCCCCAATGTCCAACCCAGCCTCTCTATACGACACCGTAGACCCCCACGAAACGCTGAGCCGCGACGAGGCGCATTCCGCCCAGGTCCACGTCACACCCTTCGGCACCATGCTCTGGGTCTTCGTGATCCTGCTCGCCCTCACCGCCCTCACCGTCTGGTCGTCCAACGTCCACGGCTTCTGGATCGGCAACACCGAGATCGTGATGGGAGGCACCGTCCACATCCTCATCGCCATGTCGATCGCCGTCATCAAGGCCACCCTCGTTGCCATGTTCTTCATGCACCTGAAGTACGACCAGCCCATGAACACCGTCATCGCCGCGGCCACCGTCTTCGCCGTCATCATGTTCATCGGCCTCACCCTCGCCGATTCCGCCACCCGAGGCGTCATGGACCCGATGGAGCACAAAGTCGTGGTCCCGGGAGGCGACGCCCACCGCAACGCCGACGGCACATGGATCAAAGGCAAAGGCCAGGTCGAGTTCGCACGCGAAAACGCCCACGCCAAGGAAACCAACCCAGCAAACGCCCCAGCGCAAAAACCCGCGAGCGCGCATTGATCCAAGCACGCCCCCGCTCCCCAGGAACGCTCGGGATGATCCCCGGCGCGCCGGGACGAATCCCGTGGTAAAGACGCAATGACCCGAGGAAGACTCATGGGAATCATCCTGATCGCCCTCTCCGTCATCGGGCTGGTCATCTCCATCCCCGCGATGGCCGGCCGACTCTCGCACCGCACAACCAGCGTCGTCTGGTTCCACGACCCGATCCCGGTCGAAGAGTTCGAGTTCCTGGGATCGCCCGCTTCGGTCCTCACCATCGACCCGCCCAAAGACGCCGCCGGCACGCGCCCCAGACTCGAGATCCGCTGGCGCAACGAAACCTCCGAAGTCGAGATCGAAGACGGCATCCGCGACGACCCGCGACTTCCCGGCATGCTCCGCCACGACGACTGGCTCCGCATCCTCGTCATGGCCGAGGGTGCTGGTTCTCAACTCGAACTCGACCAAGGCATCGCCCAAGGCACCATCCAGCCCCGCCTCATCATCGCCATGCGCCTCCCCGCCAAGGACTACGATCCCGGCTCGTGGGGCGCCGTCCGCCGAAAGGAATGGCGCTACCGCTTCCTCGAACTCCTCCCCGAAGCGCGCTCGCCCGCGAAAACATGCGAATGGTTCGAGGGCACCTACGCCGAACTCGACAAACTCGGCGATCCCACATTCATCAAAGCGTCCGGCCGCCAATCCGAAGCCTGGAAATACGCCGCCATGCAGCACGTCACGCCGTCGCTCCTCTTCCGCTCAAAGAACCGTTCCATCAACGACGCGATGCTCTCGATGGGATGGACCTGGCCCGTCGCGGGCGTCGCCATCATGGGATTGGTCGTGGGCTTTCTGGTGTTCGCGGTGTCAAGCACGCGCACAGCCTGACCGCCCCCTCCCCCGCTCCGAACAAAGCCTGTTCAAGAATCGCGTGCAGGAGAAGCCGAGTCTGAGGGAGTCCTCGACCGAAGGCTCGGATCGGACGGGCGAGACCCAGACATGATCGGTAGCCCCCGCGCGCGAACCAACCCCCGCGTCCACACGCGAAGGTCGGCATCGCAACAAATTTCAGACATCCGCTCAACTCATGGCAGCGTCCGGAACGTGCTCGCAAAGATCGTCTGGTTGTGCCCGGCTTCGATCGCCAGCACCTCAAACTCATAGTCCGTCGCAAACTCCATGAACTCCGCCGGCACCGACACGCTCGTCACCGTCGCCGGCACATGCACGCTGAACGTCCGCTTCGTCAGGATCGTCGTCACCGTCACCTGATACTGCACGATCTCGCTGCCCGGCGGGTTCGGCACATCTTTCCAACAGATGTCCAGGTTCTCCGGGTCCTGCTCCACACCCGGCTCGGGCCAGATGACCACCGGCACCTCCGGGATCGCGTGCGTGAACACCGCCGTGCCCTCGATGATCTCGCCCGCGATCGTCAGACCCTCGAAGTCGTACTCACCCTCGGGGAACCGAGCGAAAAACACGGGGAGCGGGAGTTCCGAGAGCGGCGGCTCGCTGCTCTCCCAGAACAGCTCGGTGAACCCTTGCAGCCGCAGGCTCCCCCGGTTCTGGATCGTCGAGATCCTCCGCCCCGCCGGATCGAAGATGCTGAGCAGTTTCCAAGGCTGCCCGTCGAGCGAGAGCTGCACCCCGATGTCGCCCGCCGACGCGTTGTACTCGATGTACAGGTTGGTCCGCGCGAACTTGATCTTGCCGCCGGCGGCCACGTCGACCGCCTCGAGCGCATTCCCCGCGGGCCTTGCGGCCAGCGCGCTCAGCGCGATCAGCGGAACCGATGCGAACGCCAAGAGCCATCTTCCTGATTTCATGAGACTGTCCTTTCGATTGTTTCGGTGCACGTCGCACCATGTTCATGTGACGCAGGCCCGGTTGCACAACACGCGGCCGCTCACACCGTTGAACATACGCACGATCCCGCGCAAAGCATGACGATCCGATTACGCGGGACCGATTCATTGCATCGATACGCTCGAACGCCCGCCGAGGAGCGCCATACATGATGACCAGATGATGGACGACCGCGCGCCGCGCGCCCGCTTTCATACGAGCCCCGAACGAAGCGAGGGCCGGGCCAGCGCCGTTCCGCTCACTTCGTTCGGGGCTCGTATGAACGCGCGCAGCGCTGGAAGGGAGAATGAACTTCGGGTGGCGCACGGCACAAAAACTACGATCTCTTCTCCGCCCATGAAACGAGCGGACGAGTTCAACAAACTCGGCGGTGCCCCCGCTCGCGCTCAGAGCCTCCGAACGTCCTCACGTCCACCGTCGAACACACCGATTCACCCATTCCCGCCCCGAACGCGCGCATCCACCCGCGCATAATGCGGAAATCTCCCCGCCAAACTTCGTTGTCTTTCACCACGCCGCGCCTATCCTTCCCCCTCCTACGGAGTGCCTCGCCCCCATGCCGCTCGTCCAACTCCCCGCCGCACCCGCCGAACCAATCGCGGCGTCCGAATCACAACCTCTGCTTGAATCGATCGCCCCGCGCGACAACCCCGACCGCCGCGCCAAGTCCGCCTTCTGGACACTCCAGGCCTCCCACACCGTCATCGACATCTTCCCCGTCTTCATCGCCTCGCTCGCCGTCACCCTGAACGACCGCCTGAACCTCACCCCCGGCCAGTACGCCGCGATGTTCGCCGTCGGCCCCATCGTCAGCGGCCTGCCGCAGGTCTTCTTCGCATGGGCCACCGACAAGTTTGACACGCGCTTCTGCGCCTGGTTCGGCCTCGCCCTCGGCGCCGCCGCCCTCTGCTCGATCGGTTTCGCCGAGACGTTCTGGCAACTCATCGTCCTCCAGATCGTCGGCATGATCGGCACGGGCATGTACCACCCCATCGGCGCCGCCCTCGCCGGCCAACTCGCCCAGCGCGCCCTCCGCGAGGGCAGGTCGTGGGGCGTCAGCATCTTCTACTCCGCCGGAATGATCGGCGGCATCACCGGCCCCCTCATCTGCACACGCATGACCGCACAGTGGGGCATGCGCAGCCTCGCCTTCCTCATCATCCCGTCCGTCATCTTCGCATGGGTCCTCATGCGCGCCACCTCCAACGCCCCGCACCGACAGGACGGGCACCACTCGATCCACCGCGACCTCCCCGACGACGAGCGCCGCGCACGCTGGCGCGCCATCTGGGTCCTCTTCGCCGCCAACGTCATGCGCTTCGTCGTCAACACGGGACTGTTTGTCCTCTTCGGCTACTGGGCCCGCGCACGCATCCCCGACGACCTGAAAGCCGCCACCAACCTCACCGGCAACCTCGTCTCCGCCATGAGCGCAGGCATGATGATCTTCGGCCTGCTCGGCGGCCGACTCATCCGCCCCGGCCATGAACGCGGCCCGATGATCTGGCTCTCCGTCCTCGGCGCCGTCCCCGTCGCCCTCATCGCGGTGCTGGGCGATCACTTCGGAACCTGGGCGGGATACCTCGCCGCCGCGGCCGCCGCGATGGGCTTCGCCGCAACCATCCCGTGTACCATCTCCCTCGCTCAGCGCCTGTTGCCGGGACGCACCGGCCTCGCCAGCGGACTCATGCTCGGCACCGCCTGGAGCGTCGCCTGCGTCGCACCCTGGTACGCATCGTTCCTTCTCGGCGGCGTCGGCCTCGACCAGATCCACACCGTCCCCGCATGGCGCATCGACGCCGCCTTCGCGGGCTTCGCCGTCCTGCTCCTCGTCGCCGCCGCGCTCACATTCCTTTTGCCGAAGCCGCTGCTCAAGCACGTCGCGCAGCAAAGCTGATGCGTATAAGAAGCCGACACTGAGCCGCGCCCGGCGAAGTGCCGGATGTGTTGCGAAACCACCCGCATCGCTATCCTCTCGCCCATGACCCCCTCGGCCCCAACCGAATCAATCCCCGAAACACGCCTCATCGACCTCATGCACGGCGCGCTCCGCCAGGAAATCAAAGTCCACCACCACGGCTTCGTCGCCCTCCTCGACCTCATGCCCCGACTCGTACCCGAAGGCCAGACCGCCGACCACGCCGTCGTCCAGGCCGCACGAGTCTCCTACGGCGAAGGCACCAAGCACATCACTGAAGACCGCGGCCTCATCCGTTACCTCCTCCGCCATCGGCACACGACCCCCTTCGAGATGGTCGAGTTCAAGTTCCACGTCGCCATGCCGATCTTTGTCGCACGCCAGTGGATCCGCCATCGCACCGCCAACGTCAACGAATACTCGGGCCGCTACTCGGTCATGCCCGACCGCTTCTATCGCCCGACCCTCGACATGGTCCGCAAGCAGAGCGCTTCCAATCGTCAGGGAGGCGAAGAACCGATCGACGCCGCGACCGCCGAGCAGTTCCTCGCCTATCTCGACAAAGCGGAGGCGCTCTACGCCGAATACACCGCGCTGAGCGAAAAAGGCGTCGCCCGCGAACTCGCCCGCATCGGCCTGCCGGTCAACCTCTACACCGAGTGGTACTGGAAGTGCGACCTCCACAACATCCTCCGCTTCCTCTCGCTCCGCATGGACCCGCACGCGCAAGCAGAAATCCGTGACTACGCCACCGCCATGTGGCGACTGATGGAGCTCATCGTCCCCATCACCATGGAAGCCTTCCGCGACTACGAACTGGAATCCGTCCGCCTCACCCGCCTCGAAGTCGAAGCCATCCGCGCCGGCAACGCCCGGATCAACACCACCAACAAACGCGAACAAGCAGAGTGGGAATCAAAACGCATCACGCTCGGGATGGATCGCGGATAACGAGCCCTTCGCGCCAGACGAGCCCTTCGCGCAAGCGAAGGACGAGCCACCCTTCGCTTGCGCGAAGGGCTCGTCTCACTTCACGTCAATCGGAATGGGCTTCTTCTCCAGATCAAAGTCCCACTTCTCAACACCCGGCGGACGCTTCGGCGGGACAACAGGCGCGGGCACCACTTCGCCGGGCCCCGGCACCGGCGGCCCAACCTCGCCTGGATTCAACGTCCCCGGCGCGTTCGGGTCAACGGGTGCATTCCCCGGCGCAACGCTCGGAACAGGAGGACTCAGCAACGCATTCGTCGCCGCCTGATGCGCCGCGATCGTCGCCATCGGCCCCGACAACGCCGTTGTCGCCGGGGCCGCCGCAGGAGCCTGTGCCAGCATGGTCGACAGCACCGCGTAGTACGCCCAGCCCCCGACAAGGACCGCGATCCCAACCCCAATCGCGCTGATGATCCGCGTGTTCATGCAAAGAGTCCCGAGTTCCCGACCAACCATGCAAAGTCTAGCACGCTCGGGATGAGGTCGCCCCAGCGGCCGAATCCCGTGGTAGCCCCTCCGTGATACCCGTCATTTCTGCTTCCCCACCGGCACCCTCGGCCGATTCCGCTCCGCCTCACGCTTCAACGCCTCCAACTCCGCCGGCGTCAGTGGCTTGCCCGAAGATGAAAAAACCACGATCTCCTTCGACTCCGCCGGCACCTCCGACGACGAAACTCCCAGTTGACTCAGCAGCCCCGAATGATCCTTCATCGCCTCGCCGGCCCCCGCCGGCATCCCGGGAAGGTTCAATCCACCCACCGCTGACCGCGGCCCCGCCGACCCTTGCTGCCCCTTCACGCTGCTCAAAATCTCCATGAACTGCGCCGCCTGCCACAGCGCAGCGCACAAACCCCCCATCACCAGCACCGTCTTGACGATCGTGCCTTTGCTCATCTGAAGAAGGTCGGTTGGGACGGCACCCGCCTTTGACCCCGCGCTTTTCTTCGGCACACCGGGAGTCGGTTGAAGGGTCGGCGCGGGATACCGGACGTGCCCCTCCCGGTGGGGCAGGCCCGCCGCGGCGGGAGTCGCCGCGGAGACCAGCCTGCCCGGCTCCTTGCCTTTGAGCAGGCAGGTCGCTGCGGCGACTGCTCCACCGGAACTGAAACCACTCTCAGCCCCCGCCTACCGCCCCCCGACAAACCGATCCCGCTGAATCACCGCCAACTGGTCGCACCGCTCGTTCTCGGGATGCTCGTTGTGACCCTTGACCCAGTGGAACGAGAGTTCGTGCACCCGCTTGAGTTCGTCGAGCGCCTCCCACAGTTCCCGATTCTTCACCGGCTTCTTCGCCGCCGTCTTCCACCCGCGCTTCTTCCAATCTTCCATCCATTCCCGCAGCCCGTTGAGCACATACTGACTATCCGAGTAAATCTCGACACGCGACGCCTTGTTGATCGCACGCAACCCCTGGATCACCGCCGTCAACTCCATCCGGTTGTTCGTCGTGTCCGCCTCGCCCCCGGACTTCTCCGTTTCCTTCCCGGAAACAGGATGCCTCAAAATATAAGCCCACCCGCCGGGCCCAGGATTCCCCGAACACGCGCCGTCCGTGTAAAGCAAAACATGTGGGCGACTCTCGTCCGGCATCGGGCGAGAGTGTACGGGAGTGAGTCCTGAGTCCTGAGTACCGAGTACGCGGATTCCATGCTCGCGGATTGGATCGAAAAAAATGCCCCGTAGTTCGCAACCCGTGACTCATCACCCAGGACTCCGTAGTCCGCACTCAGGACTCAGGACTTCTCCCCCGCCCCTCGTCACACGCGGCCGGTCGCGCCCCCAAGCGGACGACCGGCCGCGTCAATTCGCAACCACCCTCGGGATGAGTCCCGGCGCGCCGGGAACGCGGCGAATCCCCTCGTCAGCCCGCCTCATACGGAACCCACCAAGTTCTCGCGAGCTCTCAGCCGCGGAGCGGCGGCAGCCGTTTGCCCCCGGCGTTAGCCGGGGGAACGACGCCACCACAACCCTCTTTGAGCCCGCGCAAGCGGGCGACAGAAGCCGCGCCGCGTCGCGCGTCCGCAACCCCAATCCCCCGGGCCACGCGCGAGGCTCCCATGTGATTGGAATCACACATTGAAATACTTCGCCTCCGGGTGATGCACCACGATCGCGCTCGTGCTCTGCTCCGGGCCGATCTGCCAGTTTCCCGTCAGGCACCAGCCGATGCGCCGCGCGGTGGGCTTGGGAGAACGTGCCCGCGGTTCGCACGGTCTCTCAGTTGGAATCCAAAGTAACGTCGGCGCGCCCTTTGAGCAGGCCGGACTCGTTGTCTTTTGCGAGCGGGACGATGATGATCTCACCCTCTCCGGCGTGCTTCCTGGCGGGGTGTCCGGCGGGGATGAACTTGTCGCCCTGGAACCACACCTCGATCCACATGGCGTGGTGACCCGGTGCGCCGACGAGCAGGTGAATGTGAGCGGGCATGCGCTCGCCGGGATAAGGGGCGGGTCGGATCGTGTGAAATCTGTACCAGCCATTCGCATCGGTCACCGCCACGTTGCGGAGGGCGGCGATCCGCGTGTTCGCTCCCGGCTCGTT
The DNA here is from genome assembly GCA_947085435.1 of uncultured Phycisphaerae bacterium. Taxonomy (GTDB): domain Bacteria; phylum Planctomycetota; class Phycisphaerae; order Phycisphaerales; family UBA1924; genus JAEUIV01. Next base: position 88,471 of record CAMTWL010000006.1, read on the forward strand.
ATACAGCCCCTTTGCGTTGGTGTGGTACGCCATCACCGACGCCCGAGGGATCGGCTGGCCGTTCTCGGCAAAGATGCGCCCGAACAGGGCCAGCCGCTCGCCCGGCTCGGACTCGGGGGCGATGGCGACGGAAATCTCTCCGTAGGGTTCTTCGGTGGGAATAGCCTCTCGAACCGCGCCCGCAAGGCGATCGCGTCCGCCGGAATCGGCGGCAAGGCCGGAAAAGACCTGCCGAACGCGCCGATTGGTGGCGACAATCACGAGGGGGCGCGCCACTTCCGCCAGCGTGAGGCGATAATCTTTCAACGCCGGGTCTTCCGGCCCACCGACCGCGACGAGAAACGTCCGCTTCGATGACCGTGATTCCACGGCCTTGAGCCGCGCGATGGACTCGGCACGCGAGCGACCCGGCTCGGGCACGAGTATGACATACGAGACCACCGCGCCCTGCGGCGAGGCTCCGACGATGTCGTCGGCCACTCCGGCGAGGGCCATCGCCTGATCGAGAGCGCTCTCCCCGGTCCAGATTTGGATCGCGGTGCGCGTGCCATACACGCACACGGGGCAGGCGGTCTTCCCGGCGTGCGGGCCGGTGGCGTGTATGGGGTCGAATGCCGGGGCTTCGTCGCCCGGCTTGGGAGCCGCCGAAGCCAACGGTGCAAACGCAAGCAACGCGGCGAGGCCTGCGACAAAGACACGACAGCGCACGGCGGGCAGGACGGTTGGGCGGCACATGAAGGGATATACGCGGGGCGATCCGGTGGGTTGCAATCTTCCGCACCAAATGGCTCTCGCCCTCCGTCAGAAGGCGGTTTCACACATTGAAATACTTCGCCTCCGGATGATGCGCCACGATCGCGCTCGTGCTCTGCTCCGGGTCGATCTGCCAGTTCTCCGTCAGGCGGCAGCCGATCCGCTCCGGGTCGAGCAGGCGGAACAACTTCTCCTGGTCGCTCATGTCGGGGCAAGCGGGGTAGCCGAAGGAATAGCGCGAGCCGCGGTAGTGCTGGGTGAAGAGTTCCTTGATGCGTGGCGAGTCGTCGCCGCCGATGCCGAGTTCCTGGCGCATCCGCTTGTGCCACATCTCCGCCAGCGCCTCGGCACATTCCACGCCGAAGCCGTGGAGGTAGAGGTATTCCTTGTATTCGTTCTTCTCGAAGAGTTCGCGCGTGCGCTTCGAGACCTCGTCGCCCATCGTGACGCAGTGCAGGGCGACGACGTCTCGGGCAGGCTGGAAGCCTGCCCCACCGGGCTGGAAGCCTGCCCCACCGGAAAGAGGCAGGAAGAAATCGGAGATGCACAGCCGCTGCCGCTCCTCCTGCCTCGGGAATGAGAACCGCTCGATCTCGCGTGAATGTTCCCGCGGATCGAAGATGACCAGATCGTCACCGTCAGAGTTGCACGGGAAATAGCCATAGACCACCGACGCGCGCAGAATCTTCTCCCGCTTGCACTGCTCCGCCAGTCGGTTGAAGATGTCGGCGCACTCGCCCGCGGTCTGCTCGGCGAACTCCTCGTCGCTCATCGCCCCCTTCTTGAACTGCCACTGCCCGCGGTACAGCGCCACGCGGTTCACGAACGGGTACACCTGATCGAGCGCGATCCCCTCGACGACGCGCGAGCCCCAGAACGGCGGCGTCGGCACCTCGACATCCGCCCGCACCTTCGAGCGCACCCGCTCTTTCAATCCTACCGACCCCGCGCCTTCGCGCGCCGCTTCTCGCGCTTCGAACCGCCGGTTCTTGTCCGACGACACCCCGATCCCCACGAACTTTGCCTCCGCGTCCGCGCGCTTCGTCGTCCGCTCGGCGATCTCTTTCTCGATCGTGCCCAGCGACTTTGCCGCGACATGATCCATGAACCGCAACCCCTCGAACGCGTCGCGCCCGTAATAAACACTCGAATACGAACGCCGCAGATCCTCCTCCGCGTACTGCCGCGTCAGCGCCGCCCCGCCCAGGATCACCGGCACTTTCAGCCCCTTCTCCCGCATCTGGTCCAGGTTGTCCTTCATCACGCCCACGGACTTCACGAGCAGCCCCGACAGCCCGATCGCGTCCGCCTGGTGTTCCTCCGCCGCCTTCAATATCGCGTGCAACGGCTGCTTGATCCCCAGGTTCACTACCTCATACCCGTTGTTCGACACGATGATGTCCACCAGATTCTTGCCGATGTCATGCACGTCCCCCTGCACCGTCGCCAGCACCATCAAGCCCTTGCGCTGCCCCGCCACCTTCTCCATGAACGGCTCGAGGTGCGCCACCGCCTTCTTCATCGTCTCCGCGCTCTGCAACACAAACGGCAACTGCATCTCACCCGATCCAAACAACTCGCCGACCACCTTCATCCCCGTCAGCAGGTGGTCGTTGATGATCGCCAGCGGCGAGTACTTCGTCATCGCCTCGTTCAGACTGTCCGCAAGCCCACGGATCTCGCCGTCGATGATGTGACGCTGCAAGCGCTCTTCGAGGGGTAGGTCCGCCAGCGTGCGTTTCTTCTTGCCCGTCGTCGAACCGCCTTCTTCGTCGGGGAAGAGATCGATGAACACCGTCAGCGGATCGAACCCCGCGTCGTCGGCCCCGTTCGTCCCCGCCGCGCGGCGACGGTCGTAGATCAGGTCAAGGGCCGCGTTCCACCGCGCATCCTCGATGTCCTTCCGCGGCAGAATCTTTGTGAAGTGAACGATCGCCCCCGTCAGCCCCGCCGCCAGGCACTCGTGCAGGAACACGGAGTTCAGCACGACCCGGCACGCCGGCTTCAGGCCGAACGAAACATTCGACAGCCCGATCATAGTCCCGCACTCGGGCAGTTCCGTCGAAATTCGCCTGATTCCCTCGACGGTTTCGAGCGCCAGCCGCCGATCCGCTTCGACGCCCGTCGTCACGGGCAGCACCAAGGGGTCGTACAGGATGTCGCACGCCGGCAGGCCGTACTTGTTCACCGCGAGGTCGAAGATTCGTCGTGCGATGGCGATCTTCCGCTCCGCGGTTTTGGCCATCGCCTCGATCGGGTCCTCGTCGATCGTGCCCGCGACCACCGCCGCGCCGTAGGTCTTGGCCAGTTGGCAGATGACCGCGAGTTTGTGCTCGCCGTCCTCCAGGTTCATCGAGTTGATGATGCACTTGCCCGGCGCGTGCTTCAGCCCCGCCTCGATGACGTCGAGCTGCGTGCTGTCGATCATCAGCGGCGCGTTCACCTGCCGCGCGAAGCGCTTCACCACCTCCGTCATGTCGCGCACGCCGTCGCGCCCGACGTAGTCCACGCAGACATCCAGCACATGCGACCCGTCGTGGAGCAGTTCCTTGCCCATCGACACCAGGCCGTCCCAATCGTCCTTCGCCAGCAGGTTCTTGAACTGCCGCGAACCGTTGGTGTTGGTGCGCTCGCCCACGATCAGGAACGAGTTGTCCTGCCGGAACTCCGCCGTCGAATACAGCGACGAGCAACCTGCCGGCGGCACGCTGACCGTCCGCTCCTTCGGCGTTCGGCCGGCCATCGCCTTCACCAACTCCTCGATGTGCTCGGGCGTCGTGCCGCAGCACCCGCCGACAATGCTCACCCCGTCGCGCTCGACGAAGCGGATCATGTGCTCCACAAACGGCCCCGGCGTCAGCGGATAATCGGGTTTTCCATCCAGCAAAATAGGCAATCCCGCGTTGGGCATCACGCTGATCCGCTTCGCCCAATGCCGGCTCAGCCACGACACATGCTCCGACATCTCCACCGGCCCCGTCGCGCAGTTCAGCCCCAGCGACAGGATCGGATAGTTCTTCAGCGCCTCCGCCACCGCCGCGATCTCGGTCCCCACAAGCATCGTCCCCGTGGTCTCGATCGTCACCGAGCACATGATCGGCACGTCGCCCGTCGTCTTGCCGCGCTCCGCGAGCGCCTTCAGGCACGCGTTGATCGCGCACTTCACCTGCAGGATGTCCTGCGAGGTTTCCGTGATGAGAACATCCGCCCCGCCGTCGATCAGCCCCCGCGCCTGCTCCGCGTAGGACTCCAGCATCTCGTCCCACGTCGTGTGCCCCAGCGTGAGCAGTTTGGTCCCCGGCCCCATCGACCCCGCGACAAACCTCGGCTTGTCGTCCGTCGAATACTTGTCGCACGCCGCCCGCGCCACCTCCGCCGCCTGCTTGTTCAGCGCGTACGTCTGCTCGACCAGATCGAACTCCGCGAACACCAACTTGTTCGCGCCGAACGTGTCCGTCTCAACAATGTCCGCGCCGACCGCAAGGAACGCCTCGTGGATCCCCCCGATCACGTCCGGCCGCGTCCGCACCAGGATCTCGGTGCAGTTCTCCTTGTCGAGGTAATCGGTGTGCAGATCGCAGTGGCACTTGTGGATCATCGTCCCCATCGCGCCGTCGCAGACGAGTACGCGCCTGGCAAGTTGGTCGAGGAATCGAGAAGGCATGAAAGCGGACTCCAATAGGCCCGGATCGGGCGGCAGGCAGTATATCCGTTTATCCGGATAAAGCGAACAATACGCAACCACCATGAAAAAACCCTGCACCAACCCCGAATCATCGGGTATCGACCCGCCCTTAGCCCGTCGATTTCCTGATAGAAGCCGCCTCTGAAGTGTCCCGGCGCGCCGGGACGAACGAAGTGGCGGATGCTGCAATCTGCACTACCCTGACACCGCCCGGTGTACCCACGGAGTCGACGAATGTCCGAGAACGCCATTGTGATCGAAGGTGTGACCAAACGCTTCCGCGACAAGACCGCCGTCGACCGCCTCGACCTCGTCGTCCCCACCGGCTCGCTGTGCGGGTTCCTCGGCCCGAACGGCGCGGGCAAGACCACCACCATCCGCATGGTCATGTCCATCTTCTTCCCGGACGAGGGGAACATCCGCGTCCTTGGCAAATCGTCCGCCGTCGAGAGCAAGGACCGCATCGGCTACCTCCCCGAAGAGCGCGGCGTGTACCGCAAAGCCAAAGTCGCCGAGTTCCTCACTTACATCGCCCGGCTCAAGGGCGTCCCCAGCCACGGCCTCCAGAACAAAATCGACGACTGGCTCGAACGCATCGCCCTCCCCGGCGTGCGCAAAAAACGCTGCGAGGAACTCTCCAAAGGAATGCAGCAAAAAGTCCAGTTCCTCGCCGCCATCATCAACGATCCTGACCTCATCATCCTCGACGAGCCTTTCAGCGGCCTCGACCCCGTCAACGCACGCCTCATGCGCCACCTCATCGAAGAGATGCACCGCGCCGGCAAGACCATCATCTTCAGCACCCACGTCCTCCACTCCGCCGAGCAACTGTGCTCGCGCATCTTCATGATCGACAAGGGCCGCAAGATCCTCGACGGCTCGATGGACGAGATCCGCGCTCAGTTCAACCCCAAAACGATCGTCGTCGAACCAACCCGTGCCACCGATTCCCTTAAAGAATCGGTGCTCTCGGGCGAACGCAACGGGGAATGGACCGACACGCTCCGCCGACTCCCCGGCGTCTCGAACGTCATGCACTCCGGCGAGCGCGGCACCTACGAAGTCTCGCTCGACCACACCGCCGATCCACGCGCCGTAATGAGCCAAATCATGAGAGATGTCCCCGTTCGCCGTGTCGAACTCCGCCGCGCAACGCTCGAAGATGTCTTCGTCCACCTCGTCGAGCCGGGCGAAACCGAGGACGTCCTCCGTTCGATGCTCGGCTCGGGCGGCGACCAGCGGGCCGTCAACGCCGATGCGTAGCCACTTCAAGGGGTGCCACGGCCCGCCGCGGCGGGCCGTGCGAACACCGCAGAATCGAGCAAACTCTCTTCGCCTCCCCCCCGGAGCCACCATGAACCGAATCCTCACCGCCGCCGTCCGCGAGTTCAAGTCCACGGCTCTCACCAAGGCCTTCCTCTTCGGCGCGATCATCTTCCCGCTCCTCATCTGGGGTTTGATGATCTTCGTCACGTCGCTGAAGTTCGACAAGCCGCCGATCGAGGGAACCTTCGCCGTCATCGACCGCACCAACGGCGGAAAGATCGGCGCCCAACTCTCCACCTACTTCGACTCCGCCCAGCAGAAGCAGCGCCTCGAACAGATGAAGGCCCAACTCGAGATCGCCCGCAAGATGTCCGAAAAGCTGGGCATGGGAGAAGAGTTTGACAAGGGCGCCGAGATCCAGCAGCAGCTCTTCGGCGAGAACGAGAAGGACACGGTCGTCGTCGAAGTCCTTTCGCCGGAGGCCGCCGAGGACTCGCAACGCGCCCGCGTGAATGCGGGCGAGATCATCGCCCTCGCGATCATCGACGAAAGGACCATGGCCCTCGCGCCCGAGGCCCTCCGCCTCGACGTCGGCGACCGCGACGACAACGAGGATGCCCGCGACAAAATGAAGGAACTCCTCGAGAAAGGCCCCGGCTCCTACGCCTTCTACCACGGCACCAAACTCCGCCCCGACCACGGCCGCCAACTCAAAGCCGCCGTCGAGCAGATGGTCCGCGACGAACGCTTCCGCCGCGCCGGCATGGAGCCCAACCTCGCCCTCGCGCTGTCTCGGCTGCCGATTCAGGCCCGATCCATCGTCATCACCCCCGACGGCGAGAAAAAATCGAACGACGCTCTGACCATCATGCTCCCCTCCATCTTCATGATGCTGATCTACGTCTCGGCCATGACCGGAGGCCAATACCTGATGATGGGCACGCTCGAAGAAAAATCCTCCCGCGTCATGGAAGTCATCCTCTCCGCCATCTCCCCGCTCGAACTCCTCATCGCCAAACTCATCGGACAGGGGCTTGTCGGCCTCGCGGTCTTGGGCATCTACGGCGTCCTCGGCTTCGGCATCGCCAACAAGTTCGGCGCTTCCGCCCAAATACCCATGGCAATCCTTCCCTGGGTCGTCCTCTACTTCCTCATGGCCTACACCCTCATCGGCTCCATGATGCTCGCCGTCGGCTCCGCCGTCACCGAGATCCGCGAGGCACAGGCCCTCTACACCCCCATCACCATCATCATCATCCTCCCCTTCCTCCTCATGATGCCGATCATGCAGAACCCCGGCGGCCTGGTCGCCCGAGTCTTCTCTTACATCCCCTTCACAACTCCTTATGTCATGGTCATGCGCCTCGCCCAGCCGTCGCACGTCGTCCCGCTCTGGGAACTCATCGCCACCTCCATCGTCGGCCTGCTGGGAGTCGCCTTCATGATCTGGGCCGCCGCCAAAATCTTCCGCGTCGGAGTCCTCATGTACGGCAAGCCGCCGGGGCTGATGGAGCTGATCAAGTGGGTGAGGCTGGCTTGAGGCGGGAAAGCGTAAAGCGTAAAGCGTAAAGCGGAGAGCGGAGAGCGGAGAGCGGGGAATCGAGTACGTCGCGGGCCCGCCTATTTCTTGAGGTTCTTTCGAGTTCGCACGATCATCGCATTCAAAATCTTCTGCAACTCGATGCATTCGGCTTCCAGCGGACCGAGCCGCTTCGAATCAATCCAACCTTGTCTAGCAACGAGTCGAACCCAGAAACGGCATTCGTTCGCCTCCTTGGTGGCCGTGCCCAGGCACTTGCAGAAGTCGGCGCGGCTCATCGCCTGATCCGCCTCGAACAGGTTCGCCCCGACGCTCGTGCCCGCCCCGATGATCTGATCAAGAATGCGCGACGAACGCTTCTGCTTCGTCAAGACCTCGGCAACCGCCAGCATCCGATCGCAGAACGTCTCAACACGAGGAATCAACGCGGCTGAGAGTCGTGGCATGATCGTTCCCTCCAAAACATGTGATGGTCGGTGAAGTTGTCACCTTCTCTTCCCACTTTACGCTCTACGCTCTTCGCTCTACGCTCTGCCCATGACCCCCCTCCACGCCATCATCCTCGGCCTCGTCGAAGGGATCACCGAGTTCCTCCCCGTCTCCTCCACAGGCCACCTCATCCTCACCAGCGCCCTCCTCGGCCTCGACAAAATCCCCGAATCAAAGAACGCGGCTGACGCATTCAACATCGTCATCCAAGGCGGCGCCATCCTCGCCGTCGCCGGTCTCTACTGGCCGCGCGTGCTGTCGATGTTCCGCGGCGTCATGGGCCGCGACGCCGGTGGAGTGCGCCTCGTCGTGAATCTCCTCATCGCGTTCCTCCCCGCCGCGATCCTCGGCCCGCTCCTCGACGACGCCATCGAAGAGCACCTCTTCCGGCCTTGGCCAGTCCTCCTCGCCCTCCTCCTCGGCGGCCTCTGGATGATCTGGATCGACCGCTGGCGGCGACGCAACGAATCACTCGGCGAATCCACCTCGCTCATCCCGGGAGGCGACACCATCGACCGCATGACACCCGCCCAAGCCCTCGGCGTCGGCCTCTTCCAGTGCGTCGCAATGTGGCCCGGAACCTCACGCTCCATGATGACCATCGCCGGCGGAACCATGCTCGGCTTGAAACCCAAACAAGCCGCCGAGTTCTCGTTCCTCCTCGGCCTGCCCACCCTCGGCGCCGCTTGCCTTTACAAACTCGCCAAAAATCTCAAGCACGCCGCCGACACGGACACGCCCAATCTCTTCCAAACCCTCGGCGTCTTGAATGTCCTCATCGGCATCGCCGTCGCCACCATCTCCGCGGCGATCGCAATCAAGTGGCTCGTCGGCTTCCTCAACAAGCACGGCCTGACGGCATTTGGCATCTACCGCATCGCGCTCTTCATCGCGATGGCATCGCTCGTACTCACCGGCGCGATTCGAATCGGTTGAACGCCTTCGGGGCATTCGGCGCTTTCGCAGTATCGACGACCCGCGTTCGGTGTCACTGCTTCGGCCCATGAAGAGGCTGTGAATGAATCGCAAGGCAGCGAGGTTTTCAGCCTGAAAGGTCGCCCCAGCGACTCGCCGTGTGCGAGCTGGTCGTTCGTAGCCGGGGGTCAGCGTCCCGGCGCGCCGGGATTCGAGCGCCACCCCCGGTCAAGCACACCGAAACATCTTCTTCACCCTGGAAG
>CAMTWL010000007.1:0-85230 GCA_947085435.1 uncultured Phycisphaerae bacterium
CGCCGGCCGGCCGGTGCGGGCCTTCGAGCGCGCGAGATGCGATCGGACCAACGCCCACTGCTCGTCGGTGAGCTCATGCCGTTTCAGACGCGCCGGTTTCCGTGACGATTTCTTTGCCATCACCCACGGAAATCGGCCAGAAGCGTGGTTTTCAGACAGAACCTAATCCGGATTCCATTTCGATCATGCGCGAAGTCGTGATCGAAGCGTGCGGCGACCGACGCCCCCTCCGTTCCGCCACGGCGGGCAAGCTCGCCCCGGTCGCCGCGGCGACCGGGGGAAAAGGCTCAAACACCGCGCGGGGACTATTTGGATTCCGGATGAGCCGCTGGGTCCCTGGCGGGGCTCGCGGAAACACAAGGGCCTGTCAAAAACGAAGCGGCCCCTGTTTGCACAGGGGCCGCTGGAGATGCGATTGCATCAGAGGCGCTGCTGATTAGCGGCGCTTGCGGCCGAGCATGGTGATGCCCACGAGGCCCAGAAGACCGGCCGAGGCCGGGGTCGGGAACACGAGGGGGTTGGTGACGGGCCCGGTGGTCTGCACGAACAGGAAGCCGCTGTTCCACAAGCCTTCGAAGGCGTTGGCGACATCGTCATACGACTCGAAGAACTCGAAGCGGATGAGGCCGTCGCCGAGGGCGACGACGTTGGGGATGGCGTAGTTGGCGAGTTTGAGGATCGCGCCGCCGGAGTTGTAGTTCGTCGGGCCACCGGGCGTGGCGTCAGTGCCGGGGCCGAGGTTGAACCCGCCGAGGCCGGTGCTGTCGGTGACAAGCACGCGAATTTCGTTGCGCCACGAAAAGCCGAAGGCCGTCAGGACGACGTCCCAACCGAGGCCGTTGACCGCGTTGCCGGCGCCGATGTTCCAGGTGTACACCTCGTTGATCGGAGCGCCCGGGAGATCACCGCTCCGGACGCCGGTGACATTACCAGCGGTCACAAAGCCAGCGCGCTCGCCGGACGAGCCGGTGAAGCCGGGGGTGGCGGAAAGGACACTGTTCTCGGTGGTCTTCGCTGCGAAGGCCGAGCCGGCGATCACGAGCATCGTGGCCGCGCTGTACGAAAGATTCTTCATCTCAGAAACCTCCCTCTCTAAAACCAAACCTGGTGAACTGAGCCGAAGGCCGTCGCCCTCGAAGACGCGTCTCTTTTAGGTGCCCGGCAAAACAATTTGCCGAGTACTCACCTTCACCAAGTGCAAGAGACTTTTTCAAGCCCAATCTGGCACTACCTGAAATTGTTCTTGGGGGATGACGTGTTTCCCGCAAGACGGCCACCGAACGCTCGGTGGATTCCCGATCCGACACTACAACATAATGCGCCCGGAGGCCCTGTCAAGTAAAACTGTTCGATTTTGGCCAGCATTCCATCAAAAAAGGTGTTTGGTAGGTAATTTTCGGACCAGACAGGGCGCCATTGGGATGGTCCTTGAGGAATTCCATCGAGTTCGGGACCAATCGGGGCCTTTCGGGGAGGCGGGTAGACTCCCGCCGATGCGGGCCAGAGCCCTGTGCGAATACGCGATCTTCGGCCTGTTGGTGCTTTTCTTGGGGGTCGCCCTGCTTTACCCCATCGGGCTGACAGTCCGAGTGGGATTTGCCGAGGACGTGGTCGGGGGGACGGGTTGGACTCTGAACCACCTGATCGGGGTTTTTCGTGATCCGGTGCTACGCGAAGGGTTGGCCAACTCCTTCTTGCTGGCAACCGCCACGACCACCATCAGCATCCTGATCGCGCTTCCCTTGGCCGTGGTTTCGGCGCGGCACCAGTTTGCGGGCAAGGCCTTCTGGAACGCGATCGTGCTTGTGCCGCTGATCCTGCCGCCGTTTGTCGGGGCGATCGGGTACCGGTTTATTCTCGGGCGGTTCGGGGCGGCCAACTCCCTCTTCGGCACCGAGGTCGACTTCCTGGGGGAGCATCGCTTCTGGGGGGTGGTGGCGTGCCAATCGCTCTCGCTGTACCCGATCATCTTCTTGAATGCGACGGCGGCGCTGGCGAACCTGGACCCGGCGCTCGACGAGGCGGCGGAGAACATGGGAGCCGGGGGGTGGCGGCGGTTCTTTGCGATCACGCTGCCGTTGATCCGGCCGGGGTTGTTCGCGGGCGGGACGATCGTGTTCATCTGGTCGTTCACGGAACTGGGCACGCCGCTGATGTTTGACTTGTACCGGGTGACTCCGGTGCAGATATTCAACGGGATCAAGGAAGTGAACACGAGCGCGCAGCCTTATGCGCTGACGGTGCTGATGCTCGCGTCGGCGTTGTTGCTGTATGTGGCCGGCAGGGTGCTGGTGGGCGGGCGCGGGCACGCGATGTATTCCAAGGCGTCGCGTGCGGCGACGGAGCGGCCGCTGTCGGCCACGGGCGCGGTCCTGGCGAATCTGCTCTTCGGCGGCGTGGCGGCGCTGGCGCTCCTGCCGCACGCGGGGGTCGTGCTGTCGGCGTTGATGGTGGACGGGACGTGGTACCGCACCGTGCTGCCCCAGGCGCTGACGCTGGATCATTTCGGGACGGCGCTGGGGCACCCGCTGGCGTTCGGGTCGATCAAGATGAGCCTGGGGCTCGCGTCGGCGGCGACGGTGCTGAATCTGGTGCTCGGGATGTTGATCGCGTACCTGGTCGTGCGAACGAAGGTGCGGGGGCGGTCGATTCTGGATGCGCTGTCGATGCTCCCGCTGGCGGTGCCGGGGCTGGTGATGGCGTTCGGGTATGTGGCGATGAGCCTTCGCTGGCCGTTCGGGACGAATCAGCCGCTGGCCGGATGGATTGACGTCGTGGGGGCCAACCCGAACCCGATCCCGCTGCTCATCCTCGCGTACGCGGTGCGGCGGCTGCCCTACATCGTCCGCTCGGCGGTCGCGGGGTTGCAGCAGACCTCGGGCGAACTCGAAGAGGCGGCCGTTAACCTCGGGGCTTCGACGTTCCGCGCGGTGCGGTCGGTCGTCGTGCCGCTGATCGCGGCGAATCTGATCGCGGGCGGCCTGCTCGCGTTCTCTTTCGCGATGCTCGAAGTCAGCGATTCGATGGTCCTCGCGCAGCAGGAAAAACACTTCCCGATCACCAAGGCGATCTTCGCGTTCACCGATCGGCTGGGCGACGGCGTGTCGATCGCCTCCGCGATGGGGGTGTGGGGGATGGCGCTGCTCGCGGTAACGCTGGTGGGCGCGTCGGTGCTGATGGGTCGGAAGTTGGGGGCGATGTTCAGGGTGTGAGGGGAGAGGCGGAAGGCGGAAGAGGGAAGGCGGAACGTAACTCTTCAGCCGTTTGCAAACTGCGGTTCGCACTCTCTTAAAATGCCTTTGTTTTCAGCCCGAAGGGCTGGTCGTCAGTAGCCGGGGGTGGAGTCCGCGACACCCCCGGAAAAGCACACCACCACCCCCCTTCTTCCGAACCCCGAAGGGGTGCCACGCGATCAGAACAAATCACCACCGGCCTTTTTGGAGAAGAGGTCTTTGCATTCCGCTGAAGAGTTACGGCGGAACAATGAATCGCAAAGCGCAAAACGTAGAGCAAAGAGCACGCTCGTTCATTATTTGCTCATCGGATCGAACGCAACGAGTTCGATCTCAAACACAAGGTCCGTCTTCGGCGGCACCGGGTCGCGGCCCATCTCGCCGTAGGCGAGGGACCAGGGGATGTGGAGCGTGCGCAGGCCGCCGACGCGCATGCCTTCGATTCCTTCGCGGAGGCCTCGGATCGCGCCGGACTTCGAGAGCGAAAACGTAAGCGGGCGTTTGCGCATGTCGGAGGAGTCGTAGACGCGGCCCGCGAAGGACGCGGTGAACTTCATGGTGATGGTGGCGGTGGGCGTGCAGGGATCGCCGGTGCCGAGGCGGAGGTCGCGGATGACGAGGCCTTCGGGGGTGGTGGTCTCGGTTGGAAGGGCGGTTGGGGTCGGCGGAGGCACGGCGGCCGGCTGCGAGGTGTTGGAGCGACAGGCAGTGAGCATGATTACGGAAACGATCAAGAAATGGGAACGGTTCATGGGGGGATCATCGCCGATGCGGAGAAAGCCGTGAACTGGAGGCTTTGTGTTCGTGCGATCCGGGTGCCCCTCCAGGGCACAAACACCTGAAAAGACAGACTTTTCCAGACCCGCGCCGAAGCGGCGGGGTCTGGCAACACCCGCGCGCCGCGTTGCGGCGAAAACCACGGCGATTCCAGCGCTGTTGTGGCAATCTAGAGCGTCTCAGTTCACGGCATTGGGTTCCGGGGCGATGGCGTTGCCGTAGGCTTGGGGCGCGGCGATGACCCTTTCTCCAGACATTTCGCGGTATCACCGGCAGACCCTGCTCCGCGAGATCGGGGAGTCGGGGCAGCGCCGGCTTGCGGCGTCGCACGCGATGGTCATCGGCTGCGGGGCGCTGGGGACGGTGTCGGCGGAGATTCTGGTGCGCGCGGGTGTGGGGTGCGTGACGCTTGTCGATCGTGATGTCGTGGAGTTGACCAACCTGCAACGGCAGATGCTGTTCGATGAGGCGGACGCGAGGGAGGGGTTGCCCAAGGCCGAGGCGGCGCGGCGGCGGCTTGGGGCGATCAACTCGGAACTTTGCGTGTGCGCGCGGGTGACGGATTTCACCTCCGCGAATGCGGAGAAGTTGATCGAGCAAGCTGCGGCGTGCCCCGCCTTGGGCGTGATCGTCGACGGCACCGACAACTTTGAGACGCGCTACTTGATTAATGATCTTGCGGTGAAGCACGGCGTGCCTTGGGTGTATGGGGCCGCGGTGGGGATGAGCGGGATGTCGATGACGATCGTGCCCGGCGTGACGCCCTGCCTGCGGTGCGCGTTCGAGGAGCCTCCCGAAGCCGGCAGCGCGGCGGCGAGCGCGACCTGCGACACGGTCGGCGTCTTCTCGCCCGTGACGGCGATCGTCGGGAGTGTGCAGGCGGGCGAGGCGCTCAAGATTCTGGCGGGACGCGCGGACGCCGTCGCGCCGGGGCTGCTAACGATCGATGGATGGAGCGGAGCCATGCGGCGGGTCGATCTTGCGACGGCGCGGCCGGATTGCCCGTGCTGCGGGCGGCGGGAGTTTCCATTTCTCTCGGGCGAGCGAGGGTCCGCGAGCGTGACCCTGTGCGGGCGGGGGAGTGTGCAGGTGACTCCCGAGCGGGGCGGGCGGGTTGATCTGGCCGCGCTCGCCGCCCGGCTTGCACCGCATGGCGCGTTCGAGTTGACGCGGTTTCTGGTTCGCGGCGTCCTCGCGGGTGAGCGCGGCGATGGAACAAGCCCCGTCACGCTTACGGTGTTTACCGACGGGCGAGCCATCGTCGGCGGCGTGACGCGCGTCGAAGTGGCCCGGGCTCTCTATGCGCGTTACGTTGGAGCATGAGTGTTGCTCGTGGGTAATCGGTTCGGACAGGAGATGGACCATGAATGTCACGCGGCGAGTGTTCTTTGGCGCGATGGGGTTGGGGGCCGCGACGCTGGCGGGGGCGCGGGCGTTTGGTCAGCAAGCAAAGGCGGCCGGCGCGGGCGGGCCGGTGTCGATCTCGTCGGCCAACGGGCTGCGCGCAACGGCAAGGGCGATGGAGATCCTCAAAGGCGGCGGCGATCCGCTCGATGCGTGCGTCGAGGGTGTCAAGATTGTCGAGGACGATCCGGCGGACAACTCGGTGGGCTACGGCGGGCTGCCGAACGAGGAGGGGATTGTCGAACTCGACGCCTCGGTGATGCACGGCCCGACGCACCGCGCGGGGGCGGTCGCGGCGCTGCGGAATATCAAAAACCCGGCGTCGGTGGCCCGCGAGGTTGCTCGGCGGACGGACCATGTGCTGCTCGTCGGCGAGGGGGCGCTGAAGTTCGCCAAACGCATGGGGTTCAAGGAAGAAGACCTGCTGACGGAGGAATCGCGGCAGGCGTGGCTGAAGTGGCGGGCCGAACTTTCTCGCGAGGATGACTGGCTGGCCGAGGACGAGTGGGACTTGCCGGGGGGGCCGAAGGGGCCCCGTTCGCGCGCGGACCGGGAGGACGGCGGCGCGCCGATCGGCCGACGGGCAGCGCTCGCGGCACGCGGCGTGGACTTCACCAGCGGAACCATCCACTGCTCGTCGCTCACAGTCGGCGGCGACCTGGGCGGATGCACAACGACCAGCGGCCTGTCGTGGAAACTGCCGGGACGCGTGGGCGATTCGCCGATCATCGGCGCGGGGCTGTACTGCGACAACGCGATCGGCAGCGCCGGGGCGACGGGCCGCGGCGAGGCGGTGATGCAGGTGTGCGGCGCGCGGACGATCGTCGCGCGCATGGAGGCGGGCGACTCGCCGACGGAGGCGTGCCTGGCGATGCTGAAGATGATCGTTGACCGCACGCGGCTGAAACGGCTGCGGAACGCGGCGGGGCGTCCGGATTTCAATGTGACGGCGTACGCGCTCCGCAAGGACGGCGCGCACGGGTCCGCGTCGATCTGGAGCGGGGCGAAGTATGCCGTGAGCGACGCCAAGGGGGATCGGTTGGAGGCGTGCGCGTATTTGTTTGAGAAGACGTTGTAGAGCAAAATAGCCGCATCGGAAATGCAGGTCTTCAGCCCGGAGGGCTGGTAGTTCGTAGCCGGGGGTCAGCGAGTCTTCGAGCGCCACCCCCGGTCAAGCACACCGAAACATCTTCTTCACCCTGGAAGGGTGATCGTCGATCGGGGTGCGTTCCAACGACCACCCCTCCGGGGTGAAGATGTTTTCTTATTCGCCCTTCCCGGGGGTGTCGAAGACTCCACCCCCGGCTACGAACGATCAGCCCTTCAGGCTGCAATCAACGGCATTTCAACAAAGGATCTGGAAGCCTGCTCCACCGAGAGCCAGGTGTGACTCGATCTGCGCCGTCGTATCGCCGGTGTGATCGATCTGATGCGCACGCCAACCGCGGGCGCGGGCGGCGGCGATGTTCTCCGCGAGATCGTCGAAGAACACGATGTCTCCCGCGCTGACGCCGAGGGATTCTTCCGCGGCGCGGTAGATCGCGTCGTCGGGCTTGGCGAGGCCCATGATGTGCGAAGCCAATCGAACATCAAGCCACACCACGGCGGAGGACGGGGCGCGCTTCGGGCCGTCGCCTTGGTTCAGGATCGTCCAATGCGAATGGTTGGTGTTGCTGAGGCACGCGGTGCGGACGCCCGCCGCGCGGAGGCGCTTGATGAGGTCGGCCACGCCGGGGTAGTCGTCGAGGGTCCACGCGTTGTGGATGCGTCGCACCTCGTCGGCGGTGTAGAGGCCGGCGGTCGATTCCGCGATCGCGGCGAAGTAGGGCTTGCAGGCGATCGCCCCCGTCTGGTGCAGGTTATGAAAGTGCTTCCGCCTCGCGGCGAGCGCGGGGTCGCGGAAACGCACGGCGTCTCGCGCCTCAACGCCGGCGTAAACACAGGCTTCCTCCCACGTCCGGCAGATGCGGACGAGGACGCCGCCGAGGTCGAAGAGGATGAGAGGGGAGGGGGTCATGCGGTGGGGGCGGTGTGAAGGGAACAAAGTCGCCCGTGATGATTGGTTCGGTTCGGCCGGCAACCTATCGGAGTGCGGAAGAGGGCGTGCGGGGTTGCTTTCCGGAATTAACGCCTTCTCCATGCCTTTAAGGTCCAGTCGTTCCGCCCGAAAACAGGGGTATTTGAACAGAAGACGAGCCTCGCTTTTCAAGCGACTGAAGTAGACATAAAAAAACATGCAAAACCGCAACTTTCTATTTGTTTTTTGTCAAGCGCGTGATATCTTACGGTCGAACGCTGGTAACGGGGTGCCCTTCGTGGGTGCCCTTCGTGGGTGCCCTTCGTGGGTGCCCTTCGTGGGTGCCCTTCGTGGGTGCCCTTCGTGGGTGCCCTTCGGGGGTGCCCTTCGGGAGTGCCCTTCGGGAGTGCCCTTCGGGAGTGCCCTTCGGGAGTGCCCCAGGTGCGGAAATACGCATTGATTCTCGCGGGAGCGTGGACAGGGGCTGGGGTGTTCGCCTGCCTGCTCACCCCTTCAAGGCTCTGGGTTCGTGCGCCCGATCAGGCTGACCTCGGTGGTTTGGCGGCGGGAGTGCCGCTCCGGCGGGAGTTCCGGATTCGCAATCTCAATCCGCTGCTGCCGGTCACGATCTCGTCGGTCGGGACGACGTGCGGGTGTGTTGAAGTCGTCTCGGCACCCGATCGAATCGGCCCCTTTGGCGTCGGCGTCTTCGAGGTTTTGGCAAAGCCCGGTAGTTCCGCCGAGAGTGTGTCGTCCGTCATTTCGATTTCGCTCAATGGGCGGGAACGAATCGAGTTTACGGTCGCGGGTCGGGTCGAACCCATCGTTCCGGGCTGGCCCCAGGTTGCTCGGGCGGTTGCTCGGAGCGATGATGACGGCTGCTCGCTCCGCGTCAGCGGGGTCTACGCCGGCAAGGTCCGGCAGGCCAAGGTATTCGATGACGCCTCCAACCGTCAGATCGAATCCCACTTCACCCCTTCAACGGGTGATTTTCACATTCAAAGCAAACCCGGCGAGGACGACCGCTGGCAAGTTGTTCTGGTGTTTGACGGTGAACCGCCCCTGAGATGGGCGGGGCCGCTCGCTTTGGTTTCGAGGTAGTGCAACCCATTTTGATTCGCACCTTTTGATTCGCAAAGGAGACCTGGACATGAAGAAGATGACGTTTGGATTGGCCGCGTTCATGGTGATGCCCGTGTTCGCGACGTCGCTCGTGGCGATCTTGGCCTGTGGGGCCGTGAACTCTTGGTTCGTGACTTCTGCGGCAGCCGATGATGGCCGTCGCCTGTCTCTTATGCAATGCCCCGAGGGGTGCAGCGGTCACCTGTGCTCTAGCGGCACCGGAACATGCTACTGCACGACCGAGAGTGATGGCACAAGGTACTGTCTCCGGAATCCTACTACGATTCCCGTCGAACCCTGAGATCGCCCTCCAGATGATTGGCAATCGGAACTGGGGTGAAACGCATCAAGGAGATTGTATGTGGCTCTGATGAGTTGGAACCAGCCGATCAAAATCGTGGTCGGCGTCATGCTCGCCTTGGCAGCCACGTCGGCGACTTGGCTCTTGCTGACGCGATCGGACGCGGGAAATCAACCGCCGGTCTTGACGTCGGAGGAGGCATCCAAGCAACGTGTGCTGGCAAAGTGGAGCGAGGGGCCATTCGCTGATCTGCTCGCCGATTCACGGGCAACGCTCGCGTCGAACATCCGACGAAGCACGCGAGACCCCGGGCGTATCTTGTCAGACGTTCAAGTGGCGCGGTTTGCTGAACACGTCGCTGACCACGCGATCGCCAGATCCCTCGACCCCAAAGAGTGCGTCGATTGGCTCGTCAATCAGCCCGGCACGCGCTGGATTGATGAGCGTGATCCGTCGTCTTGGTCGATTCTCGATACATGGCATGAACACAACTTCAAAGTGCGGGCGCCAAGGGACGATCTCGAACCCGTGATGCGGCTAGTGGTGAATCAACAGTTCTCATCGGGCGGAAGCAAATTCCAGGGCATCTCCCCGGAACCGGATACTTGCTGGATTCTCGTTTTTCGGGCGCGAGCGGAGAACCAGATCGCCGACTCACTGGTCGAAGCCCTGGGTGACGAAGGCTTGGCGCGTTGGTTCGAAGCCAATGTTATCGGAGCACTCCGGATGCGGGTTCCGGAACGATCGTTCGACGCTGTGCTGGCCGATGAAGGCTCGGTGACGCTCGCGGTGTCGTGTATCCCGGTGCGTACGCACGGGGGGCACCTCTTCAACTGGTATGCGGAGTGGTATTGGGAACCATCATCATCGATGTGGCAATGCCTGAGGATGGCCTGTCGGGGGTGGAAGGGTCGGCTGTGTCTTTGATATGCCGGACATGTTCGCGTTGCCCCGCCGTTCAACGTGGTGCCTTCACGCTTGTAGAAGCGATGGTCGTGACAGGCGTGGTGGCAATCCTCTTGGCGATCAGTCTTCCGGCGCTGAGTGCCTCGCGGCAACGAGCCGAGACGATGATTTGCGCTTCTCGCGTGAACTCGATAATGCAGTTGCACGCCGTGTACTCAGCGGATCACGACGGCCAGTGGGCCAACGCCCTGCCGCCCGGGGCGTCAGCCGTGGAATGGCGCTTCCAAGGCCTCTCGATTCGAGCGTGGGGGGTGCTTGTCCAGACGGGTGTGTGGAACGGCCCGCTCCAGTCCGGGGGGCATTACGACGCCGACGAGCCGCAGGAGCCGTGGTCCTGCCCGGTCGCATATCGCGAGTGGTCCGATGAGAGTAGTCAACCCTCCGCCGCCCATGACGCTCCCATGCGTTCGTATCTGTATTCTGCGGCGATGTTCACGCGGGCTGATCTCTGGGATCCCACGCGAACCGTTCCTCGCGAAGCGCTGGATGAATACCGGCACGAAGTCGGAGTGCATGAAGTTCGTTATCCGTCGAAGAAAGTAGCGATATCCGAAAGAAGAGAATGGCACGACTCGGGCATCGAGCTCGACGGTCCAGCCTCCTCCGCTGAAAAGAAGGAGGCCGCCATCGTGAATGCCGGCTTTGCCGACGGGCATGTGTCATCGGTCAAGATTGGCGACGCTCAACCGGCCATCCCTCAGCAATGGCCGAGCTATTTCAGTGATTCTTCGAGATGGGCGATCCCCTTCAGCGCGGCGGCGTGGGGGTACCGAGGCCGGGACTACTGAGAACCCGCCTCGGAACGACTACGGATGGATCAGTCATGCTCGGCCTCGTTCTCGGCCGTTTCTTTTCCGTTCGCTTTGATGATCTCGCGCATCACCACCGTGGCGAACGCACCCGGCGGCAACTCGAAGGCGCAGCGGACGTACTCGCCGTGCTCGTCCATGCCGCCCTCGATCTCGGGGAACTTCAGCGGGATGCGGTAGGCGCGGCGGACGCCGGTCATGGAGTGGCCGAGTTGGCGCGCCGCCTCTTCGAGCGATTCGGGGGTGATCTCGGCGGCGCGGAGCGCGGCGAGTTCGGCTTGGCCCGCGGCTTCGGAGGCGCGCATCACCTTGGAACCCCAGAGCGGGCCGGTGGGGCTGACCTCGAAGCGCTTGAGGCGCTCATCGAGCGTGGGGTCGGCGATCTCATCGGGGCCGACCGTGAAGAGCGCGCCGTTGTCCAACTTCATCGCCACATCGCCCTCGATGAACCTCTCGAAATCGCCCGACGCGATCCGGCGTTCGAGGCACTGATTGAAAATCCACGATTGAAGCGACGTAAACCAGAACTTCCGTTGGCCGAAGTCGACGGCTCGGACGGCTTTCTCGGGCGAGCCGCCGGTTTCGAGCGCGTGGAGCGCGATCCGTTCGTGCCGGCACGCGGTCGGAAAGGCATCGAGCGACGCCGTGAACTCACCGCGCGCGTAGGCGGCGCGGGCTTCGGTGTTGAGGTGGGGAAAGTCGGGGTCCGGGCCGAGCATCTCGTCGAGCACGGCCTGCCAATCGCGGAGGATCATCGCGCGGCCGAGGCGGTGGTTGTTGAGGCGGTTGCCGAAGCGTTGCTCGCCGGCGAAGTTGGGGATGCCGTGGTGTTCGAGTCGGCGGAGGACTTCGCGCGCGCGGAGGACGGCGGTCATCTTGACGCCTCGGATGCGGATGGAGAACCTGTTGCCCGCGAGGTGGCCGAGGCGGAGTTTGTTGGCGTGCTGGTCGGCCCAGAGCACGGCGATGCGGTCGTTCTGGATCATCGGAAAATCGGCGGCGGTCTTGCCGGGCACATGGATGCTGACGACCTGCCGTGTGATGGCGAACTTGTCCTTCATCCCCGCGAAGCCGACGGCCTCCTTCTTCACGCCGAAGTGGCGTGAGACGGCGTGGATCATCTGCATCGTGGAGAGGTTTTTTTTCTCGATGAGGAGGTAGATGTGCTCGCCCTCGCCCGAGGGCTGGTAGAGCGGGAGTTCCTCGACGAGGAAGTCCTCGATGCGCTCCTTGATGCGCCCGCCGAGGGGCGGGAGATCGTGCGTGAGATAGGGGATGGGGAGCATGGGAACAGCGGACAGCGGAACGCGGACAGCGGACATAAGAGCAAAGAATCAGGGGGACACCATAGCGACACGGGAGACGCGCGTTGGCATCTTCACCGGCGAGCCGTCTCACACTTCGCTCTGGGCACCATCGAGGACGTGCTCGGCGACGTAGATCGGGACGCTCTTGGCGATGCCGACGGCGATGGCGTCGCTGGGCCGCGAATCGACGTTCATGATCGAGCCGTCGGACTTCTTGATGTCGAGCGAAGCGTAGAAGGTGTGGTCTTCGAGGTTGTGGATGGTGATGGATTGGAGTTCGCCGCCGAAGGCCTCGACCATGTTGGCGAGCAGTTCGTGGGTCTGGGGCCGTTTGATCTCGATGCCGCGGAGTCGGCGTTCGATGGCCTGCGCCTCGGGCAGGCCGATGACGATGGGGAAGGTGCGCACGCCGTTGAGTTCGCGGAGTTCGATGATCTGGTAGTCGTTGGTCTCGCGGATGAGGATGCGAGAGAGTTCCATCTGGACGGGCATGGCGGCGGCTCCGGGGATGGGGAATGGTTGCCGAGGAGAAGGCGGGAGTCAAAGGCGACAGCGGAAAGCGGAAAGCGTAGAGCGTAGAGCGTAGAGCGAAAAACGGAAATATTGAAGTGGAAACCCGCCCGTGATCTTCGTTTTTATTTTTCGCTCTACGCTTTACGCTTTACGCTCTTCCCTCTTCGCTTCAGTCCGCCACCCCCCACCTCGGCCGTTTCCGTTCCGCGCCCCACGCACGCAAGACCCCCCGGAGCGTCATCGGCCGGACACCTTCGCGCTTTCTCGCGGTGCCGATCCTGAAGAGGCGCAGCCAGTGCCGGTACAGCAGCCCATACGTCCACCCGATCGTTTTCGTCGGGTCGTACATGCTCGTGGATTCGCTGGACGTGCCGTTCGCTTCGACGATGAGGAAGTTTCGTCCGGCGGCGAGGTCGGCCTCGTTCGAGTAGCGGATATCGAAGCGCGCAAAGTCGAGCCGCAAACCCGTGGCGGGGTTGCGGAAATCCTGCGCGATGCGGTCGATGCACACGGCCAGTTCGTGCGTCACGGCGGGCATGCCGTCGATGAACTTCGCTCCCTGGCAGTGATTCCCCGCGAGTCCCAGCGGCATCCGCTCCCGATTGGCGAGCACGCGCGAGGCCTGGTCGGCGTGCCGTTTCAAGAAGACGGCGGCCTGCATCCGGTATCGCGGGTGATGCCAGATAAGCGTTTCGAGGTTGCGTCTGCCGTCGCCGATGATGACGGGGAACTCCTTGCCCGTCGCGGAGAAGACCTCGCCGGGCCAATCGTCGACGGTGCCGGTGAGTTGCGGCACGCGCGCCCAGAGCACGCCGATTTCGTAAGGCCCAGGGTGATACCGCTGCACAATGACGGGGCGCGTCATGGCGCGGAAATACTCGCGGACGTCGGCCTCGCTCCGCGCGAGTCGGAGGCCGTAGCCTCGGCAGCCGAGGTCGGGCTTCAGGATGATCGGGAAGCCGCCGAGGTCGGGGCGTTCGCGGAGGGCGCGGAGCGCTGTTTCGGCGCGCTGGTTGTGATCGGGGAGCGCTTCGATGAGTTGGAAGGGGGCGATGAACCGAGCGAGCCCGCCGGAAGAAGACGCCCCCTCCGTCCTCGCCCCCGGAAAAGACTCGGACACCTCCCCCGCTGGGAGCGGGGGAGGAGGTAAGACAAACCCGCGCAGGATTTCAGATTTCGATTCTCCGACCAGCCCACCTCCATGCGAGATGCCCGGGTCGGCGCAGGTGAAGGTCATCGGCCCCCGATGGCGCAGCGCGAGCCACACAAACCCCGGCACGAAGGGAAGGTAGAAGACCCAGACGGGCCAGAACTCGCGCGACACCCATCGCTTCAGGTCGGCCTTGAGTTTGTCGCGTCCCAGCGCCGTGGTCTCGTACCCGATAAGCCGGATGACGATGAACATGACGACGATGGCGGCGACGATCGCCCACGGGCCGTGGAACACGGTCCTGAACACGCCGAGCAGGCTGGGGCCGATGAGGGCCGTGAGCAACAGCAGGAACGGGGTCCAGACCAGCCCCGCGAAGGCCACCCAGAACAAGAACACATGCGGCCGCTTGGAAAGAATGCCGGCCGCGATGAACGTCGGGAACCGGGTGCCCGGCAGGCATCTCGACAGGAACACCGTCTTCCCCGTGTGCTGGTCCAGCACCGCGCCCAGTTTTTCCAGCGAGCGTTCGTTGATGAGATTGCGGATCAGCGGCAGCCGGAGGGCCCGCCGCCCCATTGTGCGCCCGATGAGCCACAGGCCGACATCGCCCAGAAAAATCGCGAAGAAACATCCGACGAGCGCGACGCCCCAGTCGATCGATTGCGCCACGATCAACAGCCCCACCGTGATCGTCGTCAGGTCTTCGCTGATCAGCGTGGCGATGGTGATGAAGATGACGATGAGCCACCAGGGGGTGCCGTGCTGGACCTCGAAGCCGCCGAGTTTCTGTGTGATGTGCGCTTCCGGAGGGCACAGGATCGCGGACTGGCGGAGAGGCGTGGCGCGCGGGTCGTCGTGCCGCGCGAGAAACGTCAGGAGATGGTCGGCGGCTTGCGGCATCACGCCGTCGCCCGCCATCGCGCCACCCATCGGCATGAAGTGGTTCGCGTCGAGCATGACGAGCGTGCTGGGGGCGATGAGCCGATGATGCTCCTCGGCGGCCCACGCGGGGACGAGAAAGTCATGCCGACCGTGGAGGATGAGTGTCGGAGTTTTTAGCCGCTGCATAAGCGCTTTGACGGGGCGCTGGTCCGTGTCGATGAAGGGCTGGAGCATGGCCCATCGCGTCTCGCGTGAGCCGAGCAGGCCGAAGTGCGGGATGAGTTCCGGCAGTACCGTGAGGAGCGTGTGGCCGAAGCGGTACTTCAGGTGCTCGAAAAAATAATCGCCCGAGCCTTCCGTCTCCTGCGCGCCGATCGACGCAAGCATGGTGAGCGAGGCGACACGATCCGGCGCAAGATCGGCCATGTAGAGCGCCGCGCCTCCCCCCTGCGACCAGCCCACGATGTGGGCCCGCCCGATCTTCAGTTGGTCCATCGCGGCCAGCAACACGCGGGCCGTCGCCACGATGGAGTAATCGTCGGCGGTGCGCTGCGAAACGCCCGAGCCGGGGAGATCAGGCGCGTAGACGGTTCGACCCGAGGCGGCGATGAGCGGCGCGAAGTTCTGAAAATCGCGTGCCCCACCGGACGGGCATCCGTGCAGCAGGATGACAGGCAGCGGCTCCGGCGCGGCGGTCGTGACGGTTCGTTTCAGTCGTTCGAGCACGGACGACACCGGCGGATCAACGGGCGCGACGGCGGGCCAGTGGAGGAGCGCGAGCCGGTAGTCGCCGTCCGCGATCGGCCCGGCGGTGGACATGCGGGGGACGCGGAGTTCGATGCGCTCGGCACCCGGCGGGACCGGCGGCGGCGCGCCCGGCCCACGCAACGCGACCGCGATGTTCGACAGCCCCAGCAGCGCGAGGTACACCCACACCCTCTTCTTCGTGAAGGCGAAGCGGAGTGCCGAGATCGCTCGCTTGAACATGGAAAGTGCGGTCCTGGTGCGACGGCCTACCGAGCCTGCCTCGGCTCAAGCATAAGCGGCGGGAGCGCCGCCTTGCTTGAACCATCGTCGTCCGAATAACGCATGACGAGCGTGCCGCCCTCTCGCGGCTCGATCGTCGTCACCGAGACGGTCCGAGCGCCTTCGCGGCGCATCATCACGCTGATCTCGGGGCGATCGGGCCAGACGTGCTGATGGAAGGCGTCTTGTGCCACGTCGGTCGGGCCAAAGCGTGCAATCCATTCGTTGAACAGTTCGAGGCGCGGCCCGACGAGCTCGTCGCCCAGCCCCGAACTGACAAAGCAGATCGGCGCGACGCACGATTCGCGGATGCTCAGCGAAGCACAGTCCCACGCCGCGCTGATGATGCTGACGCGGTCCGCGGCGACCACTCGGAACGGGGCGTGCTGAGACAGCCCCATCGCGCTCATCGCTTTGATCGCCGCGCGGGCCGAGCGGTGGGGGATGAGGTCCGGGATGATCCGCCCGCGCGAGCGCAGGAGTTCCGGCGGCGGGAGCGGCGGCATCGGTCTGGGGTTCCCGTTCGTGAGCGCGAGCATCAGCCCCGAGTTGTTCGCGCTGATCCAGGTGCCACGGCTTGCGGTGTCGGTGGGTTGCATCGCGCTGAGGCCCGACTTAAGTTGACGAACGGAGGGTGGGAGCGAGCGCGGGCGCGTGTTCAGTTCGTCCCGGTTCATGACAAGCCGAAGGCCGGATCGGAACGGGATGAGGGTGAGCGTACACATGCGGATTCACAAAGATGATCGTCGTCGCATCGTACGCCGATCAACGCGATTTCGCGTGCGGGTTCACGACTTCCGCAGGCGGCTTCCTTGCTCCGCGCCGCTCGAAGGGGCCACAGATGACCCAGATCGGCCCAGATTGATACGAAAAATACGCACGCGGATTCCGGGAAGTATCCGCGTGTTTCAAACCGCAGAGCGGCGCAACGAAGTAGCCCCCGGCGTCAGCCGAGGGTACACAACCGATACCTTTTCTCTGAAGCCCGCGCAAGCGGGCGACAGGATATTGCCCCCTCGCAACCGCCCTCATGGATCATCCCGAGCGCGGAAACTTCTCGAAATCCGAACTATCTGGGTCGATCTGGGCGATCTGTGGCTCATCTGAATCTCGCCCGCTCGGTGGACGGCGCAACCCCGAAGCCAGCCGGCACGTCGAGTTGCAGCGTCCGGGCAATCGCCGCGATCATCGCGTGGTGATGGATCGCGTGATGAGTGGCGAAGGCCAGTTCGCGCTCGATGGTCGAGGTGAGCAAGGATTCCCGCCCGTCCGCCGACAGCATGACCCGCACCCGGACGGCGGCCGACGGCGCGCGCACCACGCGGAGTTGCCGGATGAGTTGTTCGATCGACGAACGGGCCGCAAGCGGATCGTGTTCCACCGGCGTGTCACGCTCCCGGTGGTCGTAGTCGATCACGCCGGGTTCGATCGGATCGAGCACCGCCGAAAAATGGTCGAGCGAATGACGCACATGCTGCCCGATCGTCGAGCCTGAAAGCATCGAACAGGGCCGGCAGTAACGCGATCTGTCCACCCCACGCAGAAACCGCGAACATTGTTCGAGGATCGAGGTGGACGCCGCAACAACTTCGCTCGAATGAACCTGTGCGGTGGATCGGACCATCGTTCGTCGGCCTCCGCCCGGAAAGTGGGTGGTGTCTCCGTTTGAAGTGGCACGGGCTTTCCAGCCCGTGTCGGCCGGCCTCACGCCCTGGAAAGGGCGTGCCACTTCAGACCGAGACACCACCGGAAAGTGGGGCGACCCGCGGCACAAGATGGGCCATGATACCGATGCCACCCCGGAGCAATGGTTACGCCGGACTCTGCCCACCCGCGAGAACCAACGGGGCCGCGACCGAGGTTATTCCCTCGATGATCTCCCGATGATTCGCGCAGCGCGGGGCCTTGTGCTGGCCTCCCAGTTTGCCTTTGGACTCCATCCATCGGTGGAACGTGCCCAGCGGGACCGGCAGGATCGTCGGCGGGGCCATGCCGAGGTCGCCCGTCCGCTTCACGCTGTAGTCGACGTTGGTGGCTTGGAGTGACCGATCGAACGCCGCGCCGAAGGTCGCCAGAGTTTCGGGAGTTGGGACGATCTCAAACTCCGCCGCCAGTTCCAGCCCCGCGCGCCGGCCGGCGCTCGGGTACACCGGCGCGGCGGTGAACTCGCCGAGTCGCACGCCCGTGGCATCGCGCGCCGCGACGACGGCTCGCTCGACGTCCTCAACGATCAGATTCTCGCCGAATGCATTGATGAAGTGCCGGTGCCGCCCGACGATCCGCAGCCGCGCCGGCCCGTCGGGCGGGATGGTGTCGAACTCCACCACATCCCCGATGATGTAGCGCCACAGCCCCGCGCAGGTCGTCATCACGACCACATACCGCTGCCCGCGCGCCACCTCATCGGCGGTGAACGCCGGCGCATCGGGGCGGTCGATCTCTTCCAGCGGCACGAACTCGTAGAAGTTGCCGAGGTCGGTGTGCAGCCGCAGACCCGGATCGCCGGGAGTGTCCTGCACCGCGATGAACCCCTCGCTGGCGGGATACACCTCCAATCGTCTCGGCAAATCGACCGCGGCATCGCCCGACCAGACCTCGCGGACGCGCGGATCGAAGGGGGCGTACTTGACCCCGCCGTGGACGAACAGTTCCAGATTCGGCCAAACATCGCGGAGCGAACGGACCCACGAACGCTCCTCGCGCGCCATCTCCAGCACCCTCTGGAACAGCACGAGCGACCACGACGCCATGCCGCTAACCATCCGCACGTCCTGCCCCAGAGTCAGCCGCGCCATCGCGTCGATCTTCGAGGGCCAGTGGGTCATGTGCGCGATGTCCGGGCCGGGCGAATACACCTCGCTCAGCGGCCAGCGGATCATCGGCATGACCAGCCCCGAGAGGTCGCCGGTGCGGATGCCCGCCTTGCCGACGGTCACATTTGTTGATCCGCCGAGGAAGAGGAGCCGCCCCGAGGTCAAGCGTGCGGGCGACGCGCCGAAGCGTTTCGCGTGGGCAAAGATATCGAGCGCCGCGCGGTAGTTGCTGCGCATCATCTGGCGCGAGACGGGGATGTATTTTTCGCCGCCGGTGGTGCCGCTGGTCTCGGCGAAGTCCATGACGAGGCCGGGCCAGGCGACATCGCGCTCGGCGGATTCGCGCATGCGCTGCATGAGCGGCCGGAAGGCCTCGTAGTCGGCGAGGGGGACCGCGGCGCGATACGCCCCGACAAGCTCATCATCGGGCAGCCCCGCGAGCCGACCGAACCCGTGGCGGCGACCGAACTCCGTACCCGATGCGAACCCGAGCAACCCACGCAGCGTTTCTCGCTGGATTCTTCCGGTGTGGCGTCCCCACCATGCGAAGTTGGAGAGGAGCCGAGCGCGAGCCGTGAGCCGAAGCGAGAGCGCGGTGCCGATGCCGGCGGTCCACCGCACCGCGGGCGCAAGCATCGGCCGCCTCGCATCCGGAAGAGCCACGGCGGCCATCACGCGGCCCCGGCGGTGCGCGACCGCTCAATCGCCCCAAGATGATCGAGGTATGCGGAAATCGCCGCCCCCAGCTCGGCCGGCCGCTCGATCTGCGGCGCGTGCCCACACCGATCGATCCACACGAGCCGCGAGTTGGGCAAGAGCGAATGAAACTGCTCCGCCACCTCCGGCGGCGTCACGATGTCATTGCGACCCCACGCGAGCAGCACCGGCGTCGTCAGCCCCGCGATGCG
Source organism: uncultured Phycisphaerae bacterium (assembly GCA_947085435.1). Taxonomy (GTDB): domain Bacteria; phylum Planctomycetota; class Phycisphaerae; order Phycisphaerales; family UBA1924; genus JAEUIV01. Next base: position 19,232 of record CAMTWL010000007.1, read on the forward strand.
TTCGCCAAGATGATCGTTCTTGGCGCTCCGACCCAGTTTCACGAGCGCCCTCGCCGCGCTCCGTCGCGAGAGTTCCGCGTGCGCGGCTTCGACCATGCCGGGGATCATCCGCGATGGATCGTGAAAAAGATCGCCGATCTTCTTCTCAAGCCAGTGCTTGCTCGGGCTGTGCTCGACATTCTTTTCGAACGAGCGCTCGAAGAGGCCGGAGGATCCGACCAGCACCAGCCCGCGCACGAGCGGGTGGTTCTCCAGCGCCATCTTGAGGCCGACGTGCCCGCCGAGCGAGTTACCGACGATGAGCGCGGGCTGATCGATGAGCGTTTCGAGGACGCCGCCGATCAGCCGCGTCACGCCGTCAACGGAACATCCCGGCCCTTTCATCTCGAGCAGCGGCGGCTGGAGCAGGAACACTTCCGCCCGCGAGATAAGCGGCGGCAGCACCGGGAACCAGTGCTCGTTCAGCCCGAGCAAGCCGTTGAGGATCACGATCGGCGGGCCGGCACCCGCGCGGTCGATCCGGATGTCAACGCCCGTCACGCGGTCGCGCGTACACGCGGTCGTCGGCGTGAACGATGCACCCGCGTTGGCGTCATGCGTGGTCAAGGCCTGCTCCGGATGCGCGGTCGACGCACGGACGCATCGTACCGGCGTTCTCCCGAGGCCGCCAAGTCATCATGCAAGCGTCTCAGAGCCTGTGTGAGAAGCAACGATCTTCGCCGCGGGTACGAGCCCCGAACGAAGTGAGGGTTTTCCATCGGCGGAATCGCCTCTTCTCACACAGGCTCTTACGTTGTATTCACACTCTGTTTGGGTCAGGGGCGTTCGCGGCAATCGCCAGCGGGCTGGCGCCGTAGACGACGCCGCGCGTGTGAAGGTCACGAGCGAGCACATAACGGAGATACTCCGACAGCAGCCGGCCCGCACGCTCAATCACACCGGGCCGATGCGCCGCTCGCTCCGATCCGGGTTCACGATCGAACCCGATGAGCGCTTGCACCGTCTCGCCGCGGACGCGCCATCCCTCGCCCGCGCCTTCCTCCATGATCCCGCCGGCGCTCGGCCGAAATATGTACGTCGCCGACGCGCGCGCCGACGACGCATCAACATCAATCCTCGGCCGATATCCGATCTCCGTGAGCAAACGCCACTGGAACCGCAGGAGAACCGGATGCACGATCGCCGGATCGTCCAGAGCGTGCAGCGACGCAACGGCCGCGTCGAAGAGCGCGGGGTGCGGATCGCCGTCGAGGATCGCGTGATGCACGAGGTCGGCGATGTAGAGCCCCGCCCGGTGAGCCGACAGATCACGCCTCACCCCCTTGAAAACCGCCTGCAGGTCCCACTCGGTGAGCGTGATGAGTTCGGCCGAGGGCTTGGCGGCGTAGGCAACCTCGCCCAGCGTCAACGGCTCGAAGCCGCCGCCGAACTTCGACTTTTCCCGGTGCGCGCCCTTCGCCAAGCCGCGGACCAGGCCGCGCGCGCGGCACAGCAGCGAGACCGTCTGCGAGGTCTCGGAAAAATCCCAGACGCGGAGCACCACGGCTTGGTCCACAATGGTCGGCACGCAGAGACGATATCCGCCGCACGGATCGGAGTTCGCCGAACAAATAGCGGGGTGCCACGGCTTGTCCCGCTTCGGGCAAGCCGTGCGCGGACGCCCAACCGCACGGCTTGCCTGCTCGGAAGGGGGACAAGCAAGCCGTGGCACCCTGGCCTTGTCACGCCGCCAACCTGTTGATCTCGGTGCAGACCCGATCCACGAGTTCCTTCGATGCCCCGTCGAGCATGAGTACCCGCTTGATCTCTTCGGGGGTGCGTTTCCCGGGCTCGATCTCCTCAGAGATGAGCCGGTTGCCCGATGCGTCAACGACGAACACCTTGACTCTGTGCGAGCCGGCGGTCTCGAACTCGAGCACCAGCCCGTCGGACTCAAACCTCGTGGCCGGGGCCTTGGTGGCCGGGGCGGAGGTGTTCCCGCTTTCGATCATCTCCAGGTTGGCATTCGTGAGAATCTGCTCGATCGAGAGCGATCCGTCGAGGATGTGGCTGAACATCTCCTTGGACGAACGGAAGTCCGCGGCGGCGTTCTTGAAGACCTTCTGGACGTCTTCCGGGCCCAACCCGAAGAGTCGGCGAGCGGCGGCGACGGCGGCACCGGTCGGCGCTTGTCCCTCGACGCTCTCGAGATTCAACGTCCCGACGAAGTACGCCACCGCCTGAAGAATCGACGAAGGGTCCGTTGGGCTCATCGAATCGGGCGAGGTGTGATGATTCAGGATCGGCGCGGTGAGCAGCGATGGGAGTTTCCACATCTTGGCGAGCGCGGCCATGACGTCGACGTGCGTGAACTCGAAGGTGTCCAGTTCGGTCTGGTACTGCTTCGCGGGGATGTCGGACGGGTTGACCACCTTCATGTAGTCGGGGCCCACGAGTTTCGGCATCATGGGGACGCCCGCGTCGAGCATGAGGCCGACGATGAACGCCTCGCCCGTGATGGTGCGGTCGAAAAACTCGGTGAGCCGGAACGCCGCCCACGCGCGGAAGATCGACTGGGCCCAGAGCCGCTTGAACGAGAACTCCCCGTCGTCCTTCGCGGCGGCCTGGCTCAGATGGAACCCGAGCGCCATCGCCTTCAGCCGATCAAGGCCGAGCAGGATCATCGCACGCTGCAACTGGGTTACCGGCTGACGCTGCGCGAACGCCGCGGAGTTCGCGGACCTGAGCAACCGCCCGGTGAGCGCCTGGTCATTCTGGACCACTTCCGCGAACTGCTTCAGGGTCGCGTTCGGGTTGCCCACCAGTTGGATCACCTTCACCGCGACCTCGGGCAGGGTGGGAACAGAGGAGTCTCCGAGCCGACGCATCAGGCTCTGCTGAAGGTCGTCAACTTCCCGGGAAGAGAGTTCTTGCCGCGTCTTCACGTATCCACCTCATTGTTGGGGGCTCACACATTAATCGGCGGAAGTACCGGCGGCGGTGAACAGATCGGGAAGAGGTCGGCTTGGACGCGCCGCGGAGCCGTCGCGGGCGGTTTTCCTCGCCGAACCGTGCCACTCGCCACCCCCGCTACACTGTTCTCGGAATGACGAGAGCAAGGAGGCATCTCGACGCCGGAAAACCCAAGAACGACGCGGTCGCGCCGCCGCGCCCGTTTGCAATGACGCGCGTTATCGCCCTGATGAATCAGAAGGGGGGCGTGGGCAAAACCACAACGACCGTAAACCTCGCCGCGGGGCTGGCCCGCCGCGGTCGGCCGACCTTGCTCATCGACCTTGACCCCCAGGCTCATTCGACCCTCCACCTCGGCATCAGCCCGGATGAGGTCAAGCGGTCGGCGTACGACCTGCTCCTCGATCCCGAGAACGCCGCCGACGCCCCGCGGCCGTGCCGACCGAATCTCTGGATCGTCCCCTCCGTCACCGACCTGGCCGCCGCCGAAAGCGAACTTGCCTCAGCCTCGGATCGGCAGGAACGATTGACCCGTGCGCTCGATTCTTTCCGGTCGCGCTTCGAGTTCATCCTCTTCGACTGCCCGCCCTCGCTCGGCCTGTTGACGCTCAACGCCCTCGCCGCGGCCAAGGAAGTCATCGTGCCGATGCAGGCCCACTTCCTCGCCCTGCAAGGCCTCGGCAAACTCCTCGAAACCGTCCACCTCGTCGGCAAAGAGGTGAACCCGCGCCTCCGAGTCTCAGGCGTCGTCCTGTGCATGCACGAGGAGACCACCAAGCACTCCAAAGAAGTCGTCGCGGACATCGCCGGGTTCTTCGAGGAGTCCGCCAAGCAGGATCTGCCGTGGCGCGGCGCCCGCGTCTACAAGCCGCCGATCCGCAGGAACATCAAACTCGCGGAGTGCCCGAGTTTCGGGCAGACGATCTTCGAGTACGCGCCGACATGCCCAGGGGCATCCGACTACGAACAACTGGCGGATGCGCTCATCGCGGAGTGGGACGCGCTGCTGGCGCGCCGCGCCGCCGCGCCGTCTATGGAAACGCCGGCCGTGACCGTCGTGCCCGGCGCGGCGGTCGGGGCGGCCCGGTGAACCTCCGCCGTGATCGCGTGCAGGGTGGGTTCTGGCTCTACGTCCTGCTCGTCTATTTCCTGACCCACGCCCCCGGCGTCAAAATCGAAGGCCCGATCCCACGACCCGATCTGATCGTGCATATGACCGTCTTCGGACTCTGGACCGCGCTCTGCATCGCCTGCGGCTTCTTCGGCCCCCGATGGTCGGCGCTCAACATTCTGGTTTCGGGCGTCGTCGCGCTCGCGTACAGCGCGTTCGACGAAGGCACCCAGGTCATCCCCGCGCTGAACCGCGTCGCCGCGTGGGACGATTGGTTCGCCAACGCGGCGGGGGTGGGAGCGGCGACCACCGCCGCGCTCGTGATTGCACGGCTTCGTCGCCGATAATCATCCTTTGCCTTTTCCCCGTCTTCCATTTCCACTTTCCACTTTCCACTTTCCACTTTCCACTGTGACCCCTCCCCCCGACCAGCACATCGTCCGACACGCCCGAACCTTCGCGGCCCTGACGCTCGTCAGCCGAATCCTCGGCCTCGCACGCGACGCAATCCTCGCTCGCCTCTTCGGCGTCTCGGCCCTCGGCACCGCGTTCGCCATCGCGTTCCAGTTCCCGAACACCTTCCGTCGGCTCTTCGGCGAAGGAGCCCTCTCCGCCGCGTTCATCCCCGAGTACGCCCAACTCTTGAAGCACGACAAGGCCCTCGCGGATCGCTTCTCGTCGCTCGTCGTCGCGCTGATGACCGCCGCCCTCGCCGCGCTCGTCGTGCTGATTGAACTCGTCCTCATCGCCGTCCTGATGACGATCGAACTCACGGAGAACGGCCGCCGTGCGATTGTCCTGCTCGCGTTCATGCTCCCCTTCATGCCCACGGTCTGCCTGACCGCGATCCTGGGCGGGATGCTCCAGACCCACGGCCGATTCGCCGCCCAGGCCGGCGCGCCGATCATCCTGAACCTCTGCATGATCGCCGCGGCGCTGATCGGCTCGCGCGCCCTGGCGTGGCCGGCCGAAACCACGGCCCTCGTGGTCGCAGCCAGCGTCTCGCTCGCGGGTTTGCTTCAGGCGCTCTGGTGCCTCCATGACCTGCGATCCATCGCCTCGTGGAGCCGCGTGTTCGACGGCGTCCGCGAACCGGCGAAACGCATGTTCACACGCATGCTCCCCGTCGTCGTCGGCCTCGGCGCGCTCCAGATCTCGACCCTTATCGAATCGTGGGTCATCGTCGCCTGGCCGATCTATCAGGGGCCGACGATCCTCGGCTCGCCCTATCCCCTCGACGAAGCCGCGGGCGCGGCCCTCACCAACGCCCAGCGCCTCTACCAGTTCCCGCTCGGCATCTTTGGCATCGCGCTCGCCACCGCCGCGTTCCCCGCCCTCGCACGCCTCGCCGATGAGCCGGAGCGATTCGCCGCGACGCTCCGCCGGTCGCTCCGCCTCGCGGCGTTCATCGGCCTGCCCGCCACCGCCGGATTGATCTGGGTCGCGCACGACCTCACCTCGGTGGTGTATCAAGGCGGCGCGATCACCGCCGACGATGCCGCACGGATCGCGCAATGCCTCACGATGTACGCCCTGCTCGTCGGCACCTTTTCCATCACGCACGTTCTAACGCGCGCTTTCTACGCCAAGGGAGACACGACGCTGCCGACGAAGGTCTCACTGGTCACGATCGCGCTCAGCCTGATCCTGAGCGTGTCCCTCATGTGGCCGATGAAGGAATCGGGGCTGGCGCTCGGCTCCTCGATCGCGGCAGCGGTGCAACTGGCGGCCCTCGCGTGGATCGCGCATCGCAGGCTCAGCCCCGATCGGATGCTCCTCGATCGCGCCACGACCGCCTCGCTCGCGCGGGCCTTGCTCGCCACGGGCATCATGCTCTCGGCCTTGTGGGGCGCGGGAGGCTTCTGGGGTTTCATGAGTGTGTACGGCCATCCGGCCTACTCCTACCATTGGGTCCGCCTCGCGGGCGACTGCGCCCTCGGGGGAACCGTGTATCTCGCCGCAGGCGTGGCGTTTTGCAGGATGGAGTTGGGATGGCTTCTCGGCCGGCAGCATTCTGGCGTGGGAACCGGCGAATCAGGTTCTCGCAGTTGATTGTTGACCAGGCGAGGACCTGCGCCACTCGGGTCTTCAGGCTGAAAGCCTGGTAGTTCGTAGCCGGGGGCAGAGCGAGGGTCGCCGCGGCGACGGAGCGCCGCCCCCGGAAAGCGAGCGCTTCAAACATCTTCGCCCGCCGCGGCGGGCAAGTCTGAGCGTCCAACCAATGCCAAAGTCCGCCAAGCACGCCCGAAGCACAACCCGTCTGTCCGCGATGAGGTCCAGAGTTCATTGCCAGCCGGGTTACAGACGATCAATGACTGGTCCACGCCGCGTCGCCTTCGACTTCGCGGCGCTGGGTCCGAGAACGCCCGACTACACTACCTGACGAACGCACCCCAGCGAGGCACTCCATGCTCCACTCCGGCCAAGCCCGCATCCGATCGTTCCGCGTCGTGCCGGACCTCCCGCCGCCTCTGAGGCCTCTCCTCGAACTCGCGCACAACCTCTGGTGGACCTGGCACCCCGAAGCCGTGGACCTCTTCAAGCGCCTCGACCGCGACCTGTGGCAGGAGACCTATCACAATCCGGTGAAACTCCTGGGCTTGGTGCGGCAGAGCGTCCTCGACCGCACCGCCGAGGACCAGTCCTACCTCCACAACCTGAACAACGTTCATGCGCGATTCAAGTCGCACATGACGCGCAACTCATGGTTCCAGAGGCAGTACCCGCAGTACCTGGAGGGCGCTCCCGCCGCGAGCGACGCGCGGAACCAGTCGATCGACCCCGCCGCCGGGCCGCTGCGCGTCGCGTACTTCTCCGCCGAGTTCGGCCTCACCGAGTGCTTCCAGATCTATTCCGGCGGCCTCGGCTGCCTCGCGGGCGATCATCTCAAGTCCGCCTCCGAACTCGGCATCCCGCTCTGCGGCGTCGGCCTCCTCTACCGCTGCGGGTACTTCCATCAATACCTCAACGCCGACGGCTGGCAGCAGGAAACCTACCCCGATACCGACTTCCCCAATCAGCCCATCCACCGCCTCATCGACCCCGAGACCGGCGAGCAGTACCGCGTCACCGTCGAACTCCCCGAACGTCAGGTGACGATCGGCGTGTGGCGCTGCAACGTCGGCCGCATCCCCCTCTACCTCCTCGACACCAACTTCCCCGAAAACCGCCGCGAAGACCGCGACATCACCAAGACCCTCTACGGCGGCGACATCGAGACACGAATCAACCAGGAAATCGTCCTGGGCATCGGCGGCGTCCGCGCCCTCGCCAAGGTCGGCGAAACCCCCACCGTCTTCCACATCAACGAGGGCCACGCCGCCTTCCTGGCGATCGAGCGCATCAGCACGCTGCGCGACCGTTTCGGCGTGAACTTCGACGAGGCCAACCGCGCCTCCGCCGCCGCGAACCTCTTCACGACGCACACGCCGGTCCCCGCCGGCATCGACCGCTTCGCCCCCGAGGTGATGCAGCGCTACTTTGCCCCGTACCTGCACCGCCTGGGGCTGGACAATGAAGGGCTGCTCGCACTCGGCCGCGGCAACGTCTTCGACAAGAACGAGTATTTCTCGATGGCGATCCTCGCCCTGCGCACGAGCAACTCGTGCAACGCCGTCAGCAAACTCCACGGCCAGGTCAGCCGGTCGATGTGGCAGAACATCTGGCCGGGAGTCCCCGAGCCGGAAGTCCCGATCGCCCACGTCACCAACGGCGTCCACGCACGCTCGTGGATCAGCCCGAACCTCATGAAACTCTTCGACAGCTACCTCGGCCCCGACTGGCAACTCGACCCCACCGACTACGAAACCTGGAACTCGATCAACGACGTGCCGGATGAGGAACTGTGGCGCGCGCACGAGCGGCAGCGGGAAAAACTCATCACCTGGTGCCGCAAACGCATCCGCAAACAAATGCGCGCACGCGGCCTGGCACACGACGAGGTCGAAAAAGCCGCGGCCGCCCTCGACCCCGACATCCTGACCATCGGCTTCGCACGCCGCTTCGCCACCTACAAGCGCGGCACGCTCCTCATGCACGACCCCGAGCGCCTCCGCGCCCTCTTCAACAACAAGGACCGCCCGCTGCAACTCCTCATCGCGGGCAAGGCCCACCCCGCCGACGGGCCGGGCAAGGACATCATCCGCCAGATCGTCAAGTTCGCCTCCGAGAGCGACCACCTGAACCGCATCGTCTTCCTCGAGGATTACGACATCGAGGTCGCCCGTCGATTGGTGCAGGGATGCGACGTATGGCTGAACACCCCGCGTCGCGGCATGGAAGCCAGCGGCACCAGCGGCATGAAAGCCGCGATGAACGGCGTCATCAACGTCTCGATCCTCGACGGCTGGTACGACGAGGGGCACGAGCCGAACATCGGATTCTCGATCGGCAAGGGCGAGAAGTACGACGACCCGGCTCTCGAAGACGCCGTGGAGTCACGCGCGCTCTACGACCTCCTCGAACGGCAGATCCTCCCCGAGTTCTATCAACGCGACGAGAGCAGCCTTCCGAGAAAATGGATCCATCGCATGAAGGGTTCGATCCGCGCCTACACGCCGCGCTTCTCGACCAACCGCATGGTCGCGGACTACACCGAGCAGTTCTATCTGTTGAGCCACGGCGTGGCCCACACGCTCCGCGAGGGGAACCTCGCGGGGGCCAAGGGCCTCGCGGCGCAGATCAATCGCTTCCGCGAACACTGGAGCAAAGTCGGCATCCGCAAGGTCGAGAGCAACGTCACCACATCGATCCCGATCCGCACGCCGGTGCGCGTCCGCACGCTGGTCGAACTCGGCGCGCTGAAACCCAGCGAGGTCCGCGTCCAACTCTTCCACGGCGAGGTGACCAGCCTCGGCGACATGCTCCAAGGCGCCGCGGTCGAGTTGCACGCCACCGCCGACCACCAAGGCGAGAACGGCCTCTACACCTTCGAGGGCGAGTTCGCCGCCGCGGGATCGGGGCGCCGCGGCTTCACCGTGCGCGTCCTGCCGCGCGACGATCGACTCGTCGGCACGCTCGTGCCCGGCCTCATCACCTGGTACCAGCAGGACGATTCCGCGGCCCACTTCAGCCCCGGCGACGCGTCGAAATACGCCGCGGCAAAGTTGAGCGGCGTGATGGCGGTGCATTGAGCCCAAGTGACACGGTCGCCGCGGCGACCGTGTCTTTGCCTTGACTCCCCCTCCCCCTGGGAGGGGGTCCGGCGTAAGCCGGGGGGGAGGGACACCCCACGCGCCCGCGTCTTGTAGCCTCCTCCCCCGGTCCTATTTCGGGGGCGGGGGAGGTGCCCGAGTCTTCGAGGACGGAGGGGGCGTTGGCTGCCGTACGCTGCGATCACACTTTCGCGCGGAATCTAAATGGAACTCGTATCAGCCCCGGACGGCGCCAGTCAGCAGCCACGGGTGGAGCGACGAGGCTCTGGCCGTCGCGCAACGCGTGGAACACCCACCCCACAACCCCTCCTTGTTCCCCAAGCCCCGAGAGGGGCGGAAGGACTCAGCCGCGTGACGAGCCCATTGGCCGATGCGCGTCGCGATGGGCGGCATGCTTGCTCAGAGCAGCAAACATGCCACGCGATTCAGGGGCGAGTGGGTGCTTGAGGAGCAAGCAGGCCACCCGCCGGAATCCCCGGCGCGCCCAACCGTTACGCCCCCATCGATCTCCACCTCACCGGGCTCAACCCCGCCGCCGACAGCATCGCGGTCTCCTCCGTCCCCGGAGGCCAGCCAGTCCGCGGACTCTTCGACCTCAACCCCGGTCCGATCATCGCCGGCGGCGATGCCACCATCGTCGTCGAGACCTACCGAGCCGCGCTTGCGTGCTGCCCCGACGACAAGTGCTGCTTCGCGATCGACTTCGCCTCACTTGCATGGCAGGATGCACTCCCGCTGCCGCCCGCGTGCCTCGGCGATTGCGATCGCAGCGGCGCGGTGACCTTCGGCGATGTGACAAGCGTGCTCGCCAACTTCGGCACGACCTACCCCGTCGGAGTGCTCACACCGGGTGACGCCCAGGGCGACCGCGTCGTGAACTTCGCGGATGTGACGACCGTCCTAGCGAACTTCGGGGCGACGTGCATGTGATGGCGGGGAGCGGGCCTCTTCAGAACCGTCGGCATGCCGCGCGGTTCAGGGGTGGCTTTGCAACCGTGGAGAAGCAGGTTTCCCGGCGGCATTCCTGACCGTGGAATGCGTGGCCCGGTCGCGCTTCAGCGGCGCGGATTGGTCCGCGGCCGCTTCGCGCCGAGGGCGCCGGCGATCGCCAGGAACACCGCCGCGCCGGGAGTGGGAACCGGATAGATTGTTCCCGATTGCGACGAGAGCGAGAACCCGTCGGGCAGGATCACCTGACTGACGACCGCGGTCGAAAAGAAATCACCCCTCGCCAGCCCCGCCCCCTCGGGCACGCGGGTGGAGACCGAGGCGTTCAACTGAAGTTCGGCCTCGAAGTCGAACGGGTCGCCGTTGCCGAAGTCGAAAGTCAGCGAGAGCGATTGATTGATGGTCTGGGTGCCGGAGACAGGGTTGCCCTGACCGAAGCCGAACCGTGCCTGCACGCCCTGCTCGCCGAATGACGTCTGATCGTCCGGGTCGAAGGCGAACTCAAGGGTCGTGAAGACGGTCCCGAAGCGCCCATCGCTCACGAACATCGTTCCGGAAAGATGGATGACCACCGTTGCTTGGAACGATCCCCCCCGCGCCGCGGTTGGGTTGGAGATGGTCATCACGTCGCGCCAGCGGCTGACGGCCACGCCCTCGCCGAAATGAGAGACACCCTCGTTGGCTTGGGCGACCTGCGTGACGATGCCCGATGCACGCGCCTTGTTCGAGCCGAAAGAGGTGTTCGCGTGGGCTTCGGCCCCGGAAAAATCGAGGTCAGCCTGAGCGAACGCAGAGGTGGTTCCCTGCTCCTCGTCACGAAGAATGGAAGTCTGCGGCTGAGCCGCCGCAGCGCCGGCGAGGCTGAACAGTTCGACCGCGGCAGAGGCCGGCGTCGTGATCACCCCGCCCGCGGCCAGCGCGCTCACCAACACCGCTCTTGTTCTGTTGATCATTGATCCGACTCCTTGTGCATGGCGGTGGCTTTCCAGCCACTAACTGCAACCGGACGAGGAGCGGCTTCCGCCTCGCCGAGATCGCCCGCCAGTGTGGTGCCTGTACTCAAGCAGTCTACCTCATCATTCGAGCCGAGTCAAATGAATGAGGCGCCTTTATGCCAGTAAATCCGGCCTGGTGGCGGCCCGTCGCCTCTTTGAACCGAGTGGTTAGAGAGAAAAGCGTGTGAAACCCGCCGGCATGCGGGCTGCTCTGAGAGAGGTTGCCACCCACACCAGCCCTTCACCCCCGCGCCGGCGTCAGCAATCCTTCCGGCTTCCCCAGCAACTCCATGATGAGCGCCAGGCACCGCGCCGCGTCGGCGCCGTCGACGCTGCGGTGGTCGCACGTCAAACTCAACGGCAACAACTTGGCGACGTGGATCCCGCCGTGCTTGGCGACGACGCCTTCGCGGACTCGTCCCGCGGCGAGGATGCCGACCTCGGGGTAGTTGATGATGGGCGTGGCGAAGCGGCCCGCGTAACTGCCCACGTTGCTGATGGTGAACGTGCTGCCCATGAGGCGGTCGCGCGGGATGCTGCGGTCGCGGGTCATTCGGGCGAGTTCAGAGATGTGCCGCCCGATCTCGAGGACGCCCATCGAATCGGTGTTCGGGATCACGGGGACGGTCAGCCCCTGCTCGGTGTCGGCGGCTATGCCCATGTGGACGTGGCTGTAGCGGAGGATTTCCTCGGCCTCGTCGTCCACCGTCGCGTTGAGGGCAGGGAACTGCTTGAGCGCGCGGCAGACGGCCGAGACGATGAAGGGGAGGTAGGAGAGTTTCTCGCCGCTGGCGGCGCCCATGCGCTTGCGGACCTCGTCGAGGGCGGTCACATCCGCCTCGTCCATCACGGTGAAGTGGACGTGGCGGTCGACGGATTGGCGGAGGCGGAGCGAGATGTTTCGGCGGACGCCTCGGACGGGGATGCGCTGCGTGTCGCCCGTGGGGACGAGGGTGGTGCGGGGAGTGGAGGGCGCGAGCGGAGCGGGGCGTTCTTCCAGCACATCTTGCTGGGGCGGTCGTTGCGAGACCGTCGTGGCGAGTGGCGTGCGTGTGTCGTTCGATCGGGCGGGCTGGTCTCCGCGGCGACTCTCCGAGAAGCCTGCCCCACCGGGACGGGCAGGCTGTTCTCCGCGGCGACTCTCCGAGAAGCCTGCCCCACCGGGAGAAGCGGCGCGAACGTCTTTTTCGGTGACGCGCCCGCCGAGGCCGGTGCCTCGGAGGGTGTCGATGTCGATGCCCATGTCGCGCGCGAGTCGGCGGACGGCGGGGGTGGCGAGCGCTTTGCCTTCGGACGAGGAGACGGCGCCGAGCGAGCCGGACATGGTGCCGACGACGGTGCCGGCGTCTTCGCGGGCTTCGGCGGGTTCGGCACCCCTTGCTTGCGCGCGGGGCTCGTTCAATGCGACGGTCTTCGCCTGTCCGCTGTCCGCTGTCCGTTTTCCGCTGTTCCCTTCATAGGTCCACACGACCTGGCCGACTTTGAGGATGTCTCCCGGGTTGCCGTTGAGTTCTTTGATGACGCCCGCGCGCGGCGAGGGGACTTCGACGAGCGCCTTGTCGGTGTTCATCTCGGCGATGGTCTGGTGCTCCTCGACCCTTTCGCCGGGGCGGACCTTCCACGAGATGAGTTCGGCCTCGTGGACACCCTCGCCCAGGTCGGGAAGGATGAAGACATTGGGGTCGGATGATTTGTGGTGGGACATGGGAGAAAAGCGGAACGCGGAAAGCGGACAGCGGAAAATGGGAGGGGCTCACAAAAATCCTGCCGAGCCGGCCCGCCAACGATGATGGCTAAGGATACTCGGTGGGGGTGTGGCTGATGTCGGGCATATTCCGGGCAAAAACGAGCGGGCCTCGGGTGATTGCCCGAGGCCCTTCGGTTCAGTATGGGATGCGGTGATTAGCGGCGGCGGCGTGTGCCCAGCAGGCCGAGGGACAGAAGCCCGATGGTGGCCGGCGAGGGGATCAAGGAGACATTGTCGAGCCCCGCGGTGTCGTCGAGGGGGCCGGCGTTGATGACGAGTTCGAGTTGGATATAGAAGATCGCGACGTTGGCGAGGATGTCGTTCCAGTTGCCGTCGTCGATGCTCCAGTTGGCCTGGTTGATGGGGGCGGTGTAGGTGGTCCAATCGCCCGGGGTGTTGATGATCGGGCCGTTCCATGTGGCGTTCCCGCCGGGGCCGACGATCTGGATGGTGAGCGGGAGGAAGCCGAGTGGGTTCTGGCCGTTGTCGAAGCGCTTGTAGTCGAAGGAGATGGAGCCGACGCCGTCGAGCGCGGACCAGTCGCCGAGGAAGGCGGCGGGGGCGAACGCGCCGGCGGTGATGTTCGCATCCTCCGGTATGCCGCCGAAGAGGTGCCCGTCGGCGTTGCCGCCGGTGGCGCGCCACTCGGTAGAAGCCGGGAAGGTCCAGCCGTCCGGGCCGGAATCAAAGTTGGAGAACGCGGGGGCGCTCGCAAACACGGGCGAAGCCACAGCGACAGCCAAGGTGGTGGCAAACAGGCGGCACGATTTCATCGACAGACTCTCTTTCCGCTTCCCGACTTGTGCGAGGTCAGTATACAACGGAAGTTGGGGCGGGGCAAGTCCATCAGTGCATGATTTGGGGAGTGTTCGGTGGTTTTTGCGATTTTTATTGGTTGGCAACCAGCGGAGGCGGTTAGATCGCTGGTGGACGATGGAAGGACGCGCCCCCCGCACGCACTCAGAACGGGAACGCCACCCCCGCGTAGACCATGGCGCTATCGCGGCTCGGATTGTCGTCCGAGCCTGTGCTGCTGGCGGTGGAGATGTGGTGCCAGCGGACTCCCACGTCGAGCCTCGCGCCGGAGTCGCCCAGTTTCCAGAGGGTGCCGACGCCGGCGCGGGGGGTGAAGTTGATGCTCTCGCCGTCGTCGGGGACATCATCGCCCGAGAACAGAACGCCGATGCCCGCGTCGAGGTAGACATTGAACGGCTCGTGCGGCATGAAGTGGTAGCGGAAGCCGAAGACGGGGTTCCCGCCGGCGGTGTCCTGGCCCTCCTGCGAAAACCACCACCCGCCGAGGCCGAAGTTGAACTCGAACTTGTCGATGAGGAAGAAGCCGAGGCCCGCGTAGAGGTTGGCGTCGGTGGCGTCGGCGTGAAACGCGACCCCCGCGAGGAGGGTCCAGTAGCGTGACCCGGCGTCGCCGAAGGGTGTGGCGGCGGCGGCAACGGCGGACGAGGCATGCTCGTCCAGCATGAGCGACGCCGGGCCGATCGTGGATTGGCCGAGGCACGGGGCGGCGAGCAGTGCGGTGAGGATCGGGAAGAGTTTCATCGCTTCTCCTTGGGTCGGGCATAGAGTGTCAGGAGACGCGGCGGTTGGCAAGCCGCGAGGGAGGCCGGCCGGTGGACGATCTGAACAAACGAGTCGAGCGCCTTGAAGAGCGGAACTCCTTCGCTGAACACACCGCGGACCAACTCTCCGCGGAACTGCTCCGGGCCTTCGAGCAGATCGAACGCCTGGTCTCGCGCCTTGATTCACTGGAACGGCGCCTGGGCTCGATCAAAACAGGGGCGGAGGAGATCGGGGAATAGCGGGATGCAAGCATCCGCTCACCTCTTGCGTTGGTGGAATCCACAAAAGCCCTTTGAGCCCTTCGCAAGGCGGAAGGCACCGGTTGCCGCGGCGGGTGCCGCTCAACCAGGACAATCGGCCGGTGGTCCCGATCCCGTGAACTCGTGCCACCCGCCAGGAGGAAGCGGAGGAGAAGGCCCAGGGGAAAGCGCTGAAGTTCGTGGATGATGGGGACGACGACCTGCCGGATATCGGTGGGATGGAGGAGTGGGAGGATGAGACGGAGGAATGATGGGGTGATTGGGTGATGGGGTGATGAGAAGAAGAAACGAATGCACCCGCGGCATTCGCCTCGTATTGCAGCCTGAAGGGCTGATCGTTCGTAGCCGAGGGTGTCCCGGCGCGCCGGGATTCGACACCCCCGGAAACAAGCCGCCAAACCCTCTTCTTTTCTCCCCATTCCCAGCGGGGGGTGCCACTGCTTGTCCCGAAGGGCAAGCAGTGCGAGCACACAACACGCATCGGCACGGCTTGCCCTTCGGGACAAGGCGAGGCACCCGCGTGTTTTCGAGGCCGGCGGGCGGCCCCGATTCCGTGAACTCGTGCCACCGATCACGGCTCGGCGTAATCGGTGGTCTTCGCGACGATGTACGCACCACGAAGACACCGATCACCGAAGCCGGTGATCGGTGGCACGGGAACAGAGAATCGGTGCCACCCGCCGCTGGACACAATGAACTCTTTCACCCATGAAATGGGTGAGCGAATCGGGGCCATCCGCCGCCATGAAAAAAGGCTCGGCGCCTGTGCGCCGAGCCCTTTGGTGTCATTCGATCGGATGATCCCGCTCGATCAGCGGCGGCGACGGGAGGCGAAGAGCCCGCCGAGGCCAAGGAGCGCGGCCGCGCCCGGGCTGGGCACGACCTCGATCATCGCGCTGAAGATGATCCCGCTTGCTCCAAAGCCTATGTCGCGCTGGTACAGATACAGGTAGTTCTGCCCAGTCGTGACCCAGGTGGTGATGCTCTGGGTGTGGGTGACCGGCGCGCCGAAGTTAAAGACGGGATAGGAGCCAAGGCCGGAGCCGTTGACGTACATCCCGTCGAGGTTGGGTCCGGGGCCGGAGATGTGTGAGTCACCCAGGTAATCGTCGACCGCCAACTCGATGGTGAGCGTTGCGGAGGTGATGCCCGTGGTGGTGACGAAGAAGGGGACCGCGTAGAGCGCGGAGCCCGAGGTTCCCCAGTCGGTAATCGGCTCGATGCCGAAGTTCACCCAGCGGGCCATGGGATCGGAAATCCCGGGCACCCACGGACCTACGGGCGTGATGACGTGCGCGGCGGGCCCGCCGACGGCGCCGGCGAAATCCGCCGGCGTGAAGGCAAAGGCACTCGCCGGTGCGCCGGCCGGGTTGCCGGGGAGGTAGCGGACGATGTCGTCGGGCTGCCCGGGCAGCCCGGGTGAGCCGGCGACCTGCCCGCTACGGACGGTGATGGTTTCCATAGCCGAGGCGCCGGCCCCGGTGAGCGCGATCGCCGCGCCCATGACTGACAGCCTGACCATCGATGCAAATGCAGACATGTTTCTCTCCTCTTCGAGTTGTGCCTTCCGAAGCACCCTATGCCTCTTGGAATGCAGTCTGAACGTACCGCAACTTCGCGCTTGTGTCAAGTGAAATCGTCGTTCATCATCACATTCATTTTGCCGTGTCCGGGAAGATCAGACAGCGGGCACCCTACCGAGGCCCCCCATCCTCCCCGTCCCCCCCCGCCCGCCGTCACCAACCGATCCGACAACAATGTTGAACATACTCCCCCGGCCACGGTTGTTTTGACGTTTGACGCTCACGCGGCGGGCGGGTGGCACGGGCAAATGAGGTCGTTTTCTCGGGTGCCATCCCGGCGCGCCGGGACCTTGGGCTGGACCGTGCTCTCCCGTTCCGTACGCTTTACCCTTGCGAGGAGACGGTAGAAGGAGTAGCACGGTCGAGGTGAAGACACCTCGACGCGTGGCACCCTCAGGAGTTGGCTGTGCCACCCGCCTTCGTGCGGTTTGAGAGGAATGAAGAGAGTACGTTTAAGCGGGTGTACTTCGAGGAGGGTGACAGGTCACAGGTCACAGGTCACAGGGAAGAGGTGACAGGTCACAGGTCAGAGGAGATAGGAAAGGCAGGAGGTCGGATTCGGTTGCAGGCGTTGAATCCGGCGTTTGCTTCGCGCGTGGTGGAGCGCGAAGAAGTGGCGGGGATGTACGCGGCGGTGTATGTGGTGCGGGCGGTGGGGGGGGTGAGGCGAAAGTGGACAGTGGACAGTGGAAATTGGGAAGGGGAGGGGCGGGGATTACTGGCCGATGGTGACGGGGCCGATGGGGGCGGTGAGGGATCGGGGGCGGTGGGTCCCTTCGGGGTGCCACTGGTCGGCTCTGAGACCAGTGCTCAACAGAGCCCCAAGCGCGAGCGCCGGGTTCCTCCTTGTTTTCTGACTCGGGGGAGGACATGCTTGCTCAAAGCAGCAAACATGCCACCCGGAGAGGAGCAAACAGGCCACCCGCCGTACACATCGCTGACAATGTTCGGGGACAGGGAATCGGTGCCACCCAACGCCGTGAACTCGAAGGGGCGGAAACATCAAGAATACGCTGGATTTTCCGATGTTTTCGCCGCAACGCGGCGCGCGCGTGTTGCCAGACCCCGCCGTCTTCGGCGCGGGTCTGGCAACAGGCTGTTTTTCCAGACTCTTGTGCCCTGGAAGGGCACGCGAATCGCACGAAAACAGGTGCTCCAGTTCACGGCGTTGGGTGCCACCCGCCCACCGGCCGATACCATCGTCGCATGACCACCCAGACACGATCATCCCCAAACGCCGCTTGCGCCGTTAACAGGTTGGTGCCGTTCGTCCATGTGGCCGACGTCGAGGCCTCGCTGGCCTTCTACGCGCTGCTGGGGTTCGTGCCGCAGAACGCCATGAAGGATGGTCAAGGGTGCATGTTCTGGGCTCTCGCGCAGAGCGCCAAGGCCGAGATCATGCTCGCCCGCGCCGATGGGCCCGTCGATGCCGGGCAGCAGGCCGTCCTTTTCTACATGTACAGCGCGGATGTCGCCGCGCTCCGGCGGCACCTGCTCGCTGACGGCCTGCGCGATGGCGGCGAGTACGGCGGCGCGGCTAGCCCGGGCGATGGCTCCCGCATGGTTTTCGAGGTCGCGCACCCGCACTACATGCGAGCCGGCGAGGTTCGTATCGCGGATCTCGATGGCTACGTCATCCTCGTCGGCCAGTTGGAGTAAGTGGGCGGGTGGCCCCGATTCTCCAAACTCGTGCTACCGATTCCCTTCAGAAATCGGTGGCTCGGCGGCAGAAGGGGTCGTCGATGATCACCCACATCGCACATCGGGCGGGGAGGCCGCACGCCTTTTCCTTCCTCTCCCGTGGCTTTGGACGGGAGAGGTCCGGCGCTTCGCCGGGGTGAGGGCTCTGGCATCTACTCTCTCTACAACTCTCGTACTCGGCTTGCGTCCCGAAGAGGCGATCGTGCGACCGTGTGAACACGAGAATTGTAGATGGGGTAGAAGGCAGAGCCCTCACCCCAGCCCTCTCCCATGAAGCATGGGAGAGGGAGCAGGATTCACGCGTGCTGCCGCGCTGCGCCCACTCCGACCGGCGCGCGGCCGACGGAGTAGTAGACGAAGCCGGCGCGCTCCATGTGCTCGGTTTTGTAGAGGTTGCGGCCGTCGAAGATGACTGGCGACGCGAGGAGCGCCTTCATTTTCTGGAAGTCGGGCTGCTTGTATTCGTCCCAGTCGGTGGCGATGACGAGGGCGCTCGCGCCGCGGCAGGTTTCGTAGAGGCCGTCGGAGATCTCGAACTGGCCGGGGTTTTCTTTCTCGACGTTCTCGGCGGCGACGGGGTCGAAGGCGCGGACCTTGGCACCCGCTGCTTTGGCCCACTTCATCATGTCGAGCGCAGGGGCCTCGCGGATGTCGTCCGTGTTGGGCTTGAAGGCCATGCCCCAGAAAGCGATGGTCTTGCCAGCGAGACCGCCTTCCCCCCCGGCGGCAAAGTGCTTCTCGATCTTGTCGTAGAAGCGTTTGCGCTGGCGCTGGTTGACGTCGTGGACCGCTTGCGAGAGTTGGGTGGGGATCTCGCGCTGGCGGCCCATCATGATGCAGGCGAGGGTGTCCTTGGGGAAGCAGGAGCCGCCGTAGCCGAGGCCGGGGTAGAGGAACTGGTTGCCGATGCGCTTGTCGGCGCACATGCCTTCGCGGACGCGGGCGATGTCGGCGCCGTAGGCCTCGCAGAGGTTCGCCATCTCGTTGATGAACGAGATTTTCGTAGCAAGGAAGTTGTTCGAGGCGTACTTCACCATCTCGGCGCTGAGGACGTCCATGACGTAGATGGGGTGCCCCTGGCGGACGAAGGGCTCGTAGAGTTCGCGCATCAGGCCGCCGGTGCGCTCGTCGTCGACGCCGACGACAACGCGATCCGGGCGCAGGAAGTCGTTGATCGCCGCGCCTTCCTTCAGGAACTCGGGGTTGTCGGCGACCGAGAAGGGCAGATTGCCGACGATCTTCTTGATCCGTTCGCGCACGGCGTGGGTGGTGCCGACCGGGACGGTGGACTTGACGACGACGACCTTCGGCTCCGCGTTCGGGCCGAGGGATTTGATCATCTTGCCGACGTCGTCCGCCGCGGCCCAGACGTACTTCATGTCGGTGTCGCCGTTGGCGCCCGTCGGCGTGCCGACGCAGATGAAGACCATCTCCGCGTCGCGGTAGGCGAGGGCGGCGTCGGTGCTGAAGACGAGACGGCCGGCCTCGACGTTCTTGGCCATCATCTCGGTGAGGCCCGGCTCGTAGATGGGGCAGCCGCCCTTGAGAAGGGTGTCGATCTTTTTGTGGTCGACGTCGAAACAGACGACGTCGTTGCCGGTGTTGGCAAAGCAGACGCCCGTGACGAGTCCGACGTATCCGGTTCCGATCATGGTGAGACGCATGGTTCAACTCCGAAAGGCATTTACCGCAGAGACGCAGAGGACGCAGAGAGGAAAAAGGGATTGAACACAGAGGAAAACTGAGGAAGACAGAGAAAAAAGACAGACAAATTGGATGAGAAGCAACTGTCAAATATTCGTCGCAGCGCTTTTCCGAACCATTCAATCTCTGTTTTCCTTTGTCTTCCTCCGTGTTCAAGGTCTTGTGTCTTTGTTCGTCTCTGCGTCCTCTGCGTCTCTGCGGTGAATGATTGATTGCTAGTAGTTCGGCGTGGGGGCCCGGTAGTGGCTCATGTCTATCGACCTGAACCACTCGATGGTTTTCTTCAGCCCCTCGCGCAGCGGCACCTTCGGCTCCCAGTTCAGGTGCTTCTTCGCAAGGGTGATGTCGGGCTGCCGCTGCTTGGGATCGTCGGCGGGCAGCGGCCTCTGGACAAGCCGCGACTTGGAGCCGGTCATCTCGATCGTCATTTCCGCGAGTTGTTTGATGGTGAACTCGCCGGGGTTGCCGACGTTGACGGGGCCGATGAAGGAGTCCGGGCCGTTCATCATGCGGATGATGCCCTCGACCAGGTCGTCGCGGTAGCAGAACGAGCGGGTCTGCGAGCCATCGCCGAAGATGGTGATGTCCTCGCCCGCGAGCGCCTGGCGGATGAAGTTGCTGACGACGCGGCCGTCGTAGGGGTGCATGCGCGGGCCGTAGGTGTTGAAGATGCGGACGATACGGATGTTGACCTTGTTCGAGCGGTGGTAGTCCATGAAGAGGGTCTCGGCGGCGCGTTTGCCCTCGTCGTAGCATGCGCGCGGGCCGAGCGTGTTGACGGAGCCTTTGTACGACTCGGGCTGCGGGTGGACTTCCGGGTCGCCGTAGATTTCGCTGGTCGATGCCTGCAAAACTTTCGCTTTGCAGCGTTTGGCCATGCCCAGCACGTTGATCGCGCCGAGGATCGAGGTCTTCATGGTCTTGATCGGGTTGTATTGGTAGTGGCCGGGGGCCGCGGGGCAGGCGAGGTTGTAGATTTCGTCCACCTCGAGCCAGTACGGCAGCGTGATGTCGTGGCGGACCAACTCGAAGTTTCGTTTGCCGAGCAGATGATCGACGTTGGACTTCTGGCTCGTGAAGAAGTTGTCCAGGCAGATGACATCGTGCCCGTCGGCGACGAGGCGCTCGCAGAAATGCGAGCCGAGGAAGCCGGCGCCGCCGGTGACGAGGATGCGTTTGATCTGCGACAAGTGGAAAAACCTTTACCTGAACAAAGACCGATCAACCCAGATGGGGGGCAGGGATTGTATCGACGCGCCGGCGTGGCATGTTCGCGCGAAGGTCCATGAAAATGTCCGGATTCGCCCCTCTGATGGTGAATGGCCCGAACTTCAGGCGATGATGATGCACTAGACAACCAATCAAGGCAGGCTGGTCGCCACGGC
Source organism: uncultured Phycisphaerae bacterium (assembly GCA_947085435.1). Taxonomy (GTDB): domain Bacteria; phylum Planctomycetota; class Phycisphaerae; order Phycisphaerales; family UBA1924; genus JAEUIV01. The sequence continues at coordinate 40,349 of CAMTWL010000007.1, forward strand.
GACTCTTCGAGAAGCCTGCCCCACCAGGGAAGAAGCCCGCCCCACCACGGAATCAGAATGCCCGATCGACCCACAGCGCTCATCACCGGGATCACCGGCCAGGACGGCAGTTACCTCGCCGACTTCCTCCTCGAAAAGGGGTACGAGGTCCACGGCATCGTCCGCCGAGCGTCCTCGTTCAACACCCAGCGCCTCGAGCATGTGTATCAGGACCCTCACGAAGCCAACCGTCGGCTGGTGCTCCACTTCGGCGACGTGACCGACGGCAACGTGCTGGCGAAGTTGGTGCGACAGATCGGGCCGGGGGAGGTCTACAACCTTGCGGCCCAGAGTCATGTGCGAGTCTCGTTCGACCAGCCGATCCACACCACCGACGTCGTAGCCACGGGCACCGCGAAACTGCTCGACGCGGTACGGAACTTTCAGCAGGAGACGGGCCGGGGCGTTCGTTTCTTCCAGGCGTCGAGCAGCGAGATGTACGGCAAGGTCGCGGAAACCCCCCAGCGCGAGACGACGCCCTTCTATCCCCGATCGCCCTACGCCTGCGCCAAGGCGTATGCGCACTGGATCACGGTGAACTACCGCGAGTCCTACGGCCTGCACGCCTCGTGCGGGATCATGTTCAACCACGAATCGCCCCGCCGCGGCGAGACCTTCGTCACGCGGAAGATCACGCGGGCCGCGGGGCGGATCAAACTGGGGCTGCAGCGCGAACTGTTCCTCGGCAACCTCGACGCGAAGCGCGACTGGGGCTTCGCGGGCGACTATGTCCGCGCCATGTGGATGATGCTCCAACAGGAAAAACCGGACGATTTCGTGATCGCCACGGGGGTGTCGATCAGCGTCCGCGAGTTCGGCGAGATGGTCTTCGCCCACCTGGGCCTTGACTGGAAGAGCCTCGTGAAGATCGATCCGCGATACTTCCGCCCGGCGGAGGTGGACGCGCTGCAGGGCGATGCGTCCCGCATCCGCGACGCGCTGGGGTGGGAGCCGACGGTGGACGTGAAGACTCTGGCGATGATGATGGCGGACGCGGACCTGGAGCTCGCACGCCGGGAAAAAACGCTCCGTGACGCGGGGCACGATCTGCCGCGGCATCACGGGCAAATGCATTAGAAACATTCACCGCGGAGGCGCGGAGGGCACGGAGAAAAAGAAGACAGAAGGCAAGGCACAGATGACACAGATGGGCACGGATAAAGGCCAGGAGAATGAAATGTCGGGAAAGGCTCGATATCCCGCCGCGCATGGGAATCCGTCGCTCGGCGCTGTGCCCAATCGCGCTATTCTTCAGCCTGAAAGGCTGGTCGTCAGTAGCCGGGGGTTAGCGAGTCTGCGAGCGTAACCCCCGGTACGCAGACCCACGTTCCCTCTTCCCGCACCCTGAAAGGGTGCACGAAGGTTCGTCACAGATGACACAGATGGGCACGGATCAATGCAGTTCATGGCTCATCGAGTCCGCGCGACTTTTGTTGCCTGTGCCTGTCTGTTGCTCTGTTGAAATGCTGGCTGTTCCCGGTTGTGTTGCACCCCTCCGGGGTTCAGGAAGAGGGGATGTGGATCGCTTTTCCGGGGGTTACGCTCGAAGACTCGCTCACCCCCGGCTACTTACTGCCAGCCCTCCGGGCTTGAAACAAAGGCATTTCAACAAAGTCCCTATCTGTGTCATCTGTGCCCTGCCTTGGTTCCGCCTGGTTTTCGCAAGACTTGAACTCGGGCAGGCCCGCGGATGACCATCCCCGCCCCAGCACTCGCCGCCGCGACGGCGCGGGGGTTTTTTTGGATGACCTTCATGGGGTTGGCGACCAAGGCCGTCGGCTTCATCGGCCAGATCGCGCTCGCGCGCATCCTCCTGCCCGACCACTTCGGCCTTATTTCGCTCGCGTTCACGGTCTCGACCTTCGCCGACCTCGTGCAGTCCTATGGCTTGCGCGAGGTGCTGGTCCGCCGACGCGCCCGCCTGAAAATATGGGCCGGCCCCGCCATCTGGCTCAGTCTTTACACGGGGCTGGCCGCCGGGATCGTGATGGCGCTCGCCGCCCCCGTCGCCGCGGGCTTGTATGGAAAAGGACCGACCGTCGCCTACCTGATCCTGATCCTGGCGCTCACCTCTCCGATCAACGCGCTGGGCATCGTCCCCGACGCCGCGATGCAGCAGGCGCTGCGCTTCCGAGGCATCGCGTTCCTCCAGAGCGCGCACACGATCGGGCATCTTCTGGGCACCATCACCCTCGCGATGCTGGGGTGCGGCCCCTACTCGTTCGCGGTTTCGATGCTTGTCATGTCCGTCGTGCGCACGGCCGCGGTCTGGCGGCTGACGAAAACGCGGTTCACCCGCCGGCCCCGACTGTCGCGCTCGCTGGTCCTCCTCCGCCCCGCGCTCATCCTCATCGCGTCCGCCGCAGTCATCAACATCATGGCCCAGGGGGACAAACTCGCGCTCGGCCTCTTCCACACCGAGGCCTCCGTCGGCGCCTACTTCTTCGCGTACAACCTTTCTCTTCAGACGGCGGTGCTGCTGAGCCTGAACTTTGCGCGCGTGCTCTTCCCCGTGATGAGCCGGATGCAGGACGACCCGCCGCGCCTGCGGAACGCTTTCATCCGCGCCGCGCGCACGCTGATGTTCCTCGGCGCGCCCCTGTGTTTCCTGCAGGCCGCCGCCGCCGGGCCGTTCATCCGGGGATTGGTCCAGGACGAGAAGTGGTTCGGCTCGATCCCGGCCCTCCAGATTCTCAGCCTGGGTATGGCGGTCCACCTGATGTGGAACCCAAGCCGGAGCCTGATCCAGGTTCAGGGCCGCTATCGCTGCTATCTCCTTTCCGCCGTTGTGTACGCCCTCGGGTTCTGCCTGGTCGTGCTGGCGGCGGCGAGGTGGGGCGACATCACCACCGTCGCGCTGGCCGCTGCGGGGGCGCTCGCCGTCGCGACATCGATCGATTGCTACCTGTCGCTGCGCCGCATCGGCGGGACGTTCGAGGACGTGGCGCGCATCTTCCTCCCTCCGATGCTCATGGCTGCGGTCGCGGCGCTGCCCGCATGGGGGCTCGGGTTCGTCATGCCTCACCTCCCGTGGTTGTTCGGCTTCCCGCTCAAGGAAGTCGCGCTGCTCGCGCTCATGCCGATCGTCGTGGCGGCGATCTATCTGCCCCTGCTGCGGTGGTTCGCGCCGGATGTGTGGAAAGAACTCGCGCACCGCGCGGGGCGCTTGAGCCTCCTCCCCCGCTCCTAGCGGGGGAGGTGCCCGAGTCTTCGAGGGCGGAGGGGGCGATCGCCGCCCGCACACCCGAATCGCGCGCTCGCGCACGGCTCAATCGGGATCCTCATACGTCCACCGCCTCGCCCTGAGAGGGGTCATCGTCGCCGCGAATCCAACCGATATACTCCGCCTCATGCCGCTTCGAAGAATGTTCCGGGGTCTCTACCAGTCGCTTCCCGGCGGCCTGTCGCACTCGCTTTACGACGCCGTCATCACCGCAGGCAACTCCCGCTACCGCGCCAAACGCGCCGAATGGAGACGCGTTTTCGAGCGCCTCGGGCGGCCCGGCACCGTGATCGCCGGCCCGTTCCAGGGCATGAAGCACCTCCCGTCGCCGACACCCGGAAACTACCTCCCCAAACTCCTCGGCGTCTACGAGATGGAACTCGCCCCCGTCACCGAGCGTCTCCTATCGATGGACCTCGATGTTGCGATCAACGTCGGCGCCGCCGAGGGCTACTACTCCGTCGGCCTCGCGTGGCGAAACCCGAAGTTGCGAGTGGTTTCGTTTGAGACGAAGAAGCCCATCCGCCATCTCCTGAACCGACTCGCCGCGCTCAACGGCGTCGGCGGCCGCGTCGAGGCACGCGGCAACTGCGACCCCGCCGAACTCAGGAAAGCACTCGACGGCCCCAAAAAACCCCTCGTCTTCTGCGACTGCGAAGGGTACGAGGACGTGCTCCTGCGCCCGAGCGAAATCCCCGCGCTGAAACACGCCGTCATCCTCGTCGAGACGCACGATCCCTTCTGCCTCGGCGTTTCAGGACGCATCCGCGAACGCTTCGGCCCCACGCACACCATCGAGGACATCCGCGGCCGCCCGCGCGTCGCGTCGGACCTGCCCGCGGGTGTCGCGCTGACCGGCGACGACGCGATGCTCGCGATGGAAGAGGATCGCCCCTTCCAGCCGCTGTGGTTCCTCATGATCCCGAAGGCCCCATGAAAGGCTCCTCGACATGAGGATCGGGTTCCTGCTCCCCGCGATCCACTCGCTCGACGGCCCCGGCAATGGCATCCGCTCGCAGGCGATCGGCCAGGCCGAGGGGCTGCGCCGGCTCGGACACGACGTATGCCTGCTGGAGCCGTGGAATCTCACCGACGCCGCGTCGCTCGACTGCGTTCACTTCTTCCAGGGCGGGTGCGGACATTTCCAGATCGAGCACAAGCGCGTCTTCCCGCTGAAGATGCTCTCGTACGCCCCCCAGATCGACACCAACGAGCCGTTCTGGCGCTACCGCCTCGCCGCGGAGATGGGGCGTTTGCTGCCGCGGTTCTTCACTGTGCCGAGGCTGTACCAGGACCAGTGCCGCGCCAGCGATGTGGTGATCGCGCGTTCCACCTACGACCGCAAACGGCTGGTGCGGAGCCTGGGGGCGGACCCGGCGAAGGTCGAGATTGTGCTCAACGGGATTGATCCTCCGAGCGAGACCGACGCCGGGATCGCCCGGCGCTTGCTCGGGCTTCCGGAAGAGTTCGCGCTGCACGCGAGCCAGTACGTCACGCCCAACAAGAACGCGGTGCGCATGTGCGAGGCGGTCGGGCCCACGGGGCTGCCGCTGATCCTGGTCGGCCCGACGCAGCCGGGGGCGATCCTGGACCGATTGCGCCACCTCTCCGCGAAATACCGGAACATCACCCTGCTGGGATTCATGGAGCGCCCGGTGCTCGACTCGCTGTTCGCCGGGTGCAAGGTTCTGTGCCTCCCGAGCATGCACGAGGGGACGGGGCTTGTGGCGCTCGAGGCGGCGGTGTGCGGGGCGGAGATCGTCATCACGCGCCGCGGTGGGCCGCCGGACTATTTCCTTGAGTGGGGACATTACTGCGAGCCTACGGATGTCGAATCCATCCGCCACGCATTCCTCGCCGCGTGGAACACACCGCGACGGACGGGGCTTCGCGACCACATTCTGAGCAACTTGACCTGGGACCACTCAGCCGCGAGCCTCGCCCGCGCTTTGGAGAAGCACAGACCCTGAGCCCGCGGAGCGGGCGTCGGTCCCTTGCCCCGGGCGCAGCCCGGGGACAACGCCCTACTCCATCCTCTTCGAGCCCCAGCGGGGCGAAGGTCGGCCTCGCTCACGACCAGATGTACTTCGGGTCATACTCAACGCCATGCTTTTCAAGCAAGGCAATGGGCGTAGCCCGCAGTGAAAGAATGGGACATGGGTTCGGCGTAAAGTCCGACACCTTCGCCCCGCTGGGGCTAGGATTTCTCTTGAATCGCGCACCCCGGGCTGCGCCCGGGGCAAGGGACCAACGCCCGCGTTGCGGGCTTTGGATACCAAAGCATCGCGATCCAACACTACCAAGGGAATCGCAGTATCAGCGAACAGTCACCGATCGCTACAGCATCGGGCCGATGCACGGGGAAGTTCCGAGAAACGGGTGTACGATCATCGAACCCACCCAGGACCACCACGCCCATGACCCAGACCGAGGCAAAGTCTTTTTACAGCCGCGAACTCGAAGGGAAGGCCTACACGCACTTTTCCGAGGCGGATGCGCACTCCGCCCACGCCTGGGTTCGCGGGTTTGTCGATCGCTTCGACCTTTCCGGCAAGCGCGTGCTCGAAGTCGGCTGCGGCCGCGGCGCGTTCCAGGACTTGGTGAACGACTACACGGGAGTTGATTATTCCTCCGGTGTCGCCGCCTACCTCCGCAAGCCCTTCGTCGAAGCGTCGGCGACCTCGCTGCCCTTTGAGGACAACCGCTTCGATGCCGCGTGGTCCATCTGGACGCTCGAGCATGTGCCCGACCCCGAGAAGGCCTTCGCTGAGTTGCGCCGCGTCATCAAGCCGGGCGGCGTGCTCTTCCTCTTCCCCGCGTGGCATTGCCGCCCCTGGGCCGCCGAGGGATACCCCGTCCGACCCTATGCCGACTTCGGCTGGCGCGGCAAGTTGATCAAGGCGTCGATTCCGCTGCGCGACTCGCTTCCATGGCGCCTCGCTTCGGAACTCCCGCATCGCCTCGCCCGCTTCCTCGAACGCCTCGCCCGCTCGGGGCCGACACGCTACCGCTACCGACGCCTCACGCCGAACTACGACCGCTTCTGGATGACCGACTCGGACGCCGTCAACGCGATGGACCAGTATGAAACACTGGTGTGGTTCACCTCGCGCGGCGACGAGTGCCTGAACTACACGACCCCGCTGCGCCGCTTCCTCGCCGGCGGAGGTCTGGTCATCCGCGTCCGAAAAACCTGATACGACACACTTGAAGATCACATGTGAGAGAAGCCGCCACTGAGCGAGTCTTCGAGCGAAGTGGCGGATCGCCACGCCCACTTCATCCAACCATCGCAGGACGCAGCCGCATCGTCCGCTCCGCGAGCCCCCTGAACCGCGCCGGCAGAACCGTGATCGTGTCCGCGACGGTTCGGGGCATGGCGATGCGGACCCCGACGCCGAAGAGCAAGACGAACACCCCGGCTGCAATCACGATCTCCGCCGCCGCGTGGCCGCCTCCGAAGTGTTCGGCAGCGAGCATGGAGATCGGCGCCGCGCCGAGCCCGATCGCCCAGGCGCCGCACACCGTTCGCAGGACGGCCCCGGTCCCAACCCCGAGAATCCTCATGCAATACAGCGTGATCAGAAGCCGGGAAACGAGCATCGAAACCGCCGTGGCGATCGAGATCGCCAGCGCCGACCCGACCGTCGCCGACGCGAGCGTCGCCGCCGCGGTCACGAGAATCCCCTCCCCGAGCGAGGCCCACGCCCAGGCCTGGAACCGGCCCTTGCTCGTAAGAATTGAATAGGTCAGCCCCCACGTCAGCGCCAGCGGCGTCAGCGCCCCGAAGATCACGATGGGCATCACCGCCTCGCGCCACTTGCCGCCCAGCACCAGCCGCTCCACCGGGTCGATCGTCACGCTCATCCCGAGCATCAGAGGCACCGCGAAGATCATGAGGACGCGGAGCGTGCGCAGCGCCGCGGACCTCAATCGCTCCGGCTGATCGTGGATGTGAACGAGCACCGGGGCCAGCACGGACTGCAGGTTGGTGGTGATGAGGGCGCAGACCTGCTGCGTCAGTTGATACGCGAAAAAGAACACTCCCACCGTGGACGACCCGACGAAGAGCGCGATGCAGAAATACGACCCCATGTTGTAGACCACGCTCCCCAGCGTCCCGAGCAGGAGCCACTTCGTCTCGCGGATGATCGCGGGCCATCGCTTGAAATCGGGCGAGCGCCAGCACGCCCGGTCCCCCGTCGACGCCTGCCCCCAGACCCACTCGACCACCGCGATCGCGAGCAGCGGCAGGACGAAACTCTGCGCGCCCACCCCCGCCAGCGCCAACACCGCCGAACCCACATAGCGGATCAGCGCGACCACAAAGGACATCACGCTCAGTTCGCGGAACCGAAGGTCGAGCCTCATCCGCGTCCTGAGGATCGCCCCCGGCGTCCCTAGGGGCATCGAGAGAGCGATCACATACAGCAGCGCCGGGAACTCGGGCGAAAACAAGGGTGATTCCGTGCCCGGCTCGCCCGCCCGCCCCATCATGCCGAGGACAAAGCCCAAGCCGACCAGCGCCAAGCCCCCGATCACATTGACCGCCATCGCAAGCCAGAAGACGGGAGCCGCGAGCCCCGCGTAATCGCGGAGGCCGTAGCGGATGAGGTACGCCGTGACACCCGCATCGCGGAACGCGGTCACGAACCCGGCGACGCCGATGGCGGCCGCATACAGCCCAAAGTCGGTCGGCATCAGCAGCCGCGCCAGCAGGAGTTGAGTCAGAACCGACGCGATCTTTGTCAGAACCGCCGCCCCGGTCATCCACGTCATCCCCGTTCGCGCCACCGCGCCGATGGTCGGGCCGATGTCCGCATCAACGACGGGCAGGACCGGCGGCCGCGCCGGCCCCTCACGATGAGCGGATCGACGGTGATCGCCGGATAATTCGGGAATGGGTTCCATGCGGATCGGCGATCATAGTTCGACCATTCCGCGAGCCCGGCAACATCGCAGCGCCGAAAACCCCGCGAAGCGGGTGCCACGGCCAGCGCAGTCGGCCGTGGCGGCAGCGGCGGATGATCCAAAAACAACGGACTCTTCCCATCGTTCGCGGTTGGCGTGAGTGGTGCCTCCGCGCCCCGCCACGGCCGACTCCGCTCGAAGACTCGCTCCGCTGGCCGTGGCACCCTTGGGCTCCCAACGAACGCGACCCCCGCATTCAACGTATGAATCTCATCGGCGTCGGCTCGTTCACCCCATGTTCGGGTGAACGACCCCGCCGCCCCGGCCCGGTTCGCCCCCCGCGCACCGCCCGGATAACGTATGTCCCCCCAGCGGTGGGAACGGGGAGAAGGGCTTGGAGAAGGATCGTTCGTGCCGTGCTCGACAAGAGCCGACGGCGATTCTGGCCGAGCAAGAGAGATCGAAACCCGGCTCCGCGACAGCGGCCCGGCGAGGCACCAAACTTTTGGAAGGATGACCGAGATGGCACGAGGCGAACTGGCGGTGGTGGGCGGCGGCGGCGGATTCATCGGCGGATACCTGGCGAAGAACCTGCTCGAACAGGGCTACCGAGTCCGCGCCGTGGACATCAAGCCGCAGGACGAGTGGTACCAGGTCCATCCGCAGGCCGAGAATCTTCAACTCGATCTGAAGGGCCTCGAAAACTGCCGCCGCGCGTACAAGGGCGCGGACCGCATCTACCAACTCGCCGCCGACATGGGAGGCATGGGCTTCATCGAGAACAACAAGGCGCTCTGCATGTTGAGCGTCCTGCCGAACACCCACGGCCTGATGGTCGCGCAGGAAGTCGGCGTCAAGCGCTTCTTCTACTCCTCCTCCGCCTGCGTCTACAACGCCGAGAAACAGAAGGACGCGAACGTTACCGCCCTCAAGGAAGAGGACGCCTACCCCGCGATGCCCGAGGACGGCTACGGCTGGGAAAAACTCTTCTCCGAGCGCATGTGCCGCCACTTCCGCGAGGACTTCGGCGTGCCGACGCGCGTCGCACGCTTCCACAACGTCTACGGCCCGCACGGCACCTGGGACGGCGGACGCGAGAAGGCCCCCGCCGCCATCTGCCGCAAAGTCCTGAAAGCCAAAATGGCCGGAACGCACGAGATCGAGATCTGGGGCGACGGCTCGCAGACACGATCCTTCATGTACATCGACGACTGCGTCAAGGGCATCAACATGATCACCGACAGCGATCATGTCCTCGAACCCATCAACCTCGGCTCCAGCGAACTCGTCTCGATCAACCAACTGGTCGACATCGTCGAGGAACTCGCCGGCATCAAACTCACGCGGAACTACAAGTTGGATGCCCCCAAGGGCGTCGCGGGGCGCAACTCGGACAACACCCTCATCAACAAACTCCTGAAGTGGGAGCCCAACACCCGCCTCCGTGTCGGCATGGAAAAAACCTACCACTGGATCCACGAGCAGATGACCAGCAAGGTGCCGGTCGGGGCTCGCTGACCCCGGTGGGGCAGGCTTCTCGAAGAGTCGCCGCGGAGACCAGCCTGCCCGATTAATCCCTGAACACTCCGAGCCGGGGCTCCATCGCCCCGGCTCGTTTTTCCGATAGAGAACCCGTGAGCGATCCCTTGAAACGCATCGGCCGAACCTTCCTGATCCTCTCGCAGGTCTACCCGCCCGACCCGGCGAGCGTGGGCCAGCACATGCACGACGCCGCCGCCGAACTCGTCAAGCGCGGCTGGCGCGTCAAGGTCGTCACCTCCGACCGCGGCTACGACGACCCGACCATCAAGTACGACCGCTTCGAGGTGCGCGACGGCGTGGAGGTCTACCGCCGCCCGTGGTCGAGTTTCGGCAAGAAGAGCATCCCGATCCGCGTGCTGGCGATGGGCCTCTTCATGCTGCATTGCCTGTGGGCCGGGCTGACCACTCGAAAACTCGCCGCGATCCTTGTCAGCACGTCGCCCCCGATGTGCGGCTTCGCGGCGGCCGTCGCGCACTCGATCCGGCGCGTGCCGTTGAAATACTGGGTCATGGACCTGAACCCGGACCAGATGATCGAACTCGGCAAGATGCGCGCGGACTCCTTCGCCGCGAAGATGCTCAACGCGCTGCAGCGCTTCGTGCTCGCGCGATCGGACCACGTCATCCCGCTCGATCGTTTCATGGCCGACCGTCTGTTGAAAAAACTCACACCGGCGACCCAGGCACGGCTCAAGGAGCGCATGACGATCATGCCCCCCTGGCCTCACGAGGACACGCTCGATGTTGTGCCGCACGAGACGAACCCCTTCCGCCAGACCCACAATCTCAACGGCCACTTCGTCCTCATGTACTCCGGCAATCACGGCTATTCGACCCCCGTCACCACGCTTGTCCAGGCCGCGCTGAAGATGAACAAAAACCCGGAGGACAAGGACATCCTCTTCATGTTCATCGGCGGCGGCGTCGGCAAGAAAGACGTCGACAACGCCATCAAAGAGCACAACCCCGCCAACCTCCGCTCGTTGCCGTATCAACCCTTCAAGGACCTTCGCTACTCGCTGAGCGCCGCCGACGTGCATCTTGTGACCGTGGGCAACGACGTGGTGGGCGTGGTTCATCCGTGCAAAATCTACGGCGCGATGGCCGTCAGCCGACCGATTTTGCTGGTCGCGCCCGATCCCTGCCACGCCAGCGACATCATCCGCGACAACAACGCCGGCTGGCACATCTCCCACGGCGACGTGGACGGCGCCATCGCCACCATCCGCCAGATCGCGCGAACCAAGCGCGAGGAACTCGCCGCGATGGGCGAAAGGGCCAAGGCCTACATCGACCGCGACATGAGCAAGAACGCGCTCTGCGCACGATTCTGTGATCTTATGGAGCAAGGGTTGTGACGAGCGAAAGGGCCAAAGCGCAAAGGGCCACATGGCAAATCAGACCGGGACAGACTGCCTCCTTTATTTGCTGTTTTCTTCTTTGCCATTTGGCCATTTGAGAACTCTTCGACCATGCCCCTGACCAAGTACGTCTTCATCCAGGACGAAGGCCGATACCTGACAAAGGTGCTGGACAAGTACCTGCGCGAGTTCGCCGATTCGACCGCCGGCATCAACCTCCAGCCCATCACGCAGGCGAAGAAGTCCCTCACGCAGACGCTGATGGAGTTCTACCGCCTCTACGGCCCCATCTACTTCTTCCGCAAATGCTGGGAGCAAGGCTCCGCCAAACTCCTCGGCAAACTCGTCAACGGCCTCCTCGGCTCGACCAAGAAGTGCTACTCCATCGCCGCGGTGGCGAAGAAGTACGGCGTGCCGGTCGATGGGCCGTGCGATGTCAACAGCCCCGAGTTCCTCGCCCACCTCCGCGAGAAAGGCGTCACCTTCATCGTCTCGATCAGCGGCACCCAGATGTACCGCAAGCAACTCCGCGAGCAAACCACCCACGGCATCGTCAACTGCCACGGTGCCCTCCTCCCCAAGTACCGCGGCCTCATGCCCTCCTTCTGGACACTCGCCAACGGCGAAACAGAGGGCGGCGTCTCCGTCCACCTCGTCGACGCCAAACTCGACAACGGCCCCATCGTCGTGCAACGCCGATATCGCATCTGGCCCCACGACACGCTCGAAGATGTCATGGCCCGCTCGAAAGACCTCGCGGCGGAGTGCATCATCGAATGCGTTCGGAAAGTGGAAGATGCGGCAGCTCGGGGCGTTCCCGTCGAAACAACGCCGAACGACGCCTCGCAGTTGACGCATTTCTCCATGCCGACCGCCGAGGATGTCCGGCGGTTCAGGAAGAACGGGCACCGGTTTTTCTAGTTCACCAAGGAGCAGCACGGAAGAAGACAGAAAGAGATGCCACAGATGACCCAGATAAGCCCAGATTGAAGACGCCACAAATCCGCTCTCTTAGAGCCTGTGTGAGAAGAGCCGATTCTGCCGATGGAAAACCCTCACTTCGTTTGGGGCTCGTCCATGCGGGCTTCTCACACAGGCTCTTATCTGGGACCATCTGGGTCATCTGTGGCAAGATTCTTCTCCGTGATCTCCGTGGTAAATGACCGATCCAGTGCCACTCAACCAGCACATCCTCCACGCCCTCTCCTTCGATATCGAGGACTGGTTCCACATCGTCGAAGTGAAAGCCGTCGAAAATCCCGACGAATGGCCCCGACTCTCCGCGCAATCCTCCCTCGTCGAACGCTACACCGACCTCATCCTCCGCATCTGCTCCGACGCCAACGTCCGCGCCACCTTCTTCATCCTCGGCTGGATCGCCGAGCGCCACCCCGCCCTCGTGCGGCGCATCGCGTCCGCCGGCCACGAGATCGGCACCCACTCCTTCTGGCACCGCCGCGTGTACGACCTGACCCCCGAAGTTTTCGCCAAGGACATCGCCGACTCCCTCGCGGCCATCCGCGCCGCCGCGCCCAGCGCCGACATCACGGGCTTCCGCGCCCCATCCTTCTCCATCACGCGCGGCTCCGAGTGGGCCTTTGACGTTCTTCTCGATCAAGGCCTCACCTACGACGCTTCCCTCTTCCCCGCCGCGCGAGGCCACGGCGGCTACGCCTGCACACCCGGCCCGCACGTCATCACCGCGCCATCAGGCCGCACGATCCCCGAACTCCCCATGTCCATCGCGCGCTTCGGCCCGAAAAAACTCTGCTACTGCGGCGGCGGCTATATGCGCCTTCTCCCCTCTTCATTGATCCACTACGGCCTGCGCCAGGAAGCCGCCGCGGGCCGACCCACCGTCGTCTACCTCCACCCGCGCGACTTCGCCCCCGATTGCCCGAAGGTCAAAATGCCGCCGCACCGCTATTTCAAGTGCTATTTCAACACGTCGGGCACGGAAGCGAAACTCCGCCGTCTGCTCGACTACGCGAAGTTCGGCACCTGCCGAGAGGTGCTGGAACAATCCGCGTAACTCTTCAGCCGTCTGCGACGACTCTTCGCCCCTGGGGCGCGCGTTCGTTGCGAGCGGCGCGGCGAGGGTCGCCGCGGCGACCGAGCAAGCCGCTCGAAGCCGACTGTTGGAACCCTCTCTTTTTCTGTTTGCCTCCCCGCCCCTTGGGCGGACGCGCTCCACCGGCCCCCGCCCAAGGGGCGGACAACTCGGAGTGGGAGGGGAGCGCGCCGCCGATTGGCACATCCTCGCCCCCACTCCCTACACTTCCATCATGGCCACCAGCCGAACCACCCGCACCATCGAAGTCGTCGAGCCCATCGGCCTGCGCGTCCTCATCCGCAAGGACGAGGACAAAAAGCAGACCAAGGCCGGCCTGCACCTGCCCGACAAGATGGAGATCCCCACCATCACCGGCCGCATCGTGTGCATCTCGTCGCAGGTCGCCGAGGACAAGAACTATCCCATCAAGCAGTACGACCGCGTCCTCTTCCACCCGAAGCAAGCGGTGCCGGTGGACTTCGAGGGGGACAACCGGCTGTTCGTCGTTCCGATCGAGGACGTCGTCGCGGTCTTCCGGCGCGACGGCGGGGAAACTCCCTCCGAATAAAGATTTTTCACGCGGAGGCGCAGAGGACGCGGAGGAAGACAGAAACGACGAACTGGGCAGAAATGAAACGGATGAGCACGGATTCGCGCGCGGGTTCCTTTGCCTTCGAGCCATTTCATATTGATTATCTCTGCGCTCTCTGCGCCTCTGCGGTGAACTCTTCATGAACCCAACCGAGTTCATCGAAATCCTGAACCGCCCCCTCGCCGACCTGCCTCACGAGTTGGAGATGCTCCCCCTCCCCGGCCCGTTCAACGTCGAGATCCGCCCGCCGGGATCGAAAAGCCTCACCAACCGCGCCCTCCTCCTCGCGGCCCTCGCTCAGGGCGAATCCGTCATCACCGGCGCGCTCATCGACGCGGACGACGCCCAGGTCATGATCGAAGCCCTCCGCCAACTCGGCGCCGAGATCACCATTGAAAATGGAAGCAACCCCTGGAACCCCGACCGCAAGGAAGGGGGTTCGCGCGGCGATCAACGAAACTCCGAAACCGTGCCCGCCTCTCTCCGCATCCGAGGCACCGCCGGCCGCCTCCGAGGCAACCGCACCCTCAATCTCAAAAACGCCGGCACCGCCACGCGTTTCCTCACCGCCGCCGCCTGCCTCGCCGACGGCCCCGTCATCATCGACGGCAACGAACGCATGCGCCAGCGCCCCATCGGCGAACTTGTGTCGATGCTCCGCCAACTCGGCGTGACGATCGATGAACTGGGCGAGCCGGGGTGCGTGCCGCTGCGGGTGCATCCATTGAACGGCACAGCGACAACGGACACGCTCAAGATCGGATCGACAGCATCGAGTCAGTTCGTGTCGGCGGTACTGATGATCGCTCCGCTCCTTCCTCGGGGGCTGTTCGTCGAGATCACGGAAGCGCTGACAAGCCCGTCCTATGTCGATATGACGCTGGCAATCATGGACGAGTGGCTGCGCGGAGGCGTCGATGGTTCATCTGTGGGTTCGTTGAATCTGTTTCCCTCCACCTATCGCGGTCGATCATTTTCAATCGAACCCGACGCGAGCGGCGCGGCGTATTTCTGGTCAGCGGCCGCACTAGTGGATGGGTCCTCATGCGAGGTGCCCGGGCTCGATGACGGATCCGGCCAGGGGGACGCACGCGTGCCTCAAGTCCTGAGATTGGCCGGCGCGCTCGCTCACGCGACTCCGCCGGTCAGGAAGACAGGATCTCACATCGATGGCGTCATCCCCCGCTTCATCGGCCGCCTGCTCTTTGGTGATCCCTCTCATAGGCAACGCGCAATGATGGTTCAGAATGGCGCGCTGCGCGCCATCGCCGCCGACTTCACCAACCTGCCCGACGCCGCGATGACCCTCGCCGCCGTCGCGTGCTTTGCCGAAGGCACCACCACCATCACCGGCCTCCGCACGCTCCGCGTGAAAGAAACCGACCGCCTCGCCGCGATGCAGACCGAACTTTCCAAACTGGGCGTGCGCGTCGAGATCTTCCAAACGCTCTCGCCTCCTCCCCCGCTCCCAGCGGGGGAGGTGCGAGCTTGCCCGCCGCGGCGGGAGTCTTCGAGGACGGAGGGGGCGAAGGCGACACCCGACGAAGGCCTCCGCATCACCCCACCCCCAGGCGGCATCGACTGCTCCCCCGCAGCCCCGCGCATCGTCTTCGACACCTACGACGACCACCGCATGGCGATGTCCCTCGCCCTCATCGGCCTCCGCCGACCCAACATCGTCATCCGTGATCCCGCCTGCGTCGCCAAGACGTATCCAACATTCTGGAAGCACCTCTCTCTTCTTTACAAGAGCGCGATCGCGGGCGGCGAGCATGTGTCGTCCGAGCAGACGTAAGGCAACCCCCGAGAAAACGCTGCTGCTCGGACACCGTACGCAACCATGTCCGAAGGCCCGGAGGGCCGTCAGGAAGTAGCCCAGGCCTGCCCGCCGTGGCGGGGTGAAGCGGCGCTTCGCCGCGGAACCCTGGGACAGCGCGGCGCACAACCCATCTTCTATTTTTCAAAGCCCCGAAAGGGGCGACAGGACCAGCCGCGCTCGACACGGCACCGACCCCGGAAACGGAACGAAGATGAAAATTTTGTTGCGCGTCCGGGGGCAGCGCTCGTCCCGGCGCGCCGGGACTCGCCCCCGGCTACTGACTGCCAGCCCTCCGGGCTTGAAATCCAATACCGCCAAGCGGCAAGCGCCAACACCCGCACCCCGCGCACCTCCCCCCCGCTTCGCCTACCCTTTTCTCCCATGCAATCTCGGACGATTCTCACCATCGGCAACTTCGACGGCGTACACCTGGGACACGCCGCCCTCCTCCGCGAAGCCCGCGCGCTCGCGGGCCCCACCGGCCGAGTCGTCGCCATCGTCTTCCATCCCCATCCCATCTCGATCCTCCGCCCCGAGCAAGCGCCCGCGATGCTCACCACCTTCGGCCGGCGCGTCGAACTCCTCCGCCAACTCGGCGCGGACGGCGTCATCCAACTCAATCCAACTCCCGACGTCCTCAACCTCGCCCCCGAATCCTTCATCGACCGCGTGATCGCCGAGCACCATCCCATCGCCATCGTCGAAGGCGCCGACTTCCGCTTCGGCAAGGGCCGCGCGGGCGACGTACAAACACTCGCGCGCATCGGCCAAGCCAAAGGCGTCCACGTCTCCATCATCGACCCCGTCGAAACCGAACTCACCGACCAGACCATCGTCACCGCCTCCAGCACCATCGCCCGCTGGCTCGCGGCGCATGGCCGCGTCGCCGACACCGCCCGCGTCCTCGGCCGACCCTTCGAGGTCGCCGGCACCGTCGTTCGAGGCGACCGTCGCGGCCGCGAGATCGGCTTCCCCACCGCCAACCTCGACACCGATTGCCTCATCCCCGCCGACGCCGTCTACGCGGGCGCCGCGCACCTCCCCGACGGCCGCGAACTCCCCGCCGCCATCCACGTCGGCCCGCGCGCAACCTTCGACAACACCACCCGCACCGTCGAAGCCTTCATCCTCAACTGGCGAGGCCCGCTGATCGACGGCTGGGCGGGGGGCGGAGCGCAGGAATACGGCTGGCCTCTCCGCCTTACCTTCACCGCCTGGCTCCGCGACCAGGCAAAGTTTGACGGCGTCGCCTCGCTCGTCGAACAGATCAAACGAGACGTCGAGCGCACCGAATCGATCGTCACTCGCACAAACAGAAAGACCCTGGTGACCGCTTGACGACCCCGCCCGCCCCTTTCACCACCAACGCCACGCTCGCGGACATCGCCGCACGCCTCAAGCGCGCGACAAGCGTCGCCCTCCTCACCCACTCCAAGCCCGACGGCGACGCCGTCGGCAGCACCCTCTCCGTCGCGCGCGCGCTCACTCGCCTCGGCATCAAGGCCGCGCCCATCTACCTGCCACCCTGGTCCTCGCGCATGGACGCGATTGTCGCCAACACCCACATCGTCCACGAAAAGCACGGCTGCTGGGAACAACCCTGGCTCAAAGAAGTGGACGCCGTCGCCGTCCTCGACACCGGCTCGTGGGGACAACTCGCCGACGCGCGCAAATGGCTCGAACCCCGCGCCGCCATCACCGTCCTCATCGACCACCACGCCCACGGCGACGCCGACATCGCCCACATGCGCCACATCGATTCCTCCAGCGCCTCCGCCTGCGAACTCGCCGCCGAACTCTGCCGCCAACTGCTCGGCATCAACACCTACAAAGACCTGCCGAAGGAGATCGCCGAACCCATCTACCTCGGCATCGCCACCGACACCGGCTGGTTCCGCTACTCCAATATGAAGCCCGCCACGCTCCGCCTCGCCGCCGATCTCATCGAAGCGGGCGTCGATCACAACCGCCTCTATCGTCAGATCGAGCAAGCCGACTCGCCGCACCGCCTGCAACTCATCAAGCGCGCCCTCGACAGCCTCGAACTCCTCGACCAGGACCGCGCCGCCATCATGACCATCACCAAAGCCGACATCGCCGCCTGTCACGCGACGCAGGATGAGTTGGGCGGCCTGACCGACCTCCCTCAAACCATCGGCAGCGTCCGCGTCATCGCCGTCCTCACCGAAGCCGAACCGATGCTCACCAAGGTCAGCCTCCGCAGCAAAGCCGCAAACCCCGGCCAGCGCGAGATCGACGTCAACGTCCTCCTCAACCCCTTCGGCGGCGGCGGGCACTTCCACGCCGCCGGCGCGAAGATCAAACTCCCGCTTGCCGAAACGAAGGCGAAGATCGCGCGAGCGATCATCGAGGTCGCAAAGTGAAGAGGGGGGGGAAAAATCCCCTTGCTGGCGCGCGGGGCTCGTCCTCGGGTGACTCAGACGCGCCCCTCGCCCGCCCGCTCCCCTCGCGCCGCCCCAAATCCCAGTTCATCAAGCCCCCGCTGAACCTCTTCACCACCACGCTCTGGGAATACCCCAGCCAGCACTACGGCGACTACATCCAAGGCGACAAAAACTACCTCGGCGCAACCCCCTCATGGGTCATCTGGCAGTGCCTGCAACGCTACACACGCGAGAACGACCTCGTCATCGACCCCATGTGCGGCTCGGGCACCACCATCGACGTCTGCAAGGACCTCAACCGCCGCGCCCTCGGCTACGACCTCGCCTCATTCAACAAACGCCCCGACATCCTCCGCGCCGACGCACGCAAACTCCCCATCGAAGACGCCAAGGCCGACTTCGTCTTCATCGACCCCCCTTACTCCACCCACGTCGATTACTCCGACGACCCGCGCTGCATCGGAAAGTTGGATGCCTTGAGTGGCACGGGCGTCCCGAAGAGTCGCCGCGGAGACCCGCCCGTGTATTCCGACAACGACTACTACCGCGCCATGCGCCAGGTCATCTCCGAAGCCCACCGCATCCTGAAACCAAAGAAGCACCTCGCCCTCTACGTCAGCGATTCCTTCCGCAACAACGAAGGCTTCGCCCCCATCGGCTTCAACCTCTTCGCCATTATGTGCGAGCGCTTCGAGCCGGTGGACATCGTCGCCGCCGTCCGCCGCAACGCCAAACTCGACAAAGGCAACTTCCGCAAAGCCGCCGACGAAGGCAACTTCATGATGCGCGGCTTCAACTACCTGCTCATCGTGAAGAAGAAATAACCACGGAGGACACGGAGATACACGGAGGGAGAAACTGAAATGGCAAAAAAATAGCCGACGTCTCTGCCACTTATTCCGCGCCTTCCTCCGTGCGACTCCGTGCCCTCCGTGGTCAACTTTTCCGCACAACATTCGCCGCGGATAGAGGCGGGAACTTGAACCGTCAGAACGATCGGACCCATTGAAATCTTTGAATCGAATCTGTCTTCATCCGGGCCTATCTGGGTCATCTGTGGCTGCTTCCTCCGTGCGACTCCGTGCCCTCCGTGGTCAACTCTTCCGCACGACATTCGCCGCGCGGAACTTCGCCCCCAGCACCTTCGCCGCGTCCGCCTCCAGCCATTGCTCCAGCACCCCGGCGTACACATGCCGGAAATCCACGTTGTATTTCAGATCGCCGTCATCAAGATCGGTGAGCGAAGGCAGATCGCCGATCACCCCCGGCCTCACCATCGGCCCCACCAAAAACATCGGCGCCGCCGTCCCGTGGTCCGTCCCGTTCGACCCGTTCTGCCCCACGCGCCGCCCGAACTCGCTGAACGACATCGTCAGCACCCGCTCCGACAGCCCCGACGCCGCCAGATCGCGATGGAACGCCCGCACCGCCGATGCAAACTGGTCCAGGAGGTTCGCGTGCGTCCCGTTCGCCCCGCCCTGCCCCGCGTGCGTATCGAACCCGCCGAGCGTGACGTAATACACGCGCGTCTCCAGCCCCGCTCGGATCATCGCCGCCACCATCGCCAACTGCTGCGCCAGCCGATTGCCTGGGTATTCAACCTCCGGCCGCCGCGCCACCGCTTCTCGAATCCGCTCGCTCGCAATCTGCGCATCCAGCGCCGTCCGCGTCAGGAACGCTTCGCTCGCCGACGCCCCGGCGACCGGCCCCGACCGCATCAACGCCGCGTACGCCTTCGCTTCCGCATCGCCCTCATCCTCGCCCGTCCAACGGAAAAGATCGGGCGATTCAAACGAAATCGGCTTGAACGTCCGCCCCTGCATCGCCAGCGGCGCGGTGCGACCGATCGCCACACCGTCGTGCCCCGAGCATCCCGAAGCTCCGGGTGCGCCGGCGCACTTGTTGTCGAAGTAACGCCCAAGCCACCCGTCGCCCGTCCCGTTCGTGTCGGCCGTGTGCCAGATGTCCATGCTCTTGAAGTGCGACCGATTCGGATTCGGATATCCAACCCCCTGCACCACCGTCAGCGCCCCCTCATCAAACAGTTCCTTCAGAGGCGCAAGGCTCGGATGCAGCCCCAGCCCGTCGCCCCTGCCGTTCTTCGAGAGGCGCAGCACGTCCTTCTCAGGGATCGCAATCCCCGGCCGCGCCTTGTAATACGCCGCCTCCCCGAACGGCACCACCGTGTTCAACCCATCGTTCCCGCCCGCCAGTTGCACAACCACCAGGATCCGCCCGTTCGACATCGACCCCGCGCTCACCCCAGCCGGGGGGCGGCCAGCCTGCGCCAACGCCACCGCCGACAACTGCAAAAACGTCGGCACCGTCACCACCGCCGACGCAAGCGTCACCCCCTGAAACAGAAAATCCCGCCGCGTGAACACCTTCGATTTGCTCAGGTCCATGAAATGGTCCCTTCTAGCCCCGCTTCCTATTTCCGCCATCCGCCTTCCGCCTTCCGCCCTGTCCCATCCCCGCCCTTTCCTCCTCCGCGACCTCCGCGCCTCTGCGGTGAATGCCTTCCGCCTTCCGCCTTCCGCCTTCCGCCCTGTCCCATCCCCGCCTTTCCTTCTCCGCGACCTCCGCGCCTCTGCGGTGAATGCCTTCCGCCTTCCGCCTTCCGCCTTCAACCCAAACCAATCTCCGACTTTCCTATCTCTGCGCTCTCTGCGCCTCTGCGGTGAATGCCTTCCCCCCTCAGCACACCTGATACTCCGCCGACGCACAGATCAACGCCAGCGTCCGCGCCACGCTCGTCTCATCAACCTTTCCGAACGACGCCAGATATTCCGCCACCGCCCTCTCCTTCTCAGGCGTCATCGCCCGCCCGAGGCAGAACCCGATCAGGTATCGCGCCAGCGCCGCCGGATCGTGCTCCGCGCCGTCCGTCCGCTCGCTCGCCTCCATCATCAACGGCCTGAAATCGTACCGCTCCTCCGCCGCCAGCGCGTCGTACCCCTTGGGCATCTTCCCCGTCAGCAAAAAATTCGCCACGTTCTGCCGCACAAACAGCGTCGAAGTATTCATCCACGACCGCCCGCCGTCCCACCCCTTCACGCTCGGCGGATAGAACAGGCTTTGCCCCATCAGGTCGAGCGCATCGTTCAGAATCCCCAGATCGCGCACCGGCGTGCCCAACGACCGCACCATCCCCACCACCAGTTCCACCGGCCCCTTGATCCGCGAAAGCCGATTCGCCCCATCATAAAAGTGCTCCGACAGCAACATCCGCCGCAGCATCGGCTTCAACTCGTACCGCGAAGCGACCAGCGTCGAAGCCAGTTGCTTCACCACCCCGATCACCACCCGCCGCGCCTCCCCTTCCGTGGGCAGTTCGTTCACGAAGAACCGGTACAACTTCAGCGTGATGAACTCCGAGGCCTCGCGCTTCGCAAGGATCGCCTTCACGAAGTCATCGCCGTCCTTCACGCCGTTCCGCCCCAGCACGGACTTCGTCCCCTCGTCGTGCCGCTCGGTGCGGAACGCGAACGCGTTGTGCTCGAACGAATACCCCGTCAGCGCCCGCGCCCCCTCCTTGATGTCCTTCTCCGAATAGTTCCCCTCGCCCAGGCTGAACAGTTCCATCAACTCCCGCGCCAGGTTCTCGTTGGGCGCGTCCTTCCGGCTGTCGTTGTTGTCGAGGTACGCGAGCATCGCCGGATCGCGGATGATCGCAAAGAGCAACTCGCCGAAGTTCCCCGCCGCCTGACGCCGGAACAACTGGTTCTGCATAAACATGTGGCACGAATCCTCGATCGTTCGATAACTCGTCGCAAAGTGCCCGTGCCAGAACAGCGTGAGTTTTTCCTCCATCGGCCGGGGTGATTCGATCAGCCTCCCCAGCCACCACCGCCGCACCCCGTCCATCTGCTCGCGGTCGACTTGCTCCCGCTGCTGCCGCAACAGCCGAACCTTCGCCAGCGCATCCTCGTCCTGCGCACGCCGCGCACGCCGAACCTGCTTCCGCTGATCCTCCGACGGCGGCCTCATGATCGAATCATCAAACCCCTCCGGCTCCACCGCCGAATATCCCCCCGTCTTCTCAAAATCCAGCAGCGCCGAAACCGCCTTCTCAGGCGTCAGCCCCGCCAGATACGCAACCTGCCCCGGCGTCCCCCCAAACCCCGCACGCCACAAAAGATGCCGCGCGCACCCCTCATCCCACTCCGATTCTGCGATCGGTTTCAACGAACCAGTCGGCGTGCGCGATTCATCAGCCATCAACGGAAACTCCACATACTCCACAGCCCAACGTACCACCCGGACCTTGATTGCGAGCCGGATGCCACGGCCAGCGCAGCAGCCTGCCCGCCGCGGCGGGAGTCTTCGAGCGCAGGCGGCCGTGGCACCCAACGTCGTAAACTCGAACCCTCGAGGACGCCAACGCATCGCTGGATTCGCCAAGGTTTTCGCCGCAACGCGGCGTGCGCTTGTTGCCAGACCCCGCCGGCTTCGGCGCGGGTCTGGAAAGCTGGATATTTCAGCCTCTTGTGCCCTGAAGGGGCACGCGGATCGCCCGAAACCCGATGATTCAGTTCACGACGTTGCGTGGCACCCCCCTCATCACAACTCTTCCACCTCACTCCCCACCCCCAACACCCCGCGCCGCCCCCCAACCTCCACCACCAACCGCCCACCATCGTCCAACCCACGCACAATCGCCTCCATGCGCACCCCATCCGCCCCTCGCACACCGATCGCCTCATCCAACTTCCACAGCCGCGCCGCCGCCCATTCAATCACCTCGCGCTCCAACGTCCCGTCGAGCAAAATCAAAACCTCGCGTGCCACCGCCTCCCCCAGCGCACGCACATCCACCGCCGTCCCCGTCCACTCCACCAGCGCCGCCGCCGGCCGACGCAGATGCCCCGCCAGCGACCCCGCCCGATTGTTCGCGTTGATCCCAATCCCCACCAGCAGCCACGACCGCCCGCCGTGTACGAACGACTCGCACAAAACGCCGCACACCTTCCCCCCCTCGATCAACAGATCATTCGGCCACTTCACCGACACTCGCACGCCGCCGTCCGCCAACTTCGCTTCAATCACCCGCCCGCACGCCACCCCCACGCGCAGCCCCGCGCTCGCCACCACCTCCGCCGAAACCCCCGGCAGCGCCACCGTCATCCACAGCCCCCCCTCCGGACTCTGCCACACGCGCCCATGCCGACCGTACCCGCGCGTCTGCACCCGCGCCGCAAACGCCCGCCCCTCACACAACCCTGCAACCACCCGCTCGCGCGCCACAACTTGCGTCGATTCCACTTCGTCAAGCCACTCGATCGGTATCGCCATACAGACCCCTCGCGGGTTTCACCCTCCCAAGAAGCCGCCACTGAGTCCGCGAAGTGGCGGATGCTCCCAAACCGCAAACACGCTTCGCGCTCACACTACCCACAAAACCAGACCAATCTCACCCCATCGCAACCCAACCCGCCCGATTCCCAAACAAATACACCATTCAACACGGTTGCCCGAGCCACCCGGCCGGTCGATACTCTCTCCATCCCCATGCACGCCCCGCCCACGATCACCGAACCCGCACGCCCGAGCCGCTCGCCCTCACAGGCCGCCACGCTCATGCTCGCGCTGTTCGTCTTCGCCGCGATCCCAGCGGTCTCGATCGCCCAAGGCCTCGACGCCGCCGTCCTCGCCGAACTGATGCGCGAAACCGGCCGTACCGCTCCGGCACGCGAACCGGGCTCCTCTCCCAAAGGTCTGAAGGCGGCGGTATCGCTCGCCAATCGACTCAACTCAACCATCGAACGCATTTCGCGCCCGCGTGCGTCCATCTCACAACGCCTTGTGCGCAGCACGACGCCGCCGATCACCGCGAGCGATCCACCCCCGATCACGCACGACCTCCGCGCAGCGCTGACCAACCTCCCGCCCCCCGTGCGCTAATCACAACCGCGCACGCCCCTCCACATCCAATCCCGCACCATGCAACGCTCCCGCCGCTCGGGAGTCATGCGTCGCCACCCCACCGCCGTCCAACCGGGCGCGCCCGCCGCGCCCTTGAAAGAGTCAAAAAAACATGCCCACCGACATCCCACTCGTAGGCGCGCTCATCAACAAAATCTTCGGCACGCGCAACGAGCGCTTCGTCCGCCGATACCTCGTCAAGGCCGCCGACATCAACGCCCTCGAACCCCGGACCCGCGCCATGACCGACACGGAACTCCGCGCCAAGTACGCGGACTTCCGCACACGCTACCTCGCCGGCACACGCACCGACGACATGCTCGTCGACGCCCTCGCCGTCGCCCGCGAAGCCATGGACCGCGCCGTCGGCATCCGCAACATCTTCGACCCCAGACTCCGCGAGCAGTTCCTCGCCGATCGCCTCCCCGCGAACCTCCGCTCTCTCTACGAGCAGACCAAAGCCGCCATGGACGCCGCCGAACCACTGCCCCCCACCGGCCCACTCCTCGGCAACACCGACCCGCAGCCCGGCTGGGTCTGGATGGACATCGCACCAGAACTCTACGAAGCCGTCCGCGCCATCTACACCGAGAGCCGCCCCCCCTTCCGCGCACGACCCTTCGATGTCCAGTTGATCGGCGCCATGGTCCTCTACGGCGGAAAAATCTCCGAAATGAAGACCGGCGAGGGCAAAACCATCGTCGCCCCCCTCGCCGCCTACATGGCCTGCATCGAAGGATGGAAAGTCCACGTCGTCACCGTCAACGACTACCTCGTCCAGCGCGACCGCGACTGGACCTACCCCTTCTTCCGCGCCCTGGGACTCACCGTCGGCGCCATCCACCCCATGCACATGCAGGACGAGGACGAAAAACGACGCATGTACATCTGCGACGCCGTCTACGGCACCACCGCCGAGTTCGGCTTCGACTACCTCCGCGACAACATGAAACGCACCGCCGACCAGCAGGTCCAGCGCGCACGCGAGTTCGCCATCGTCGACGAAGTGGACTCCATCCTCATCGACGAGGCCCGCACCCCGCTCATCATCAGCGGCCCGGCCCACGAAGACTCACCCCGCTACGAACTCGCCGACCAACTCGCACGCCACCTCCTCAAAATGAACGAGACCTGGCTCGCCGCCGACGACAAGGTGGACGCCTGCAAAAAACAGATCAAGGGCACCGAGGGCGACATCCGCAACGCACGCGACAAATCCAAACTCCCCGAACTGCAATCGCGCCTGAAGCAACACAAGGAACAGTTGCCCATCCTCGAAGCCGAGCGCGGCCGCTTCACCCAGTTCTACGAAGTGGAACGCGAGAAGAAGCAGGCCCACCTCACCCACCACGGCGTCGTCGAAGCACAGAAGAAAGCCAACCTCGGCTCCTTCTACGTCGGTGAGAACATCGACATGCCCCACCTCCTCGAGCAATCCCTCCGCGCCCACGTCATCTACGAACGCGACCGCGACTACATCGTCGCTCCCATGCCCGACCCGCAGACCGGACGAACCGAACCCGCCGTCGTCATCGTCGATGTCAACACCGGACGCCCCATGGTCGGCCGCCAGTGGTCCGACGGCCTGCACCAGGCCGTCGAGTCCAAAGAAGCCGTCAAAATCAAGCAGGAAACCCAGACCGTCGCCAGCATCACCATCCAGAACTTCTTCAAGATGTACAAGCGACTCGCGGGCATGACCGGCACCGCCGACACCGAAGCACAGGAGTTCCACGACATCTACAAACTCGATGTCGTCACCATCCCCACCAACCTCCGCGTCGTCCGCCGCGACTACGACGACGTCGTCTACCTCACCGGCAAGGACAAGTGGGAAGCCATCGTCGATGAGATCAAAGCCAGCCACGACGCCGGCCGACCCGTCCTCGTCGGCACCACCAGCGTCGAAAAGAGCGAAACCCTCTCCCGTATGCTCACCAACAAGCACGGCATCCAGCACGAAGTCCTCAACGCCAAGCAGCACGAACGCGAGGCACACATCGTCGAGAACGCCGGCCAACTCGGCGCCGTCATGATCGCCACCAACATGGCCGGCCGGGGCACCGACATCAAACTCGGCAAAGTCACCCGCCCCCAACTCCTCGACCACTGGCTCCGCCGCAGCATCGCCCCCCGCGAACTCACCATCGAGGCCACCGACGAGCAGGTCAAGGAACTCGTCTTCCGAAAAATCGGCGCGAAAGAACTCGGCCTGCAAAAGCGCGACGTCGAAACCCTCCCCTTCGCCGAACTCGAACTCAAACTCCTGAAGCACTGGGCATCGCAGCACACCTTCGCCGACCCCAAACGCATCGAGCGCATGGCCCCCGACGAACTCCGCCGCGTCCTCGACGAGCAAGGACGCTTCATGATGCACCGCATCGGATGGCTCGACAACATCGAATCCCTCGGCGGCCTGCACGTCATCGGCACCGAACGCCACGAGTCACGCCGCATCGACAACCAGTTGCGCGGACGCTCGGGACGACAGGGCGACAAGGGCACCACCCGATTCTTCGTCGCCCTCGACGACGACCTCATGAAAATGTTCGCCGGCAACACCACCATGGCCATCCTCTCGAAACTCGGCATGAAAGAGGGCGACGCCATCGAGCACCCGATGCTCTCCAAGTCCATCGTCCGCGCCCAGCGCAAGGTCGAGGAACGCAACTTCCAGATCCGCAAACAGATCCTCGAGTACGACGAGGTGATGGAGCATCAGCGCCGCGACTTCTACGGCACGCGCCAGCGCGTCCTCAACGGCCGCGACGTCAAGGGACTCATCTTCGACTTCATCGAGGACGCCTCCGCCGCCGCCGTCAGCAAGTACCTCGACCCCGACTACTTCGGCGAGTGCGTCGCCGAATACGCCCGCGAAACCATGGGCTGCTCCATCGAGGCCGCCCGCATGCGCGGCAAGGACCGCCAGGACGCCGAGGAACTCCTCCGCCGCGAAGCAATGGACGACGCCCACCACGAGATCAACGTCACCCTCGGCGAATACATCCCCGAACTCAACGACGAAGCAAAGGAACTCACCGACCGCGACACCAAGGGCCTCGTCAGTTGGGCCGCCAACCGCTTCAAAGTCGAACTCACCGAAGCGGACATCGTGAAGATGCCGCCCAACCAGATCCGCGATCTTCTGCAGGAAGGCGCGAAGCAGCAGATCCTCGCCGCCGACCTCTCCGACCTCGACAAGTACCTCGTCCCCAACTACGGCGCGCAGGAACTTTCCAAGTGGCTCAAGAGCACCCTCGATCTTGATCTGACCGTCGAGGAGATCACGAAAAAGGAAACGCAGGACGACGTGATCGCCGCCGTCCTCGCCCAGGTGCAGACCCTTTATGTCAAGCGCGAGGTCGAGTACCCCGTCGAGTTCATGATGGACCTGACCATGGCCATGATCCGCCAGCAAGGCCCGCAGGCCGTCAGCCAACTCATCGGCTGGGCCAACAGCCGCTACAAGATGGGCTGGGACGATTCGATCGTCAAAGCCCGCAACCCCCAGCAGATCAAGGAAGACCTCACCGCCGCGTCCAGGAAGTTCTTCGAGGAAAAACGCCTCGAAAAAGCCATCGAAGAAGCCCTCGCCGCCGACACGAACAACGAAGCGCTCGAAAAACACTTCAAGGACAAGTTCAACGTCACGCTCCCGCTCTGGATGGTCCGCCAGAAGGACGAGGATCGAAAAGAAGCCATCCGCGCCCGCGTCGAGAGCATCCTCCGCGCCGAACTCCTCCAGTTCGAACGCTTCGTCCTCCTCGAAGTCCTCGACCCCGCGTGGAAGGACCACCTCTACGAGATGGACAAACTCCGCGACACCATCAACTACCGCGCCTTCAGCCAGCAGGACCCGCGCATCGAGTTCAAACGCGAAGGCTCACGCACCTACAAAGAGATGCAGGCCCGCGCCCGCACCAAGGTCGCCGAATACATCTTCCGCCTCAAACTCTCCCCACAAGTCGGCCCCTCGCCGCAGCAACAACAACCGGGGGGCGGCCCACCCCCCCAACGCCCCCAAGCCCCCGCTGCGCGCCCCGCCCCCGCCCGCGTCGGCCCCTCCATGTTCGCCGGCCCAGGCTTCGACGCGCCCGCGCCAAGACCCACTCCCTGACCCGTGCCACCAACCGCGGCTCTGAGCGGTTGATGTTCCGAATCCGCTCTGCCATTTGCCATTTGCTATTTGCCATTTGCTATCTGCTATTTGGATCGACCATGCCCCGCTTCCCCGCCATCCTCGCCCTCACCCTGACCGCCGCCCTCGTCATCGCCGCCGGCGCATGGACAATCCTCTCAATCCTCCGCGCTCCCCAACACAGCACAACCCAACATCAAAGAACCGCCACACCCCAAACCATCCAGGAAATCATCGACGCCGCCCGCGTCTACCTCGACCAGGACAAGGCCCCCGCCGCCGAGATCATCCTTGCCGCCGCCGTCGAGCGGATCCCCGACAACCAATCACTCGAACTCCTCCTGGGCGAGTGCCTCCTCCAACAAGACCGACTCGAAGAGTCCTACGACCACTACACCCGCGGCATCTTCATCGGCCCCGACCATCCCGAGTACCGCTTCGTCGCCGGCACCATCGCCTCCAAACTCAACCGCCTCGACGACGCCGAGGCCCACTACCAGATGGCCCAGTCGATGGACCGCTCGAACCCCAAGTTCCCGCTCTACCTCGCGCAGGTGCAGCGCAAGATGGGCAAGATCGACGACGCCCGCGCCAGCCTCGTCATCGCCACCAAAATCGACGACACCCTCTCCATCGCGTGGGCCGCCCTCGCCGCCATCGCCCTCGACGAGAACCGCCTCGACATGGCAGCGCAGTACGTCGCCCGCGCCCGCACCATCGAGCCCGACCGCCCCGACTTCCGCGTGATCGAAGCAAAGATCCTCCGCCGCCGCAACCAGCCGCAACGAGCCGCCGATCTCCTCCTGGCGATCCCCGAAGCCGACCGCCTCGCCGACGCGGGCACCCTCCTCGAACTCTCCCTCTGCTTCGGCATGCTCAACAAACCCGCCGACGCCGCCGCCATGTACGTCGCCGCCGTCGCCGTCAACCCCGACGACCCCGAACTCGCCTACCAGGCCGCCCTCTGGCTCGACCGAGACAACCAACGAGGCCGAGCCGAAACCTACGCCCAGCACGCCGCCGCAAAAGGACACGAAGGAGCGAAGCGACTCGTCGAGGCGTGGAAGTGAATGAGTGGGTGATGGGGTGATCGGGTGATGGGGTGATCGGGTGAGAGGGTGAGAGGGTGAGAGGGTGTAAATCCAAACACCGCATAGAGTCCCACTTTCACCTGCTCACCTCCCCACCTGCTCACCTGCTCACCTGCTCACCCCATCACCCCATCACCCCATCACCCCATCACCCCATCACCCCATCACCCACTCACCCCATCATGCCCCCCACCCTCCGCATCAACGAAATCTTTCACTCCATCCAAGGCGAATCCTCCTTCGCAGGCCTGCCCTGCGTCTTCATCCGACTCGCCGGCTGCCACCTCCGCTGCACCTACTGCGACACCGAGTACGCCTTCAAAGAAGGCACCACCCTCGAACTCGAAGACATCCTCCGCCAAGCCCTCTCCTTCAACTGCCCGCTCGTCGAAGTCACCGGCGGCGAGCCCCTCCTCCAACCCCGCGTCTTCGACCTCATGCACGAACTCTGCGACGCCGGCAAAACCACCCTCGTCGAAACCAGCGGCGCGTGCGACATCTCCCCGTGCGACCCGCCCATCATCCGCATCATGGACCTCAAAACCCCGGGCTCCGGCGAATCCCACCGCAACGACTGGAACAACATCCCCCGCCTACGCCCAACCGACGAGATCAAGTTCGTCATCACCGACCGCGCCGATTACGAATGGGCCAAATCAATCATCACCCAGCACAACCTCACCACCCGCGTCCGCGAAATTCTCCTCAGCGCCGTCTTCCATCAACCCAAAGGCCTCGAAATCCTCGGCTCCCCCGCCCTCCCCATGCGAACCCTCGCCGAATGGATCCTCGCCGACCGCCTCCCCGTCCGAATGCAAACCCAACTCCACAAGTTCATCTGGGAACCGCACACACGCGGCGTGTGATTCAGCCCCCGCGCGAACCGCTACCATCACACACCCCGCCCCACGGAGCCCCCGCCGAGTGCCACGTTCACGACAGATACTCCTCGTCAAAGTCCTCCCACTCGAGGACGACGAGACCCCATCCATCCTCAACTCCGTCCCCCTCGGCCTCTTCAGCGCCGTCGCCGCACAACTCGCCCACTTCAACACCGGCCCCGACGGATGCCGCGAAACCGAATCCTTCGGCGTCCTCTACGGCCCGGGCTTCACCCTCCAACTCCCCATGATCGGCCCCAACGACCCAGTCTCACAAGTCATCGTCAACATCACCGAAGAAGACATCGCCTGGCCCGTCCTCACACGAATCTGCAAAACACTCAACTGGAAAATGATGGACCCACACTCCGGACGAACCTTCGGAGGGTAAGCGGTCTTGGGTCTTGGGTCTTGGGTCTTGGTCTTCTGCCTTACACACATCCCTATCATCCTCGGCCTTTTCTTCTCTGCGTCCTCTGCGCCTCTGCGGTGAATGCCTTCATGCCACAAGAAACCAAATCCAACCCCGCCGAACGCCCCACCCTCCAAGGCCTGATCGCCTCGCGCGAAGACGAATCCGCCCTCCTCGCCGCCCTCGAACAAGCCTTCGACTACCGAGGCGACATCACCCTCCACCTCACCGACCAACGCACCGTCACCGGCTACATCTTCGACCGCCGCACCGCACGCACCCTCGCCGATTCCTGCCTCCGCCTGATGACCGCCGACTCCGACGACAAACTCACTATCCACTACCACACCATCGCCCGAATCGAGTTCACCGGCCGCGACACCGCCGCCGGAAAATCATTCGACTCCTGGCTCAAAAAATACACCGAGAAAAAACGCGCCGGCGAAAAAGCCAGCATCGAGAGCGAAGCCTTGGAATAAGACAACAGCCCTGGAACCCCGACCGCAAGGAAGGGGGTTCGGCACAGTCGCAAACAAGCGTCCATGACCGCCCGCGCGCTCGGCCGCTCAGCGCGCTCCCAGCATCTCCTCCACCTTCATCTCAAACGCGCGCCGCAGCCTCTCATGCTCCTCACCCGTCGCCGGCCCACTAAAACCCGTATACACCCCGCGCACCACCCCTTCCCCATCAACAAACACAAACGTCGGATACGCACGCAACTTGTCGATCACCGGGAACTTCTCCGACGCCTCCGCCTTGTCCTTCTTCCCCGCAACCAGCAGCGGATACTTCACCCCGTGCCGCTCCGCATACAGCGCCACCTGCTTCCGATCGCGCTCGGCGTCCCCCGTCACCTCAAACGCCAGCCCCACGATCGACAGCCCGCGCGCCCGATACTTCTCATCCAACTCCGTCAAAACCCGCGTCGCATCCAGACAGTTCGGGCACCACGTCCCGAACACTTCAATGATCCGCGCCTTGCCTCTGAACTCCCCCAACTTCCTCTTCACCCCCAAAACATCCGCAAACTCCAGCCCATCCAACTCCGCCGCCGTCCCCACAAACTTCGTCACCCCAAAAGCGTCCGGCAGCGCCGCCCTCTCATCCTTCACCGCCGTCCAGGTGTCGTGATGCGTCGCCCCCGACCAGAAATCACCCTTCAACGAACCATCGCGTTGCAGCGCCGCCTTGAACAGGAACGCGTGCGCGCCGTCGAAGCACGACAACTCAACTCCGCTCGGCCGCATCCCCTCCGCGACAACAACGTGCCCCGCAAGAAAACGGTAATCGCCCGTCGTCGTCAGAAACGTCCCGCGCAGATCGCGCCGATCCCCGCCGCCGAACACCGCCACCGCCTCATCCGCCTCGCCAGCAAACTTCACGCGCCACCGCCCCGCGATCTCCCCCGGCATCTCCTGAATGTCCATCGTCCGAACGCCGCCGGGCCTCGCATGGAACCTCATCGTCACCCACTCCTCCGCTGACCGCCGCTTCCGCCACTCGCCGACCAGCCCACCATCGGCCCCGATCTTCGCCGTGATCGTGGAATCGTAATAGTCAAAGCCCAGCGTCATCCCATCCCCACCCACCGCGCACACCGGCACCGGGATCGCTTCCTCCCCATTCGTCACAAACGCGCGCGGCTCGCCCCGCGCCCCACGCTCCACACGAATCCCAAACCGGACCTCACCCCCGCCGCACTCAAGCACTGCGTCGTAAATCTTCACGTCCATCGCGTCACGCTCCCCGCCAACCGCGACCATCGCCACCACGCACAGCACGCCCATTGCAACTGAGAGTTTCATGCCACAACTCTATCCCACAACTCGCTCTGGAACCCCGCCCGCAAGGAAGGGGGTTCGCCGGAAATGTCCCCAAACCGCCCGCAGCCAGCAGCGCGCTCAGTTTCAGCAACCCACTCCGAAAACCCCGCTCGCTCGCGCTCGGGGTTCCAGAGCGCCACCCCAAAACTTCCCTCTCTGCGTCCTCTGCGTCTCTGCGGTGAAATGTCTTATCCCCGAAGGCGCAGATACCGCCCCACCGCCATCACCGGAAAATAATGCCGGTACAGGTGATACCGCAAGTAAAACACCTTCGGGAACCCCGTCCCCGTGAACCACCGCTCGCGCCACGACCCCGCCGGCTCCTCATGCAAATACTCCGGCGGCCGCGCGGGCACATCCTCCACTAACTGCGTCTCGCACAAATACCCAATCGCCCGCCCCACCGCCGGATCATCCGCACCACCGGGGGCCAAGTACATCAGCGAAGTCACCCCCCACGCCGTCTGCGACGCCGAACTCGGCCCCTTCCCCATCAACCCCTCATCCAGATACGAGTTCGCGCTCTCACCAAAACCTCCATCCTCATTCTGCACCGAACGCAGCCACGCCACCGCCCGCTGCAAGTACGCCGCCGACGGCGATTCCCCCGCCGCCATCAACCCCCCCACCGCCTGCCACGTCCCATACAAAAAATTACAACCCCAACGACCCCACCAGCACCCTTCCTTCCGCTGCTCCCTCCTCAAATACGCCACCGCACGCCGCACCGCGCGATCATCCCTCGGCACCCCGCACGTCACCAGCGCCTCGATCGTCCGCCCCGTGATGTCCGCGCACGACGGATCCTGCATCGCATTGTGATCCGCGAACGGCACATGCTCCATCCACGCCCGATGCACCGTCCGATCAAACGCCGCCCAACCACCATCATCATTCTGCATCGCCAGCATCCACTTCACCCCACGCAACGCCGCTCGCCTAGAAAGGGGTGCCACTGCTTGTCCCGAAGGGCAAGCAGTGCCGCTCAAGCCTCCTCCCCCGCTCCCAGCGGGGGAGGTGGCCGAGTCTTCGAGGCCGGAGGGGGCGGGCGCCACAACTCGTCCCAAAGAACCAACTCCCCCCGCCCGCCACAACGCCTTGCACACCATCGCCGTGTCATCAACATCCGGGTACCAGTCATTCCGATACTCAAAAGCCCACGCCCCATGCTCCGTCCCAGGCCCCATCCGTGACGGCCGATCCTCCGGCCGCAGATTCCTCACCCAATCCCCAACGCGGCACACCTCGCGCGCGAGCAACCACTCGCACGTCCGCGCAACCCGCGCATCGCTCGAAGCCGTCAACCCCGCTTCCGTCAACGCATACAAAGCAATCCCCGTATCCCACACCGGACTAAAACAAGGCTGAATCCGCACATGACCCGTGGCACGGGCTTTCCAGCCCGTGTCTCCTGTCTTCCCTACTCCCTCTAGTGGCACGGGCGTCTCGAAGAGTCGCCGCGGAGACCCGCCCGTGTCTACTTGCCTTTCTACTTCTTCTTCTCCACCCTCCACAATAAACCGATCCAACTGCCGCTCCGCCTCAACAATCACCGGGTGCTCGCGCCCATACCCCAGCGCCTGGAACGCCACCTGCACATAAACCATCGGCGGAAAAATCGCCCCCAGCCCGTCCGTCGTCTCCGGAGTCATCCGCTCAAGCAGCCAACGCTCCGCCGCGCGGATCGACAGCCGACGCGATACCGGCGCACGCGGCAGCAACCTCATCCGCCGCGCACGCTTCATCGCACGATCCAGCGACAAAAATATATTCGTCCACGAAGTCGGATCGCTCTTGTCCCAAGGCTTCGCCAGATACTCCCGCTTCCGATGATCGATGAACAACTCCTCGATCCCGCGCGAGTCATCCACCCGCCGCACCGGCCGCAACGCCGTGCACAGCGCCAAAGGCAAAATCATCGTCCGCGTCCACGCCGCAACCTTGTCCAGATGAAACGGGAACCACCGCGGCAGCAGCACCACCTCCGGCGGGATCGCCGGGCACGCATCCCACGACACCTGCCCCAGACACGCCAGATAAAACATGCTGAATGTATTAATATTCTCCGCCCCGCCGAGCCGCAGCACCGACTCCCGCGCCCTCTTCATGTGATCCGCGTCAACCGCATCGCCCCACAACCTAAGAGCAAAATAAGCCTTCACCGTCGCCGACAAGTCCGCCGGCGATCCCGGATACTGCCCCCACGTCCCATCCTCCCGCTGCAGCATCCTCAGATAAACGCACATCCCCTCGAACTGCCGCCCCCGCGCCGGCTCATCTTCCTGCCCAAGGATCACCTTCATCAAAAGGTATTCGCTGTTCAGGATCGAGTCCCCCTCCAACTCCGCGCACCAGTGCCCATCGGCGTGCTGCTTGCCGAAGAGCGCCCCCACCGCCGAAGAGAGACACGCCCGCGCACGCGCCGGCAGCCCCTGCGCACAAACCGGGGACATCCCTCGATTGGTTTCGGTGAATCTGTCGGTAATCGGTTCCAACCGGGTAGCCATGCGTGATTTCGAGGGGCAATCGGCGCTCAAAAACCCCACACTAACCGAAAACATGCGCACAAACTTGACCCTCCGCCGCGAGGTTCGGCTTCCGTCCGACATACACTTGCACCCATGGAGCACACCTCTTCCGCCACCGCACTCTCCGTCGGCGTCGGCCTCTCGGCCAACGTGGACGCCGGCCTCGCCGCCGAGCAGGCCTGCGAGCAGGCCGCCGCATCCGTCAAGCCGGGCGAGGCCGACCTCGTACTCATCTTCGCCGCCGGACGCCACGCCCAGGACCTCGACGACATCGCCCACATCGTCCGCTCCACCCTCGAACCCGGCACGCTCGTGGGCGTCTCCGCCGAGGGGATCATCGCCAACGACGCCGAACTCGAACGCCAGCCCGCCGTCACCGTCTTCGCCGCGTCGCTCCCCGGCACCAGCCTGCACGCTTTTTCCTACCGCGATCTGCCGCATGTGAAGGACAATGACGCCGACGCGCTCCGCGAAGCCGCCCGCATCGCCGGCGCGCGGCGAGACCTGCGCGCCACGCTCTTCTTTGCCGATCCGTTCAGCGTCCCCGCCGCCGCCGCCGTCAGCGTCCTGTCAAACACCCGCGCCGTCGTCGAAGGACTCAAGCGCTCGCCGATCATCGGCGGCATGGCCAGCGGCGCTTCGAAGCCCGGCGGGAACATGCTTGTGCTGAATGACCAGGTGATGCGCGCCGGCGGCATCGGCGTCGCCATCCGCGGCGATATCGCCGTGGACGCGCTCGTCAGCCAGGGCTGCCGCCCCATCGGCAGGCCGCTGGTCGTCACCGGCGCGCAGCGCAACATCATCAAAACCCTCGGCGGCATCAAAGCCATGGACGCCCTCCGAGAGATCATCGGCGAACTCGAAACCGAAGACCGCGACCTCCTCCCCAACGGCGTCTTCGTCGGCCGCGTCATCGACGAGTACAAATCACGCTTCGGCCGAGGAGACTTCCTGATCCGGGGCGTCCTCGGCGTGGACAACGGCTCCGGCTCCATCGCCGTCGGCGACCTCGTCCGCGCCGGCCAGACCATCCAGTTCCATCTCCGCGATTCCAAGACCGCGACCGAAGACCTGGAGTTGCTGCTCGCCTCGCAGCAGTTGCAGACGCCGCCGGCGGGTGGCCTGCTCTTCACCTGCAACGGCCGCGGCGCGCGACTCTTCGGCGACTCGAACCACGACGCCGGCCGAATCTCCCGCGCCCTCGGCACCGACCCCGAACGCCCCATGCCGCTCGCCGGATTCTTCGCCGCCGGAGAAATCGGCCCCATCGGCGAAGGCTCCTTCCTCCACGGCCACACCGCCAGCCTCGCCCTGCTCCGCCCCAAGCGCCGCGTGCACGGCGAGGCGTGAAAAAGGAAGAGCCTTCACCACGGAGGCACAGAGACACGGAGAGGAAGAAACGGGATTGGGGTTCGTGAAAGTGGAGTCCGAGGATCAATCGTTGAACTGAAGACCTCTCATGCCATTTTTTTGACTTCTGCATTGTCTTTCTCCGTGTCTCAGTGTCTCCGTGGTGAAGAGGGTTTTGATCGGGTGTGACATCCAAGCCGCCGTCGGCATCGAATACGCGGATGGAATCGCCGCACAGTCTCGATGGTTGTCTTTGCTGAAGGAGCCCACGCAAATGAAACATTCACTCTCGGTGTCGATGGCGCTCGGTTTGTTCATCCTTCTCGGCGCGGCGGGGTTCATCGCGTTGGGCCGTGAAGGTGACGCGCCGTTGCCGCAGGTTGATCTGGAGCCTTTGATGACCAACCCGAAGTTCGACAAGGGGCTGAAGCCGACGGGGCATTCGGTCACGACCGCCGACGCGAAACTGGAATACGCGACGTTCGGCGCCGGATGCTTCTGGGGCGTCGAGGACATGTTCCGCGGGACCAAAGGGGTCGTGGCGACGGCGGTCGGTTTCGCCGGCGGCAGGACCGAGAAGCCGAGTTACAAACAGGTGTGCTACGAGGAGACGGGTCACGCGGAGGTGGTGCATCTGCAGTTCGATCCGGCGCAAGTGACGTATGAGGCGCTGCTGGAAGTGTTCTGGGCGAATCACAACCCGACGACGATGAACCGTCAGGGGCCGGACGTCGGGACGCAGTACCGCTCGGTGAACTTCTTCCACGGCGATGCGCAGCGTCAGGCCGCGGAGCAGAGCAAGGCGTCGCAGCAGTCGGCGGGGAAGTGGGCCTCGCGGCCGATCGTGACGGTGATCGAGACCGCGCCGAAGTTCTATCCAGCGGAGGATTACCACCAGCAGTATCTGGCGAAGCGCGGGCTGAGTTCGTGCCACGCGCCGTGAGCGCGTACGTTGCTGAGGTATCTTGCATCGGTGCGGATCGAACCTGTCATTCTTGAATTTTCCGGGGGTCGTGCGCGGCTTGAGCCTCTCACGCTTTCGCACGCGCCGGCCCTGCTGCGGGTCTACGCCGAGGATCCGGAGTTTTTCCGGTACTACACCATCGCCGCCCCCGATACGCTTGAGAAGATGAGGGCGTGGATCGGGGCGGCGCTCGCGGCACAGGCCGCGGGAGCCGCGCTTCCCTTTGTCGTGTTCGACAAGTCGTTGGGCGAGTTCACCGGCTCGACGCGGTACATGGAGATTCAACCGGCGAACCGGATGCTGGAGATCGGTTCGACGTTCTATTCGCCACGATCGAGGCGGACGAGCGTGAACACCGAGTGCAAGTACCTGCTGCTGCGGCACGCGTTCGAGACGCTCTCTTGCGTGCGGGTGCAGTTGAAATGCGACGCGCGGAACGAGCCGTCGCGGCGGGCGATCCTGCGGATCGGCGCGTCGTTCGAGGGGATCATCCGCCAGCACCTCTTGCGGCACGACGGGACGTTCCGCGACTCCGCGATGTTCAGCATCATCGCGCCGGAGTGGGCGGGGGTGAAGGCGAGGCTGGAGGGGATGCTGCGACGAACGCACGCATGAATCGCGTGTGTTGGACGCCGAGGCTGAGTCTTCGAAGCCTCGGGTCGCGGCGCACCGACGACCCGAGGCTTCGAAGACTCAGCGTCGGCGTCTAATGCGTTGCGCAGCGATCGTCCGCGCACGCGTTGTCGCGCCGGGCGAACTTGTAGCGGTTGCGTGCGAACCAACGGTAGAGGGCGTCGAAGAAGATTCGGAGCATGGGCCACCCGGTCGGCGCCCAGAGCCAGCCGAGCGGCGGACAGACGAGCGGGTAGGCTCGGCGGAAGACTTCGAGGCCCGCGACGAGGCGGCCGTCGGGGGTGACGGCGTGGATGCGGCCCATCGCGGCGTCGAGGGTGATGCCGAAGCGGGCGGGGTCGAAATCGGGTGAGGCGATGTCGATGAGTGCGATACGGCGGCGGCCTTTGTCGAGGCGGAGCAGGAACGCTCCTTCCCGGCGGCAGAGCGGGCATTGGCCGTCGATGAGGATTTGGAGGGGGGCAATAGACGGCGGAGCACTGGCGGGCAAGCCGCCAGTGGCACCCGATTCGGCACGCGATTCGGCACGCGATTCGGCGGACTGGACCGGCCGGGAAGAGTTCGGCATCATCACAAGGATATGCCTCGACTAATTCTGATTCCCGGGCTTGGCGCGAATCGGCTGCTCTTTGAGCCTCAGCGTCACCATTTCGATCAGGACTTGTTTCTGCCGGACTGGATCGCGCCGATTTTCACGAAGGTGGAGGGGAAGAAGCCCGTGCCGGAGTCGTTGCAGGATTACTCGCATCGGCTGGCGGAGCGATGGAAGGAGACCGTGCTGGCGAAGCCCGAGGTGCGGGCGGCGTACTGGCTTGGCGGCGTTTCGTTCGGCGGGATGATCGCGCTCGAGGCGGCGTCGTACCTGGCGGACGAGGGGTTGCCGCCGCGTGGCGTGTTCCTGATCGCGTCGGCGCGGACGAGCGATGCGATGCCGCGCGGGTTGCGGCTTGGGTTGAAGTTCGCGCGGATGATCGGCGAAAAGGGGATGGCGCGGCTGCGGCCCTGGATCGCCGGGCGCGTGGTGAAGCGGGAGGGGCTGAATGAGTTGGACGAGCGGATGTTCCGGCGGATGGCGGAGAGTGTCGACCTGAGCCTGGTGCTGTGGGGCATGTCGGCGATGAGCGGCTGGTCGTGCGATGAGGCGAGTTGGAAGGCGACCGAGGCGAAGGGTGTGCGGGTCCACCAGATACACGGCGACAAGGACTGGGCGATCCCCCTGCGACGGGGGCACGCGGACAAGGTGATCGAGGGCGGGAGGCACCTGGTTAACATCACGCACGCGGAGGCGGTGAACGAGTATGTTGAGAGCCGGATGAGGAGCGATGAGGCCGAGTGAGAAGAGGTATTCACCACGCAGGCACGGAGAAGACCAACTCATTGAACACAGAGGAAGACAGAGGAAGACGGAGCAGGGCATCAAGGCAGAAAGCACTTGAGGCCGGCATTGAGGATGGGTTGGGACTCGTCTCATCGTGATCCCTTCTCTGTTTTCCTTTGTCTTCCTCTGTGTTCATGCCTTTCCCGTGTCTCCGTGGTAATTAATCAGGTTCAGGAAGCAGGAGCCAGGCAAGAATGCAGACCTTCCAAGTGATCTTCGGTTCGGCCAGCGGCGGGGGCGGCGAACTCGTTCAGGGAACGCTGCGCGAACTGGGCGTCGAGTCGTACTGGCAGAAAGTCTCACCCTTGGTGACGCAGTACGGGTTCAGGGTCGCCGGCGCGTTGCTGTTTCTGTTTGTGGCGATGTACCTGGCCGGGGTGGCGGCGCGAGCGATGCGGAAGGCGCTGGAGCGAACGCACGTCGAGACGACGCTGGCGCTCTTCCTTTCGAGTCTGGCGCGGGTCGTCGTGCTGGTCATGGCGGTTTTGACGTGCATGTCGATCGTCGGCATCCCGGTGACGAGTTTCGCGGCGATGCTGGGAGCCGGCGGACTGGCGGTGGGGCTCGCGCTGCAGGGATCGCTGTCGAACATCGCGGCCGGAGCGGCGCTGTCGATCACTCGGCCGTTCCGCGTCGGCGATCTGGTCGTCGTCGCGGCGCAGAGGGGGATCGTGGACGAGATCGGGTTGTTCACGACGGTGCTGCACACGGTGGACAATCGGCGGGTCATCATCCCCAACGGCCAGATCTTCGGCACGATCATCGAGAACATCACCTATCACCCGGTGCGGCGGGTGCAGGTCATGGTGGGGGTGGCGTATGGCGCGGAGATCGACCGGACGCGGGGGGTGTTGTTGGGAGCGGCTCGCGCGGTGCCTGGGAGGTGTGATGAGCCGCCGCCGGAGGTGGTGCTGACCGCGCTGGGAGATTCGGCGGTGATGTGGGAGGTCAACTTGTGGGCGAGGAGCGATGATCTGATCCGCGTGCGCGAGGCGCTCATCCGCGAGGTGAAGAGTGCGCTCGACTCGGCGGGGATCGAGATCCCGTTCCCGCAGCGGGTGGTGCATGTAAGGCAGGCAGCGCAGTAGAATGCCTTTGTTTTCAGCCTGAAAGGCTGGTCGTTCGTAGCCGGGGGTCGAGCAGCCTGCCCGCCGCGGCGGGAGTCTTCGAGCGTAACCCCCGGAAAGCAACCCAACCCGCCCTCTTTCCGCATCCCGAAAGGCAACGCCGTGAACTCGAACCGTCGAAAACACCACAAAAGCGCTCGATTCGCCGACGTTTTCGCCGCAAAGCGGCGCGTCCCGGCGCGCCGGGATTGCCAGACCCCGCCGCTTCGGCGCGGGTCTGGACAGACCTGTTTTTTCGGCCTCTTGTGCCCTGAAAGGGCACGCGGATCGAACGAAAACAACTGCTTGAGTGCACGGCGTTGCCTGAAAGGGTGCTCCCGCGGTTCCAGCATTCGACCACCTCCGGAGTAGAAACGATGAACCGCGCTGCTCTTGTCGCTCTCGTCACAGCCGCCGCACTCATCGCTGGGTGCGCTTTCTGGTCCCCCAAACGACTCGTCGCAACGACCGACCTCGACCTTCTGACGGCGTGGATGTCCGGCTCGTTCTCCAGCGCGGCGCAGGCGGCCTCCGACCCCGAGAACTACCGCGATATCCGGCTGCACATGACCCCGGTGTGGACGGATCGAAAGGATGGGCCTTGGCTCTACGTCGAGCAGGCGGCGGCGACGAGCCTCGATAAACCGTATCGCCAGCGCGTGTACCACCTGTCGAAGGGGACGGCGAAGGGGACGTTCGAGTCGGCGGTTTTTGAGTTGCCGGGCGATCCGCTGGTGTCCGCCGGGGCGTGGAAGTCGCCCGAACTGCTTGGAGGAGTGACGCCCGAGGACCTGTCGTCGCGGCAAGGATGCTCGATCGTGCTGCGGTTCGAGGACGGCGCGTTCCGCGGCTCGACCGTCGGAAAGGATTGCACCAGCACACTCCGCGGGGCGGCGTACGCGACGAGCGAGGTGGCGATCGAAGAAACGCGGCTGATTCCGTGGGATCGTGGGTTCGATGCGGAGGGAACACAGAAGTGGGGCGCGGAGAAGGGTGGGTATGTGTTTGTGAAGGAATGAGGACGGCCCGCTCCCTTACGGTCGGGGTTCGTTGGAGTTGAATGATATTTTTCGATGCACATCTCGATCTTGCGATGCTGGCGGTGCGCGGCCGGGACATGCACGCGCCGCTCGAATCAGCCGGGGGCGACCTGCTGCCCGCGGCGGTGACGCTCCCATCGCTGCGGGAGGGGAATGTCCGCGTGGCGCTGGCGACAATCTTCACGGAGGTTGGGGGCGACGGGCCCGAGGGATACCCGGCGGGCGATGTCGAGCAGGCTCACAAGCGCGGACGGGCGCAGTTGGAGGTGTACGAGACGTGGCGAGACGCGGGGCATGTGGCGATCGATCTGCCGCGACTGCTGCGGCGCGACCCGGACGTTGGCGAGGTGCGCGCGGGGATGGGCGTCGGCGAGGTTCGGCCCTTGTCGCTGGAGAAGCGGCTGGCCCGCTCGCCGAAACAAACGCCGCTGCACATCGGCATCCTGATCGAGAACGCCGACCCCGTTCGCTCACCCGATGAACTCGCGTGGTGGAAGGAGCGGGGAGTCGTGGCGATCGGGCTGGCATGGGCGAAGTCATCGCGTTACGCGGCGGGGAACATGACGCCTCACGAGGACCCGGTGGGGCTGACCGATCTGGGACGCGCGATGGTGAAAGAGATGGACGCGCTCGGGATCGTCCACGATGTCTCGCACTTGTCCGATCGGGCGATGGACGAACTGCTCTCGCTGACGGATCGGCCGGTGATCGCGTCGCACTCCAACTGTCGGGCGATCGTGGGGGAGCCGCTGAATCAGCGGCATCTGCGGGACGAATCCATCCGCGAGATCGCGCGGCGTGGCGGGGTGATCGGGCTGAACCTGTGCCGGAACTTCATCCCGCCGCAGCCGTACGCGAAAGAGAACCCGAGGCCGACGATCGCGCAGACGATCGCGCACGTCGAGCACGTTTGCGCGCTCGTTGGTCACAAGAACGCCGTCGGGCTGGGGTCGGACATGGACGGAGGATTCTCGGCGGACGACATGCCGGCAGGGATCGATCGGCCGGTGGATTTGGTGAAGTTGACGGATGCGTTGCGCGGGCGCGGGTGGAGCGGCGAGGAAGTTGAGGGGTTTGCGTGGGGGAACTGGGGGCGGTTGTTCGGGAATGCATGGGCCGATCGTGAGTCGCCGCACATTTGCGGGGCTTGATCCGGTGGGGCGCTATCAAGAGTTGTGGTGCCCGCGAGCTCGGGCTAGGATTACGGACTCGACTAACGGCAACCTGCCTGGAACGAACAAGTCACGCAAGGGATCTCTGAACAACCGGTGGGGCAGGCTTCTCGAAGAGTCGCCGTGGAGACCAGCCTGCCCGCCGCCTTCATCCTTGACGCGAAACCAGGAGGAGCCATCGCACCGCAAGCCCCTGTCTGGGGATTATTCAGAGATCCCGCAAGGCGACGTTCATGGGAGGCCGAAGTGATTCAACGATACTTACGACTGACTGATGTGGTGGTGATTGTGACCGCGATGGCATTTGTGGCGGCGGCCGTCGTTCCTTCGCGATCTCCCGAACCCTACTGCTTGGCCGGCAAGAAGGAGCCGGCTCCAATAGATGACGATCCGCCGCCGGAGAATCCCGGATCCCGCGGGGTGGACGCTATTCCGGTGATTGCTGGGGAAGTTCCGGTGTTCGAGATCATCGCGGATAAGCCGCGCTTGTCCTTGCTTAAACGGGTAAGTGAGTTGGAGAAGCGCAAGCACTGCGGGGATTGCAAGGGGCGGCGGAAAGTCGTGGAGCGCGTGCTGGTGGGCTTTGCGAAAGGTGATGGGCTGAAGAAGGATCCGGTCTACGAGCGCCAGACGTTTTGGTGCCAGACGTGTAAGCGGGTTGGATATTCACTTCCCGACAAACTCCGCCAACAGTTGCGCCTGTCGGTCGTCGCGTGGTCAGAGGTGAATCGGGATGCCGAGGGGGTCGGCGTTGCCGCTGAAAACATGAAAGCCTTGCTTAAGGAAGTGGCGACTGCGCAGCCTTGGACCGCGGCGGGTGTGGTCAATGATGAGGTCACGAAGAACATTGCCAGAGGGAAACTCAAAGTCGGAGACGCCGTCTGTCTGGTGGGGCAGGTGATCGCCGATCAGCCGGTGTCGGTGAAGGGGCACCGTTCGCAGATTGTTTCGCTCTTGAACGCACCGAACGTCAGCGTGCTGGTTCTCGAACCGCTTGACGGTGATGCGCTTCTTTGGAATCGCGTCATCGCCGGTGGCCGATTTGCCGGGTGGGTGAAAGGGGCGGACGGCGGGCAAATCGCCGTGGTTGTTCGCGGATTTTCATTCACAACGGAGCGGTGAACGGCGAGGCCCGATGTTCGACGCGTCGCGGAAGTGCCCCCACCGCCCTCGAAGACTCGGGCCCCGGTCGCTGCGGCGACCGGGGGAGAAGGCTTTGTGAAGTCACATCCCCCCTCCGTGCGCCTCCGTGTTCTCCGTGGTGGTTCCTTGCTTCCCCGCGCAGTGCGCGCACCACATCTCCGGCCGATCCAGATCAACCGCCCCCTGCCGCGTCGGCTTCGCCGCGGGGACCAGCCGCAACCGATCGAGGAACTCCGTGCGGAAGCGCGCCTCGAAGGTCTGCATCGTCGGGTCGTTCAGGATGTCCTTGTAGCGCGTGTCGAGGCGATTCTGGATGATCTCGATCCGCGACTCGGGTGCGGGGTGCGTGCTCAGCCACTCGGGAGGGTTCCTTCCCTTGCTCGCGGCGGCGAGGACTTGCATGACTTCGAGCATGCCCCTGGGGTGGTAGCCGGCGGCGACCATGTAGCGCATGCCGAGGTTGTCCGCTTCCTTCTCCTGGTCGCGGCTGTACTTGAGCGCGATAGTTCCAGAGGTATTGACGACCACGCTCACCACCCGCTGCATCGCGGCGTCGTTGCCCGCGAGCACGCCGCCCACTCCCGCGAGGATGAGCGTCGGGATCTGGTTCTGGATGGCGCGGTCGGCGTGCTCCGCTGTGACGTGGCCGATCTCGTGGCCCAGGACTCCCGCGAGTTGCGCTTCGCTGGTGAACTTCTCCGCGAGCGCCCGCGAGATGAACACCTTCCCCCCCGGCAGCGCGAAG
Organism: uncultured Phycisphaerae bacterium; assembly: GCA_947085435.1. Taxonomy (GTDB): domain Bacteria; phylum Planctomycetota; class Phycisphaerae; order Phycisphaerales; family UBA1924; genus JAEUIV01. The sequence continues at coordinate 84,623 of CAMTWL010000007.1, forward strand.
GCGTTGATCACGTTCGAGTTCAGCAGCGTGACTTTCCAGGGGAGCGTGCGGTAGTCCCCCTCGGTGTGGTTCACCATGCTCATCGCAACGCCGGTGACGTACTGGTTGATGAAAGGATCGGTGACGGCCCCGCCGTACCCCTCGGTCAGTTGCGGCAGCGCCTCGTTGCCGATGGCGATCTCGTCCTCGCGCGAGAAGTAGTCCAGTTGCGATCGGCCGGTGGCGATGTTGGTGGTGCAGCCGACGAGGAGCGCGAGCGGGGAGAGGAGGAGTGCGACGAGCGTGATCTGGATCGAGCGCGTGTTCATGGGGTTCTCCGTTTGGTTCATTTTCGCAGGCGAGGCGGTTGGTGTCGAGTGCGACTCGCCGATCGAGGAGTACCCCGTCGGAACCCGGCGAAGGTATGAGGAGTTCGCTTCCCGGGGGTGACGCTCGGTCGTCGCGGCGACCGCTCACCCACTCAAACGGATCACAACTAGGCTCTGTCTGAAAACAGCAGTTTGAGGTATCGGCGGATCATGGCCAGTTGGAGCATGCCATGAAAGTGAACGGCCAGCTTCTCGAATCGGGTGCCGATGCGTCGGCTTTCCTTGAGCCAGCCGACACAC
>CAMTWL010000008.1:0-36636 GCA_947085435.1 uncultured Phycisphaerae bacterium
CCGGGGCGTCAGCCGTTAGCCCACGGCGTGAGCCGTGGGGCGCCGCGACAAACCACGAGCATCCGGAGCCCGCGAAGCGGGCGGCACCTCACGCGATGCCCTGGGACGAACAGATGATCCACGCATCGGTGGACCTGCCGCCCGCTCTGCGGGCTTGAAGAGGGAGTTGAATCGTTTCGGTCCACCGGCTCACGCCGGTGGCTAACAGCTTGCGTCCCGGCGCGCCGGGGCTGGGGACCAAGTGGCCGTCCGCACGAGAATGAGGCGTGATCCGTATGATACGCTGCGGCGAGTCAGTGGCACAAAGCAAAAACCGTCGCGGGCCATGTGACCCGCGACGGCGGATGATGCAAGTGAATCCGACTCCTCGCGCGGTTATGGACAAACGCGCCCGAAGTTGGCGAGGACGGCGGTGATATCGGCGAAGTTGACCACGCCGTCGCGATTCGCGTCGCCCGGGCCGTTGAGGACGCCGGGGAGATAGACGTTGCCGAAGTTGGCGAGGACGCTCGTGATATCGGCGAAGTTCACGGTGCGGTCGTTGTTCGCATCGCCTGGGATCATCTCGCAGGCGTCGAGCATCAGGTTCCCGTTGCAGTCGTTGAGGGCCGGGTTGGCGGCGATCTGGCACGAATCGAGTTGCAGATTGCCGTCGCAGTCGAGCGCGGGGTTGGCCGCGATCTGGCAAGCATCGAGCGCGTTGTCGGCGTTGCAGTCGAGCGCGGGATTACCGGCGATCTCGCAGGAATCGAGGGCGCTGTTGGCGTTGCAGTCGAGGGCCGGGTTGGCGGCGATCTGGCACGAGTCGAGCACGGTGTTCGAGTCGCAGTCCAGCGCGGCGTTGGCGGCGATCTCGCACGAATCGATCAGGGCGTTGGTGTTGCAATCGAGCGACGCATTGGCGGCGATGTCGCACGAGTCGATGACGCTGTTCCCGTTGCAGTCCGCGACGAGGCCGAGGGCGAGTTCGCCGCAGTCGGCGACGTTGTTGTTGTTGCAGTCGAGGTCGGGGTTGCCCTGGGGAACGATGCGGAAGACTTCGCCCGAGGCGGTGCTGTGCCGCATGATGTACATCTCGCCGAAGGCATCCTCGCCGAACGACGCGACCGACGAGACCGACCCGCCCCCGATGGGCGGCGACGCATCGGCCGTCCGATCCGTCAACGGCCCGGTCGGATTCGCGGTCGCGCTCGTCCCGCCGTAGGTCCAGATGCGCGCACTCCCGAAGTCGGAGAAGAAGTATTGCCCGTACACCGCCGGGATGGCGCACCCGCGATAGACGTACCCGCCGGTGGTCGAGATGCCATCGGCGCGGGGGTAGGTGTGGAAGGGGAACACCGGGCCCACCGGGAGCACGCCGCAAAGGCCGGTGTTGATGTTGCCCTCGTAGCAGCGCCAGCCGTAGTTCTGCCCGCCGGTCGAGGAAGTTGACTGGAAGTTGTGCTCTTCGACGGTGATCTGGCCCACATCGCCGATGTAGAGCGCGCCGTTCAGGCGGTCGAACGAGTTGCGCCACGGATTCCGCAGGCCATAGGCCCAGATCTCGTCAAGCCCCGCGACGCCGACGAAGGGATTCGTGGGCGGGCTGGTGTAGAACGTCGCGCCGTCGTCGGCGTTGCCCGGGATGTTGTCGAGGCCGTCGATGTCGATGCGGACCATCTTCCCGAGCAGCGTGTTGAGGTTCTGCCCGTTCTGGTTGGGATCGTTGCCGCTGCCGCCGTCGCCGTCGACGAAGTAGAGGTAGCCCTGGGTGTCCGCGGGCTTGAAACCCATCCACCCGCCGTTGTGGTTGGTGAAGGGGTCGGCGATGTTGACGGTGATCTGCGCCGAGGCGGGGTTGCCGATGCCGACGGCGGATCGCTGGTACCGCGCCACCACGTTCGTCGCGGCGTTCGAGACGTAGTAGACCCAGAAGTATCCGTTGGTGGCGTAGTTCGGGTGAAAGGCGAGGCCGAGGAGGCCTCGCTCGTCGGAGACGCTCGTCGGATTCACGATGACCGGATCGAGGTTGATGAAGTCGGTCTGGGCACCGGTACGCAGGTCCTGGCGGATGATGCGGCCTCGCTTCAGGACGATGTAGATGAAGTAGGGCTCGCCCGGCGCATGGGTCACAAACAGGGGCCATTCCAGGGCGCTCGCGACACGGAGCGTATCGATGGTCTGCGCGGCCGCGGGGGCGGCAACGCTTGCTCCGATCGTCGCCGCTGCGAGGCCGATCAGGGTGTGACGGACGGCTCTGCGAATCATTTCAGTCTCCTCCAATTACGGGCCTTCCCAGGTATTCGTATCGCGTTCAGCGGACCATGACTCGGCCCGCTGTCTCTCTCTCTGAAAAATCGTCGCCGGAAGCGGTCAGCCGCCGGCGACGGAAGGGTCATGCATCGTACTCAACGACATGGATGGTTCATCCAGCCGCTCCGCTTCGATCAGCAGGGCTGACCGAAGACCGAGAGAGTCACGGTGATGTCACTGAAATCAACGACGCCGACGTCATTCGAGTCGCCCGGCCCCGACGAACCGGGCGTGTAGGTCTCGCCGAAACGCGCGAGGACCATGCTGATGTCGGCAAAGTCGCGGTCCAAGTCGCCGTCCGCGTCGCCCTGGCAATGCGGCGGCGGGGGGACAAAGCTCGGCGCGTTCGTCACCCCCGAGAGCGAGGTCGGCGTGCCGGGCATGAACAAGCCAACCGTGACCATGTTGTCCGCCGGAGCGGTCGTCGCGGTGAACCAGAAGTTGTACATCGTGCCCCAGCGGAGCGGGTTGCTGGCCGTGCCCGTCGGCATGTACGCATCGGTGTTCCAGGTCACGTCGCTCGCGCCACGGGAACTTGCCCACGCCTGGTTGTCGACGGCTTTGCCGCCCACATCGGTGCGCAGGTTCGTCGGCTCGTCGTGGCTGAAGACGCCCGACCAGCCGATGTTCGTGACCGTCACTTCCGGCGGAACCGGAACCGCGAACGAACCGATCTGGCGGTGCATGTCGACGTTGAAAACGGCGTACTCATACTGCCAGGTTCCGTTCCCGAGGTCGAAGACTTTGGAAAGGATCATGGCGCGGCCGTCGGGAGATTCCTGCAGGCCGCCCGCGCCGTCGGCGTTCGCGGTGGTCGTCTCGATGATCGGGAACTGCTGAGCGATCATGGTCTGGCGAGCGCCCGTCCAGGCGTCGTAGGCAAAGCCCATGTTCTCGTCGGTGGTCTGGCCCGACTGGCCGAAGGACCACGTCGCGCCGGTCCAGGTGTACGACGTGACGGGCTTCCAGCCAGCGCTCGTGCTGATGTCCACGTCGTCTTGCGCCACATAGTAGGCCTGGAAGTAGAGGTTGTAGGTGCTGCCGACCGGCGCAATCAGGCTCTGGTCGGTGAACTGGAGGCGACGGCGGATGCCGGTGTTGGACGGACCGCCGACCTGGAACATGGAGCCGGTGAAAGCCCACATGCCGCTCCAGGGGTTGATCTCGAAGCGCGGGCCGAGGCCCGACTGCTGCGCGTTCAGGCCGGGGCTGTAGGTGTCGGTGCAGCCGAGGCCCAGACGCGTGCCGTTGGTGCTGACGCAGTTGCCGTTCGCGGGCACGCCGTTCAGCCCGGCATAAGGGTGCGTGCCGCACTGCTGGTTGGAGAGCGCGAAGAAGCCGTGCTTGCACCACGACTGCCCGATGTGCTGAAGCCGGTCAACCTGAACAGCGTTCATCGTGAACGTGTCCCTGCGGAAGAGGTCCATGCCGATCTTGGGGTGATCGGGGTCTGGAGACTGCTCCCAGATCAACTGCGCATTGCCGATGTTCCACGAGGTCGTGCCGAGCGTCGCGCCGCTCGTACCGTTGGGGTGTACCCCGGTTCGGCCCGAAACCGCGAACCCGTAGACCTGGCACAGCGTGACATCGGGACCGATCGGTTGGGGACCGGGGAACGGCCCGCCCGCCACCGCGACGCCGGCAAGGCCGGCAACAGCGGCGATCAGCATCGCGGATTTCAGACATTTCTTCGACTGCATTCGATTTCTCCTCTTCGATGAAAGACAACCTGCATCACGCTGGCCCAAGTCACCGGCTCACAAAAAGGCCGTCGCACACGCGCGACGGCCGAAGGGCTTCAGCACATTGAACAACCCCACGCGCACACTCATATGCGCGCGGCGCGGACGAGGAAGGTTTCATAGGGCAGAATGCCAAAGAACGCCTCGCACAAGCCCGCCGGACCCGAACCACGGCCGATGGAACAACCATCAGCGTTCGGGGTATCGCAGTCCTTCAAGGCCTCTCTTCCAGCCGGATTGACAATACACCACACTTACAGCACCCTCAAATGCCTTTTGGCAGTATTTTTGGACCGAAAATCGCGTACACGCGATTTTTTTTATTCTGTCCCGAACAACCGCCTATCCAAAAGCCATCGGGTATGCGCTGCCCGCAAGTCGGCGCATGGATACGCGGCGGACTCCAGCCTCGACATCAGCCATTCCGACTCGCCGCCGTTCGGGCATACGATCCGCGATCCGAACCACGATCACCGATGAGACCCAGCGTGACGCACACCCTAAAGCCTGACTGCAAGGCATCCTCCGCCGACTCGCGCGAGGTCTCGCTCACGGTCTTGCCGAGCGCCGGCGGCGCTCCGCGTCACATCAAAAAATCCAAGAACGGCCCGCGCCGTGCGATCTCGCTCGCCCTCGTCCATCTCATCTTCGCCGCCCACCTGACTCACTGGTATCTCAAAGGAGAGACGCTCTCGCCCGTCGAGCCCTCCGAGAGCATGAGGACACTGGAGTTCGGCGAGGTCAATGCCGGGGCGATCTTCTTCGCCGCCGCAATCCTCGGCACGCTCGTCTTCGGCCGATTCTTCTGCGGCTGGGGCTGCCACATCGTTGCCCTGCAGGATTTGTGCGGCTGGCTGATGAAAAAGTGCGGCGTGCGCCCGAAGCCCTTCCGCTCGCGACTGCTCGTCTTCATCCCGCTCATCCTGGCCATCTACATGTTCATCTGGCCGACGCTGAAACGCACCGTCATCGCGCCGCTCGTGGAAAGTTGGTGGCCGACCGTGCGCACCGACCTCGGCATCGCCGCCTTCCCCGATCGCGGGTTCACAAATCACCTGATGACCGAGGGGTTCTGGGACACCTTCGGCACGCCCCTCATGGCCGTCCCGTTCCTCCTCGTCTGCGGCTTTGCGACCGTTTATTTTCTGGGCGCCAAGGGCTTCTGCACCTACGGCTGCCCCTACGGCGGCATCTTCGGACCCGTCGACCTCCTCACACCCGGAAAAATCGTCGTCGATCACGGCAAGTGCCACCAATGCGGCCACTGCACCGCCGTCTGCACCTCGAACGTCCGCGTCCACGACGAAATCCGCGAGTACGGCATGGTCGTCGATCCCGGCTGCATGAAATGCATGGACTGCGTCAGCGTCTGCCCCAACGGCGCGCTCTCGTTCGGCTTCGCAATGCCCTCGCTCTTCAAGGGCAAGCCGAAGAACGCGCGACCGAAGCGTGTGCTCGACACAACCATCGCCGAAGACCTCGCGCTCGGCGTCATCTTCGCGGCGGTGTTCTTTGCGTGGCGCGGTGCGTACAACCAGATCGCCATGCTCTTCGCCGTGGGGATCGCCGGCTGCGCCGTGTTCCTCGCCTGGAAGTTCTGGCGGATGCTGCGCGAGCGCGATGTGCGATTCTCCATCTGGCAGTTGAAGCGCGGCGGCCGCCTTCAACACGCCGGAGCCGCGTTCGTATCGCTCACCCTCATCGCGGCGGCCGCGACCGCGCACACCGGCCTCGTCAACTTCCACAGGTGGCGTGCGGACGCGGCCTACGAGACCCTCGCCATCGACAAAGCCCGCGTCCTCCTGCCGGGACAGCCCGCCTTCGACGACCAAACGAAAGCCGCGGCCCGCGCCGCCCTCGCCCACTTCCGCATCGCCAGCGGCTGGAAAGACGGCGGTTTCGGCCTCTTCTCTTCCTCCGAAAGCGAACTACGCGCCGCACTGCTGACCCTCACCGCGGGCGATACCCCGGCCGCTGAACAACTCATGCAACGAGTGATCGATCGCCGCGGCGCGAGCGATGAACTCGTCGCGGACCTCGGCCGAGTGATGGTCCTCCAGGGGCGCGCCCCCGACGCCGCCTTGATGTACGAACAACAACTCGCCGCACACCCGGAGTTCTGGTCGGTCCGCGAGCAATGGGCCCTCTCGATGCTCCAATCCGGCGAAGCGGTGAAGGCGATAGCGGAAGCCGAGGCGGCGCTCTCGCGCCTTCCCCCCGAGCGCTTCACCCGCACCGCCCACGCCCGCACGCGACTCACGCTCAGCCGCCTCTACTCCGCGCTCGGCCGAGGCGAGGACGCCCTCGCGCACATCGCCGAAGCCGTCCGCGTCCGCCCGAAAGACCCCATCCTCCACGAGAGCGTGGCCGCGATCGTCTACCAAACGCGCCGCGACCCCGTCATGGCCGCCGCCGCGATGCGGCACGCGTTCGACCTCGACCCCTCCAACACCATCCGCCTCCTCCAACTCGCCCAACTCGAACTCGAAGCGGGCAAGCCCGAAGACTCGCTCCGCCACTTCGAGGAAGCCCTCCGCCGAGAACCAGACAACACGCAACGCCGCGAAGAAATCGCCACGTTGTTGGAGCGCGCGGGCAGAAGCGAAGACGCGAAGCGGATCCGTGAAACGAAGTAGACGCCTCCTCCTGCTCCCTCTCCCACGTCTTCGTGGGAGAGGGTTGGGGTGAGGGCTCTGTCTCTACCCCTTCTACAACTCTTGTACACGCTTGGGCGTGCGATCGCATCTATTTCCCCGGTGCTGTCAACTCCGGCGCTTCCTCCAGCGGATACCCGCCCGCCGACAGCGTGTCATACATCTCCTGGAACCGCTCCTGCGTGTAATCCTCGAGCACCTTTCCGCTCCACATCTTGGTGATCTTCCCGTCTTGCACAATGAACATCGTCGGCGTCTCCCACGCCGATGGCTCGATCCCGACAGTTTTTTCCAGCTCCGGGATGCTGAACTCGCGTATCTGAAGGATCGGGTCGTTCGTCTCGACGAATCCTTCGCGCTTGAAATCGATCAGCGGCTTCATCGCCTCACAAATATGGCACGTCGGATCGAACACGCACACCAGCCACGCCGGCCCGCCCTCGGGCTGCTCGCGGATGTCCCGCATCGGCTCGGACTCCAGGAGCCGCGTGTGCGCAAGTTTGTTCTCGTGTTTCGCCGCGGTCTCGATCTTCCTCGGCGGCGTGGTCGCGTCCGAAGCCGCCCACCCCGCCCCCGCCGCGACCACAATCCCGACGATCGTCGCCGGCAGCAGCACCCGCGGCGCCCGCAGCGCCGCCGCCAGCCCAAGCGACATCGCCACGATCAACACATCCACCGCGAACATCGAGAAGGGCGGCGGATCGAACATTGTCGCGAAACACCCGCACGCCTCGCCGTGCCAACTCTTGAAGAACGAGTACCCCGCCAGCGCCCCGAAAAACACCGCCCCCAGGATCCATACAGCCCACCTGCGACGCAGACCGATGATGATGACAGCAATCGCGGCCTCGATCCCCGCGACCGCGCGGTCAAACGTCGGCCCCGCGATCGTCACACTCGTCCCCTCGACCGCGATCGCCTTCGGATTCGGATACACCGCCTTGGCATACGCCGTGAACAACAAGAGCCCCGCGATCAATAACGCGGCGATCAAAGCCGCCGCGCGAACCGCGGCGGCGGGAGAGGGCGGACTATTCAACGAGTGGGACTGGGTCATCGAGAATCCTTTGGAGTGTTGGCCTTGACTATAGGGATCTCTGAATAACCCCCAGACAGAGGCTTGCGGTGCGATGACTCCTCCTGATTTCGCGTCAAGAATGAAGGCGGCGGGCAGGCTGGAAGCCTGCCCCACCGGTTGTTCAGAGATCCCTATAGATCGACCGCAACGAGAGGTTGCATTCACACCCGGGTGGGGTGGATACTCATCGAAAAGAAACCACCCCGCATGACCCCCGCCCCCACCGCCTTCGGCCTCCTCGATTGGATCGTCCTCGCGCTCTACTTCGTCCTCCTCGTCGGCACCGGAGTCTGGGTCTCGCGCCGCGTATCGAACTCGCGCGACTACTTCCTGGGAGGCCGCGCCATGCCCGCCTGGGCCGTGGCCATCTCCGTCCTGGCGACGAGTCTCTCCGCCGCCACCTTCATCGGCGGCCCGCAGCAAGCCTACGAAGGCGACCTTACCTACCTCTCCGCCACGCTCGGCACCATCGTCGCCGCCGTCGTCGTCGCCCTCGTCTTCATCCCCGCTTTCTACAAGCACAACGTCACCACCGTTTACGAACTCCTCGAAGTCCGCTTCGGCAGCGGCGCACGCCGCGCCGCCAGCGCCATGTTCATGATCGGCCGCGTCTTCGCCAGCGGCGCCCGCGTCTACATCGCCGCCCACGCCCTCTCTTTCATCCTCTGGGGCGACGTCGCCTCTTTACACCTGCTGATCGCCGTCGCCGCGCTCTCCGCCGCCGGCGTCGTCTACACCATCGCGGGAGGCATCGAGAGCGTCATCTGGGCCGACGTCGTCCAGACGGTTGTTTTCGTCGGCGCGATCGTCACCGCGATGGTCGTCCTGATCACACGCATCCCAGCCCCCATCTCCGAAATCGTCACCGCCCTCGGCACCGCCGGCGAGGGCGGCGCCTCCAAACTCGCCCTCATCCGCACCACCACCGACCTCTCCGCCCCCTTCACCCTTTGGACCGCCCTCACCGGCTTCACGCTCCTGAATCTCGCGGCCCTCGGCACCGACCAGGACCTCGTCCAACGCATGTTGACCTGCCGATCACCACTCAAAGCCAGTTGGTCCGTCATCTCGTCGCAACTCATCGCCATCCCCGTCGTCCTCGTCTTCATGGTGCTGGGCCTCCTCCTCTTCGTCTTCCACAAGCGCCCCGATCTGATGGGAACCGCACTCGGCGAGGCACCGATCGGCAAGGAAGTCTTCCTCCGCTTCATCACCTTCGACATGCCGCCGGGGATGTCGGGGCTGATGATCGCCGGCCTCTTCGCCATCGGCCTCACCAGCCTCAACTCCGCCCTCAATGCGATGTCGTCCACCTTTGTCAGCGACTTCTACCGCCGTTGGCGGCCGACGAGCAGCGAGACGCACTACCTTCGCGCGGCCCGCCTCGCCGTCGTCGCGTGGGGAGTCATCCTCGCTTTCTTCGCCGCCCTCTGCGTCTGGTGGCAGTCGGATTCAACTCGGCAGACAACACTCCTCGAGTTCGCCCTCGGCGTGATGGTCTACGCCTACACCGGCCTGCTCGCCGTCTTCCTCTGCGCACTCTTCACCCGACGAGGCAGCACCCCAAGCGTCCTCGCCGCGCTCGCCACCGGCTTCCTGCTCACGCTGGCGATGGAACCCGCCCTCTTCCGCGCGTGGACCGCGCTCTTCGCATGGTCCGCCGCCACCCCCGACATCGCCGACGGCTTCCGCCTCGGCGAACTCCGCCTCGCCTTCCCCTGGCGCATGGTCATCGCCACCGCGGGAGCGCTCGCCGTGTGCCTCGCCGGAAAGAGTCATGAACGCGGAGGAAAACAGAGGAATACAGAGTGACAGACAAGAAGTAGGAACAGGCGGGGTCATCCCTGCTTTCAGCAATCGCTCACATACTCAGACGGATCACACTTGATTTCCGGGCGTGACCATCCGCCACCCGCCGCGGCGGGCGGCTCAGTGGCGGCTTCTCGAACGCCCGAGTTTCATCTGGGGTCCGTATCATACGGATCACCCTTGATTCCCGGGCATCGGGGAACAGGACGTGGGCCGCGTCTGCTTGGGATGGCGTCGCGGCTGTGGATGGAAACGGTGGTTCTGTCGCCCCTCCGGGGCTTGGAGAAGAGGGGCTGTATGGACTCCGGACCCCGGGTTGCGCTCGAAGACTCGCTCCACCCGGGGCTACTGGCTTGCGCCCCTCCGGGGCTGAAAGGCGCGCGCTGAATTCTGGCGGCGGTGCCCGACAATGGTGCCCGACAATCATGTGGGTTCCGTATCAGTTCCTTTTTTTCCATCCGTTTCCCTCTGTCTTCCTCTGTGTTCAAAATCCGGTCGGTCAAAACCCGCATAATGCAACAAATGTCCACTCGAACCGCCACCGCTGACTTCGCCCTCGACCTCCGAGGCGTTTCCAAAACCTATCGCGGCAAGGTCCACGCCCTCCGCGCCATCGACATGCACGTCGGCAAGGGCGAGATCTTCGGCCTGCTCGGCCCCAACGGCGCGGGCAAAAGCACCCTCGTCAAAATCCTCATGACCGTCATCTCACCCACCGCCTGCTCCGGACACATGCTCGGGCAGCACGTCGGCCACAAGCAAACCCTCGCCAAAGTCGGCTACCTCCCCGAGCACCACCGCTTCCCCGACTACCTCACCGGCAAGCAGGTCCTCGACTTCTTCGCCTCCATGGCCAACGTGCCCAGACCCGAACGCAAGAAGCGAGCCCCCGAACTCCTCGAACTCGTCGGCATGAGCGCCTGGGCCAACAAGAAAGTGAAGGGCTACTCCAAGGGCATGCGCCAGCGCATCGGCATCGCGCAGGCCCTGATGAACGACCCCGAACTCGTCCTCCTCGACGAGCCGACCGACGGCGTGGACCCCGTCGGCCGCCGCGACATCCGCAACATCCTGATTGAAATGAAACGCCGAGGCAAGACCGTCTTCATCAACAGCCACCTCCTCAGCGAACTCGAGATGGTCTGCGACCGCGTCGCCATCCTCGTGCAGGGAGTCGTTGCCTCGCAGGGCACGATCGACAGCCTGACCAAAGGCCAGGAACGCTACGAAATCGAACTCGCCGAGGATTCCAGCGTCCCGCCCGCGCTCCCCGCGTCGCTGCCCACCGGCGAACCGGTTTCGATCGCCGCGCGGCTGCTGACGACACCAACATCAGACGCCGCCCGCGTGCAGCCGCTGCTCGACTCGCTCCGCGCGCAGGGCGCCGTCATCAAATCGATCCGCCCCATGCGTCCCTCGCTCGAAGACCTCTTTATGCAGGCCGTCACGGACCCAACCACCGGCGAAACCCTGAAACCGGGCGCGGGAAACAAACCGTAAACCGTAAAAGATAAAGCAAACAACGAACCCAACCACACCCACCACGCTGCCCTCTTGTCTTCAACCCAATCCCATCTCCGCCTTTTCTTCTCTGCGCTCTCTGCGCCTCTGCGGTGAATGCCTTTCGCCTTCAGGACTCCCATGACCCAAACCCTCGCGCTCCTCCACGACGCCTACCGCGAACTCAACGCCAAGCGCCTGTTCTGGTTCACCCTCTTCCTCTCCGGCCTCGTCGTCGCCGTCTTCGCCATCATCGGGAACAACGACCGCGGCCTCACCGTCCTCACATGGACCCTCGAGATCCCCTTCCTATCGACCACAATCATCCCCGCCGAAGAGTTCCACAAACTCTTCTTCGTCAACCTGGGCCTCGGCATCTGGCTCACATGGATCGCCATGATCCTCGCACTCGTCTCCACCGCCGGCATCTTCCCCGACTTCCTCGCGGGCGGAGCCATCGAACTCACCCTTTCCAAGCCCATCGGCCGCCTCCGACTCTTCCTCACCAAGTACGTCGCCGCGCTCCTCTTCGTCGGCCTGCAGGTCGGCATCTTCACCTTCGCCTCCTTCCTCGTCATCGGCTTCCGCGGCGGGGGCTGGATCCCCGCAATCTTCCTCGCCGTCCCCATCGTCGTCCTGGTCTTCTCCTACCTCTTCTCCATCTGCGTCCTCATCGGCACGCTCTGGCGATCCACCATCGCCGCCCTCATGCTCACCCTGCTCGCATGGGGCCTCATCGTCATGGTGAACAACGGCGAACTCGTCCTCCTCATGATCAAAACCGGAATGGTCGAGCGCGACGCGATGCAGGTCGAACGCATCGACAATCTCCGAAAGTCCATCGCCGACACCGAATCCAAGCCGGCAAACAGCGATGAATCGCCGCACTCAACGTCAGAGCGCCCCAAAGAAGGCGGCCTCCTCGCCGGACTCAAGTGGGCCGCCAACCAGGCTCAACAAGGCGCATCGAACGACGCCGCCCGGCTGAAAGAGCAGCAGGATCGCCTCGCCCGCCTCGAAAAACGCCTCGAAGAGATGCGCTCCACCTCCAGCAAACTTCAGTGGTGGCACCGCTTGATGTTCGGCTTCAAAACCGCCCTGCCCAAGACCGCCGAGACCACCGCCCTGATGGAGCGCTACATCCTCGACCTCGGCAAACTCAATCAACTCCGCGCCAGCCCCGATGCCGACAACCCAAACAGCATGAACGCCGGCGCACAGGAAGACGACCCCGGAGTCGACGACAGCGTCGTCGGCGACCGGGTGCAGCAAATCCTCCACGCCCGCGCCGAATGGTGGGTCATCGGCACCTCACTCGCCTTCGAGCTCGTCATCCTCAGCCTCGCCGCGCGAATGTTCTGTCGCCGCGACTTCTGAAGATCGTTCACCACGGAGACACTGAGGCACGGAGGCACGGAGAAAAAGCAACCCCGTGGAAATGCCTTTGTTTGCAGCATCCGAAGGCCCGGAGGGCCGTGAGGAAGTAGCCCAGGGTGAAGCGGCGCTCCGCCGCGGAACCCTGGGTTAGGGCCCACACCAACACCTCTTCTCCGTGCTTGCCCGAGCCCCGTGATACCAATCACACTTGATTCTCGCGCGTCCGATCCGAGTCTTCGCTCGCGGATTCCCTCAGACTCGGCTTCTCAAACGCGCGGGATTCAGGTGGGATTGGTATGAGGGGCGATAGGAACGCACGGCCGCTCCCAGCGCCCATCTGCCGTGTCGCATTTCAACCGCTCCCGCGGCGCCGTGACATAAAAAGACCCAGGGACACCGGTCCCTGGGTCTGATGATTCAATATCTCTCAACGCGCGAACTGATCAGGGCTTCGGCGCCTCATCCATCGGCAACGGCTGCTGCGTCAACGGGTCCAGCAGCGGCAGGCGGATCGGGTTCTCCCCGTTGGGGAGCATCGCCATGTTCGCCTTGTGGCTCTCGCGCTGCTCGGTCGGATCGCCGGGGGCCACCTCGCTCCACTTGCCGACGACCAGCATCATCATCTTCGCGGGGTCGATGTGCTTCTGCGCCATCTTCTGAACATCCGCGACCGTCACGGCGCTCATCTTCTCGCGGTACGTCTTCCAGTACCCCTCGGGCCGATGGGTCCACTCATCGTCGATGAACACGTTGACCGAGCCGACCTTCGACTCGAACGTGCGCGGGAACGTATCGACGAACGATTTCACGCTGACATCCAGTTCTTCCTGCGTGCAGGGGGCGTTCCGGATCTTGTCCAGTTCCTCGTACACCATCTTCGCGGTCAGCGCCACCGTCCGGTTCTTCGAGAACGTGCGGACGGTGAACTCGCCGGGGTAGTACACCCGCGTGCGGAACCCCGACCCGACGCCGTAGGTGAGGCCTTCGTCCGAGCGGATCCGCTTCATCAGCCGCGACGTGAACCCGCCGCCTCCGAGGATGTCGTTCATCACCTGGCACTGGATGAAGTCGGGATCGTCCCGCTTGATGCCGCGCATCGCAACGACGAACTTGCCCTGCGGGATGTCCTTCTCAACGTAGTACAAGCCCGGCGTGAACGTGTGGTCCGTATCGGTCGGGTCGGGCACCGCCTCGCCCTTGCTCCAGCCCGCCAGCGCGGACTCGAGTTTCGACTTCATCTCCACCGGCTCAAAGTCGCCCGTCACGCCGATGATCAGATTCCCAGGGTGCCACACCCGCGCATGGAACTTCTTCATGTCGTCGATCGTGATCGCCTCGAACTGCTCCTTCGTCACCACGCGGCCCTCGGGGTGCTTGTCCCCCCACATCAGCAGCCCGCCCGTGCGCGCCAGGATGTTGTCCGCGTCGTCGTTCCGCTGCTTCATGTCCTCGATCTGCTCGTCCTTGTAGATGCGGACCTTGTCCTCCTGGAACCCGGGGTTGCGGAGCATGTCCATGAACAACGCGAACGCCTCGTCGAAGTTGGACTTGAGCGCGTTGAACGAGCCGGGCGTCGCGTTGGCGGCGAGGAAGTCGAACGACTCATCCAGGTCGGTCGCGCTCTTGCTCGTCGTCCCGCCGCGACGGATCATCGCGCCGGTCATCTGCGCAACCCCCGGCTTCTCCTCGATGTGCGTCGCCGGACGGAACGAGAACGAAACATTCACCAGCGGGAACTCCTTCGACGGCATCATGTACACCGCCACCCCGTTCGAGAGAACGTGGCGGAAGTCCTTGCTGCTCGGCGGCTGGAAATCAAGCCCCTTGAACTTGATCTCCTCCGGACGCTTCGGGAGTTCGATGGTGCTGTCGGCCAGCGCGACGCCGGCGATCAGGGCTGAAAAAGCCGAGACAATCGCCGCGCCGCGGGTCAGATTCTTCATGTTGGTTTTCATGTGTGTGGTTTCCTGTGTGTTGCGCGGCAACGATTACTTGGGGGCCTTCTGAAGTTCAGCGATCCGATCCGCCACCTTCTGCTGCATGTACTTGACGCCTTCGACCATGTTCGGCGGGATCTGCCCGCTCGCCAGCACCTGCGTCATCTGCTCTGCGGTGCCCGTCAACTTCGTCATGTCCGTCTCCTTCGCCAGTTGCTCCAGTTGCTTCTTCAGCATCCCGGCCATCTGAGGCCCGACCTTCTCCTTCAACTTGGTGAACTCGGGGTCTTCCTCCGCCGACGCCGCCCCCGCGAGCCGCGTGTAGATCGCCACCGACCGATTCGTCCTGGCGAAATACTTGTTGGCGATCCGCATCACGTCCTCGGCGGTCACCGCCTGGATGCGGCCCGAATCATCGTTGATGTGACGCCACCCGCCGAGGTTCTCCAGAATCCCCATCTGCACCATGATGAAGAAGTTGTTCTGCAGCCGCCGGTACTGGTTCGCCACCGTCTGATTCTTCACCTTCATCAGTTCCCGCTCGCTCACGGGCTCCTTCTGAAGTTTCTCCAGTTCCTCGTACCACGCCGCCTCCAACTGCTCGGGCTTCGCGTCGCCCTTGGTCTCCGCGTTGAACGAGAACGAGCCGGCATACTTCGCCGCCCCGAAGAACCCGCTCGCCTGCGCGTTCGCCTGCGACGCGATCTTCTTGCCCTCGATCATCGACTTGTACAGCCGACCCGACCGGCTGTTGAGCACGTCGGACATCACCTGGATCGCGTACGAATCCGAATGCCCGAACGGCACCGTCTTGTACCGAACCTCGATCTGAGGCTGGCAGTCGCACTCCGCGTACATCCGCTGCTCCGCCATCTGCTTCATCTCGAGCGTCACCACCGGCGGCGGATCGATCGGCCCGCGCGACAGACGCCCGAAATACCGCTGAATAACAGGCTTGATCTCTTCGGCCTTGAAATCGCCCACGATCACCCCGACCAGGTTATTCGGCCGGTAATAGATATTGAAGTATTCCTCGGCCTGCTCCTTCGTGTACGAGTTCAGGTCGCTCGTCCACCCGATGACGGGCCAGGAATAGGGCGACGACTGCCAGAACATCGCGTCGAACTGTTCCTGAAAAATCCCCGTCGGCGTGGACTCGGTGCGGAGACGCCGTTCCTCGTGGACAACGTCCCGCTCGGAATAGAACTCGCGGAACACGGAGTCCACCAGCCGGTCGCTCTCCATCCACGCCCACAGCTCGAACTTGTTCGCGGGCACGCTGATGAAATAGAACGTCACGTCGTTCGACGTGAACGCGTTCATCTGCGACGCGCCCAGTTCCGTGTACACCTTGTCGAACTCGTCCTTGACGATGATCTTCTTGTGCTCCTCGATCAGCGAGTTCAACTCACCGCGAGCCGCCGCCAGTTCGTCGGTGTCGTTGGCGGCGTCCCACGGATCGTCGATCTCGCCGTCCTTCCACCGGGGGTACTGCTTGCTCATCGTGATGTTCAGGATTTTGTCGCGCGCCGCTTTCTGTTTCATGCGGAACTCGAGGTCCTTCGCCGGGTCCTTGGTGCCGATGGTGTTCGTTCCCTTGAACATCATGTGCTCAAAGAAATGGCTGATCCCGGTGATGCCGGGGCGCTCGTTGACCGAGCCGACCTTGGCGAGCCAGCCCGCCGCGATGATGTTGGGCTCTTCGGTCCGGGGATAGAGGAGGAACTTCATGCCGTTGTCGAGCATGAACTCCTCGACCTGAATCTGCTGTGCCGACGCACCGGGGGGGGCAATGATTGCCGCCGCGAGGGTGAGCGAGAGAAGCCAACTTCGCATCGGAGAAACTCCTTGTGTGACCGCCGGAAGGGTCATGTTCGGGACACGCGACAACAACCCCGTCGAGCGGGGCTGGGCCACGATTCTACCGGACCTCTCGAAAAGGGTTTAGCAAGGCGAATGGCAGGGGCTGCAACGGCTTGTCCCGCCGCGGCGACCAAGCCGTGCGGCCTACTCAAAGCGCCGAATCATCCCGCGCCCGCGCGTCCACCGTTCGTGTGCAAGGTCAATGGCACGGGCGTTTACCCGAGCGATGACCACACCGCCGACTCCCAAGGCCCCTTGGCGACCGCCGGCCTCTCCCACCCATCAAAGCACGCCGCGCCCATCGACACGCTCGAATCGCAAACGAGCGACGCCACAATCTCCGCGACACGCGGCGCGAGCGCGAGTTTCGTGGGGAACACCGTGAGCACGCAACCGTCCTCGATGACCACCGCATCGTCCGGCCGGCGATTCCCCGGCATCGCGGCTTCGGCCCGCGGCGCGTCGTAGGTCGCCCATTCGCATTCGCTCAGATCAACGCCGGGCAGCACGGCGAGCAACTCCGCCTGCGCGAACCGGATCAGTTCATTGGCGCTCATCGACACGCCGCGCTCCGCGACCTCGCCACCGACCTGCCAGACCGCTCGCCCCGCCGCGTCGCGCGCAGTGGTGATCGTCACCCGCGTCTTCGCGCCGTCCACGCAATGCCCGTTCAACTCGGGCAGCACGCTCCCTCGAACCATCACCATCCGCAGCGGCCGCACCTGCACCCGTCCCGCCCCCAGCCGCATCATCTCCCGCAGCGCCGCGTTCCCATTCCCGGCGCAAAGCACCAACCAACGAACCCCGACCGTAAGGGAGCGGGTCTCTTGCTCCCGTGCCGCCGATTCCCCTAAGAAATCGGTGGCTCCCGTCACGCGCACCCGCGCCCCATCGCCATGAATCTCTACCGCATCAAGCTCCCCGCGCACCACGCGTCCCGCGTTCCGCTCCGCGAGCACGCGGAGCACCGCCGCCGGATCGATCACCTGCTCGTCCAGCCGCGCAACGACGCCCGGACACTCGCGCAGCAGCGCCGGCCGGTCTTCACTCCCCAGCACAACCGGCGCGACGCGCAGCCCCGCCCGCGCCCCGATCATCCCGAGGCGCGACGCGAGCGACCCCGTTTGCCACAGATGACAATGCGACGCACGCACGCCCGCGTCCGCAAGATTCGGCTCGCGCGCCCCCGCCAGGCACCGCCGCCACAGCGTCGGCATCCCGCGGATCGCCTCGGCGGACGGGTTCATCAGGCCGCCGAGCGTGTACTTCAGCCCGCCGTGGATGATGCCCTGCGACCACACCGTCTGCCCCGCGCCGAGCGCATCGCGTTCGACGAGCGCGCAGACGAGGCCGCGCCGTGAAAGTTCGTCGAGGGTCCACAGGCCGGCGATCCCGCCGCCGATGACCATCGCGTCGAGTTGGAAAGCAGTGGTGGCAGGCATCAAGAATGAACAGTGGAAAGTGGAAAGTGGAAAGTAGAAATAGGATCGCAGAAACTGACCGCTCCGAATTTCTACTTTCCATTTTCCACTTTCCACTGTTTCCCGCACCCCTCGTGCTACCTTCAACCGATGCTCCTCCCCCGCCCGCTCGGCCGGACCGGCCTCAAGGTCAGCCCCCTCGGCTTGGGCACCGTCAAACTCGGGCGCAACCGCGGCGTGAAGTATCCGAGCGCGTTCGAGATCCCCGACGACGTGCAGGCCGCCGATCTTCTCCGCAAAGCGCAGAAACTCGGCATCACCCTCCTCGACACCGCCCCCGCCTACGGCGAAGCGGAGGAACGCCTCGGCCGAATCATCGGCTCCTGCGGCGGCCGCGACCGATGGACCATCATCACCAAAGCGGGCGAGGAGTTCGACCCGGCCACGGGCGAGCCGCGCTTCGATTTTTCGCCGGCCGCGATCATCGCAAGCGTCGAGCGCTCGCTCCGCCGATTGAAAACCAATCACCTCGACGCGGTGCTGCTCCACTCCGACGGGCGCGACGAGTGGATCATGCGAGAGAGCGGCGCGCTCGAAGCGCTGGCACGCCTGAAAAAGAAGGGGATGATCCGCGCGATCGGCATCTCGACGAAGACGGCGGAGGGAGCGATGCTCGCGGTGACTGGAACTGCCTCCTCCCCCGCTCCCAGCGGGGGAGGGGGCGCGGCCGTGGCACCCATTGACGTACTCATGCTCACCCTCAACGCCCACGATCAATCCAACCTCCCCGCGATTCAGAGCCGCGACCGTGAGGGAGCGGCCCCGCACGTCGGCATCCTCATCAAAAAAGCATTTGCCAGCGGGTATTTCGCGCCTCCTCCGCCCCCGGTCGCCGCGGCGACAGGTGCCCGAGTCATCCCGGGGGCGACGGCGGAGGGAGCGCGGGCGCACGACCCGATCGAAGCGTCACTCCGCCTCTGCCTCGTGGAGCCCGCCGTCTCCTCCGTCATCGTCGGCACCATCAACCCGTCGCATCTTGAACAGAATGTGCGCGCGGCGGAGCGCGTCTTGGGGTGATGGGGCGATGCGAATCGCGAAAGGTACTCGTGCCACTCTTGATCCGTATCACTTCCCTCCCACCCGCCGCACCTCGATATCCCCCACATCCGCCGACAGCACGATCGACGCACCGCCCTCGCCGATCGTCCCCTCCGCGTGCTGATCTCGATCTTTGGTGAGTTTCAACGGCATCCCCGCGAGCGACAGGTCCACATCGCCCGTGTCCGTGTCCGCGCGGAACGTGCCCGACCACTGTTGCGGAAGCAACAGCCTGATCTCGCCGACGTCCGTGGTGATCGAGATCGCGCTCGCCGTGCCTTCAAGAACGTGGACTTCGGTATCGCCGACATCGGTCTTGATGCTGATCGGCCCCGAGGCCTTCGCGTCCACGTCGCCCACGCCGCACACGATGGTGACGCCGTGCGTCATCCCGCTGGCATTCACATCGCCGACGCCGCTCCCGACGAACGCGATGCCGTTGAAGCCGCTCACATCCACATCGCCGACATCGTTGTGAATCTCAACCTCGACGTTCGGCGGCGCGGTGATGCGCCATTCCACCGCGTGGCTCCGGCGCGACGACGAGTTGGGCGAACCCGCCCGCGCCTCGATCACGCCGGGGTCGGTGCGCGAGGGGTCCAGCGTGACCACGATCTCCGCCAGCGCTTCGTCGGCGTTCCGCTGGTCGCGGCCACGCCCGATCATGATCGCGGTCGCGGTAATCTCGGTCGCCGTCGGCTCCGCCGTGACGGTCACGTCGCCGACGTGGTTGTGCAGCACGAGTTTGCGAGCGCCCGCCGCCTCGGTCAGGGTCATCTGATCGCGGGACTCGAACTTGTGCCCGCCTCCGACAAAGATGCAGCCGCCCAAAGGCAGGCACGCGAGCGATGCCATCAACCCCGCGGCCCCCTTTCGGCTGGTCCACGGCGCTGGGAGGCGAACAAAGAGGTTGTTGTCGGACGTTGGGTGAGTCATGTTCAAGGCTCCTGCTGGATCGGGTGGAGGCGTGGGCACACCGGGAAACCGGGCCAATAATGGTGATTAGGGACCGCCGCCCCGCTCTTTCAGCGTCCAAGGCTCGTCACGATGGTAAGAATACGGGCGGATGGGTCGATCGGCCCTCGAATCCACGACCCGGTCAACAGAAAGGCACGTTTGATGTCTGTCATGAAAAACGTTCGACGGCTCTCGCGGCTGGTGGCGTGCGCGGTGGTGAGTCTCGCCGCCGCTCCCGCGCTCGCTCAGGCGGACGCGGCGCCGCGCCCCCAGCCGGGCCAGAAACTCCCGGCCCAAGGCCCCACCTGGCAGACGGTCGATCCGCTGAAGACCATCCCGCCGCCGGTGAAGATCGAGCCGGACGTGATGGACCTGGGCGACCTGATGCCGAACGTAAAAATCCCCGGCGAGTTCAAGATCACGAACCTCGGCACCGAACCCCTTTACATCACCGCCGCCATGAGCACATGCTCATGCACCGTCGCGCAACTCTCTGAGCGCGGCATCGAGCCGGGGATGTCGGTGGTGCTGCCGATCACCTTCGAGTCCGGGCCGGTCATCACCGCGCAGGAACGGGACGTGATGATCCGATTCCACGGGTACTCAAAGTCGGCCGTCGGCAGGGTCCGCGCCAACACCAACTACGGCGTGCGCGCCACCGTCGAATACACCCCGGCGGACCAGCACCGCCTGGGCGTGGTCACGCTCGCGAGCGTCGATGCCCAGCCCTTCCGCGTGCTCTCCGCGAACGGAGCGCCCCCCGAGTTTCTTGACGCCGCGAACGACGCGCCGCGCAATCACTACGAACTGAGGTTCGACCTCAGCGCCCCGCCGCCCCAGCAACTGCCCAAGTGGTTCGTCATCGAGACGGACCACCCGACCTCGCCGATCATCGATCTGCCGGTCGAAAACCTCGAATGGGAAGCGGAGCGGACGCTGAGGCCCTGGTCGCTGAGCGAGAGCCGCATCCTGCTGGGAGTCATGCCGCCGATGGCGCAGAAAGAAGTGATCGTGACGGTGCGGAACGTCAACTCGGGCGGCCTGGATTTCGTGAAGACGCTCTGGGTCGAGCCGGACATCGCCGATGTTTCGATTTTCGGAATGGAACAAACCGACGACGGCCTGAAAATCCGCCTGCGCATCACCCCCAAGGATTCGCACCGCGGCGCGTTCGTCGCCAAGGTGAACTTCTCGGCCCTCGACCACGAGGACGGCGTCACCCTCATGGGCCGAATCGCCGACCCGGCGTCCGACAACTGATTGGTCAAACCGCCGTCATCGGCTCCGCCGCAAGCGTCAGATCGTCGCGCTGGCCCGCGCGCAAGCGCTCCCACGCCAGCCCCGCGATCATCGCCGCATTGTCCATGCAGTATTCCATCGGCGGCAGTATCAACCGGATTTGGTAGTCATCGGCGAAGCGCGCCAGATCAACCCGCAGCCGCGAGTTCGCGCTCACCCCGCCGCCGACGAGCAGCGCGTTCGCATGAACCCCGTCCTGTCGCAGCCGCATCAGCGCCCGCTCCAACTTCAGAACAATCACTCCCACCGCCGCCCGCTGAAAACTCGCGGCGATATCCGCCCGCCCCTGCTCCGACAGTGGCATGGCCTTTCTCGAAGAGTCGCCGCGGAGACCAGGCCATGTCTTGTCCCCTTGCCCCGGCGTGCCGCGCACCTTGTACAGCACCGCCGTCTTCAGCCCGCTGAACGAAAAATCCAGCGACTCCGGCGACAACCGGCTCTTCGGGAACTCATGCGCCCCCTCATCGCCCCGCTGCGCCAGCGCATCCACCCGCGCCCCACCCGCGTGCCCCAGCCCGAGAAGCATCGCCACCTTGTCATACGCTTCGCCGATCGCATCGTCGATTGTGGATCCAAGCCGCGTCACGCGCAGCGGATCATCGCACCGAAACATCGCCGTGTGCCCGCCGCTGACAACCAGCCCAAGCGCCGGAAAAAAATCCTTGTCTTCAAGCCGCGCCTTGTCTTCAAGCCGCGAAGCGGCGCCCGCCGCGCAGCCCAGGGCGTCAGCCCTGGGTACCGGCGCACACGAACTCTCCAAGCCCCGACGGGGCGGCACACGCGCCGCATCGCCCCCCAAAAACCCCGAATACAAATGCGCCTGCACATGATCCACCCCCACCAGCGGCACGCCCAGCGACCACGCCAGCCCCTTCGCCGCCGCCACACCGACCAGCAGCGCCCCGATCAACCCCGGCCGATGCCCGACCGCCACCGCATCGATCTCCTTCAACGTCACCCCCGCCGCCGCAACCGCCTTCCGCACCACCGGCAGCACCCGCTCAACATGCGCCCGGCTCGCAATCTCCGGCACCACCCCCCCATACTCCGCGTGCAGGTCATACTGCGAGGCAATCACATTCGACAGCACCACACGCCCATCGCGCACCATCGCCGCGGCGGTTTCGTCACAAGAGGATTCGAGGCCGAGGATGAGCATGTGCTGAGTCTATTCCGTCGCGCGACAAGTCTCTCGCGGCGGAGCCGCGCCCGATTGTTGCCAGACCCCGCCGTCCGCGGCGCGGGTCTGGTTAGCGACCCTCTCACATCCTCTTCGCCCCGGCAGGGGCGAGCGGTTTCGAGTCAATCCAAATACCGAGGGTCATACTCCACACCATGCAGTTCCAACAGGCGCACCAACTCGGTCTGGAAATCCATCGTCTTGTGATGCTCCGCCTGATGCTCGATGTAGTGCTTGACCTCGTCGGACTTGGAACGAGAAACCGAAAACACCCCGCAGCCCTTCTGCCATTCAAACGAGCGACCGTCGGGGAACTCCTCGTGAATCCACTGGGAGGATCGGTGCTTCACGTCGCGCATGAGGTCGCCGATGGAAGGGTCTGTCTTCCATCGAACGAGCAGGTGAACATGATCCGGCATCCCGCCCACGGCCCAGAGCGATCCGCCAAGGTCTCGCACGATGCCGCCGATGAATGGGTAAAGCCTTGGCTGAATCTCAGGTGTGATCGTGGGCGCTCGATGCTTGGTGGAGAAGACGAAGTGAAAGAGCACTTGTGACCAAGTGGATGGCATGTTGCCATCCTACGGCCGCGCTCGCCCCTGCCGGGGCGAAGATGACAACTGGCCCGACTACCAGACGCGCGCTCGAAGACTCGCGGCGTCTGGCAACATTCGCGCGCAGCTCCGCCGCGAAAGACACACGTCGCCCAACTCCGTAGGCTCGAATGGCCGAGAACCGCACGAAACCGCTGATGCCTCCCCGCCTTCCGCCGCAACGCGGCGACCGAATGTTGCCAGACCCCGGTCGCCGCGGCGACCGCGGGTCTGGTTGGCGATCCTCTCACATCCTCTTCGCCCCGGCAGGGGCGAGCGACCCTATTTCCACTTTCCACTTTCCAATGTCCAATGTCCAATGTCTACTCCTTCTTCTCCGCCTCCACCGGCGCCCCAGTCAGCCACGCCTCCAGATCATCGCCCGTGATCCTCAGCGTGCTGATCACCTTCCCTTCCTTATCCTTGATCTCAAGCACGCCGCCCGTCAGGTCGGCCTCGCCCGGGATCAAGTCCTGATCCTTCACCGTTTTCTCACCCGTCGCATCAGCGAGCGACTGCATCCGCCGCTCCGTCCGCGCCAGTTCGCGCAGCAAGAGCTCGTACCGTCGCTCCTCGCGCTTCATCTCCGCAGCTTCGAGCGTTCCCTTCGGCGCATTCTCGCCCGTCGGCACCCACTCGCCGCTCTCCATTTTCGCGTTGATCGCCTTCACCGCCGACGACAACTGCAAATCCTTCAGGTATTCCAGGATCCACTGCGGGTCGGACCACGCCTTCGCTTCCTCGTCCGAGTCGCGGCCGTTACGAATGATCTCTTCCTCACGCCGCACGCGGAGCATCTCGCGGTACTGCGGGTTCGTCATCGGCACATAGAACCCGGGAGTCGGATCGACCCCCCATTCCGCCGAATCGTCCTTCCGCTGCAAACACCGACCCGACGGCAGGTAGTAGTACTGCTCCGTCACCTTCAACTGCCCCCCGCCGCTCGGCAGCCGGTACAGCGTCTGCACGATCCCCTTGCCGAAACTCCGCTCGCCCAGGATCACCGCGCGGTTGTTGTCCGCCAGCGCCCCCGCGACCACCTCGCTTGCGCTCGCGCTCTGGCCGTTCAACACGACCACCATCGGGAACTCGGGCAGCGTGCCCTCCTCGCGTGCGTAGACTTTTTCTTCCTGCGTCGTGCGCCCCTTGGTCGAGACGACCACCCCCTCCTTCAAGAACAGGTCCGCCATCTGGATCGCGGCGTACAGCGACCCGCCGCCGTTGAACCGCAGGTCGAGGATCAGCCCCTTCAGCCCCTGCGCGACGAGCGCCTTGCACGCCGCCTCCAACTCCGGGATCGTCCCCCCCGTGAACTGCGTCACGCGGATGTAACCGATCTTTTTTACTGGGTCGATGAGGTACGACCACTTGTCGCCGGTGCGGTGGATCCCTTTCACCGTCGAAGCAACGATCTTCTCGCGCACCACTTCAAGATCGAACCGCACGCTCCCCGGCGGGCACCCCGGCGCTTCGCCCCCCGCCCCCGCCCCCGCCCCCGGTACCGTCGCCGCCTTCGCCGTCGGCGGCAGATTCGTTCCATCGCCCGCGCGCTGGATCGTCAGGTTGACCATCGTCCCCGCCTCGCCCGTCAACTTGCCGACCACTCCTTCGACCGTCATCCCGAACACCGAGTTCCCGTCCACCGCGATCACCAGATCATCCGCCTCGATCCCCAGCCGATACGCCGGCGTGTCCTCCATCGGCGAAACAATCCGCAGGAACCCGTCCTTCTCGTTCACCTGCGCGCCGATCCCCGCGTACTCGCCGCGGATCTCCTTGTCGAACTCCGCCAGATCGCGCGTCGGAACATACTCCGTGTACGGATCGTCGAGCGCCTCGATCATGCCGTTGATCGCCCCCTCTTGCATCTTCCGCTTCAACTCCCCGTCGAGCTCCTTGAAGAAGTGCTCGGAGATCAGGTGGTTCACGTCCACGATCGGATCGAAGAGCGCGTAGTCCGTCGCCCGATCCGCCGCCGCCATCGGCAGGCGAACGAACAAAGCACCAAGCACGATCGTCAACAACACCGGCGGGATGAACCGAGAAAGTTTGAGTCGCAAGAGGATGCTCCATTTGGCTCCGCGAAGCGGAGGCCGGGAGATTGT
Organism: uncultured Phycisphaerae bacterium; assembly: GCA_947085435.1. GTDB lineage: Bacteria > Planctomycetota > Phycisphaerae > Phycisphaerales > UBA1924 > JAEUIV01. The sequence goes on from CAMTWL010000008.1 coordinate 24,906, forward strand.
AGGGGTGAACCGGATCGGGGTTGAGGCAAATGGAGCAGACGAGGGTGCCACGGCTTGTGTCGCCGCGGCACCCGATCCGCATGTAGATTCATGACCGCGCGACCTGCGTCCGTATCCCCGCTGGGGCTTCCTTGTCCGCGAGGGACTCGCCGCTGAACACCTCGACCATTGCGCGATTCCGCCCCGCGCGCTTCGCCGCGTACAGAAGCCGATCGGCCGCCGCCACCAGTTCCGATGGGGTCGGTTGCAGAGTACCGGGAGTCAGCACCGCCCCGCCGATGCTGGCGGTGCAGCGGAAGGTCTGGCTCCGCCAATCGGCGGAAGTCTCCTCGACCGACAGACGCAATCGCTCCGCAACAGCCGCGGCGCCCGCCGCATTGCAATCGGGCGCGATCACCACAAACTCCTCGCCGCCGTAGCGTGCCACCATGTCCACGCGCCGCGCCGCGTTCGCCAGCGCCGCCGCCGCCGTGCGCAGCATCAGGTCGCCCGCCTGGTGCCCGTGCTGATCGTTGAACTGCTTGAAATGATCGAGGTCAACAAGGAACAGCGCCAGCGGCTTGCCCGAACGCTGGCACCGCTCGAACTCCTCGCCCAGCCGCTCGTCAAAGGCAAGCCGGTTCTTGATCTGCGTCAGCGAGTCGGTGGTCACCCGGCGCATCAACTCCTGCTGCCGCCGGAGCATCACACGGTTCTCGAGTTGCGTCGCCAGCGACAGTTCCGCGAGGGTCCGCTGCGCCTTCGTGCGAGCCTCCGCCGAGGATCGCGCAAGATCACCGGGAGAGCATTCGAGAAGCCCTTTGCGGTGCGAATACTCCTCCGCCGCCGCCGCCACGAGCGTGCGCAGCAGCCCCGCGTCGATGGAAAGCCCCGCGATCGCCGGGCTTTCGACCGCCGCCAGAGCGCCGGAGCCGCCCAACCCTTCGGTGATCGCGTCGGCCGCGCGGAGGATCGCTTCGACATGCACGGCCTCGACCGCGCCGTTCGACGCGTGCGCCGAGTCGCCATTCCCAAAGAAACGAATCGGCGACCAGATGCGCTTCGGCACCCGCCACACATGGAGCATCTCCGCGCTCATCTCCGCCGCGGACATGCCGAAGACATCCCGCGCCGCCGCCTCGCGGTCGCTCGCCCCCACCAACCGTCGGCAGGCCTCGGCGTCCGACGACCACAGCGCCACGATCGAAAGATCAACCAGCGCCGCCGCCTGGAACGCATCCCCCGCGCGCCGAGGATCGAGGTGCTGCGCCAAACGCCGCGCGATGATCGCCCGGGCCAGCCCGCGCTTCCAGATGGGCGCGAGCGCCTCGTACGCGCCCGCCGGGTCCGCGTCCGCCGCGACCAGCACATGCGACAGCGCCACCACCCGCGCCGCTCGCGGCCCGATCCGCGCAATGCAATCGCGCACCGTCGCCGCCGGCGTCGACCCGCCCAGCGAACGCGCGTTGGTGAACCGCAGCAAGGCCGACGCGAGCGCCGGATCGCCGCCGATCGTTTCGCCGAACTCCATGATTGCCGCTTCGTCCGTGTCGGCGTGACGCATCGCGTCAACAACGACACCAATCGGGCTTGGATACCCGGTCGCGCTCGACAATCGCTCAACCATCTCGGCCGTCACCGGCGCTCTCCCTATGCCGCCGCCGCGAATGCGGCCGAGGCACCCGACGAATGATCCAATACAAACTCGGCGTACGCACGGAAAACCTTGTCAGAAGGCAGAATTCCCGCCAAAACCACCGCCTCCGCCACCCGGGCCCACTGGCGGTGCCTCTGGATCTGGAGCAGGTGATCGAGACAAGGCCGCGTCAGATGCCCCATTTCCACGGCAACCTGCCCAAACCGCCAATCGCAGTCCCGCTGCTGGCCCAGAACCTCTTCGATCTGCCGACCGAGGATCAGACCATGCTCAACCGCGATAATTCCGATGGGATCGTGCCTTCCAGACGCCCAGGAGGCCACCCGCTCGGCTTGCTCGTGCGTGAGCAGCCCCTTCGCGCGGAGATGATCGACAAATGGATTAGTCATGGAGATGGGGCCTCCCTACCGATTTCCGAACATTGTGACCGATTGTCAATGAATCGGCTGGAATCGTTGGTCGGTTCAGGGGCGGGAGAGAGTCACCCTATTTGGCCGTAAGTTTTACCTAATTTTTTCCAAACATCTGCTTCTTTGTGGCCCCGGTTAGGCTCGGGACATGCCCAACTCTGGTGAGTGGATTCCTCGGCTGCGCGACGCGATCGAACGCCGATCGGGGCTGCTCGCGGGCGGTCAAACCGAAGTCTGCCGCGTGATTCACGGCGCGGCGGACGGGTTGGATGGACTCTTCGTCGATCGGTACGGGCCGGGGGCGACGCTTGTTCGGCATGACGGGCGGATCGATCTTCGCGTTGAGCCGCGCGAGATTGCCGAGGTGGTGCTTCGATCGCTGTCACCATTTGGCGTGACGGCCGTGTACGACAAGCCATACGTCCGCGATCGGTCGCGCCTCGGCGGCGAGCATGATGCATCGTTGAAGAACCCGACGCCGATCGCGGGGGAACCGCTGCCGGAAGCGATCGTGGTGCGCGAGCACGGCCGCGCGTTTGAGATCAGGCTGTACGACGGCTTCTCCACGGGGCTCTTCCTCGATCAACGGCTGAATCGTTCGTTCCTCGCGCAGGGCGCGGCGGGCCTGCGTGTGCTCAACACATTCGCGTACACCGGCGGCTTCTCCGTCGCGTGCGCGATCGCCGGCGCAACGACGACGAGCGTGGATGTTTCGGCCCGCTACCTCGACTGGTCGAAGCGGAACTTTGTTCTGAACGGGCTTGATCCCGCGGCCCATCACTTCGCGCGGATGGACACGTTCGAGTTCCTCTCGATGGCGCGGCGTAAATGGATGGCGTTTGACCTCGTGATCCTCGACCCCCCCACTTTCTCGGCGGGCGATAGGAAGCGCGGCGTAAAGCCGTGGAGCGCCGTGCGGGACTACGGGCGCTTGGTGAGCGAAGCGTGCGGCGTGCTGGCGCCGCGCGGGCGCGTGTTCGCTTCGACAAACGCAGCGGAGTTGTGCGAGCCGGGGCGGTTGAGACGGGTGATTTCGGATGCGGTGAGTGGGGTGCGGTGGCTGGATGCACCGGGGGCGCCGGAGGATTTTGCGGGTGGGCGGGAGTGTGCGCGGTGGGAGGTGTTCGGTTGCTGAGCCAACGCTCGTGAACCGAAACCCTCGAAGACATACAGGGCACGGATGACACAGATGGGCACGGATAAATGCAGGAAGCGAGTTTCAGATTTGGAATTTGAGATTTCAGATTTGAGAGGGGGGCGATGCGCCGCGTTCAAACGGCCATCGCTGCTGGCGCGCGGTCCGCGAGGTACTGCGCCCGCGTCTTCGCCTTCACTTCCTCGACCGTCACCCCCGGCGCCAGTTCGATCAATCGGAACAGCCCCGTCGCCTTGTCCATCTCGAGCGTACACAGATCGGTGATGAGCAGATCGACGCACCGCCGGCCCGTCAGCGGCAGCGTGCATTCGGGCAGCACCTTGCTCTCGCCCTTCTTGTTGCAGTGCTCCATGACGACGACGACGCGCTCGACCCCCGCGACCAGGTCCATCGCGCCGCCCATGCCCTTGACGAGTTTGCCGGGGATCATCCAGTTGGCGATGTCGCCCTGCTGCGAGATTTCCATCGCGCCGAGGATGCACAGGTCGATGTGCCCGCCTCGGATCATCGCGAAACTCGTCGGCGACGAGAAGAACGACGCCCCCGGCAGCGCGGTCACGGTCTGCTTGCCCGCGTTGATGAGGTCGGGATCAATCTCGCTCTCGCGCGGGAAGGGGCCCATGCCGAGCAGGCCGTTCTCGGATTGGAGCCAGACTTCCATGCCGGGTGGGATGTAGTTGGCGACGAGTGTGGGGATGCCGATGCCGAGGTTGACGATGAAGCCGTCACGCAGTTCGCGTGCGGCACGCCGGGCGAGTTGTTCGCGGGAGAGGGGCATGGGGTAAAGCGTAGAGCGTAAAGCGTAGAGCGTAAAGCGTAAAGCGTAAAGCGGGTAAGGTTGCCGTCCGGAGATCGTTCCCGTGTCGTACGGGCGTGGGGCCTCCGCCTGGGTTCTGACGTTGATCAGCAGTTGGATCATCGTGGTGTCGCAGTGGGTGCTGTCCATCGGGATGGTGCCGCTGATCCTGCGCCGGCGTCGGCATCGCCCGACGGTCGCGCTGGCGTGGCTGCTCATGGTCTTCGCCGTGCCGTTGATCGGGGCGATCCTCTACCTGATGGTCGGCGAGGTCCGGCTCGGCGGGCGGCGGTCGCGGAAGTTCACCGAGGCGAGGCGGCTGATCGAGACGGCGGCCCACTCGGAGATGCACAAGCCCCACGTCGTCCGCCCGAAGATCCGCGAGGACGACCGGGACATCGTGCGCCTGACCGAGCGGCTGAGCAACATGCCGGTGCTCGGCGGCAACGATGTTCGGTTCATCGCCGACCCCGGCGAGATGATCGAGAGCCTGGTGCGGGAGATCGACGCGGCCGCCCACCACGTTCACCTGCTGTACTACATCTTCGAGAGCGATCAAGCGGGGATGAAGGTGGCGGGAGCGCTGGCCCGCGCCTCGGCGCGGGGCGTCGTCTGCCGCGTCCTGGTGGACGATGCGGGCTCGAGGTTCACGTTCACCAGGGCGGAACGCCTGATGCGCGAGGCGGGGGTGCGGACCCAGCGGATGCTGCATGTGAGTTTCGTCCGCCTGATCCTGGCACGGATCGATATCCGCAACCATCGCAAGCTGGCGGTGATCGATGGGACGATCGCGTACGTCGGCTCGCAGAACATCATCGACCCGCGCACGGGGATGAAGCGCCGCCGCCGGCGCGAGGACCTCACGGTGAGGCTGATCGGGCCGGTCGTCATGGCGCTGCAGACGATCTTCACGGAGGACTGGTACGCCGAGTTGGGGGAACATCTTGAGGGACCGGATATCTATCCGCGTCCGCTCACCACCACCGGAGACTCGGTGCAGATCGCGCCGAGCGGGCCGGGGTATCCGACGGAGGCCTTCGGCCAGTTGATCGTCGCCGCGATACACCAGTCGAACGAGCGGGTGACGATGTCAACGCCTTACCTGATCCCGGACGAATCGACCCTGCAAGCGCTGTGCATCGCGGCGTTGCGGGGGGTGCGCGTGGAAGTGATCGTGCCGCTCGAGAGCGATTCGCGGCTGGCGGACGCCGCGAGCCGGGCGTACTTCGACGTGCTGATGGACGCGGGGGTGCGGGTCTATCAGCACCAGGGGGGCATGCTGCACTCCAAGACGCTGGCGGTGGACGATTCGTTCGCCCTCGTCGGTTCGGGCAACCTGGACGTGCGATCCTTCGCGCTGAACTACGAGCTCAGCATCGTGCTCTACGGCCCCAAGGTCACGGAGCAGCTCCGCGAGCATCAGGAGGTGTACCTCGCCGGGTCCGTGGCGCTGGACCCCGAGGCGTGGAACAACCGGCCGACGATCCGACGATTTTTTGACACCCTTGCCAGCCTCATCAGCCCTTTGTTGTAGCAACGGACAGCGCGTCGGCGGAGATCGGATCGTCCGAACAGAACCAACTCTCGCCGATGCGGGAGCAGATGATCCGCGACGGGTTCCACGCTTTCAGCAGGCGCTCCATGGGCTCGTCGATGGGCTCGCTGCGATCCCGGAACGTGGAATGATGGATGGGCATGAGTCGCCTTGCGCCCATGCGTTCGGCCATGGCCGCGGCTTGCTCGGGAGTCGCGTGTTGATGCTCCCACGGCGCGTAGTTGCCGATGCCCATGATCGCCAGGTCCACGCCGCCTTGGAGAGCGGAGCCCGTCGAGCCGGCCCGCGCCAGCACATCGAACGCATCGGTGTGAGCCGTATCGCCAGCGAAGAGGAGCCGCTTGCCGTCGCCCTCGATGACGTAGGAGTTGTACCCACGGCGCCGATCGAAGAAGTACCGCGCGCCCCAGTGCCGCGGGCGGAGCGCCAGCACGCTGGTGCCGCCGGCCGGGGCCGATTGATCCCACGCAAGTTCAGTGACGGACCCGAAGCCGCGGGGAAGGAGACGGCGCGTCCCGCGCGGGATCACGGCGCTGGTGTAGGACTTCGCGAGACGTTTGAGAGATGCCTTGTCCCAGTGGTCGAGGTGCGCATGGCTGAGCATGACGACGTCGATCGGCGGCAAATCGTCGATCGTGCCGGGCAGAGCGGTGTCGCGCCGGCGTCCCACGCGCGTCGGCCCGACACGCACCCCCGCCCGCTCCTGGAAGTGCGGGTCGGTCAGGATCGTCGTCTCGCCGAGGCGGAGCAGCACCGTCGCGTGGCCGAGCCAACTGGCGGCGAAACGCGAGGCGTGCCATGTTGGCGCATCGGGAATCCTCCCCGCTGCCGGGCGCACGGGCGGCGAGCGCCGCAGACCGATCGATTCCGCGACCACACGGGGCCACTGGCGGATGATCGTGCTCGCTCCCTGTACGGCTTTCTTCATGCGGCAAGTCTCGCTCTCGGCGTCCTATGGCTCATCATCGTATGGCGCGGGGCGGGGGGCGGAAGGCGAAACATGGAAAGTGGAAAGTAGAAAGTGGAAAGTGGAGAAGGACGCCGATTTTTCACCGCGGCGGGCCTCCGCGTGAGCCTCATCAAGCCCGAACCGTCCGCTGCTCGATCCTCTTCTCCGGCTTCGTCACCACGATCGCGTCCACATAGTTCCCGGGAGTATGAACCTGATCCGGATCGATCGCCCCCTTCTCGACGATCTCCTCAACTTCCGCGATCACGAACGTCGCCGCCGTGGCCATCTCCGGGTTGAAGTTGCGGGCCGTCTTGCGGTATTGAAGGTTTCCGAAGGAATCCGCCCGCCACGCCTTCACGAGCGCGAGGTCGGCCCACAGCCCCGACTCCAACACATACTCGCGCTCGCGCCCCTTGAAACTAATCTTCTGCACCGGCTTGCCGTTGGCGACGATCGTGCCGACGCCGGTCGCGGTGTAGAAGCCGGGGATGCCCGCGCCGCCGGCGCGGATGCGCTCCGCAAGCGTCCCCTGCGGGTTGAACTCGACCTCGAGCTCGCCCGCGAGGTACTGCCGCTCGAACTCCGCGTTCTCGCCGACGTAGGAGGAAACCATCTTTTTGATCTGGCGGGTTTTGAGAAGGAGGCCGAGGCCCCAGTCGTCAACGCCCGCGTTGTTCGAGATGCAGGTCAGCCCCTTCACCCCCGAATCGCGGAGCGCGAGGATCAGCCCCTCGGGGATGCCGCAGAGGCCGAAGCCGCCGACCATGACGGAGATGTTGTCCTTGACCACGCCCTTGGCCCGCGCCGCTGCGATCGCGTCGGCGGGAGTCTTGAGAAGTTTCTGGAGCATGGAAACAAGATAACGAACCCCGACACGCGCCCCAACTGACCCGCTCGTGACGCGCCCCCTCCTCGGAGTTTGCATCAATGGGCGACGAGGGTGCCACGGCCCGCCGCGGCGGGCCGTGGCACCCCCCTCGCCCCTTTCGCTCACTCTTCGCCGGCGACGCTCCCGCGCACCGCGTCCAGCGGCACGTTGGTGTCGTCCTTGACCGTGCTGAGGCAGAATGAGGTCCGGATGCGACCGATGTTCGGCACCGCGCTGAGACGGTAGACCACGAAGTCCTCGTACTGCTGCATGTCGGTCACGAGCACTTTCAGGATGAAGTCCTCTTCGCCCGCCGTGTGCCACGCCGACTGGACCTCGTCGAACCCGCAGACTGCTTTCTTGAAGACCGTGAGTTTGTCCTCGCCGTGTTCGCGGAGCGTGACGTGGACGAGGCCGCAGATGCTCTTGTCCACCATCACCGCGTCGATGAGCGCGACGTAGCCGCGGATGATCCCCTGCTGCTCGAGTTTCTTGACGCGCTCGAGCGTGCTGGGCGGGCTGATGCCGACCCGCTGCGCCAGCGTCGCGTTGGTGATCTTGCTGTCGGCCTGGAGTTGTTCGAGGATGGCCAGGTCGATCGCATCGAACTTCACGCGGGCGCGCTTGGCGGGCCGGGTCGCGCTGCGTCGCATCGTTGTCGCGGTGCCGTTGTCGTTGCGCTTCGATTGCTGGCTCATCAGAACGCTCCAGTTTTCCAAGGCCTCCGGGGAATCCCTGACCCGAACCGACGTTGACCACCGGTTCACCAAAGGCCGACCGATGAGTCTCTTCCAGCCGAGGGCGGGAATCAAGCGGATTATTCGACGAAATGGCGATTTCAGCGAAGATTATGTTGCCAAAGCCCCCCTTGGCCTCGATAATCGGGGTACACCGACACACGCCTTCCCTCCTCCGCCCTCCGCCTCGCGCCACCTGGAGCCTCCCATGACCACCGCCCCCTCGACCGCCCACACCGCGCTGAAGCCCTACGCCGCCAACGATCCGCTCGCGCTGATCGATGTTGACCACGTCCGCTTCCACGTCGGCAACGCCAAGCAGGCCGCCTACTTCTACGCGCACTGCTTCGGCTTCACGATCGATCAGGTGAGCGATCAGACGACGGGCTCGCGCGAGGAGGCGTCCTATCTGCTCACGCAAGGCAACATCCGCTTCGTCCTCACCACCGGCCTCACGAAGGACCACGCGGCGTCGAAAGAGGTCGCGCTCTACGGCGACGGCGTGAAAGACGTTGCGTTCACGGTGTTTGACGCGACGAAGGCGTGGGAGAAGGCCGTCAAAAACGGCGCAACGTCGGCGGGCGAGCCCAAAACCGACGCCGACGACAAAGGCTCCATCACCAAGGCCTCCATCAAAACCTACGGGCGCGTCGTCCACTCCTTCGTCTCGCGCACCGGCGCCTACGAACTCACCAAGTTGAAACAGGGCGGACTCCTCAACCCGACCTTCCGCAAACTCGAAGGCATCGGCATCAACGACTACAACAAGCAGCACCCCTGCGGCCTGAAGTACGTCGACCACCTCGTCGGCAACGTTGAGATGGGCAAGATGAACCACTGGGTGAAGTTCTACGAGGATGTCCTCGAGTTCACCATGTTCAAGCACTTCGACGATAAGGACATCTCGACCGATTTCTCGTCGCTCATGTCGAAGGTCATGGCCAGCGGGAACAACCTCATCAAGATGCCCATCAACGAGCCGGCCCCCGGCAAACGCAAGAGCCAGGTGCAGGAATACCTCGACTGGCACGACAACACGCCGGGGGTGCAGCACCTGGCGTTGAGGACGGACGACGAACTCTCCAGCATCGCCGCCCTCCGCTCACGCGGCGTCGATTTCCTCATGCTCCCCGAGGCCTACTACGACAAAGTCTGGGATCGCGTGAACACCATGCTCAAACAACACGGCCACGAGGCCGTCCGGGAAGACCACGAACGCGTGAAGCAACTCGGAATCCTGGTCGACTCCGACGACGAGGGCTACCTGCTCCAACTGTTCACGAAACCCCTCCAGGACCGCCCCACCCTCTTCTTCGAGATCATCTGCCGCCGCGGCTCGCAGAGTTTCGGCAAGGGCAACTTCAAGGCCCTCTTCGAGGCGCTGGAGATCGAGCAGGGGAAGAGGGGGAATCTGTAGGTGGGGGAACTCATTCGACCAATCCGGGCGTACCTCGACACCTCCGTTTTCGGTGGGGTGTTTGATGAGGAGTTTGCGGAGGCGAGTCGCGCTATCTTCCAGTATGTACAGACCGGCCGGATTCGCGTTCTTATCGGGAGTGTGACGGATCGAGAACTCGCCGGCGCTCCCGAAAGGGTTCGGCTGCTCCGCGAAACGCTGGCGCCAGCGAGCGTTGAGGCGTGTGCGGTGACTGCGGAGGTGGAAGCCCTGCGGGATGAATACCTCAATGCACGCGTGCTTTCGCGCAAGTGGGTGGACGACACCACCCATGTGGCTCTGGCCACGGTGTATCGGGCGGACATGCTTGTCAGTTGGAACTTTAAGCACCTTGTCCGATGGGACCGCGTGCGGGCGTTTAATGCGCTAAACTTCCTGCGGGGCTATGGTGCCCTGCCGATTGTCTCTCCACCGGAGGTGCGCTTTGAAGAAGACCTTTGATTGTGTCGCGATGAAGCACGAGATGCAGGAGCGTATCAACCGCGAGACGGAGGGAATGTCCCTTGCTGAGCGCGACGAACACATCCGGCGCGGGGCCGAGGAGTTCCGTCGGCAGATTGCCGAGCGAACCAATAAGCCGAGCCTCGGCGAGTACCTCGATACCCTGAAGGAAGCAGCCGCGAAGAACGGAACAAGATAAGGTCTGGCAGGTGTCTCCTGATCTCGTTCCAGTCGCGGGTTGTCGGACGGGTCGGAAATGTAGCAAGGGAATAGGGGGTGATGTCCATGCTCCGAATCGATCGACAACAGCGCAGCCTCACGCGCCTCAGACAGAACACCATCCACGAGTCCGCGCTCAAGGAGCGGAGCGATATTCAGCGGATGATCCTGAACTCGCCCGAGGCCTTTATCGCCGAGATCGGTGAGCCGTTGCTGCTGTTGGGCGAGGAGATTCGGCCGGCCGACGCCGTGGACGACCGGATCGATCTTCTCGCGGTCGATGAGGAGGGCGCGGTGGTCGTCATCGAGTTGAAGCGTGGCACTCACAAACTCCACCTGTTGCAGTCCCTTTCCTACGCCGCAACCATCGCTGAGTGGACCACCGCCGAACTCCTGGCCGAGCGATGCCGACTTCTCGGGAAGCCGATGGCGGAGGTTCAGGAAGAAATCGAGGAGTTCCTGGGCGAAGGTTCGGCCGCGCTGAACTCAAGACAGCGCATCATGCTGCTGGCCGAGGACTTTGACTTCATGGTGCTCGCTACCGCCGAGTGGCTGACCGAGAAGCATGGGGTTGATATCCGCTGCTACCGGCTCGCATTGTGCCAGGACGATCAGACGGAATACCTGACCTGCACCTGCATTTTCCCTCCGCCGGAGATCGCGCAGCAAGCAGTTCGACGCGGCCAGCGTGCAGCAGGAGCCGGAACACAACCTCTCAAGTGGAAAGACTGGAACGAGGCGATCTCACAGATCGAGAATCCGGCGATGGCCGCGTTCTACCGTGCAGAACTCGCCAACAACGTGAACGGCTATCTGCCAAAGAGACAGCTCATCTATCGTGCCGGTGACAAAACGCGGATCTGGATCGCAGCGCGCAAGAAACATGCGTATGGGTGGCAACTTGGCAGATTTGCAGGAGACGTCGACTTCTGGCAAAGCCGGATGAATGAGCGTGATAGTGTCCAGCCGGTTAAAGACGGTCGCGCACTTCGCCTTAATCTCTCGACCGAGAACGACTTCCGTAAGTTTGGCGAAGCGATCCGGGGAGCCTTCCAGACAGTTACATGGTTACCCGACGACTCGGCAAACGATATCGACGACGAAGAGCAATAGCCGCTGCGGAAGTTGGTTGTGAGGGGCGGGTGGCACACTCAAATCTTGGGGGTGCCACGCGTCGAGGTGTCTTCACCTCGACCGTGCTACTCCTTCTACTTCCTCTTCCCACTGGTGGAGAGCGTGGAAGTGGAGCACGGTCCAGCCAATGGTTCCGGCGCGCCGGGATGGCACCCGAGAACACGCCCAGTTTGACCGTGCGACCCGCCCTACCCCCAGCGACCCTTAACCCTGACTCGTGTGGCATGCTTGCGGCTTGGTAACTCTTCAGCCGTATGCAACGTCTTTTCGCCCCTTGGGCGCGCGTTCGTTGCGAGCGGCGCGGCGAGGGTCGCCGCGGCGACCCGCTCGAAGCCGAAACCCTCTCTTTTTCTGTTTGCTTTCCCGCCCCC
>CAMTWL010000009.1:0-31448 GCA_947085435.1 uncultured Phycisphaerae bacterium
ACGCACCTGTTGCTCCACAACAACCAACTCACGTCGTTGCCGCCGGAACTGGGGGAGTTGAAGGCGCTCACGCAACTCTGGCTCCACACCAACCAACTCACGTCGTTGCCGCCGGAACTGGGGGAGTTGAAGGCGCTCACGCACCTGTCGCTCCACACCAACCAACTCACGTTGTTGCCGCCGGAACTGGGGGAGTTGAAGGTTCTTAAGGGATTTTTTCTGCACGACAACCCTGTGCTCGGGCTTCCCCCCGAGATTCTTGGACCACGCCAAGAGGAGTGCCGTGACTACGGTGGCTCCAAAGCCCCTGCCAAACCCGCGGAGATATTGGCGTACTACTTCAACCTGCAACGGCCCGCGGCGATGCCGCGCCCCCTCAACGAGGCGAAAATCCTCGTCGTCGGCGAGCCGGGTGTTGGCAAGACCATGCTTGTCGAGTGGCTCACCAAGGGCAAGCCCAAGAAGAACCCCGAGTGGACCAAGGGGATCAAGATCCTGCCTTGGAAAGTGCGCTGCGCGGATGGAAAGGGCGATGACATCAAGGTGAACATCTGGGACTTCGGCGGCCAGGAAATCATGCAGGCCACCCACCAGTTCTTCCTCACCGAGCGCAGCCTTTACCTCCTCGTCCTTGACAGCCGCGAGAACGAGGAGCAAAGCAAGGTCCGCTACTGGCTGGACAAGATCCAAGCCTTCGGCGGCGATTCGCCCGTCATCGTCGTTCTCAACAAGCGCGACGAGGGACAGCAGGACCCAGATGAAAACCGCCTGAAACTCGACTACCCCGCGAACCTGCTCGAAAAGCGTTTTTTTCGAACCGCATGCAAGCCGGCCAAGGGCGTCAAAGCGGGGCACGGCATCGAAGAACTCTGTGAAGCGATCACAACCCGCGTGCGCCAACTGGAAAACGTCACGCAACCGGTCCCCACGAACTTCCTACAGGCGAAAGACGCCTTCGAAAAAGCGAGCAAAGCAAAGAAGCGCATGGATCGTAAGAGTTTCGATGCGATCTGCCGCAAGAGCGACGTGAAGGATGAGATCGATCAGGACACGCTCCTGTCATACCTGAAGAGCCTCGGCTCCCTGTTTCACTACAAGCGGGGCGATCAGGCCCACAAGACGCTCGTGCTGGACCCACAGTGGCTGACCGGCGGCGTGTACCGCCTCCTGACCGATCATGTAGTAAAGGGGCGCGACGGCGTGCTGATGCCCAAGGATGTGCAGCGTGTGTTTGCGCGCAGCAGCGCATACCCGCAGGATGCCCGAGCCTTCATCCTGGAGATGATGGAGGGCGATCCATTCGAACTCTCGTTCAAGATCCCGAACACCGATGACCACCGCCTGATCCCGGAACTCCTCCCTCCCAACGAGCCGGCTCACGGCATCGATCCCGCCCGCTCCCTGAACATGGAGTACCACTACAAGTTCCTCCCCGCCGGCCTCATCCCGCGCTTCATCGTGCGCATGCACAACGCGCTGATGTTGGGAAGCCCTGGCACGGGGGCGTGGAAGAGCGGAGTAGTAGTGACCGTGGACGGCAGGCGCGTGCTGGTGCGCGGCGTGCGCGAGTCGAAACGCGTCTATGTCTCGGCGCAGGGACGAGAGCCGGCCGCCCGCCGCGCCCTCGCCATCGTTCGACAGAATCTTGACATGGTCCACCGGGACATGAAGCACCTGGAGGTGACGGAACACGTCGCGCTGACCGACGATCCTGGCGTCACGATCCCCTACTCGGACCTGCTGCAATACGAAAAAGATGAGGGAGGCGCGTACCAGTTCCGACCGCCGGGCGCGAAACAGAAGTATTCCATCCGCGAGTTGCTCGACGGGATCGAGGAACCGGAGTGGAGACGCAAGGACCGAACTCTCCGATTCGATGAGGCCAGTCCCGGTGACGCACTGACCTGGGTTGACAACGAAGAGAGCCTCGACGCGCCCGACGGCCAAGTCTTCATCAGTTACGCGAACGAGCCCGATCCTTCTCACGCGACACTCGTCCGTGAACTGGCCGACAAACTGCGCGAGCAGGGTGTGAACGCCTGCATCGACCAATACCCGGGTGAGATGGGGCCGGACGTCGATTGGCCATTGTGGATGAAACGCCAAGTTGAGGAATCGCGTGTCGTCCTGATGGTCTGCTCGCCTGCGTATCTTCGCCGCGTGGAGGGCAACGAGAAGCCCGACAAGGGTCATGGCGCCACCTACGAAGGCAAACTCGTCCGTCAGGAGATGTTCAACAGCGGTGTGATCAACAAGAAGTACCGCCCCGTACTTCTGAACAAAGACCACGACGGCTGCATCCCGCTCGATCTGCAGGGCGCTACGCATTTCAAACTGTTCGAGCCGGGTGGATACGACCGTCTCTACTGCGCGCTCACCGGCCAGCCGAGCATCATCGCACCGCCACTTGGCAAGCCCATCATCATGCCGCCCGCCGCATGATCCTGATCAGAACGGGCGCCCGTGCCACCGATTCCCCTCGGGAATCGGTGCGATCCAATGCGTGTACATCCACCTTTGTGCGCGAATCTTCTCTCAACCCGCCCGCACCGACCGCCCTTGTGCGCCATTTCGAGCACCTGCGCCCCAACCCACTTGACCCGCGCCAATCGCGCGTCATTCTTCCCGCATGACACAACTCCGCACACACATCCCGAACTCCAAATCCATCCCGCATCCCTCTCAACTCCGCCTCACTCCACGAACCCCGACCGTCAGGGAGGGGCCTCCGCCTGCGAGTCAAAAGCCGCAAGCCCCAACTCCTTCTCCTCAAGACTCAAGCCCCAAGACCCAGCCCGTTCCTTCGCCGCAAGCCGACTCCCCTCTCGAACGCCTCCTCTCGCTTTACCTCGACGAAACCCTCACCCTCGCCGACATCGCCTTCACCCTGAGCCTCTCCATCACCGAAACCCTCGCGCGCACCAGCGACCCGGAGTTCCTGAAACTCCTCGAAATCTACACCGCGGCACAGGAAAAACGCGCCGAGTTCCTCGCCCGCGCGGGCAGAGCCACCGCCGCGCGAACCTTCGCCCGCCTCGCCGAGTACTCCGACAAGCCCGAGACCGCGCGCAAAGCCGCCGCCGACATCATCCGCATGCAGCCGAAAAACAGCACCCAACAAATCAAACCCGAAACGCGCATCAGCGCGGTCCGGGCCTACATCAAACACCCCACCCCCAACATCCGCGAACTCCTCGCCCCCATCCTCGGCCCGGACACATCGCCACGAAAATCAACCGCTCTAGCCCCGACCTAAAAGCGGCGACCCACCCGAGTGCCTTGAACCCAATCGAATGTCTTTCTCTGTGCTCTCTGCGTCTCTGCGGTGAAGGTCTTCACCTTTTTCTTGAACCCGGTTCTCTGTCTTCCTCCGCGTCCTCCGCGCCTCCGCGGTAAATATCTTTGTCTTAGCCTTGAACCCAAGTCTTGCTGTCTTTCTCTGTGCTCTCTGCGTCTCTGCGGTGAATGTCTTCACCCCGCCTCCGTCCTCTTCAACCACTCGAACTCCAGCGGCTCCAACTCCCGCACCAGTTTCGTGCGTTCCTCGCCGAGTTTCTGGCATTTCGCCGGGTCGCGCCACACATCGGGATCGCCCATCGAAGAGTCGATCTGCTTGATGCGTGTCTGGGCCGTCTCGATCTTCTTCTCGATCTGGTCGGTCTTCATCTTGCCGAAGGGGCTCGCCGCGGCGGTGCGCGACTCCGACGTTCGTTTCTTCTCTTCTTCCGCGGCGCGGCGCTTCTTGTCCGCGTCTTCCTGACGGCGTTTTTCTTCGTTGCGCTCGCGGTCGCGGTTGCGGGCCGTCTCGATCTCCTTCTCGTGCCAGTCGGTGTAGTTGCCGAGGAAGGTCTTCGCGCCGCCGAGGCCGTCGAGGACGATGAGGTGGTCGCACGTCGCGTCGATGAAGGCGCGGTCGTGCGAGATGACGAGCAGGGTGCCGTCGTAGCCGCCCTTTTTCACCGATTCCTCGTCGCCCATCGAGAGCGCCTCTTCCAACCGTTCCGCCGACGAAATATCCAGGTGATTCGTCGGCTCATCAAGCACCAGCAGATTCTTCGACGAGGCCAGCAGCCCCGCCAGCACCGCGCGGCTGCGTTCGCCGCCCGAGAGCGAACCGATGTCGCGCTCCTGGTCGCTCCCCGAGAAGAGGAATGCTCCCGCGAGGTTGCGGGCCGATTGCTCGCTCATCCCCGAGCCGGGGTTCTCTTTCAGCACGATCTTCTGGAGGTATCGCCACACCGTCAGTTCGCCGTCCACATGCTCGTGCGACTGCCGGTAGTAGCCGATTTTCAGATTGGAACCCAATCGGATGGTCCCCGCATCCGGCTCGGTCAGCCCGAGCAGGCATGCGAGAAGCGTTGTTTTTCCGGCCCCGTTGGGCCCGATGATCCCCCAGCGCTCGCCGCGCTTGATGATGAGGTCGAGGTTGTCAAAGAGCACCTTGCGCGTGCCGCCCGAGTTGGTGTACGCCTTCGAGATGCCGCGGGCCGCGACGACGATATCGCCCGAGCGATCGTTCGCCGAGAGATTCAGGCTGAGCGCCGACAGTTCCATCGGCCGCTGCAGCGCCCCCTCCTTCTTGGTGTCGAGGCGCGACAAGCGCCCCTTCGCCTGCTTGGCGCGCTGACCGGCCTTGAAGCGGCGGATGTACTCCTCTTCCTTCTTGAAGTGCGTCTGCTGTTTCTCGAAGGCGCGGTGCTGCGTCAGCCGTCGGAGCGCCCGCGTCTCGCGGAAGGCCTCGTAGTTTCCCGGGTACTCGATCAGGCGGCCGTCCTCGACCTCCTCGATGCGCGACACGACGTTGTCGAGCAGGTAGCGGTCGTGGCTGATCATCAGCACCGCGCCGCGGAACTCGTCCTTCAGGAACGCTTCGAGCCACAGCCGCCCGTCAAGGTCGAGGTGATTCGTCGGCTCGTCGAGCAGCAGGAGGTCGGGCTGTTCGAGCAGCAGCCGGGCGAGGGCTACGCGTCCCTTCTGCCCGCCGCTGAGGGAGCGCACGGGGACCTCGAACTGCGAATCCACGAACCCCAGGCCGTGGAGAACCTGGTCCACCTTGTGCTCGATGGCGTAGCCTCCCAGCGCCTCGATCTGGTGCTCGATGTCCACCTGTTTCTTCATGGCGCGGTCGAGCGCATCGCCGGTGAGCGTTGCCATCTCGTCGTAGAGCGCGTGCTGCTGCTGGTGCAGGCGGTGGAGTTCGGCGAAGCCCGCCTCGGCCGCGCCTTTCAGCGTCTCGTCGGGATCGAGATCGGGGTCTTGTGACAGGTACCCGACGCGCACGCCGCGCTGCAGGATCACCTCGCCCTCGTCGCACTTGAAGCGTCCCGCGAGCGACTTGAGCATCGTGGTCTTGCCCGTGCCGTTGCGACCGACGACGCCGATGCGGTCGCCCGGATCGATGGAGATCGAGCACCCCTCCAGAATGATGGTGTTCCCGAAGGAATGACGAAGATTGACGGCGGCAAGGAGTGGCACCCCCCGATTCTACGGGCTGGCTCAGGGATCTCACCGCGGAGGCGCGGAGGACGCGGAGAAAGGCATTTGGAACACGGAGAAAAACAGGGAAAAACAGAGAACTACGGAAGAGAAGAAAGGTCAGGCTTGGGTCGGCTTCGGGCATCGGTTCCGACACCTCTCACTCCGGTTCCTTCTCTGTTTTCCTTTGTCTTCCTTCGTGTTCAAGTTCTTTCCTCCGAGCCTCTCCGTGTTCTCCGTGGTAAAAAAAGAACGCAAGGGCAAGCCTTGCGTCTTTGAAGAAGTTGGATGTTGAGGATTCGTTCACCGCCGACGGCGAGCGCCGAGCAATCCGACCAGCCCGACCATCGCCGCCGCGCCGGGCGCGGGCACGGACGACAACTGCAAGTCCAGTTTCCACAGTGTCCCCTCTTCGTACTCCATCACGAAGTGGAAAGAGAGCATCTCATCCGGGCCCCACGGCTGGCCGACGGGGAACTCGATCCGCAGCATCAGGTTGCCCGGATCGCCGAAGTCGTCGATGAAGGCGTACGACGCGATCGCACGCGGCGTGACGCTGAACTCATCGCCGATGAACACGCCGGGGACGGCCCCGGTGTTGAAGAACACCGAGTCGATCGGCTGCCCCATCTGGTCCACGGGGAAGAGGAGCAGGCTGCGATAGAAGTTGGCGGGTGAGCCGACGTTCTCGATGGTGACCGAGACCGGCTCGGTGATGACTTCCGCGGCGGCGATGCCCGCGAGCGCCGTCACCGCGAGGGAAGCCGTCATCAGTCTTGAGGCAAGGGTCTGTTTCATGGTGAGATTCTCCGGAATCGGAGGCATGGACTGTTTCAAGGAACACGATTCGTTCAGCCAACACGACGCCGACGCGAAGCGACAAACCCGATCGCGGCCAAGCCCGCCAGCGCGCCTGCGGGCGCCGGCACGAGGATCTTGCGGTACCCGATGCGGAAATCCATCCCGCTGGGGTTATCGATCGTGAAGTTGAACGTCACCGGCCCGTCCCCGCCGGTCATCGGCGCGTAATCGCTGTAGTCAAAGCGCAGCGACTGGCGACCCGGTTGAACGACGGAGATGTCAACGGGGTTCTTGGTCGTGCCGTGGCGATCGGGCTCGACGAGGAACCGCACCAGCGCGTACTGCGCCGGATCGAACTGCACGCCCCGAGGCGGACGGATCTCCAGGATCACTTCCTGCCAGGGCGTCGCGGTGTCGTTGGTGATCGTCAGGTTCAACGAATGGACGGACGCCTGCGCCGCCGAGGCGGCCAGGGCGAGTCCGGCGAGTGGCGCGATCAAATATCCGGCGCGCATATGCGAACTCCTCTTTCCCTGTGTGCCCGCGGGCAAGGCCTGTGCGGGCCTTGACGCATGACGCGCCGAACACACCAACCTCCGTGTGTGGAGCGCGAACGTACCGCTCCGATCACTCTCTTTTTTTTCGCAGGTCCAAAGAAACGAACCGACTCAACGACCTGTGCGGGTCGCCATTCAACATACCACGGAAATGGGAGAAGGCAAGCCGAAAATCTCTAAGTTCTGACGAATTCAGCGGTTACGACGATTCTGGGTGTCCGAGAATCGCTGGTTTTGATGAATGAGAGTCTTCCCAAAAGAGCAGGCGGCCCGGTCAGAGTGCCCGACCGGGCCGCATGAGCCATGCGATGTGAAGATGGGGCCTTCGCGCTACCGTCTGCGCCGAAGCGTTGCGACCGCCGGGAGCGCGAGGAGCGCGAGCCCCGTCGGCGTCGGGATGTTGGTTTGCCCGTTGACGACCCGCCAGCCGAAGGTGAAGCGTTCGTTGAACGGGTTATCGACCGTCAGCGAGAACTCGTACGAGCCGTTGGGTGCCAGCAGCGACGACTCGAAGAACGTAAACGCCAATCGATCGTTGATCGGCGCGTCGAGGATCGACTTCACCACCGGGCTCCGTGGCGAGGATTGCAGCGCCAGATCATCGACGAACCGGATCGCGTTGAACCGATCGGTATCGACCAGCGTGTCCGCCTGGAAATAGAACACCACCCGCGCCCAGGGAGTCGCAGTGTTGTTGGTGATGGTCACCAGCCGGGTCTCGATCGCCGCCGAAGCGGACGACACCGTCAGCGCGGTCATGCCCAGAGCCAGGAACACATATCGGGATGTCATGAAACAACTCCTTCTCCCTCTGCGAACGGGGTCGGCCTGTGCGGGCCGAGCGCCGGAGCGCCGTTCGCAAACCGTGCGGCCATGGAGTACAGGCCGCGCGGTCAAACCACCTCTACGGAATGTCCAACAACTGACTCCACGCTCTGTGCCGGAGCGTCAGACAACCATACGCACGCGGAGCGTGGTGGTAACCACTAACTCAGGCTTAATCCGGTGAGTTTTGGCCTTTGGAGGGGATATCGGTCCGAAAACGCCGTGGAATCGGTGGGCGTTTGGTGGGCCAACCTCTCTCAGAGCCTGTGTTAGAAGAGCCGATTCCGCCGATGGAAAACCCTCACTTCGTTCGGGGCTCGTCCCTGCGGGCTTCTTACACGGGCTCTCAGCCAATCACGGGCAGGACATCCCCCAGTTCCCGAGCACCGACGTGATGTCGCCGAAGTTGACCACGCCGTTGTGGTCCGCATCGCCGGGGCCGGTGGCGGGGGAGTAGTCGTTGCCCCAGTTCCCGAGAACGCTCGTGATGTCGGCGAAGTTGACGATGCTGTCGCCGTTGGCGTCGCCGGGGCACGGCGGCGGGGCCACGGTGAGCGCGGCGGCGGCGCTCGTGGTCGCGCCGCAGATGTTGGTGAAACGGACGGTGTAGCTGCCCGCGTCCGAGGCCTGCGCGCCGCTGATGGTGAGCGTGAGGGGTGAGCCGTCGTGCGGCGAGGCGAGCGTGCCCGAGGCGCCGGAGACCGTTCCGCCGCCGGTGGATGCGCCGCCCGGGCCGTCGATGATGTCCGCGCCGTCGCGCCGCCACTGGAACGAGCCGAGGCGGAAGCCCGAAGCGATCGTGACGGTGAACGCGGCGGCGTCGCCCGCGGTGATGGAGAGCGCGTCGGGCTGATCGGTGATGCTGGCGCGGCAGGTGGCGTTCACGTCGGCGATGAACAGCCCCGTTCGGCCGTCGCTGATGGAGGCGCGGACCAGCAGCCGGCAGTCGTCGGTCCAGGTGGTCGAAGCGCCGTTCTGCGTGCCCTGGCCGACGACCAGGTCGGCGGGGGGGACGGTGGTGAACGTGCGCGGGCCGGCCCCTGGGATCACGATTGATTGTCCTTGGCGAAGAGCGACGACGAGGTCGCTCAGGCCGTTGCGCGCCAGGACCGCGTCGTCGTTGGCGATGGTGACGCCCGGCCCGGCGAGGCCCACGCGGGCCGCGATGCGGTTCGCGCCGTTGAGCGCGGGGGGCACCGCGGCGATGCCGTTCACCCACACGCCGGCGCCGGCCGCCAGCACCGGCTCCGATTCGTAGAGCAGGCGCGAGAGCGAGCCGATGTCGTTGTGCCCCCACACGCCCTCGTCGTTGGTGCCGTCGATCCCGAAACCCGCCACGCGGGCGAAGAACGCCACGCCGTGGGCGTTGCTCATCCTCGGCACGCCCGATCCGCCGGCCGCGGTGTCGTCGAGCGTCTGGAAGACGCCGAAAGTCCCCGGCGCGGAGTCGCCTTCGCCGATCACATGATCCATCGCGCCGAGGATGATGGTGCGGTAGATCGCCGAATCCCGGTCGGCGGGAACGCCGGAGATCGTGGCCTGAAAAGCGACGGCCCCGGAGTCGGTCAGCACCGGGTTCCGGAACCCCGCGTACGTCCCAAGGGGGGCGCCCAGGAACCCCTCGGCCGGGTCGCCCACCTTGGCGACCAGGTGCGTGCTTCCCGGCGTGCCGCCCCAGATAGCGCCACGGATGCCGACGACAGGACCACCGGGGGGCCCCACATCGAAGGCTGCCCCGCGGTAGGCCACCTGCCCGGCGCTGTTCACAAGAACCTGCGTCGCACCGGCCCCGACACCGGCCCCGACGAAAGCGGTGTACGTCGAGCCGGCGGGGAACCCCGGGGCGGCCATGCCCACCCGGGCGAAACTCGTGATGCTCCCGGGAATGCCGTACCACAGCCCCGCCCCGTCCGTGGAAGACCCGCCGAACGCGAGGGTGGTGGTCTGGCTCACCGCGGCGGTGGTGAAGGTGAAGTATGTGCTGCCGGGAGTGCCGGGCGCGAAGAAACCCTCGCGCGCGGCGAGCATCACGACCCCGCCTGTTCGCGCGAAGAGCGCGTCGTTGTTGCCGGCGGTGACGCCCGGTCCGGCCAGGACCGCGCGGAACGATACGGCGTCGCTCCCGCCGAAGAGGGGCATCTCAAAGAGCGTGCCATAGGTCAAGCCGGGGAGGTCCGGCGCCGCGTCTCCCTCGCGGGCGACGAGCGTGAGCGCGCCGGGCTGGCCGACCCAGATGCCGAAGTCGTTGGCCGCCGTGACGCCCGTGCCCGCAAGCCCCGAGAGAAACGCCACGCGCCCCGAGTTGTTCATGAAGGGCACGCCGACGGCGAAGTTAAAGGCGATGGTCGTGAAGACGGTTCCCGCCGGTGTTCCCGGGGCGGGATCGCCGCTGAGCGCGACGACGGAGAGCGGGGCGATCTGGCCGAGCGCGGCCCCCGGAAGCGCCGCAACCATGCAGGCTCCAAGCGTGATGCCGACGGCGCGACGGCTCATGCCGCGGGGGTGGGAAAAACGAATCGAGTTGTGCAAGCACATGTCACGTCTCCAGAGGTCGGCCTGGCCTCCTGCCGGGGCAACGACAGGGGCCTGCCAACATGGGAGAGCGACAACCGGGCGCGGAGCGGCGCACGCAATGCTCCGCAAAATGAAAAACCGACGGGTCCAAACCCGTCGGCTTCGTGAACTGCTGGATAACCCTGAGCCGGGCGTGGTCACTGTTCAGCCGTTTGATCCCCCTATGACGACTTGGTCGCCCCGCCTCATGGACACGCCGATCCCCAGTTTCCCAAAGAATTGGTGATATCAGCAAAGTCCACCACGCCGTCGTGGTTCGAGTCTCCCGGGCCGGAAGCCGGAGCATAGTTCGCGCCCCAGTTCGTCAGCACGTTCGTGATGTCGCCGAAATTGACCATGAAATCGCCATCGGCGTCGCCTTCGCAGGGCGGGGGCGGGAACTGGTTGTTGACGATGCCGAGCACGGTCGAGTTCGCGGTGTAGCCGTCCGGGAGGATGAAGATCGGGCCGACCGATGGAAGCCGTGCGATCCCAAGGCTGTCAGTGACCGCGACGCCGGAGACGGGCACCCCGGACCCCTGATCGATGTCGATGCTGATAGCAACCACGTACGGAACTCCCGTCTGCAACGTGACCGGGGGGTGGATGAGCCTGCCCACGCTCGGTCCAGTCAAGTATTGACCAAAGAGATCATTGGACTGCGCATTCTGATTCGCCCCCAAGCCCACGCCCACGCGGCATCGGGGGTTCGCTCCACCCGAGGTCCCGGACGCCTCAAACGTCCATTCGTAGTCCACCTGAGCCCGGACCTGCACCGTCGATGTTGGGCCGGAGAAGACGACCGGCAAAACCCAGATCGCCCCCGCGCCGCTGTAGTGAGCGCCGCCGCAGAAGTTCATCCAGAACGGGATCGTTGAGACATACTCGGCCGAGACTCCGGAGGGGGCGGACGCCGCCGCGCCGATATCGAGGACTCTCGATGTGCCGGCGCAGCCTCCGACATTCTGGCATCCGGCAACGGAAACGGGTGAACTCGAGACCTGCAGGGTGCAGCCGCCTGCCCCGGCCCGATACACCTGAGCCTCGGCGATCGACCCGACGATGAGAACGGAGATGATTGAGATCGAACGGTTCATGATGATGCCTCCACAAGGGGTGAATGGTGCGATCCACCCTTGAATACCGCCCCGGCGCGCGGAACCTGACCGCCCCGACCGGAATTCGGTGGTAGATTTCACTTTGTGCCCGTGCCACATCCCAACCAGCCCCCGACCACCTCTGTCACGCTGGTCGGCCGCCTCCGCGATCCGGCGGACCAGGACGCGTGGCGCGAGTTTGATCACCGCTACCGCGACCTCATCGTTCGGTTTCTTCGCGGCAGGGGGCTGCAACTCGCCGACGCCGAGGACTCGGCGCAAGGCGTGCTGACCAAACTCGTCACCGGGCTGCGGGCCTTTTCCTACGACGCCTCGAAGGGCGGGTTCCGGGCGTACCTCTTCCGATGCACACGATCCGCGCTTTCCGATCACTTTGAGCGTCAGGCACGCGGCACCACGCCGGTATCCAATCATGAAGGCTGCCTGCGCGCCGGTTCCGATCGAAGCGGCGATGCCGACGATCCGGCCTTCGCGGAGTTCGAGCGTGAATGGGTGGATCACCATTACCGACTCGCGGTGTCCCGGTACCGCGCCACGGCCGACGGGCGGGCCATCGCGCTCTTCGAGGCGGCGCTCGCGGGTCGGACAGCCCGGCTCATCGGCGAGGAGCACGGCATGAGCGAGGACGCGGTCCACAAAGCCCAGCAGCGAACACGCGACCGCCTGAGCGCGCTCATCGAGGAGCAGGTCCGGGACGAGGAGGTGGGCGATCACCGACGCGCATCCTGATCCCCCGGCACAATCAACGCTCGACGCGGAGACGCAGCGCCTCTTCGAGTTGAACTCGCCCGCGTGGATTGACCGTGCGCGGCGCGCCACCGCCGAGACGCCGCTCGGCCGCCTGGGACAATATGAACTCCTCGCCGAGATCGGACGCGGCGGGCAGGGTGAGGTGTACCGCGCGGTCCAGCCGGGGACGGGACGATTGATCGCGCTCAAGCGCATCGCGGGGCTGGGGCTTGCGCCGGGCGATGCGCTCCGCGCTCGCTTTGCACGCGAGGTGGAGGCGCTCACACGTCTCTCGCACCCGAACGTGGTGACGGTCCACACCACCGACGTGATCGACGGGCACACGATCCTCGTCATGGAACTGGTGGACGGCGTGCCCATCGACCGCTGGGCGGACGAGCGCTGGGCGGAGCACGCGGGGTCGCTCCTCACCGTGCTCAATGCCTTCGCCTCCGCCTGCGACGGAGTTGCCCACGCGCACCAGCGCGGCGTCATCCACCGCGACCTGAAGCCCGGCAACATCCTCGTGAGCGCCACGGGCCACGCGAAGGTGCTCGACTTCGGCATCGCCAAGGTGCTCGACGAGCACCAGCAATCTCAGCCGACGGCGAGCGTCTTCCTGGGAACTCCCGGGTACGCCGCGCCCGAACGCTACCGCGCCGGCGCGGCGGAGGCGGACGCGCGGAGCGACGTGTATTCCCTGGGCCTCGTGCTCTTCCGCATCCTTACGGGGCGCGAGGCATTCTCACGCAAGGACCTGCCGGCCCAGATCGGCTGGCCGGAGATCCCGTGCCCGTCGCGGTTCCGCACGCTCCCGCGCGAGTGTGATTGGATCGTTGAGAAGGCCTCCAGCGCGGAGCCGGAGCGGCGGTATCAGACCGTCGCGGCCTTTGCGAGCGATATCCGCGCGCTCATCAAGGGCGATCCCGTCGCGGCGGCCCCGCCCAGCACCACCTATCGGCTCCGCAAGAGCATCGTCCGCTACCGGTACGCTGCCGCGGGGATAGGCGTTGTCGCGGCGGCTCTGGTCGCCTCGACGGCGGTAAGCCTTTTCGCGGCGGAGCGCGCCCGCGCTGCGCTCCGCAGCGCCGACGCCGAGCGAGCCCGCGCCCTCATCGAGGCCGGGCGGCAGGAACAGGTCTCATCGCTCATGCGCGGCGTGCTCGGGAGCAGCGCGGCGAACACCGGAGGGCGGCCGGATATCAGCGTGCGGGAGGCGCTCGACCAGGCCGTGAAACTCAACTTCCCCGATCCCGCCAGGAGGAACGCGGACCTTGACCCCATGGTCGAGTCCGCGCTCCGCTCGGCGATCGGCGAGACCTACCTCGGCATCGGGCGCTTCGAGGAAGCGGTCGTGCATCTCGGCGCGGCCGTTGATCTCGATCGAGGATCGGCCGATCCTTCGGGCAACTCGGCACTCTCGACGATGACGCTGCTCGCCCGGGCCCACCGCAGCGTGGGCAACCTTGTCGAGGCGGAGGCGATGCTCCGGCGGATCGTCGATGCGCGGCGGGCGCGCCTCCCGGCCGACGGGGGCGCGCTCGCGAGCGCTCTGTCGAGCCACGGGGTCTCGCTCCGCTGGCTGAACCGACCCACCGAGGCCGAGGCGTGCTATCGCGAGGCGATGGCGTTGTTCGCCACATACGAGGGGGAGGAGAGCGCTGGGGTGGCGCAGATGTCCCAGAACATCGCGATCATTCAGTCGCGCCGGGGGGATCACGCGGACGCCGAAGCGACGGCGCGGCGGGCGATCGAGATCCACGAACGGCTCTATCCACAGGGCAACCCGGACTATTCCTCGGCGCTAAACGTTCTTGGAAACGTCCTCTGGGCGGCGGGAAAGTTCGAAGAAGGCGAGAGGGTGCTCCGCCAATCGATCGAGATGGACCTGGCCATGTCAAAGGCACCGGAGGTGGGGCCGGCGTCCAAGATGGCCATGCTCGCGGGCAGACTGGCGAGCGTGAACCGGCTCGACGAGGCCATCGCGCTCGCCGCCGAATCGATCCCGGTGTTCGAGCAGGTCGGTGGCCCCGCGAGCGGCTACGCGCTCGGCACTCGGGCGAACCTTTCGTCGTATCTTCGCCGCGCTGGCCGACTCGACGAAGCCGAACAGACATGCCTCGCCGCGACGCGCCAGTCACTCAGCCCCCTGGCAGAGGGTAGCCGCGTCTTTGCCGAACTTGCCGAAGTGCTGATCCTTCAGGGCTGCACGAGCGAGGCCGAGGCTGCGCTGCTGCGCGCCTGGGAGCTCCAGCCCGAGGTCACGCCGGCGCTTCAACCCACCCGCCGCGATCTCGCCGAACGCATCGCGCTCTTCTATCAGTGTCGCGGCACTTCCGACGCCGACTACCGCACGGCCCAGCATTGGCGCGACATCGTCGACTCTGGCGGCGAGGGGTTCCCCTCCGAGTGAGATGGCCGCGGTCGATGACCCAGGCTCAGCCCTTCCACCCACCCTTAAACGCCTTGATCGCACCGCCCAACTTCTCCTCCATCGCCTTATCGATGTCGCGGAGTTTGGTCAGTTCGTCTTTCACGGCCTTGCCGCCCGCGTTGAAGTACGCCAGCATCTCCTTCTCGAACTGCGAAACCTTCTCAACCGCGACATCATCCAGGAACCCCTTCGCCCCCGCGAAGATCGAGATCACCTGATCGATCACCGGGTACGGCACGTACTGCGGTTGTTTCAGCAGTTCGACCATCCGGCGGCCGCGGTCCAACTGGGCCTGCGTCGCCTTGTCGAGTTCGGTTCCCAACTGCGCGAAGGCTTCGAGTTCGCGGAAGGATGCAAGGTCCAGCCGCAGCGAGCCGGCGATGCGCTTCATTGCCTTGATCTGCGCGTTCCCGCCCACTCGACTCACCGAGATGCCCACGTTCACCGCCGGACGCTGCCCCGCGAAGAAGAGTTCGGGCTCCAGATAGATCTGCCCGTCGGTGATGGAGATGACGTTGGTCGGGATGTACGCCGACACGTCGCCTTCCTGCGTCTCGATCACCGGCAGAGCCGTCAGCGAACCCGCGCCGTTCTCATCCGACAGTTTCGTCGCCCGCTCCAGCAATCGAGAGTGGAGATAGAACACGTCGCCGGGGTACGCCTCGCGTCCCGGCGGCCGCCGAAGGAGCAGCGACAACTGCCGGTACGCCACCGCCTGCTTCGACAAGTCGTCGTAGACGCACAGCGCGTGCCGAGGCGTGGCCCCCTCCTTGCCCTTCCACATGAAATACTCGCCCATCGTGCAGCCCGCGAACGGCGCCAGGTACTGCATCGGAGCCGGGTCGGACGCGCCGGCCGAGACCACGATCGTGTACTCCATCGCCCCGTGCTTCTTCAGCGTCTCGACCACCGCCGCGACCGTCGATTCCTTCTGACCGACGGCGACGTAGATGCACACCACCGCGTCGGGGGTGCCCCAGTACTGCTTCTGGTTGATGATCGTGTCCAGCCCGATCGCGGTCTTGCCCGTTTTGCGGTCGCCGATGATGAGTTCGCGCTGCCCCTTGCCGATCGGGATCATCGAGTCGATCGCCTTGACGCCGGTCTGGAGCGGCTGCGTCACCGGCTGACGCTCGGCGATGCCGGGGGCGATGATGTCCACGAGGCGCATCTGGTTGGTCGGGATCGCCACCCCGCCGTCGATCGCCTGCCCCAGCGGGTTCACCACGCGGCCGAGGAGCGCCTCACCGACGGGCACCGAGAGCAGACGCCCGGTGGCGACGACGGTGTCGCCCTCTTTCACCGAGAGGTAGTCGCCGTAGATCACCGCGCCGACGGTGTCCGTCTCGAGGTTGAAGACCTGCCCCATGACCGCGCCGTCGGGGGTGCGGAACTCGAGCATCTCGCCGGCCATGGCGTTGGTCAGCCCGTAGATGCGGGCGATCCCGTCGCCCACCTCGATCACCCGGCCCACGTCGGAGACTTCCAACTGAGCGGTGAACTGCGAGATTTCCTGCTTGATGATCGATGTGATTTCGTCGGTTTTGATCTTCATGGGGTCCGCTTCTTTACTCTGAAATCTGAACTTTGAAATCTGAAATCTTGTTCTTTGTCTTAGCTAGTGCCTGTTGCCCAGTGCCTATCGCCTACTTCTCCTCAATAATCCGATCCGCCCGCCCCCGGATCTTCGCCGCCCCGTCCTCGACCAGGCGCTCGCGCATCCGCCGCAGTTGCGATGAGATGCTGGCGTCGATGAGTTTGTCTCCCACCTGCATGCGGATGCCGCCGATCATCTGGTCGTCGATGTACGCGTGCACGATCGGCTCGCGCTTCAGCGCTTCCTGGAGTTTCGCGCGGATCCGCTCCACCTGGTCCGCCGGCAGGGGGAACCGCGTGAACAGGTCCACCTCGACCTTGCCGAAGCGCTCCTGCATCATCTGGTCGCACGCCGTCAGGATGCTGAGCGTGCGGTTCAGGCGCTCCTTGCGGTTCAGGACCAGCAGGAAGCGGAGCATCAGATCGCTGACGCGCCCGCCGAAGATTGTCCGAAGAGTGCGGTCCTTGTCCCGCATCGGGATGATCCGCGAGTTCAGGAACTCCGCGAGGTCGCGGTGCTCGCGGATGATGTTCGCCAGTTCCTCCGCCTCTCCGGCCAGCTCTTCGAGCGCGCCAACCCCACCCTGTTTCTCCGCAAGTTCAAACAGGCTCAGCGCATAGACCTTGTCCACGGCGTCCGGCGGAGTTTCAATCAAAGGCATGGCCATAAGAAGTAGTCCTGAGTCCGAAGTCCCGAGCCTGAGTCCTGAGTCCTGAGTCCTGAGTCCTGAGTCCTGAGTCCTGAGTCCTGAGTCTTAAACCCTTTCCCCGTCTTCCTGTCTTCCTCCGCGTCCTCTGCGCCTCCGCGGTGAATGTCTTTGTCTTGCCTCTTCAGGACCGCATCGAAGCAAACTGCCCCACCGATTCCTCGACCAGCCGCCGCTGGTCGTCGGCGTTGATCTCGCGCTGGAGAATCTTCGCCGCGACCGCCGTGGCCAGCGTGGCCGTCTCGGCGTAGATCTCGGTCAGCGCGGCCCGCTTGGCCGCCTCGATCGTGGCCTTGGCCTCGTCGCGCATGGCGTTGAGTTCGACCTCGGCCTTCGCGCGCAGATCGGCCGCGAGACGGGTCTGGTCGGCCTTCGTCTGCTCGATGATCCGGGCCGACTCGGCGCGGGCGTCAGACAGCGAGCGCTCGAACTCCTTCTTCTCCGCCGCCGCCGCTTTACGCAGTTCCTCCGCGGCGAAGACCTCCGAGCGGATCTTGCCCTCGCGGTCGTTCAGCCCCTTCAGAATCTTGGGCCATACCTGCGTCGCCAGCACGAAGAACGTGATGCCGAAAACGACAAGCGCCGAGACAAACGGCACCCACTCGAAGTCCATCGGTCCGCCCGCAGCGTGCTCCCCCTCGGCGGCGAACGCCAGCGAAGGCGGGAACGCAGCGGACAGCGCAAAGAGTTTCAGACGGGTTCGCATGGTCATGGGAGCCTCACAGAAAAGCCGTGCCTCGGGCACGGGGGCTGAAGCGCTCGCACGAGCAAACGCCGCGGCCCCCGCGCCCAGTGGTCGGGGGATCCGACTCGGATGTGATTCAGAGGCCGGTCATCTTCGCCGTCACGCCGAGGAACCCGACGACGACCGCAAAGAGCGTGGCGCCTTCGATGAGCGCCGCGGCGATCAGCATGTTGGTGCCGATCGTGCCGGAGGCCTCGGGCTGGCGGGCCATCGACTCGACGGCCGACCCGCCGACGCGCCCGATGCCGGGTCCGCCACCAAGAACCGCGAGGCCGGCAGCGAGACCGCCGCCGATCGCCTTGCCCGCGAGCGCGATGCCCTCCGCATCGCTCGGGGCGCGCTCGACCGCCTCCTGCGCGAGCGCCGGATTGACCGCGATGAACGCCACGGCGGCCGCGGCCGCCCCGTACCTAATCAGTGTCTGCATCTTCATGATTCGATTCCTTCTCGTGGCACGGGCTTTCCAGCCCGTGTCTTCCTGCCTTTACTTCTGCTCTCTCGTGGCACGGGCGTCCCGCCCGTGCTAACTTTTTTCTTAGTGATGCCCCCCGGCATGAGCCTCCTCATGCTCCTCGTGATGATGGCTCAACTGCGCGATGAACAGCGTCGTCAGGAACATGAAAATAAACGCCTGAAGAAACGCCACGAACAGTTCCAGGAACGTGATCGCCACCGCCGCCGCGACGGAGACGATCCCCACCGGCACGCCGATCAGCGGATTGCTCGCAATCAGCCCCGTAAACCCGATCAGAACCGCCAGCAGCACATGCCCCGCCGTCATGTTCGCAAACAGTCGCAGCGCGAGCGCAAAGGGCTTGATAAACGTCCCCATGATCTCGACCGGCACCATGATCGGCGCGATGTACCACGGCGCCCCGCCCAGGAAGTGCTTCGCCCACCCGCCGATGCCCGACGAGCGAATCCCGTTCACCTGGATCACGGCGAACGCGATGAGCGCCAGCGCGCCGGTGACGGCGATGTTCCCCGTCGCCGTCCCGCCGATCACCGCGAAGTGCGGGTCGTTGAAAAACAATCCTCCCAGCAGGTGCTGGAAATCCAGCAGCGGCACAAGCCCGATCAGGTTGTTAATCAGGATGAAGAAGAACACCGTCAAAAGAAACGGCAGGAACTTGTCCGTCGCCCCGCCCAACTGAGGCTTGATCACGTTGTCGCGGAGGTACAGCACAATGACCTCGATCATCTGGCCGAACGCCCCCTTCGTGATGAACCGCTCGTTCCCCTGCGAGTCCGGCCCGGTCTCGATCGCCGACGCCGCCTTTCTCAGCGCCAGGACCAACAGGATCACGCTGACCACCATCGTCACCATCTTCATGGTCAGCACGGGGTGGCCGCCCGACTCGATCAGAGTCTTGTCGAGAACATGACCCAGCGGGTCGGCGGCGATGACGAGCGATTCAAGCATCACGATCCTGCGTCCTGTCGGGCGGAGATGAACGATCCGGCGCTGACTCGGGAGGGACACCCTTGACATACGACCCGTAGGCCGCCACAAGGCTCAGAAGTCCGCCGAACCACGCCCCCACCATCGCCAGACCCAGCACCGCCGGGTCCGGCCGGGTCGCGGAGTATATCAACACCAAAAACACCAAAACCAGCAGGAAAGACACCGCGCTCGCCCTCAACACCACGAACGGCCACTGCCCCAGAAACCTCGGTTTCCATGGCCGAATCGACACGATCGAAACCGCGTGCGCCGCCACCGCCCCGAGCATCGCCAGCGGCACCGCGCCCACCCCGGTCGGCCTCAAAAACCACACCGCCGCCAACGCCAACGACGACGCCAAAGCCGCCCCCACCACCATTCCGCCAACCAACCGCCCCGTCGGCAGCACCATCCAAGGGCCAATGTCCAGCGGGCTGTACCGCTTCGGTGCGGGCTCAGTCATCGGTATCCCTCGGGTGCCACTGGTCCCGGCGCGCCGGGATCCGCCAGTGCGACGCCTTCAACTTCTTCTACCTCAGTTTCACCGTTGATCCGTTTCAGGTCGTGCTTCCACTTGTTTTGGCAACTTCGACCCGCCCGCGTGCGCCCGCCGGTACTTCTCCGTTTCAGCCTTGTTCAACGCCAGAGCCCTCCGGATGAAGTTCACCCCGCCGGCAACCAACCCCACCACCGCACCCACCGTCGTCCAGCGCGGACTCGTCCCCTGCCAACGATCAATGAACCACCCGACCGCCATCAACCCGAGCATCCCGCCAACCAACTCCATCCCCATCCCGCTGATCCGCCACAGCGCGGTCGTGTTGCCCTCTTGGTTCGAGTGAGGCGGCATGGTGCCCGACAATCTACTTGGAATGGCTCTCCGAGGCCGCAAAGGTATCCGTCCATGTACCGAACGCACCCTTACCCTGACCCTATCCGTACAGTCAATCGCCTTCCGATCCGAATCTTCTCTTGCACCCTGGACCTTGGTCCCCGGACTCGAGACGAAGACATTCACCGCAGAGCCGCAGAGAGCGCCGAGAAGAGCAAAAAATGGGTTCAAGACCCAAGACCCAAGACCCCGAACCCTGAACCCTGAACCCCGAACCCCGAACCCCGAACCCTTCCCACCCATGATCGCACGCATCGAACAAGACCACCAGCGCTTCCGCCAGATCGTCAAGGGCAAAATCCGTGGCGACCTGCGCAAGTTCCTTTCCCGACGCGAACTCATCGGCCGCGAGGGCAAGGGCCTCGTCTCCATCCCCATCCACGACATCGACACCCCAACCTTCCGCTACGGCGACAACTCCCAAGGCATCGGCATCGGTGAAGGCCCAAGCAAAGGCGGCGGCGACACCGGCGGCGAAGAGCCGGGCCAGCACCTGCTCGAAGTCGATGTCTCGCTCGAAGAACTCGCCGACATCCTCGCCGAGGAACTCAAACTCCCGCGCATCAAGCCCAAGGGTGCCAGCAGACTCACCGCCGTCCGCGACAAGTACACCAACATCCGCTCCGTGGGCCCCGCCGCCCTCCGATCATTCAAACGCACATACAAAGAAGCCCTCAAACGCCAGGTGATGCTGGGCCAGTTCGACCCCGATAATCCCATCGTCATCCCCACCAAGCCCGACCTCCGCTTCCGCTCGTGGAACGAAGTCAAGAAGCCACAGAACAACGCCGTCATCGTCTACATGATGGACGTCAGCGGCTCGATGGGCGACCAGCAGAAGGAACTCGTGCGCCTCGAAGCCTTCTGGATCGACACCTGGCTCCGCCGAAACTACGAGGGCATCGACTCCCGTTACATCGTCCACGATGTCTCGGCC
Source organism: uncultured Phycisphaerae bacterium (assembly GCA_947085435.1). Lineage (GTDB taxonomy): Bacteria > Planctomycetota > Phycisphaerae > Phycisphaerales > UBA1924 > JAEUIV01. The sequence continues at coordinate 20,814 of CAMTWL010000009.1, forward strand.
CGCGAGGTCGACAAGGCCACCTTCTTCTCCCTCCGCGAGGACGGCGGCACGCGCATCAGTTCCGCCTACCACGCCTGCCGCGACCTCATCAATCAGCGCTACAACCCGATGGAGTGGAACATCTACCTCTTCCACTTCTCCGACGGCGACAACTCCAGCGAGGCCGACAACCGCGTCAGCGTCAAACTCCTCGCGGACGACCTCCTCCCCATCGCCAACCTCTTCGGCTACTGCCAGGTCACCAGCGCCTACGGCTCGGGCAACTTCATCAACGTCCTCCACGAGAGCATCACGGGAAGCCAAACCAGCCGAGGCGGGCGCGAGAGCGACTCGAACCTCGTCACCAGCCGGGTGAACTCCCGCGACGACATCTACGACTCACTGAGAACCTTCTTCGCGGCGGGGAAATGATTGATTGACTCCCCCTCCCCCTGGGAGGGGGTCCGGCGTAAGCCGGGGGGGAGGGACACGCCACGCTCATTCGCGGCATGTGCCATCCATTCTGGATTCCCAGTACCACCGATTCCGGCTTTGCGAAATCGGTGCTCTGCAAAGCACACGGTACAGAATCGCAAAGCAAAGAATCGGTGGCACGTCAGAAAGTGCGGTATCGTCAGCAAACCTTCAACTCGCGATGATCCATCCAGCCCTCAAATTACTGCATGGAGACAGAGCCTAATATTCGGCTTCACTTTTAATCGCCGTCCGCTGCCCGTCCCTGAAGTCTCGCGCCCCACTCGCCCACAATAGTGCCCACTTTCTTGACGGTACGGTATTCGCAGTACAATTTCATCAGAATATCGGTTTGCAGCGCCTTGAGAGTATGGTGCTTCAAGATTAGGCATTTGCGCCCTAGGAGGTGCAACATCCCGAGCTCATACGCAACGTTCGGATTGAATTTTTCGCTGTCTTCCGCTCGATCAAACACTGCCAATCCATGAGCGCAACAGAGCAGGCATGCGATCGGATTGTAGAGATCATCGGTCAACTCATGGTCCGCCGCTATGACCGCCGTCAAGTCGCACGCCTTGAGTGCCTTTTTGATTTCCTGAATGAGTGTCTTGTTCCGAGTTCGATATCTGATCATGACAAAGACTGACGATTCAAATGGATGTGTGTTCAAGAACGCATCTATTTTGCCCTTCCATCCCAAGATTCCATTAGGCACCAGTGACAATGGAAGATCGGGGATGTGCGTAGAGAATAGCTCGTCGAATCGCCGTGCAGATGGTGTTGACCCAGCAATGGCTGACGGAAGAAACACTACGAGATTACTGGCAAGGGCGAGTGCTCTTGTCAGCCGCTTTGCGTATTCGCGTGCCGGCTTTTGTTTCGCCGACAACTTTGCAAGTTGTTCCAGTTCGGCCCAAATCTTCAGCAATGGTCGCGTGTCCGCAACTTTGTCGCGCAGGCTTGGTGCAACACTGGCGGACCAGGCGCGCAAAAGGTTTCGAACGCGCTCTCGTATTCGCTCATCTCGGACGAGAGAGGATTTTCTCGCCGGAAGTGACCCTGAGATCGCAGTGAGTTCCGCGCGAAAGGCTTCGAGCGCCGACGTAGGCAAGCTCAGCCTCCAAGTTTCGCCATATTTTGGACGGCATCTTCACCGTCGGTCGTCAGGACAAAGGCCATCCTGCTGTCGCGATCTCCCGCCGACATGATGAGGCCTTTCTTGATGTTGCCGTTTATCGCATCGTTGATGTTCTTCGGAGGTTGGCGTTTGGCCTGGCCAAGTAAATCCCGAATCTCTAGTGCAGTAAAATTTTCTTGGGCTTTGACCTTTTCCATGTAATAGCCCGCCGCCAGGACAGCGTTAACGTCGGACTTTGAGTTTAACTTTTTGAAGAACTGACCCGGTGCCAGGCCCTTCTTGTCACCGATCACGTTGTCACCGATCACGTCCTCGCCTTTTCCGGCTTCCAATGCTGACTGTCCGCGCTGCGCAGTCGCAGTTGCTTGCTTCATGAACTCCGCAATGCGTGCATCGACAAAGGAAGGCGGCCCGGTGACTTCGATCTCGGCATCGCCGATCCTAACTCGCATCGTTACGGGTTGACTAGATTGCTTTCCCATGCCGGTCAGCGTACTGCACAGCGAGCGAAGCGGCAAAGGTGGGTGGCCTGGCGGGTGGCGCAGTCCAGTGAATGACCCTGTTTTTCGGGTGCCATGCGTCGAGGTGTCGTTCCGGGGGCCTCGACCGTGCGACTCCCTCGACAGATCCCTCGCCTCTCGGCTTCCTCTCCCGCGACTGCTCTGAGGCGTGGGAAAGGAAGGGAGGGACGTGCCACCAATTCCGGCTTTGCGAAATCGGCGGGTGGCCTGCTTGCCCCCGACTGACGAATCACTCCCGAATCGTGTGGCATGATTGCTGCTCTGAGCAAGCATGTGTTCCCCGCGCTCGAGGGTCTTCCGGCATGTTTGTGCAAGGCCACAAACATGCCACCCAATCCCCCGACGAAGTCGTCCATCGCGCTCGCCTACCATCCCCGCGTGTACTTCTTCGCCCTCTATGCTGGCATCGTCTGGTTCGGCGTGAACTACTTCCGCCGGAAGTGGCCCGCGTACCTTGTCCTGCTTTTCACGATCCCCGTCGCGCTCGCGGGGGTGCAACTCATCCGCTATCTGCTGCACATCGACAACATGATCCTCAGCATCGTCGCCACGGCCTACGAAGCCCTCATCCTCATGGTCGGAGTGATGATCGTGCTCGTGCCGCAGCGGAAGCACGCGCTGGCACCCTGCCACCGCTGCCGGTACGACCTGACCGGGAACACCTCGGGCACCTGCCCCGAGTGCGGGCGGACGCACGACACGGCAGCCCGCGACCGGCGCGAGGCGCTCGCCCCCGCGACCGCCCCGGAGCCCGCCCTCCGCTCGCCCGACGCCACCCCCTGAACCTCCCGCCCGCAACCGGCGTACACGATCAGCCGATGATTCATCGTGCTCGCGCCTCCGGTATCCTCCGCCCCCGTGACCGACCCGTCCGCGCCAACCCCCGCCGCGATCCCGGCCCCATCGCCGCCGCGATGGGCCGTCCATCGTCGGATGTACGACTGGGTGCTCGCGCAGGCCCATTCGAAGCATGGCACGCTGGCGCTCTTCCTTCTTTCCTTCGCCGAATCGTCCTTTTTCCCGATCCCGCCCGACGTCCTCCAGATCGCGCTCACGCTGGAGCGTCGATCGCGCGCGTTCTATTACGCCGCGGTGTCGGCGGTCGCGTCGGTGCTCGGCGGCCTGGCGGGCTACGCGATCGGATGGGGACTCTGGGCCGCCGTGGACGGGTTTTTCTTCCGATACGTCTTCGACGAGGCGGTCTTCGATCGGGTCGAAGGGCTGTACCAGCGGTACGACTTCTGGTGCGTCTTCGCCGCCGCCTTCACTCCCATCCCGTACAAGGTGTTCACCATCGCGGGCGGGGTGTTCCACATCTCGCTCCCGATGTTCATCCTTGCGAGCATCATCGGGCGATCGGGCCGGTTCTTTCTGGTGGCCGCGATGCTCTGGTGGTTCGGCCCGCCGATCAAGTCCTTCATCGACCGATACTTCAATATTCTCAGCGTTGTCTTCACGGTGCTCCTCGTCGGCTTCTTCCTCCTGCTCAAGTACGTCTAACCACCTCCACCCCTCTTCCCTGATGCCTGATCCCTGATGCCTATTGCCTGATGCCTATTGCCTCCCCCATGAACATCCTCGTCACCGGCGGCGCCGGATACATCGGGACGCACGCCTGCAAGCGCCTCCTCACGGAAGGCCACACGGTTGTCGTCATCGACAATCTCGTTCGAGGTCACGAGAAGCCGCTGGACGTGCTCCGCGCCCGGCCCGGCGTCGGCCCGCGCCTGATCTTCCAGAAGGGCGACGTCGGCGACCGCGCGCTGGTCGAGCGAATGCTGCGTGACCATCACATCGACGCCGTGATGCACTTCGCCGCCCTCGCCTATGTGCGGGAGAGCATGGAGCAACCGCTGGCGTACTACCGCGCCAACACCGCCGCTGCCGTCTCGCTCCTTGAAGCGTGCGACGCGGCGGGAATCACGCGGCTGGTTTTCTCTTCCACCTGCGCGACCTACGGCGAGCCGCCGCCCGGCGACATCCCCATCAAGGAATCGTGCCGGCAGCAGCCGATCAACCCCTACGGCTGGTCGAAACTGTTCATCGAGCGCATGATCCTCGACTACGCCGACACGCTGCGACGCGCGGGCACACCGTTCGCCGCGGCGATGCTCCGCTACTTCAACGTCGCCGGGTGCGACCGCGCCGGCCTGATCGGCGAGGACCACACACCCGAGACACACATCATCCCCATCATGCTCGAAGTCGCCCTCGGCAAGCGCGATTCGCTCACGATCTTCGGCACCGATCATCCCACTCCCGACGGCACATGCGTCCGCGATTACATCCACGTCGAAGACCTGGTGGATGCCCACGCCGCCGTGCTGAAAACGCTCGATCCCTCGAAGAATGAGGTCCGCGCCTTCAACCTCGGCACGGGCCGGGGTCACTCGATCCGCGAGGTGCTTGCATCCGTCGAGCGAGTCACCGGCCGCCCGATCAAGACTGCCGATGGCCCGCGGCATCCCGGCGATCCGCCCACCCTCTTCTGCGACGCATCAAAGATCGAACGCGAGATCGGCTGGCGCGCCTCGATCCGAACTCTCGACGAGATGGTGGCGTCGGCGTGGGAGTGGTTCCGGAAGAACCCCGGCGGGTACAAGCGTTGATCGGTGGGGCAGGCTTCTCGAAGAGTCGCCGCGGAGACCAGCCTGCCGTCCTCACCGGATCGGCAGGTCCACGCTGAACGAGAAGATCTGCTCGCGGTCAGACCCTTCCGCGTTGAGCGGCAAGCCGAGGTCGAAGGCGAGCGGCGCGCTCCCGAGTTGGGGGATGTAGAGCCGGAGGCCGAGGCCCACGCTGACTTTGTACTGATCGAGCGAGACTTCGTTGGAAATCGTGCCCGAGTCGATGAACGCGACGGCCGAGATCACTTCTTTCCACAGCGGGCGCTCGATCTCGGTGCCGAGGAAGAGGAGAAAATCACCGCCGACGTGGTCGTTGGTTTCGGCGCCGGACGGGTCGAGCCCGATCGGACCAATGCCGCGGAAGTTGAACCCGCGGAAGGTTCGGCCACCGAGGTAGTAGCGCTCGAAGATCGGCGCCTCGTCCTCCTGCGGGATGTAGCCGACGCGTCCCTTGAACGAGACGACGGTCTTGTTCCCGAAAAAATCCTCGTCGATCGGGAAGAAGACCTGGTGCTCCGCGTTCAACTTCGTGAAGGAATACTCTCCGCCCAGCGCCCCGACCTGCTCGGCGCTGAACTGCGTGAATGTCCCCTTTGTCGGGCGGAAGCGCGAGTCGATCGTCGTCCGGCTGATCTCGGGAGTCACGGACGTAATGAAGTTCTGACCCTCCACGTCGAACAGGTCGGTCGATGAGTCGGCGTCGATGTTGGTGACCTCGATCGACTCGGCCCGGAACCCGACGCCGCCCGACCAGCGCGTGCCGAACCGTCGGCCCAGCCGCCAGCGCGTCCCGACGCGCTCCTCGTCGTACTCGCGAAACTCGCGCGTCCTGAAATACAGGCTCGAAGAGAGCGAGTTGGACGTGTCGAGCAGGTACGGCTCGAGCAGCGACATCTCGTAGTTCTGCGTCTGCGTCCCGGGCTGCACGGAGATATTAAACGTCTGCCCCGCGCCGCGGAAGGCGCGGCCGCGGATGAACTCGTCGAACGAATCCGGGGTATCCGCGAGGTCGAAGTTCCGCTGATTCAGGTTGACGACGCCCGCGAGCCCCGCGTCGGAACCGAGGGCCACGCCGAAGCCGAGCGAGCCGGTGTCGGACTCCTCGACTTGAACCAGCACGTCGCGCGAGCCGGGATTCTTCGGGTCTTCCGGCTGGATCGTGACCTTCACCTGGTCAGGCTTGAACAGCCGCATCTCGCGCAGACGCTTCTGTGTGTCCTCCGCCGCCGTGCCGTCGAGCCAGCGATCCGGATCGATCCTGACCTCCCGGCGGATGACCTTCTGCTGGGTCAGGTCGTTGCCCTGGATGTACACCATGCCCGCCTTGAACCGCTCGCCCTCGACGACGGTGATCTCCATGTCCACCACCGCCTGGTCGGCCGCTCGAAGCGTCAACGAACGAACCGAGGCATCGACGTACCCCATCTTCTGGTACGCATCGCGGATCGCTTTCACCGACCGATCGACGGCGCTCTGGCTGACGGCGTCGCCGGGCTTCACTTCCATCAAGCCGCGCGCTTGCTCGATCGACAGAACCTTGGGACCGCCGTCGCCTTCGCCGTCGTTCGCGCGGCGCGAAGCGTTGACGAACGAAATCTCTCGAAGCGTGTACAGCGGCCCCTCTTCAACCAGAAAGGTAATGATCGCTTCGTGCCCGTCCGGGCTGGGCTGCACTTTTCTTGAGGCGCGAACGTCGAGGTACCCGCGATCCAGATAGAACTTGATGATCGCGGCCACATCGCCGTCGAGCACCGTGTCGTCGATCACCCCCTTGTCGAAGAACCACGCCTCGCTGGTCTTCGTGACCGACCTGATCTGTCGCGGCGTAAAGGCGTCGTTCCCCTCGAAGCGGATCGCGGTCACTTTCACGCGCTCGCCCTCGCGGACGCGGAAAATAATGTTGCCCTCGCCCTCGAGTTCGCTCTCGTCGACCGTCACCTGCGCCAGGTAGTAGCCCTTGTTGCGGTACAGGTCTTCGATCGCGCGCTGCGCCCGGCCGATCTGGTAATCGTCGATCGGGATGCCCTTGGTCAGGCTGATGTTCGATTGCACGACCTGCTGCACGTCCTGGTCCGTCACCTGGCGGTTGCCGACGACCAGCACATCCTTGACGAGCGGCGCTTCGACCACCTTGAAGCGCACGACGACATTCAGGCCGGGGTCCACCAGCACGTCGGCCTGGATGTCGCGGAACTCGCCCAGCCTTTCCATGCGACGGAGGTCTTCGCGGACGGTGGCCCAGACCAGAGGCTGGCCGGGGGCCGTGCGGAGTTGGTTCTGAAGGTACTGCTCGCCGACGCGTTTCAGCCCCTCGAACTGGACGGCCTTGACGAGGCGGCCTTCGTAGGGATTGGTGTCGGCGTCGTCCGTCGGCGCCAGCGGGGCAGCCGGAGGAGCCAACGCCTGCGCCAGCGCGGAATGCCCGATCGAAAGCCCCGCGCACGCCGCCAACATCCACGCAGCGATCGCCCCGACGAAAGGTCGGCCGACCGACGATCGGTTCAAGAACACACACGATGGAGGGATGGGTGCGGGCACAGGACGCGGACGATACTTGCCCCGTGCCAAGGGGACAACCCGGCCCAAGCCTCGACTTCATTCGTCGATTCATTCGCGGGGGTGCCTCCGAACGCCCGGTGATTTCTTGGGTGTGCCATGGGCGCGCCCCGAGCCCGCGGAGCGGCCGATGGTTCTTTTCCCCGGGCGCAGCCCTCACTCCCGGTTCGCGGCACACCAACCAATCTCCCGCGACCCCATCGGGGTCGTCTGTAGTAGCCGGGGGTGCCTCACCCCCGGTACGCGGCGCACACCCATTTTCCACGACCCCGGAGGGGTCGGCCAACGCTACGCTGTCGGCATGGCCTCGACGTTCACCCGCGTTCTGCTCCACATCGTCTTTTCGACGAAGGGTCGGCGAGACCTCATCACGCCCGAGGCCGAACAACATCTCTATGGCTATATCGGTGGTGTCTGTCGCGGCAATTTTTCGACGATGCTCACCGCCGGCGGAACCGCGAATCATGCGCATCTCCTCGTCAGTTTCGGAAAGACGGTGGCGATCGCCGACCTCTTGCTCCAGATCAAACGCGATTCGTCGGCGTGGATCAAGCGCGATGGTCACGCATCGTCCGAGTTCCGATGGCAAGAGGGGTATGGTGCCTTTTCAATCGGAGAATCGGGTGTGGAGCCGTTGCGTCGATACATCGCAACGCAGAAGGAGCATCATCGGACGATCACGTTTGAAGATGAGATGCGCAGCCTGCTGAGGAAATACAACGTGGAGTTTGACGAGCGGTACGTTTGGGATTGATGTGGCCGACCCCTTCGGGGTCGAAAGAAAAGATGGTTTGGGTGCGCACCGTACCGGGGGTGAGGCACCCCCGGCTACTACAGCCGACCCCTCCGGGGTTCCAAGAGATTGTTGGTGCGCCGCGTACCGGGGGTGAGGGCGCACGCCCGGGGCAATCCCGGCGCGCCGGGAGGCACCCGGCCCAAAGCAAAAACCCCGCCCCGGAGAATCCGGGGCGGGGTCTGAAACTTCGTCAGGATGTGAAAAGGATCGACTCCGGGTTCAACGCCAGATCAGACCTTGAACTTCTCCACCACGCGGCGCAACTGCTCCGCCTGAGTCGAGAGGTTGGACGCCGCCTGCGCCGCCTGACCGGCCGCCTGCGACGATTCGCGGGTGGTCGAGTTGATCGAGTCGATCGACCGGCTGACCTGCTCGCTCGCCGCGGCCTGCTCCTGCGCCGCCGCCGCGATGGAACCGACCAGGCTGTCGACGTTGCGAGACCCGTCCACGATGGCTTCGAGCGTCTTGCCGGCCTCGCCCGCGAGGGAGACACCCTCATCGACCTGCGCCGTGCAGCCGGTGATCTTCTCCACCGCCGTCTTCGTGCCGGCCTGGATCTCTTCGATGCTCTTCGCAACCTCCCCGGTCGCCTTGGTGGTCCGCTCGGCCAACTTGCGGACCTCGTCCGCGACCACCGCGAACCCGCGCCCGTGCTCGCCCGCTCGGGCCGCCTCGATCGCCGCGTTGAGCGCCAGCAGGTTGGTCTGATCGGCCACGTCCTTGATGACCTCGATGACCTGACCGATCGCCTCGGCCTTCATCGCCAGTTGCTGCACCGCCTCCGCCGCGACCCGGACCTCCGAGTCGATCTTCTTCATCTTGTCCACGGTCTTGCTGACGGTCGCTCCGCCGGTCGATGCCTGGCGGCCTGATTCCTTCGCGGCCTCCGCGGCGCCCGTGCTCTTGCTCGCGACTTCGTTGACGCTGGCCGACATCTCCGTCACCGCCGCGGACACCTGGCCCGCCTGCTCTTCCTGGGTGCGGAGCGACGAGGCCATTTCTTCGGCGCTGGCGGCGATCTCGCTCGACGCCGCGGCGACTTCGCTGGTGGTCCGCGTGACCATGCCGATCGCCTCGCGGAGTTTGCTGGTTGATTCGTTGAAACTCGTTCCGAGACGCCCGACCTCGTCATTCGAGGTGACGACGACGGTCGAAGTGAGGTCGCCCTGCGCCAGACGGCCGAGGGCGTCCATGATCGTGCCGATGGGCCGCGTGAGCATCCGCCTCATCAGCCACATGAACAGGATCATCGACCCGATAAAGAGCGGGGCCGACCACATCATGCTGCCCTGGATGATGGAGGCGACGTGCGCGTCCATCTCCGCAAGAGGGATCGTGACGTGGTACGCGCCATGCATATCGCCGGGCGCCCAGCCCTCCATGGCGAATCCCAACACGTCCTTGCCGTTCTTCGTCGGGCTGGTCGCGGGATCGCCGTGGCAGGCCATGCAGGACGCATCGAAGGTGATCGCTCGCATGTAGTGGAGGGTGTTCGTCGCCGTGTCCTTGCCGTGGACAAAGTGCTCGCCGCCCTTCTCGACCTGTTCCGTGAGTTCTCGGAGCAGCGAAGCTTCATAGCCGCCGACCTCGGGCTCGTTCTCCTTGTTGCGGGCGTCGAAGGCGGCGACGTGGAACCCGATGTGCTCTTTCTTCGCGGCCTCGCCGGCGGCCGTCCACGCCGCGACGATCGGGAGCGTCGAGTACAGGCGGGACTTCTTGTAGTCGCCGCCCGCTTCCATCGTCTTGGTCAAGTCTTCGAGCATGTCCTCTTCACGAAACGTGTCGGACTTGTGCAGCGCCGAGACGTAGTCCTTGGTCTGGTCGGCGAGGGCCGTGAACACGGAGGCCTCTTCGACTTTTGTCGCCAAGATGTCGTGCTTGTACATCTTAATGAAGTTGGCGCTCGTCACGAGAAGGACGGCCGCCAGCACGATCATGGCCAGCGATGCGATGCGGATGCCCAGGCTCAACGATTTGATTTTTTGCCACATCTTGGTGTTCCTGTCCTGTTCTTTGAGTGTGTTCGATCGTCCGTCGGTCAATCGCCGACCACGCTCGACCGATGCGCGCTGTTCAATCCTGTGGTTGCCATGATTCTGATCACCGTGGATGGAGCGCCCCGAGCCGTCGCCCTTTGCTGGAAGCGAGCCGAGAGCGATCATCGGGCGCTTCCCGTCCGCACTTGCCGCCAAGGCGATATTTTTTTCCCCCGAATCCCCCCTTGCGGGCGCATAACTGTTCAGCGGAACGCGAAGACGGCTTTCCCTAACGGGAATCAGGTGATCTGTTCCGCTCCCGCGCCCCCCCGGCCGCTGACTCCCGGTCGCCGCAACGCCGAGATGCGCAAAAGGGCGATGACGCCTCACCCCCGGTACGCGGCACCCATGCCCATCTTCCGCGACCCCATCGGGGTCATCTGTCGTAGCCGGGGGTGCCTCACCCCCGGTGCGCGGCGCACCCAAACCATCTTTGCTTTCGACCCCATCGGGGTCATCTGTAGTAGCCGGGGGTGCCTCACCCCCGGTACGCGGCGCGCATACCCAT